>NZ_CP038018.1:1302162-1953244 GCF_008805035.1 Eikenella exigua | reverse complement strand
GGTGGCTATTCTGAAAAGAATACAAGGGAAGCGGCAAAAGGTGTGCGGGGCACCACCGTATCTGGGTACGGTACGTACCGGTAGATTATACCTAAAATTCAGGAGGCAAACCAAGACAGGAGGAAAAGCGGCCCACAGCACGAACAGTTTGACAATTTCAGCAAAATCAGGTGTAATACATTGCTTTCTGATTTGAGATTATTCTACGGGAAACATCATGAAACGCACTTATCAACCCTCCGTTATCCGCCGCAAACGTACCCATGGTTTCTTGGTCCGCTCCAAAACACGCGGCGGCCGTGCCGTGTTGGCTGCTCGTCGCGCCAAAGGCCGTAAACGTTTGGCCGTGTAACAGTGGATTACTGTTTCGGCAAACCATACCGCTTACTGAAAACGGATGATTTCTCATCCGTTTTTGCTTTACGCCGGCTGAAATCGCGGCCGGATATCCAACTGTGGCACAAGCCCAACGGGCTGGGACATCCGCGGCTGGGTTTGGTGGTGGCCAAGAAAACTGCCCGACGTGCCAACCGCCGCAATTATATGAAACGCACGCTGCGCGAATGGTTCCGTCTCAATCGGCACCATTTAGACAGCAGCGATTTGGTGATTCGCGTGTGCCGTCCGTTCGGCAAGGCAGAGCGGCAGCAGGTGTTGGCACAGTTGGAACAGATTGTACCGAAAAAACCATGCTAGCCAAAATCCTGCTGGGGCTGATCCGGTTTTACCAATACGCAATCAGCCCGCTGCTGCTGCCGCGCTGCCGTTATCAGCCCACTTGTTCGCAATACGCCATTGAGGCGGTGAGCAAATACGGTGCGCTCAAAGGCGGCTGGCTGGCAGCCAAGCGCATCAGCCGTTGCCATCCGTGGGGAGGCAGCGGCTACGACCCTGTGCCTTAACCCTGCCATGCGGCATCCGTGCTGCATGGCGACTAAATCTTCAGGTAGCCTGCATTAAATTCAGACTGCCGTTTTCTCCTGTTTTCAAACGGAACCCGATTATGGAATCCAACAATGAATTGAAGCGGACGGCGGTTTTCGCCATTATCGCTATCCTGACCCTGATGGTTTGGAATTATTTCAATCCCCAACCGCAGCAGCCCGAACAGGCCGCAGCGCAGACGGAGCAGCAAGCCGCCGCCCCCGTTGCCGGGAACGATTTGCCACCTACCAAACCGATTACCGTAAGTACCGACACGCTCCAAGCCGTGATCGATGAAAACAGTGGCGATTTGCGCGGGTTGGATTTACTCAAACACAACTCCGCCGGCGATGCCAGCAAAACCTTCACCCTGCTTTCCGACAACAGCGAACACAAATATTTGGTGCAATCGCTGCTGATCGACCAAAAAGGTAACTACCTGTTACAAGACAGCAGCTTCAAAGCCCCGCAAAACAGCTACACCCTCAATGGAGATACGCTGGAAGTGCGCTTGAGCGCGCCAGAAACCAACGGCGTTCAGGTAGACAAAGTGTACACCTTCCGTAAAGGCAGCTACCTTATTGATGTACGGTTCGATATTACCAACCACACTGATACCCCGCTGAAGCTGGACGGCGTGTATCGTGTGCTGCGCGACAACAGCACGCCCGAGGGCAGCGGTTATTTCAACCAAACCTATGTCGGCCCAGTAGCCTACACGCCCGATGGTAACTTCCAAAAAGTGCCGTTTAAAGATTTGGACGACGACTTCGAAAGCAAACGTGATCGCGCCGATTACCAGCGCACCGCTACCAGCGGCTGGGTTGGCTTCACTCAGCACTACTTCACCACCGTATGGGTGTTACAGCCCAAAGATGGCAACAGCATCTGCCAAAACGGCAACTGCTTGCTCGATATCAAACGCCGTAGCGACAACCTTTACTCCGCCGGCGTGCGTGTGCCGCTGCCCGCGATTGCTGCTGGCCAGAAACTGAGCGTGCCTGCCGAATTGTATGCCGGCCCGCAGGAATACGCCGTGATCAGCAAAGTGGCTGACCGCTTGGAGCTGGTGAAAGACTATGGCCGTACCCATGTGGTGGCCGCGCCGCTGTTCGGCTTGCTCAACTGGCTGCACAGTCTCATCGGCAACTGGGGCTGGTCCATCGTTTTGCTGACCATCATCGTCAAAACCCTGCTGCTGCCGCTCACCAACGCATCCTACCGCTCCATGGCCAAGATGCGTGCCGTTGCACCTAAGCTGGAAATGCTGAAAAAACAGCACGGTGACGACCGTGCAGCGCTGCAACAGGCCATGATGAAGATGTATAAAGACGAGAAAATCAACCCTCTGGGCGGCTGCCTACCCATGCTGTTGCAGTTCCCCGTGTTTATCGGTCTGTATTGGGTGCTGCTCGCCTCTGTTGAGCTGCGCCAAGCCCCGTGGGGCTGGGTGGCTGACCTGGCTCGCCCCGACCCACTCTACATCCTGCCAATTCTGATGGCGCTGACCATGTATATCCAAACCAAACTCAGCCCACCACCGAGCGACCCGATGCAGGCCAAAATGATGAAAATCATGCCGCTGGCTTTTTCCGTGATGTTCTTCTTCTTCCCCGCCGGCCTGGTGCTCTACTATGTGGTGAACAACCTCTTGAGTATGGCGCAACAGTGGCTGATTAATCGGAAAATCAATGGTACCGCCAAGCTTTAAAGTGTAGCAGAAAATAGCAACAGCCCGAATCCACAAGGTTCGGGCTTGTTTTGTTATTGGCGTTGTGATAGATAAAACACTTATCTCCTCATACAGTGTTAGTTTGCCTTGTATGAAAATAAGTGCTTCAGCTATATAGTCGTTCCAAATAGGATGCGCGTCGGCTCTCCTGGCAGCATAGATTGCCGCCTTACCCTCATGCATGTTTGAAACAATTAGATTAGCGTGAATGATAAAGGGCGAATTCACTTTTCAGACAGCCCGCCATAATGTAAATTGTCATTAATAATTAAAAGGATAAATTTCATTTTCAACACGGCGTAAAGAGCACATCACGATCTCAAAGCCATCGGCTCAGCCGATCCACTGATGGTGCAAGTATCAAACGCACAATTTAAAGACAACATCAATATGAACGCGAATTAAAGCAAAATACAGCAAAAGGCTACCTGAAAATTTTCAGGTAGCCTTCCTTCATGTTTGTTCGACAGCCAGCAGGCTTTACTCCTTCTCAAGCGTCTGCCCTGCCTCCAGCTCTTTTACGTTGAGAAAGCCGCCGCTTTGATGTGCCCACAGGCTGGCATAGAGGCCGCCTTTAGCCAAGAGTTCAGCGTGGTTGCCTTCTTCCACGATACGGCCTTTGTCGAGCACGATGAGGCGGTCCATGGCGGCGATGGTGGATAGGCGGTGAGCAATGGCGATAACGGTTTTGCCTTCCATCATGGTGCCGAGGCTTTCTTGGATAGCGGCTTCCACTTCAGAATCGAGCGCGCTGGTGGCTTCGTCCAAAAGCAGAATCGGTGCGTCTTTGAGCATCACGCGCGCGATGGCGATGCGTTGGCGCTGGCCGCCGGAAAGCTTCACGCCGCGCTCGCCCACGTGGGCATCGTAGCCTTTGCGGCCTTTGGCATCGGAAAGCTGGGGGATGAATTCGGCGGCTTCGGCACGGCGGGCGGCTTGCAGCATATCTTCTTCGGTAGCGTCGGGGCGGCCGTAGATGATGTTGTCGCGCACCGAGCGGTGCAGCAGGCTGGTGTCTTGCGTTACCAAGCCGATTTGGGCACGCAGGCTTTCTTGGGTAACACTGTCGATATTTTGTCCGTCGATGCAGATTTTGCCGCTCTGCGGCTCGTAGAAGCGCAACAACAGATTCACAATGGTGGATTTACCGGCGCCGCTGCGGCCGATAAGGCCGACTTTTTCGCCGGGGCAGATGTGTAGGTTGAAGCCGTTAAGCAGGGGCTTGCCGGGCTCGTAGGAGAAATCGATATGGTTGAAGCAGATTTCACCTTTGTTCACCAACAGGGGCTTGGCTTCGGGCTTATCGAGGATGGTTTGCGGCTTGGAGAGCGTGCCCATGCCGTCGGCCACAGTGCCGATATTCTCAAACAGTCGGGCGGATTCCCACATGATGTATTGCGAGAGCCCGTTCACACGCAGCGCCATGGCAGTGGCGGTGGCCACGGCGCCCACGCCCACCTGGCCATTGTGCCACAGCCAAATGCCGAGCACGGCAGTGGAAAGGGTGAGCGCGGTGTTTACTGCGGCACTGGCACTGTAGAGCAGGGTGGCCAGCCGCATTTGAGCGTGCACGGTTACCATAAACTCTTCCATCGAACGGCGGGCATAATCGGCTTCGCGCGCACCGTGGGAAAAGAGTTTCACCGTGGCGATGTTGGCGTAGGCATCAGTAACGCGGCCGGTCATCAGCGAGCGGGCATCGGCCTGGCGGGCGGCGGTTTGGCCAAGCCGGGGAATCAGAAAGCGCATTACCAGGCTGAAGCCGATGAGCCAGCCCACAAAAGGCAGCAGCAGCCAGCTATCCAGCGCCACCAAAATCACGCCGGAAGTGATGAAATACACCAGCACATACATCACCATATCGGCGATGGTCATTACCGTATCGCGTACGGCCAGCGCAGTCTGCATCACTTTGGCCGACACGCGGCCGGCAAATTCGTCTTGATAAAAGCTGAGCGATTGGCCGAGCATCAGGCGGTGGAAATTCCAACGCAGGCGCATGGGAAACACCCCCTGCAATACCTGCAGGCGGATGGAGGAAGTAAAAAACGTCCAAATCACCAGCACCACCATCAGCACGCCCATGCCAACGAGCGCCAAGCCTTTTTCGGCAAACAGCGTCTCGGGCGTATAGCGGCCGAGCCAATCAACGATTTTGCCGATAAATTGAAACAGCAAAGCTTCGCCAATGCCGATACCGCCGGAGAGCAGTGCCAGCAGCACGAGCCAGCCGCGCACGCCTTCGAGATTGCTCCAAATAAAGCCAAATAGGCCGTTGCGCGGGGTTTTCGGCTCGCTGGCGGGATAGGGGTCGATGCGGTTTTCAAACCAGGAGAATAAGCGGTTGAACATGGTGTGGTACTATATTTAAAGTGGGAATTCAGGTTTTAGTTTTAACTGGGAGGGCTGATGTTTTCAAGTAGCCTGTATGGTTGCGGCTACCTGAAAAATATGGCCGCCCGCTTGGTACGCAAGTATGGCCCCAAAGACGGCTATCATAGCAGAAACAGAAGGCTGGGCACAGAACGGAGTTAGGAAGCCGATAGATGCGGAGCGGCGGATCAGTAATATAATGCAGCATTCCAGATAAGGGATGCCTGCAATAACAAACCATTCAGGCTACCTGAAAGCGAGGTTTCATCAAAGTTAAAACGAGCTTCGTAAGTTCCAGTGAAACTATAGTGGATTAAAATGAGAATGAGGCAAGGCGGCGAGCCGCAGACAGTACAGGTAGTATGGTTAGGCGAGCCAACGCTGTAGCATTCTTAATTTTAATTCACTATAAAATTTCAGGTAGCCTTCACCGGCTGCCAAAGCTCTTCACCTCCTGTTGCATTAGATCGTCTTGCCATATGTCTTGCATGAAATAATTGCCTTGGCCATATGAACACAAAAGGCTACCTGAAACTTTCAGGTAGCCTTCCTCTTAATGCAGAATACAAAATTATTTACCGGGCTTCTTCGCCAACATCGTAACGAACTTCAACTGAATCGGCCGCCCTTGTGCATCGGTGGCGTGCAGCGAGCCCACAGCTTCTTCGTACTTCAGCAATTCCCAGCCGGCGTAATACTGCCGCAATTCGTCCTCTTTAAATGTGAACGAAAACGGCATATGGCAGGGATGATCTGCCGTATCCATCGCCGACACAATCAAGTTATAACCGCCGGCACGAGTGTGCGCCTGCATATCGGCAATAATATCCGACACACGGCCGGCCTGGAGGAACATAAACACCACGGTGGAGAAGATAAAATCATAATCTTCGCCCAAGGCCGCAACGTTAATATCGTAAGCATCCGCCCGCAGCGGCAGCTGTTCGCGTGCAGCCATATCCAGCACCGAGTCCACTGCTGCCGGGCTATGGTCTACAGCGTGCACATCATATCCGGCCAAGCTTAAAAACAGCGCATTACGCCCCTGCCCGCAGCCTAAATCCAGCGTCTTGCACGGCGGCACGGATTGCACCGCTTCGCGGATAGCGGAATGTGTGGCGGTCATGCCATATTTTTTATGGAAATAATCAGCTTTTTCACAATGAAATTCCAGCTGCATGGCAAAATCATCATCCAAAGGCTCCACTTTGTGCCAAGCTTGCGGGTAAATCGTCCACACCCCGTTTTCTGGCTGCAACACATGTTCTGCGATCACCGCACCGTTTTCCTTCAATTCATAAAACTTCAGCCGCCCGCGCAATACGCGCAGCTTGCCATACGTACCAACCTGTGTGTTGTGCTGCGACAAAACTGCCTCCGGAATAGTGGTTTTATCCCATATCGGCATGGTTTTATAGCAGATGAGTTCGTTCATCATAATACTCCTTCTCAAAAGTAAAAAATTGGAACGGACACACAATATATCCGTTCCAAAGTATCTCTTCAAATTCAGCTATAGAAACCACTATCCCCTGCACGAAGCCGGCAAGAAATTTAGCTTGCCGCTTAATGATGCTCCGGGTGAGCATTTCCAGCCATGCACCGGCTGATGCGTTCCCACCAAGAAATCCGCCGTCTGCATAGCTGTGCCGTCCGGCCTGAGCGGAGTAAGCAAAATTTTACCGCCGGTGAGTTCGTGGATATTCTGCAAAGTAACGGTGATTACCCCTTTATCATCCGTTTCAATGGCAGCCACATACTGGCTTACCCCACCGCTTCCTTCGCAACCAAACCCTTGGTTTAACACGTCTGCTGTTACACCTGTGTTCGCCACTTCAGAAATGGTATTTTTGCAACGCGACGAAGCTTGGATGGCTTCGGAAACTTTCGCCCGGCCTGTGTAGTTATTATAAAAAGGGATGGCCAACGCCGTGAGGATACCGATGATTGCAATCACAATCATCAGCTCAATCAAAGTGAAACCGTTTATTTTTGTATTATGCATTATTTTTTCCTGAATCAATAAAGCCATCTATCGGCAAGTAACCCACAATTTCCCCCTGTTTATTCAAGAGGGCGATCCATTCTTTATTTTTATCGCTGGTAAACGGCAGATAATAGGCTTCTGCTTCAGGCAGATTAATCTCTGCCAATTTTTGCTTGATAGCAGCCTGTTGTGCCGCCCTATGCTGAATTAAGTGCCTCACCGGTTTCATGGCCGCACGCACATCGGCAGTTTCTTTAGCCGCATCCAGCGGCAGCCACAAATTAGGCCGCGCCACCGGCTCGATACCGCCTAAAGACAATAACACGCTGTCCTGCATTTCTTCCGGCGGAATGGCAGCCAAGCTGATTTGCTCTACACCATATAAAGGCAGAGAACGCATATTTTCCGGCGCTTTGGCCAAATCTTCATCGCTGAGCTGGGCGGCGGTAACCACAGTGAAGCGGTCGTGGTCGAACGCATAATGCACCGGCCGAGCCAAATGCACGGTATGAATGCCGTAAGACAAGGCTCCAAGCTGGATGGCAATCACCAAGGCAAAATCCACGCAGGTTTCCCTTTTGGATTTTTTCGGATTGGCTAAAATCAAAGTGAGCAGCGGGCCGCACACCACATCAATCCCCACCATCATCAGCAGCAAGTGCAGGCCGCCAAGCATTTCCGAATAAGGATACGGATATAAAAACTTTACCACCAGCCAGGCAGCCAAACCGGCCAATGCCGCGCTACCGAGCAAATGGAAAGAAGCCAGGCGCAGGGCAAAACGCCAGCGCGGCACAGGGATTATGGATTCACTCATAGATACGCTCCGCTGCAATACTCATACAAACTAGAAAAAGAGCAGCCTAGGCTGCTCTTTTTTGCTACGCATCAATTAGCCGCGGCAAGAAGAAGGAGTGTATTTTTTCTCACCGTCGAAGTTGCATACCCAGCCTTTAACCGGTTTGTTAGCGGGTGCAACAAAGTCACCTGATTGCATAGCAGTAGTCTTAGCATCGTCAGAATACGGAGTCAGAGTAATTTTCTTACCGTCAACTTTAGCATTGATGTTTTGAGCTTCTACAGTGATGGCACCATTAGCATCAGTGGTGATTTCTTTCACATACTGGCTGCTGGCAGTAGTAGTAGAACCAGCTTCACCACAGCCCCAGCCGTTAGCAGCAGGAGCGGCGCGCAGACCAGAGTCAGCAGCTTCTTGGATGGTGGTACGGCAGGTAGAACCGGCCAATACTACTTCGCCCATTTTGGCGCGAATGGTGTAGTCTTGGTAAGCCGGCAGAGCCAGAGCAGCCAAGATACCGATAATGGCGATAACGATCATCAACTCGATCAGGGTAAAACCTTTTTGTACTTGTTTCAACATGACATTTTCCTTTAATAAAATGGAACTTAAAATAAACCGAATCTTTCGATCCGGGAACTTCAACCAAAAGAAGGAGACAACTAAAAAACTTCGTTTTCGGCTAGGCTTGTTTGCCGTCACCACGAGAAACATAAAGCAACGGCTGTGCCAAAAAACAAAAAAACCGATTTATTTATTTTATAAATATATGTTTTTAAATTATCTTTTGTTTTATTTTAATTTAAGAAACCAGTCTATGCGGTTGTTCTGCGCAACTGGCGAATCTGCAAAACTGACATTTATCGTCAGTTTTTGGCCCGCTATTTCGCACAGATTGCCGTTTTATGGGTTTCATGGCCTGCCAATTTATGTTGGCTGCTATGTTGAGCAGCGGTTTTTGGCATTTTTACTATATTCATCCGTATTTCGACGGCGTGACCACACCGCCCTACGGTATAGATGAAGGTAAGGCGGCATTGTTATGCCGCCCGCCGTTTGGCAGAAGGGGATTAGCTTCACAGAAACTAAGCTTCGGCCTTGCTGAAACATCGTTCTGGCGCAATCCGCCTCGCTCATTTTCAGGTAGCATCCCCCCCGCATCACACCCCACTGCCGCTGTTGCCAGCAGGGGCGGGAGCGTTGCCGCAGGTGAGGTTGCCGGCGACCTGGGGCATGGTTTGCACATAGCGTTGGCACTGCTCGTGCAGGGGCTGCACCACTTCGGGCGCGGCACGGAAAGCGGCGGCGGTGCCGAGCAGGCCGGGCATTTGTTTGGGGTAGTAGCGGCCCATGTTCACCAGCCAATCGGCGGCTTCGCGCGGATGGCCTTCCTGCTCCAAATAGAAGGCACGCACGGCGGTGTTGGCATAGGGGCGGAACAGGCTGGCGCGCAGGGCGGCATCTCGCCCCCACTCGGGCAGCGGGCGCAGCCAATCCACTTTGCGGATCAAGCCCATCTGTGCGTAGTATTTGAGGAAATAGTGTTTGCCTTCCAGCTCACGCAGGGTATCCACTTGCTTGTATTGCGGATAGCTTTCGGTGGGATTGGCGTAGGCGAACACCAAGCGGTGGTAGGCAAAGCCGTATTGCACAATGATGGCGGCCGCCAGCGCGGCAAAGGCCATGCCAAAACGTTGCGGCCACTTGCCGGCCTGCACGATATACCAGCCGGGCGCTTTAGCCGGCGTGAGGCTCATCATCACGGCAAACGGCGTGAGGAAATACACATACCACAGCGGATACTCCAACAGGCTGTGGCACAGCGACACACTCATCAAACACAGCATCAGCGCCGAAGACGCGCCCAATCCCTTTTTCAGGTAGCCTGTAGCCACCGCCAGCCAGCCGCCGAATACCAAGATAGCACCCACCACACCCATCTCGGCCAAAATTTCCAGCATACTGTTGTGGCTGTGGGTAAACAATACGCCCACGTCATAATTGCGAAACGCCGAGCCACGCATGGCCAGCGCGAAACTCTCGTGCGCATAGCCCTGCCAGCCCACGCCCAGCCACGGATGCTCCATAAACACCGTCCACGCCTTTGCCCATTCCGAAGAGCGCCCCGGGCTGGCCGCATCGCCCGACACCAAACGCCCCACGCCGGAAGATTGCACATCGGGAGCCAGCCATGTATCCACCAGCCAAGGCATAATCAACTGCGCCGCCAGCACGCCCAGCACCAACAGCCCCGTCAACGCACACCAACGGCGCAGCGGGCGGCCGCCCAGCACATACAGCAGCGGCACCAGCAGCAACAACGCCCCCACATACACCATAATCGTGCGCGAAGTAATCACCCCGATCACCTGCAGCAAAAACACCGCAAGCGCCAACGCAATCAGCCCCGGCAGCAGCCGCCTGCTCCACAGGTAGCCCAGCGCGAGCACGCCCCACATCATATAGTGCCCCAAATGGTTACGCTGCCCCACCTGGCCAAACACAAAATACTTCTGCGGCGCACGCATCATCCCCGGCAGCCAAGACGTGTGGCCGATAAACTGAAACACGCACACCAAACCCTGCAACACCGCCCCGCAAAGCAGCGCCCAGGCAAAAATTTCCGCCACCCTGTCTTGTCCCAACCGGGCTACCTGAAGCCGGCAAGCCCAGGCCAGCAGCGCCATCACGCAAAACACCGCCGCCGTCAAATCCGACATTTCCGGATACGGCAGCCGCAAAATCCGCGCCTGCACCAGCCAAAACCCCGCCAGCAGCACAAAAAACACCATCGCCCCCGGCAGCCGCGCGCGCGCCGGATTGCGCCACAGCGTGAGCAATGCAAACAAAGCGGCAAACAGCAGCGAGCCGCTCTCAATAAACCAGCCGCCCTGCGGCCCCGTGCGCCAAGACGACAAAAACGGCACCACTGCCATCAGCGCCATGCCCAGCCACACCACCCAGCTTTCTTTCACACGCTCCCACATCATGCCCGCTCCCGTTTGCCTGCACGCATAAACACCGGGCACAACACAAAAAACCCGAGGCCAAAGCCACCGCCGCACAAACGCAGCGGCGCCAGCCACAACTCCCAAGCCAGGGAAAAGAAAATCAGCGCAAACAGGCTGCACACAGCCGCGCGGTAGGCAAAAGATTGCGAAATCGGCATTGCTTGTTCAAATTAAAAAAGAATTGGATTGAATCAATAAAGAGGCTACCTGAAACCAGTAAAGGCAGGTTTTACACCCGCCTGCTGCAATGGAAAGGCTACCTAAAAATGCAAATGAAGAGTTTAGCCTCGCTAAAACCGACGTTTTCAGGTAGTCTCATCTGCTTCCACAGTTTCCGCCGCCTCTGCATTCGGCTTAAACAGCCGGCACATCAGCAAGCTAACCTCATACAGCGCAATCAGCGGCACCGCCAGCAGAAACTGCGAAATCACATCCGGCGGCGTCACAATCCCCGCCACCACAAACGCCACCACCACCACATAAGGCCGCGCCGTTTTCAGCGCCGCGAGCGATACCGCCCCCATCCGATACAGCAGCACCACCAACACCGGCAGCTCAAACGCCATACCGAAAGCCACAAACATCCCCAACACGAAGGAAAGGTAGCGGTCGATGTCCGTCATCATGCTCACCCCTTCCGGCGTGGCCGAGGCAAACACTTTAAACACTAGCGGGAACACCAAAAAATAGCAAAACGCCATCCCCGCAAAAAACAGCCCCACGCTCGAAAGCAACAGCGGCAGCACCAACCGTTTCTCGTGCCGGTAGAGCGCCGGCGCCACAAACGCCCACAGCTGGTAGAGCGTATGCGGCAGCGACACCAAAAACGCTGCCATCAGCGCCACCTTCAGCGGCACAAACACCGGCGCAACCACATCAATCGCCTGCATATGCGCCCCCGGCGGCAGGCTCGCCATCAAAGGCTTGGCCACCAGCGCATACAGCCGGTTGGCAAACGGCACCGCCGCAAATAAGCATAGCAGCAACACCGCCGCCACCCAAATCAGGCGGCGGCGCAATTCCTTCAAATGCTCCACCAAAGGCTGCGCGTTCATCTGCCCCTCCCCGCCTGTTTGCGCACCCGCAAACGCGGCCGCACTCGCACGCGCGACTGCAGCTTGCGCCGGCGCGCGCGCGAGCGCTGCCCCAGCGAAGGCGTGTGAAAGCCCGGGGCATGGGGCGTATCCCGCAGGGTGGGCAGGCCGTCTTCATCCAGGCCGAAATCCGCCGGCGTGCGCTGCGGCGGCAAACGCTCCCAGGCCGGCACATCCGGCGCGGCTGCCGAACGCAGATGCTGCATTTCCTGGCGCAGCTCGCTGGCCGTATCCGCCAGCGTTTCCTGCATCCGGCGCAAATCCGCCATATCAGCGTGCTGCGCCAGCTCGACTTTCAGGCTGCCGGCCAGGCGTTGGAGCTTGCCCACCATCCGTCCGGCAGCCCGTGCCGCCTGCGGCAGCCGCTCCGGCCCCAGCACCACCAGCGCCACCAGTGCCGCCAGCAGCATCTCGCTGAACGCGAAATCAAACATCGCCTATTCGCCCGGCTTCTCTTCTTTATGCTCGACAATCTGCTTGGGCGCCGCCGTTTCGCTTTCGCCCTCGCTGCCTTCGTTTAGGCCTTTTTTAAAATCGTGAATCGCCCCGCCGAGGTCTTTGCCCACATTGCGCAGCTTCTTCGTGCCGAAAATCAGCACCACCACAATCAAAATCACCAGCCAATGCCAGCCGCTAGAAATACCCATCATTCTTTCCTTTCAATCCATTCAACGGCAGCACACATGAGGCTACCTGAAACAGGTGCGGCAGGTTTCGCCAAAAAGTTGTTTCCAACCGAATCAAACAGCCTTGCCGCCAGTCTGCAAACAGCCGCGATTGTAACAGCGGGCGCGGCAAACCGAAAGAACGGCACGGCAGGCGGATGGTATTGCAGCGTAGCAGTAAGCAAGCTGCAAGTGTCGGGCAAGCCATGCCGTGCCAATTTCAGGTAGCCCTTGTTAGGGCTGCGGGCAGGTATCAAGCACATTCCTACGGGGTTTCAGGTAGCCTGCAAGATGGCGGGTTGCAAGTTATCCCGTCGGAACGGTTTTATCCTACCAGCCTGGAGGAGGGCTACCTGAAAACGGGAGGCAAACCAAAAACTGACTTGACTGCGCCGCCATGTATTCCCGCCAAGCCCGCCGTTGCCATTTCAGGTAGCCTTCCGCCACGCCGCCAAACCCGGCTGTTCGCTATATAATGTCGATTCCTTCTTAATTGTTTACTCCCGCCCGCACCATGCTCCACCTTTATTCTTCCAACCGCCTAGAATTCCTTGCCGAAACCGCCGTTGCACTGATGCAGACTGCGCCGCCGGAAGCGGTGTTTGCGCCGGAGGAAATCGTGGTGCAGAGCCAGGGGATGCGCCGTTATCTCAACCACTATTTGGCCGAGCGTAGCGGCATTGCGGCCAATTTGAATTTCAGCCTGCCGGCGGCACTAAGCTGGCAGCTCACGCGCCACTTCCTGCCGGATGCGCCACGGCTGAACCCGTTTGCACCGGAAGTGTTGCGCTGGCGGCTGCTGCCGCTGTTGGAAAGCGCCGATTCGGCCCTGCCCGCAGTATTGCAAGGCTACCTGAAAAGCAGCACGGCGGCGGCTTATCATTTGGCGGGGCGGCTGGCAGACGTGTTCGACCAATATTTGGTGTACCGCCCACATTGGCTCGCACAATGGGAGCAGGGCAAACTCAACGGTTTGGGCGCAGACGAAGCCTGGCAGGCCGCGTTGTGGCGCACGCTCGTCGCCGACACCCCCGCCGCCCACCGCGCCGCGCAACATGAACGGCTGCTGGCCGCGCTGAATCCGGCGCGTCTGCCGCAGCGTTATTTGGCGTTCGGCATTTCCACGCTGGCACCGGTGTATCTGGATTTGTTGCAGGCCTTGGCCGAACACACCGATGTGCACCTGTTCGCGGTCAACCCCAGCCAGCAATACTGGGGTGACATCCAAAGCCCAAAACGGCTGGCCGCACAGGCCGAGCCCGCAGCCGAAGAAGCCGGCCACCCGCTGCTCTCCTCGCTGGGCAAACAGGGACGCGATTTTTTCGACCGCCTGGCCGTGAGCACCCGCGCCATGGAGCAGGTGGAACTCTTCCCCGCGCCGCCTGAGTCGCCCAGCCTGCTGCAACGCCTGCAGGCCGATATCCAGCTGTTGAGGCTACCTGAAAAAGGCAGCGCGCAGATGGACGGCAGCATCGTGATTCAAGCTGCCCACAGCCCTCTGCGCGAGCTGCAAATCCTCAAAGAACACCTATTGCGCCGTTTGGCAGACAACCCCGAGCTGCAACCGCACCACATCGCCGTGCTCACTCCCGCTGTGGAAGACTACCTGCCCTTCATCCACGCCGTATTCGGCGAAGCCGCGCCCGGCAGCCGCGCCCTGCCGTATTCCGTGGCCGACGTGCGCCTCAGCCGCAGCCAGCCTTTGATGCTGTTGGCCGAGCAGCTCATTGCCCTGATGCAGAGCCGCTTCGAAACCGAACGCCTGCTGCCCCTGCTCGATGCCCAAGCGGTACGCCGCCATTGGCAGATTGACGAAACCGATGCCGAATTCCTGCGCCGCAGCGTGGCCGAGCTCAACGTGCATTGGGGCGCGGATGCCGAAATGCGCGCCGAGCACGGCGGCAGCGGCAAAGCCTTCACTTGGCAGCAGGCCGCCGAACGCAGCGTGCTGGGTTGGTTGCTGCCCGAGGGCGAAGATACGCTGTGGCAGGGCGTGCACCCCTGGCCGGCCGATTTGGCCCGCCAGCCTGCCCAGACCGCCTGGTTTGTGCTGCTGGGCAAACTGCGCGAGCACCATCGCCGCTGGCAAAGCCCCACATCCATCGAAGGCTGGATCGAACGTTTCCGCGCCCTCTTGGCCGATGCCGCGGGCGATACCCCCGCCGAAGCCGACCAAGCCACCTGGCAGCAAATCAGCCAGGCCTTGGCCGCCTGGCAGGAAGAAGCCGCGCTGGCGGGCTATGCCGCAGCCCTGCCGCCCGACACCGCCTGCCAGCACCTGCGCCGCTTTTTCGGCCAAAGCAGCGAAGCCGCCTTTTTGCGCGGCGGCATCACCTTCTGCAGCATGGTGCCCATGCGCAGCCTGCCGTTCGACACCGTGTGCCTGCTCGGCCTGAACGACGGCAAATACCCGCGCCAAACCCCCGCCCCCGCCTTCGACCTCATCGCCCGCCATCCCCAATCCGGCGACCGTTCCCGCCGCGACGACGACCGCTACCTGTTCCTCGAATCTCTGCTCAGCGCGCGCAGCCACCTCTATCTGTCCTACATCGGCCGCGACCACCTCAGAGACGAAGCCCAAGCCCCCTCGCCGCTGCTGAGCGAGCTCATTGACACGCTGGCGCAAATGGCCGACCAGAGCAGCGCCGATTTCGCAGCCGCCCATGTGTGCCAACATCCCCTGCAAGCCTTTTCCGCCCGCTATTTTGCCCCGCAACAGGATGGGGAAAGTTCAGCCGGCCTCAGCGAAAACGGGCTTTCAGGTAGCCTATCCGGCCTCCGCCAAGACTACGCCCAAGCCCTCAACCAGCCCGCCGCCGAAGCTGCACCCTTTATCAGCGATACCCTGCCTGAAGCCGCAGCCGAGCCCGCCGTATCGCTCGACAGTTTCCTAAACTTCTGGAGCAGCCCCGTACGCCATTGGCTGCGCCGCGCCCTGCAATGGCAACGCCCCTATGCCGCCCGACCTGCCGATTCCGCCGAGCCCTACGTCATCGAGCACCCCGACGAAGTGAAACAGCGCTACCTCGACGCCCGCCGCCAGCGCGAAGACTTCACTCAAACCGAAGCCAAGCTGCAGGCCGACAGCCTCCTGCCCGCCGGCCTGCTCGGCGAAATCCTGCAAGAGCCTGAGCGCACCGCCGCCAAGCAGCTCGACTCCGAACTGCTCGCCAGCCCGCGCGAGCCCGATTTTCCCTTCCGTTTCGAGCACGGCGGCCACACCCTTATCGGTAGCCTCACCCACCTGCACCAACTCGGCCAAATTTTCTACCGCGCCGCCGAACTCAAAGCCCCCGCCGAAATTAGGCTGTGGCTGCAACACCTGGTGTATTGTGCCGTTCACCCCAAAACGCAAGCCACCCACCTCGTCTCCCCCGACAGCCCACAAACCCTGCCGCCGCTGCCGCAAGCGGAAGCCGCCGAGCAACTTGCCCGCTGGTTCGACTACTATCTGCTCGGCCAACAACAGCCGCTGCCCTTCTTCCCCCGCACCAGCCTTGCCGCTGCCAAAGCCTGCACCGCCGAAGACCTCGCCGCCCAAGGGCTACCTGAAGCAGCCCTCAAAGCCGCCCGCAGCAAATACCGAGATAACCGTGACTACCCCGGCCAAAACCAAGACCCTGAAGTCGCCCAAGTATATGGCCGTGATGAAGACGAGCCGATTAACAGCCCCCTGTTCGCCCGCCTCGTTTTAGAGCTGCTCGCCCCACTGCATTTGTGGTTTGGCACATAAAGAAGGCAAAGGCAAAAAGCTGGCTGAAAACCTTTCCGTGTAACCGGAAGTTTTCAGGTAGCCTGTTTTGGCAGATAAATCCACCCTCGATACCAAGCCCCGGGGTTAGTCCGGCCTTTCCCCTTCCGGCCAATAATGGCTGTCCGGCAAAGCCCGTGCGCCGAAAATCGCCTGCCCTACCCGCACAATAGTTGCCCCCTCCTCAATCGCAATTTCAAAATCACCCGACATGCCCATCGACAATTCGTCCATGCTCATTCCTGCCGGCAGGTTGCGGCGCAATTTGTCACGCAGTGTGCGCAGCAACACGAAACAGTCGCGTACTTTGCTGCGTTCGCTGGAAAGCAGCGCCAAAGTCATCAACCCCTTGATTTTCAGTTGATTGAACGGCACTAGCTGCCGCACAAACGGCACCACTTCCTGCGGTGCCAAACCATATTTGCTTTCCTCGCCTGACGTATTCACCTGTACCAGCACATCCAGCTCCCGCCCCTCCTGCATCAGGCGGTTGTTGAGCTGTTCGGCCACCCGCAGGCTGTCCAAAGCCTGAAACTCAGTGGCAAAGCGGGCAACATATTTGATTTTGTTGGTCTGTAAATGGCCGATAACCGACCATTCTATCGGCAAATCTGCCATCATCCCAGCCTTGCCCCACGCCTCCTGCACCTTGTTTTCGCCGAAATGGCGATAGCCCAGCCCGTAGGCCATGCGCAGCCGCCGCTCGTCCACCGTTTTGGTTACCGGCAACAGCCGCACCGATTCCTCCGGTCTGCCCGCACGGCAGCAGGCGGCACGGATTCTGTTTTCAATCTCGGCAAAATTGGCGGCCAATTCTTCAATGGTTTCGGCCTTGGCATAGTGGGGTTCGGTAAGCATCTCTTTTTTCTCCAAATTATAAAGTTAGCGTGCAGTCGGCATCATCTGCCGACCATCCGGATGAAACAGTCTAAAATTGTTGCAGAATAAATTATAAGCCTAAAGTCAACCACTTTCCTCCAAGAATCCCTCTTTGATTTCAATCAATTAGATTTTCCCTGCTTTTTACCGCCTGCTGCAAAACCTACTGCAAAATTTTTATTGACAATTTCCCGCTTCATCTCTACAATGCGCGCTTCCTTTCCCCGATAGCTCAGTCGGTAGAGCGACGGACTGTTAATCCGCAGGTCGCTGGTTCGAGCCCAGCTCGGGGAGCCAAAGGGTCGTTAGCTCAGTCGGTAGAGCAGCGGACTTTTAATCCGTTGGTCGAGCGTTCGAATCGCTCACGACCCACCAAATTTTAAAAAGCCTAAACATCCCGTTTAGGCTTTTTCTTTATCCCCTGCCCATCATGCCCGTTCACCAAACCCTCCCCGCCCGCCGCCTATCCGTTGCTCCGATGCTGGATTGTATCTATATATGAAAATAATATATATTTATCAAAATAATATATTTTATTATTTTTTAATGGTGCAAATATAGTGCATTGATTAAGTGCTTTGAGTGTGAATTGATATGCAAACAGGCTGCGATGTGCAGCCTGTTTTTATTGCTCTTTGATCTGGTTTACTTGCTCGATGCGCTCGCCTATCCAGCGCATCACCGGCACGGCCATGCTGTTGCCGATGGCTTTGTAACGCGGCCCGTCCGGGCAGACGGCGGCTGGTTTGCCACGCCAAGGTATTTGCGTGTGCCCGGCGGGAAAGCCCTGCAGGCGTTCGCACTCGTGGGGAGTGAGGCGGCGCACCTGCGCGCCATCGGATACGGCATGACGGTCGGTGGCGGTTAGGGTGTAGCGGATGCCGCTGTCGTCTGCACCTACGCCGTTTCCGCCGTTGTGGTGCTGCCTGTCGATGATGTTTCCTGCAATGCAAACAACGTTGGTGTTGCCCCTGCCTTGGCAGTCGAGTGCAAACGCTTGATCGGAGGCGCATGGGTCTTGCTGCCCGTGCACCATCAGCAGGGTTTCACTGCCGCCAGCTAGGGCGCCGCCGCTGGCTTTCAGCGTTCCGGCGCTGTCGGATTGGCGATACGCGCCAAAGCTGCCTTCAATAAAGGCGGCAGGGTTTTCTTGCGTAGTTCCGCCCGCTGGAGGATGCCGTTGCAGGCTTTGGCGCTCAAATAATACCGCTGCGGCACGTTGCCAGCCTCCAATATGGCTGACAACGAAGACGCGGCGGCGCCGCTGCGGGACTCCGAAGTATCGAGCGTCAAGAATGCGGTAGGCGAACCCATACCCGAGTTCCGCCAACCCGTTGAGGAAGGAGGAAAAATCGCGCCCTCGATTTGACGACAAAACGCCGGGGACGTTTTCCCATACCAGCCAGCGGGGGCGGTATCGGTTAGCAATGGCAAGATAGGTAAGCATGAGGTTGCCACGCGGATCTGCCAGTCCTTTTCGCAATCCGGCAACGCTGAAGGACTGGCAGGGGGTTCCGCCGACAAGAAGGTCAATTGGGTCATTCGGCCACTCTTTAAATTTGGACATGTCGCCGCGATTGGGGATGTGCGGCCAGTGGTGTTTTAAAACGGCGGCGGGGAACGGCTCGATTTCGGCAAACCATGCGGGCTGCCAGCCCAAGGGTTCCCACGCCACGGATGCGGCTTCGATGCCGCTGCACAGGCTGCCGTAGCGCATTTCAGGTAGCCTTTTCAAAAATCTGATAGCGACCGTCAGGCAGGCGTTCGGCTTCTCCGCGCGCTTGTTCCAGCAATTGGCGCGGCAACGGCATCCAGTAGGCTACGGCGTATTCGGCGGGGCTGGCAGGGTAGTTGATCCAATCGTTGGTTTGCGGGTCGATGGCGTCGATGTCGCAATAATCTTGCTCCTCGCCCACCACTAAAATAGCTACGGGTTTTTCGGCTTCGGGCAACTTTTCGGTGGGGGCAATCCACGGTGTTTTTGGCACTATCTCAAGATTTTTCGCTGGGATTAGATATGAGTAGTATTCGCTGGCAATACGGCACAGCCGTCCGCCTTTTTGCACCACAAACAAGTTGCGGGCTTCTTTTTCCGGGGCGTTGTCGGCATCGATAAAGCGTACGAGGTCGCCAAAGGTAAATTGCTGATAATCCATTTTTAATCCTGATTGTGCATTTTCATCCATGTTTCGGTGGCCTGTTCGCGGCTGGATTCCAGCCAGGCGGCGAGGTCGGAAACGTTTACAAAAAAAGTTGTTTTTTGGGATTTGTCCGCCTGGAAAACCGGAAAGGGCAGGGTTTGCACTTTGGCGCGGCGGCGGGCTATCTCTATGCTCAGGTGCGGCATAAAGTCGGCGCAGGCGGTTTCGAGGGAGATAACCGGGGCGCGGTAGCGCAGGGCGAGCATAAAGCCGGTGTCGAGGGTGGGATTCATCTTTTGTCTCGTTATCTGTAGGGCGTGTTTTGGATTTCGGCGATTTTTTCTTCCCGACGCTGCAAGGCGGCGGGGCTGATGGCTTGGTATTTGTTGCAAGCCGGGGTTTTGTAGGGCAGTGAGTTCCAGCTTTCGCCGTGGGCGCAGGCGGCCATTCGGTGGCGCAGCATGGGCGTGGGTTTGATTTCGCCGCTGCTGCTTTTGTAGGTGGTTTGCCAGTAGCGGCAGGTTAGGCAGGTAGTGGTCATTGCTCTGCTTTTAATTTGGCGATTTTGTATAGCAGCTGTTCCATTTCGGCGGTTAGGGCTAAAAGTTTTTTTTGTCTTTTAAACTGCTGTTGTTTCTTGGCATCGTGGGCATACGCTTTTAGTAAAATTAGCATTTGTTCGGTATCGGTTTGCATCATTGTTTCCTTTTCCAGCGGTTCAAACTTCGTTAAAAATTGCCTGCAACTTTCTAAGTCTCTCCTAGCCTCTTCGGCTCCGGCGGTGTTGCCGATTTCTTCGGCGGCTGCCAGCTCTTGCTCTTTTTCTGCGACACGGCGGCGGAAATAATTGATGTCTAAACAGATTGTCATGCCGCCTCCATATGGATAAATCGCTGGATAAACGCCACTACCTGCTGCGCCTCTTCGCGGGTGAGGGTGAGTTCGCTGCGGATGCCGTGGCTGCGGCTGATGGTAAAGCTACCATCCGAAAAACCGCCTATTTTTAGGGTGCGCTCGCTGATTGGCTGTTCGCCAGTATTGGCTTTGATGGGTAAAAACGGTACGTCCACGGTGTCGTCTTCACTTAGTAGCTCGGCGGCGCGGGTGGGTGGTTCTGCCTGCACGGCCTGTGGCGGCAGTTCTGGCGGCGGTGCTGGTTCGGGTTTGGTTTTGGGTTTGGGCACGGGCTTTTTGCGCGGCTGCGGCTTCAGGCTGCCTGCTTGTGCGGCATCTCGGTATCTTGAGCGCCCGCCGATGATTTCACACTCGACCGCGCCGATTTGTTCCATTCGGTATAAAACATCAATGGCTTCCGCACCTAAGCCGGTGCTTTTGGCGATGCTGGCAATGCTGTACCAATTTCCATCTGATAGCAATTCCGCCACTTTTCGCTGTGCGGACAAACCTGCTTTGGTGGTCATGGCTGCTCTCCTGCGGGCTCGTACACCACGCCGCGCATGATTTCGTAGTCAGTCATTTCTTCGTACTGTTTGACCGCCGCTGCGGCTTCGGCTTCGGCCTGCAGGTCTTTTGCGGCGATGATTTCGGCGCTGGTGGGCTCGCTGGTGGTGTTTTGCGCGGCGGGCTGCAAATAGGGATCGTGCGCGTCGATATTGGGCACGGCTGCCAGCGCGGTTGCGGCGATGGTGGCGAAAATCAGTTTGAGGATAACGGGTTTCATGATTTAGTCCCGGGTTGTTTGGTTTTAAAATCAGTTGATTGCTTGGTTTTAGTCCCTGCCTTGAGGCAGGCTACCTGAAATGGGTTTGGTGCAGGTCTCCGGCTCCATTGTGGTGCGTCGAAAGGCGGTCTTTGCTTTTTCCGTGACCTGCTGCCGCCGTTTGCCCACCTGCGGCTGGGGCATGGGTGCCACCACATGATTAAAATAGGATGCAGGCGGCCTGAAACAGCACGATGGCCTGCGTGATAAAGGCTAGGGTGATTAGGGTAAGCTGTACGGTGGTTTCGTTCATTT
Organism: Eikenella exigua; assembly: GCF_008805035.1. Taxonomy (NCBI): domain Bacteria; kingdom Pseudomonadati; phylum Pseudomonadota; class Betaproteobacteria; order Neisseriales; family Neisseriaceae; genus Eikenella; species Eikenella exigua. The sequence continues at coordinate 1,931,913 of NZ_CP038018.1, read as the reverse complement.
TTTGCTCCTCGGCATGGGGCAGGCGGCTGTGATGTGCGGTTAAAGGAAAGACCGCTCCGCCGTTGTTGGCGGCAACCGCCTGCCCGATGCCGCCTGAATCAGGCGGCGGGAAGGTTTAGGCCGGCTTGCCGTTATAAATCGGCAGTTCGGGCAGGGCTTCGCGCAGGGCTTTGGCGATGTCTTGGGTGGCCAGCTCCATTACGCGGGGCAGCTGTTGCAGCTCGTACCATAGGATCAGGCCGCCGTTGTTTTTGTCGACGCGGAATTTGAGCAGCGCCTCGACAAAGTAGGTTTTGCCGCCTAAGAAGGGGGTAAAGGCCACGCCGAATTTTTCAAAGGCTTTAAGGGTGGTGTCGGTTTTGCCCGCGTCCTCGCTCTGGAATACAAAATTCATGCGGCCGTCTTGCTCGCGGTAGCCTTGCTTAAAGGTAGTTTTCTCGGTGTATTCGAGGTTTAAGGCAAAGTCCAACACTTCGGAGCCGGTGGGGTATTTGGCTTCCGGGTCGTCCGGGTTGGAGCTCACGATGTCGCGTGCGTTGTTGGTGAGTACGCCGGCAAACTGGATTTGGTTCAGTTTTTCGCCGTTGTAGCGTTTCCACTCGCTGGCGGCGGGGGTAAATACCGGTTGGTAGTCGATACCAAAATCCTTAAAGCCGCCGGCTTCGGCGGTGTCGCCGTTGAGCACGGCGCGGATGCCGATGTCGCCGTGCAGGAAATCAGCGTCGATATAGATTTCCGTGCCTGCTGTTTGGTGTTTTTTGACGTAGGCGATCAGGCTGTCTAGGTCGTGGGCGGTGGCGAAGCCTTTTTTGCGGGCAGGTTCGGCACGGCAGCCACTGTAGGTGTTGTAGTGCCAACCGCCGTTTTCGCCCGGGGTAAATACCACCGGCGTGCCGTCCGGCATGGCGGCGATAAAGGGTTTTTGTGCCGCGTCCAGTGCGGTGCGGATGATGTTGTTTTGGTTTTCCATAGTCGGATTTCCTGTTTTAGGTGGGTTGGTAAATGGCACTTATTTGGTGCCGGTGAGTTTGATTACTTTGGATTCGCCCGTGCCCTGCAGGTCGAGCTTGGCCTGGGCGGGGTCTTCGGTGGTGAGGTTGCCTTCGGGGGTGGCAAATACGATGCCGCCCTCACGTTTTTCTTTCGGCAGCTTGCTGGCGATGTCGTGGCTGATGCGCACGGTGCCGTCTTTGATGTTTTGCGAGTCAATCGTCAGCTTGAGCGTGACCGTGGCGCGTTTGCCGTGCGACAGGCAGGCGGCTACGGCGGCGCTGATGGCTTCGCCAAGCTCGGTATCGAGCAGGCCGCTGTTGATGGCGCGCAGCATCTTGGTGGCGGGGATGATTTTTTTATCTTGGTTCATGATGATCTCCATATGAGAAGGTTAGGCGGCGGGATTGCCGTATTGCTTGATTAGGCCGTCAAGCCATTCTTTGGCGTTTTCGATAACGGCCGGCTGGGTGTGCTCGGTAAAGTCGTTGCAGCAGATTACGTGGCAGCTGTAGTTGTGGTTGCCGTCTTCCGGGTAGCGTGGCCAGAGTGCCTCAAGGGTGAGCTCGCATCGCCCGGCGTTGTAGCGTACGTCCACATCGAGGCAGTGGCTGGCCTGCACTTCGATGGCGAGGTCTAGCAGGCTGCCCCAGTGGGTTGTTGGTGCGGCCGCCGGCGGGTTTTCCAGCTCGATGCGCACGGCCTCGGCGATGTAGGCGGATGGCCAGCGGCGTTTGATGACGTCGAGGGCGGCGGCTTTGTTGCCGGTGGTGATGGTGCTGCCGGTTTCGATAACGCAGCCGCCGTCTTGGTATTCGGTCAGGGTGGCGGCTTGTACGTCTTCTCCGCCGTAGCAGGGCAGCATGATGGGGTAGGTTTTCATGGGTTCCCCTTGGTGGGTTCGTTGTCAATTTCCAGCGCGGTAAGTAGCTGTTTGACTATTTTTAGGGTGTCGCTCGGCCCTAATACGATTTCTCGGCTGCGAATATTCAGGCTGACTATTCCGGCGGGCTGCACATCTATTTCGATGTGCAACGGGGCGGTGGTTAGTAGCCTGGCCAGCAGCTCGGATGCCTTGCTGGGCTTCGCGGGTGAGTTGGTGACGGATGGCATTTGATTTGCTCCATGTGTTGTTGATTTGTTGGAGCGTATATTAGCAAATTGCTATAGATTAAGTAAATAGCAAAATGCACTATTTTTGCATATTTTTGCTATTTTATTGATATATAAGATAATTATTTTGATAAAAAAATCCCGCAATCCGTGGTAGATTGCGGGATTCTTTATATTTTGATTACAGACTTATGATTTCTAATGGTAAAACTGCTACAAATTTAGAGATAATGACAAATTCCCCTTCATGCTCAGGATTGATTTCAAATGGGTCGTATAGTGGGTTGTCAGATTTAGCAATCATTTTGCCGGGCAGCTTCTGCAGCCGTTTCATATAACAGCCATCCCGATAATAAAAGGCGTAAATGCCGTCGCCGTCAAAATAGTTGATGTGTGTATCGACAAATGCTAGCCCTTTTTGCGGCAGGGTTGGCTCCATTGAATCGCCGCTGATGCCAACAATATCTAAATGTTCCACATCATGCCGTCCGAACAGCTTTATTACTTGATTGGTTGGAATTTCTAGTGTTCTGATAACTTCGGGGAAATCTGCATTTACCACGCCTTCGCCACAAGATACCAGAATTTCTTTATGGCGGAATGTGATGCTATCCCCTGCTGTAGGCTCTTCCTCTTCTATTTCGCCAAGCGGACGATCAAGCCAACCTGTCGGCTTGTTCACTCGTTTTTCAATTTCGCGGGCAGTAGTGTTCCGCAAAGAGCGCGGCGTACCGGTTACGCTGGGCGTACCGTTAATCCATTGCCATATTTGGGTTGGGCTCTTATCAATTTTCCGCGCCAGCTCCGCTTGAGAGCCGTATTCCTGTACCAGCATATTCAAGCGTTCTCTGCGGATTTCTTCAATCGATTTCATGCTGCACACTCCTTTTCCCTAAATCATAGCAAAACGCTATATGAATAAAATATGCAATTTGCTATTGACTTGTAAATAGCAAATTGCTAGCATATTGCTATTGATAAAGGAATGGCGATGACAATTACAGAATTTTTGGAAGCACGACAAATGACGGTAAACGCGTTTTCCCGTTTGCTTGGCTGCCATCAGCCGGATTTGACCCGTTGGGCTAAAGGTACGCGCCCAGTGCCCGCGCATTGGTGTGTGGCTATTGAGCAAAAAACAGATGGGGCGGTTACTCGGAAAGAACTGCGCCCGCACGATTACGCACAGATTTGGCCGGAACTGGCCGCCTAACCGGAGATACCCATGAATACCCAAATTGTGATTGCCAACCGAGTGATTCGCCGTCACGGCGATTTGTATTGCCTGAACGACCTGCATAAAGCCAGCGGCGGCGAAAAGCGCCACCGCCCTAGTTATTGGCTGGCATTGAAACAAACTTCTGAAATTATTGAAGAATTAAATAAGGAAGCAGCCAAGGCCGAGATTACGGCCTTGAAACAAAATCAACAGGTTATCCAATCCATTCACGGCGGCAAACAACACGGCACTTTCGCTTGCAAAGAATTGGTGTACGCCTACGCCGCCTGGATTTCACCGCAGTTCTTTCTGCAAGTGTTGCGCACTTACGATGCGGCAATTTCCGGCAGCCTGCCGCAGGGGCAGGGCTGGCGTCCGCCGCTGTTGCCGTTGCGCCCGCCGCGCGATTACGCCACCGCCTGTGCCTTGGCGGATGAGACGCTGCGCGAGGTGAATGCGCTGAATATGCGGGTGGCGAAGGTGGAGCATTGGCTCACTTATTGGCGCGACGTGTTTATTGAAGATGCGCTGGCCGGAACGCTGCCGGAATAGTTTCCTCTTTCTTCGGCACTCCCACCCTTGTGCCGGGGTTTCGGCGGTTTCCTGCTTCCCTTTGCCGCCGTTTTTTATACCGCCTGCCGCTGTTTAAGCAGGGGCAGGCTCTTTATACGCCTTTTTCAGGCTACCTGAAAGCTGTGTTATGAGCCAATCTATTGATTTTGCTACCATTTCAAGCTCTGCCTTAAGTTCGGCGGACAACCTGCTGGCTGAATGGCTACCTTCCGGCCGCTATGACGGGCATGAGTTTGTGGCGCTCAATCCCACGCGCGCGGATAAAAAGCTGGGCAGTTTCCGCATCAACACCCGCACGGGGGCTTGGGCTGATTTTGCCACGGGCGACAAGGGCGGGGATTTAATCGACCTGTATGCCTACCTGAACAGCTGCAATACGGCGCAGGCGGCGCGGGCGATTGCCGAGCGTTTGAGCCTGGGCAATTTTGCGCTGGTGCAAAAGGTGGCGCTGGATGGCGGCAATGCGGCCAAGCCGGGCAAAAATGCGCGCTGGCAGCCGATTGTTCCGGTACCGGAATTTGCGCTGAAAACCATGAATTTCCGCCATTCGTTCCGCCAAGGCGAGCGCTCGGAGCCGGTGTTTACTTCAGTGTTCCGCGATGCGGCGGGGCAGGTATTGGGCGCGGTGGCGCGGTTTATCAAGTCGGACGGCTCGAAAATCGACCTGCCCTACACCTTTTGCGAAAACTTAGACACGCACGAAAAAATGTGGCGCTGGCGCGGCTGGCCGGGTTTGCGCCCGCTGTACGGTTTGGACGCGCTGGCGGCCGACCCGTCGCGCCCGGTGCTGGTGGTGGAAGGCGAAAAGTGCAAAAACGCGGCGGATGCGGCGCAGCTGGGCTATGCGGTGATTACCTGGCACGGCGGCGCGGGCAACTGGGATAAGACGGATTGGTCGGCGGTGCAAAACCGGCGCGTCATCTTGTGGCCGGACTGCGATTCGCAGCACGAAAAGCTGACTGCCGCCGAACGCAAGGCAGGCGCGGATGCGGAAAGCAAGCCGTATCTGGACAAATACGCGCAGCCGGGTATGGCGGCGATGCTGGGCATTGCCGAGCAGCTGCAGGCGCAGGGCTGCAAGGTGGCGTTTGTGCGCACGCCTGAGCCGGGTGTGTGGCCGTCTGGCTACGATATTGCCGATGCGCTGGCCGACCGTGGGCAGCTTATTGATGTGGCGGAGGCCTTGAGCTGGCAGCATTTGGCGGATTACACCGCCGAGTATGCCGAGGTGTTGGCGGCGGCAAAGGCTTCAGGCAGCCTGAAAACGGCAGAGCCGCCTCCCGCACCCGCCACGGTGGGCGAGCCGCCGGAAGGTGAGGCACGCGAAAATATGGGGGGCGGCGGGGAAAATATACCCGAAACCGCCGAAACCCCGGAAGGCGAAAGCCGCTATCAGGAAAACTTTGACCGGCTGAAACGGGAATTTTCCCTCATCGAGGGCAAGAGTCGCGCGGTGAGCCGGAAAACGGGCGTGGAATACAGCCGCAAAGCCTTGGTCGACCATTTTTGCAAAAAATCGGTGGATAACTGGTTTAATTGGGGTCGCGCGCCGGTGATGACCCAGTATGAGGTAAACAAGCTCAAGCGCGACCGGGCGGCGTTTCAGGTAGCCCAAGACGACGACCTGAAAGATATGATGGCGCGCTATGTGTATTTGGACGGCAGCTCCAGTATTTGGGATAACCAGCTGTGGCGCATGATTGACCAAGGCTCGGCCAAGTTGGCGATGGGCAGCCAGTTTAAGATTTGGCAAGACAGCCCGGCGCGCATTGTGAAACGCTTTGACCGCGTGGTGTTTGAGCCGGGGCGGGAAATGTCGGACGAGTACATCAATATCTATCGCGGGCTGCCGCTGGCAGACAAGGTGCAGTTTCCGCGCCCGCGTGAGGAAATGCCGACTTGGTGGCTGGATGTGTTGGATTTGTACCCGGGCTGCCGCGCCATCCAAAAGCTGATTGCGCATTTGTGCAACCATGATTTGCAGATGATGGAGTTTGTGTATAACTGGCTGGCTTATCCGCTGCAGCACCCCGGCGCGAAGCTGACTACTTCGCTGGTGATGCACGGCGATGTGCACGGCGCGGGCAAATCCTTGCTGTTTGAAGAGATTATCAAGCCGATGTACGGCGATTATGCCGCCACGCTGGGGCAGTCGGATTTGGAGAGCAACTATACGGGCAACCGCTCGGGCAAGCTATTTATCGTGTTCGAGGAAATTTTTAATCCCAAACAAAAGTATGATCAATCCGGCGCAATGAAGCACATGGTTACCGGCAAAACGATGCGCATCGAGCGCAAGTTTGTGGATAGCTACGAAGAGGCCAACCACATCAATTGCGTGTTTCTCTCCAATGAGGAGCAGCCGTTTAAAATCGAAGAGAACGACCGGCGCTACTTTGTGATTTGGCCGAAAACCAAACTGCCGGAGAGCCTGCGCCTGGAATTGACCGAAGAGCTTGGCGCGGATGGCGTGTTGCAGTTTTTTATGCTACTGTTATCTCTCCCGCTCACCATCAACTACCGCCGGATAGAAAGCAGCGACCCCGTGCAGCCGGACGCCTATGAGGTAATCGAAGAGGGCGGCCCGCGCTTCGACCCGCACACCAAACCGCCGATGACGGAGGCTAAGGCCAATGTCATCAATTATGGGCGGTATGGGTGGCAGACGTTTTATATGGAGTGGGAGCGCGGCGAAATCGAAAATATCCCCTACTGCGCTGCGATTACCGGCGATGTGTGGGATTTGTATTTGTGGTGGTGCACCAAAAACAACGAGCGGCAGATTTCCAAATCGAAATTCCTGCAGCACATTGCCAGCAAGATGCCAAGGGCGCGGCGGTGGTGGCGTTTGCCCAACAGCCCGCGCCCGGAAGAAAAGATGCAGGATAATATCTTCCTCCCGCCCGGCACCCGCCCGCCGCAGGGCACGCCGGAAATGGACTTTATCGGCCCGCAGGTGCTTAGATTCCAGCAGGCCGTGCAAGACCTGCGAAACCCGAAAGGCTACTAAACGCTGCACAACTGCACAAAAATGCACTTTTGCCCCTCCCCGCAAATCCACGCTGGGCGGGGCTTTGTGCACTTTGTGCAGTATGTGCAGCGTTTTTTCGTGCACGCGTACGCGCGTTATATATAAGCGTATCCCCTCCTGTTTCCCCGCCTTTTTATTTTTTTCTCCATGCGTGTGAAAATATACTGCATATACTGCACAAAGTGCACAAATGCCCACCAGATAAGGCTTTCAGCGGTTTTTAAAACTGCATAAATATGCACTTTGTGCAATACGGCGGAAACTGGGGATTTTTTACCACTTTATCTGTTGTTTTATCGCGGTTTTTAGTAAAATAGCGGCACAATAAAAAAGCGGCAGAGGGCTGCCGCGTAAGAGGTAACAAAAGGGGCATGGATATCATGCTGTGTTTGATTTTTCCGAGGATGTAAAAGATGCGCTGATGCGCGAATGGGCAGCTTGGCGACGTTGGACTGTGCAGGTTGGGCCAAATGGCTACAAGCCGAGTTCTTTAAACCTTTTGATGTCCGGCAGCCTGCCGGGCGGTGGCGGCTTCCACTCGGTGGTGCTTTCCTATGGCTCGGATGTGGATGCGGTGTTTGCGGCGATTGACTACGCAGTGAACCGGCTGCCGATGATTCCCAAGCAGGTGGTGCGCCGATATTACCAGCAGTCGGGCACAGTGGATCAGATGGCGGCTGATTTGGGCGTGTCGCGGCGAACTATGTATAAGCTGCTTGATTCGGCTGTTAACTCTGTGTTTGCTGATGCGCGGTTAAAAAAGATGTTAAAAGCCGCTTGACAGTTTATGTAAACTGCGCGTAGCATAATGTGCAAGCATGGGTTAAGTTGTATATAGCCCATGTCTTGATACAATTAATTAGGCGAATATACCAAACCGTCCGGTGTAAAAAAACCGGGCGGTTTGGTTTTGGTGGTTGATATGGGACGACTTAAAAAGGCGGCTGTCCGGCTAAAACCCGGAACCAGTCGCATTTCCATTCCCGCAGGTATATCTGGCTCGGCACGGCGTGCCAAAGGCAGTAGCAGCACCGCGCGCGGATATGGCTACCGCTGGCAAAAGGCGCGCCTGCACTATCTGGCTGAACATCCGCTATGTGTAATGTGTACTGCTGATGGCAAGACTGTACCAGCCACGGTGGTCGATCACATCAAACCGCACGGTGGGAATGATACTTTGTTTTGGGATAGCACAAACTGGCAGCCGCTTTGCAAGCATTGCCACGACAGCCGAAAACAGAAACAAGAGCGGCAAGGTGGCCGGTTTATGGGCAGGGGGGTATAAAACTCTACAGCCCTCGCCGCCCTAGACCGCCCGCCCCCTCACGCGCATTTTTTAGTGTGTTTTGGGTGGGTTTGTTAATGCTTTAGCGTTAAAGGCTTGTTTACTATTTTTATATATTGTTTTTAAAGGTTTTTTATGGCTTTGGTTGGGAAAAAACGTAGCTTTGCGGAAGCTATTGTTGCCGCCAAGCCGGAGAGAATATCGAATCGGGCAGCGGCGTTGGAAATCGGCTGCAGTGAGAAGTGTGCGGCGGCTTCTGGGTCGCGCTGGGCGAAGGACGCGGATGTGCGCGCCTTTATCGCTTCCTGCTGGCCGGAATACTACAGCCCGCCGCAAGGGGAAAAACAGAATAGAACGGCAATCCAGAACGGGTTGCCGTTTTTTTGTGCCGATGATGTGGCCGCTTGGCTGCGCTATGCCAAGCCGGAAGAGTTGCAGGTGGTGGCAGAGGCGGTGCTGGCGGCGATGCCGGCGGCTTGGGGCATCACTGCGCCGAAAATCAAGGCGTGGTTGGCGCAGGCGGATACGGCAGACGCGCTGTTTTGCGAACTTGTGCAGGTGTTTTGCCGCCGGTTGGGGGCAACTACCGAGCCCCTGCAATATTGGGACAGCGTGCTGATCAACCCGCACGCCTCGCACAAAGAAAAACAGGCGGCAGCGGAAGCTAAGGCGAAATACACGATGGCCAAACCTGCCGCACAAAACAAGAAGGAAGCCGAACTGGAGCAGGCGCAGCGCTTGCGCTACGCTCGCCGCCCAACCGATGGCGGCGCTCCGCTGTTTGAAACGGGCGACGGGCCCGGCGAAGAGGCGGGCGGACAAGCCGCGCCGTTTAAAGGACGGGTGCCGGTATGGACGAATTAAAGTGGACAACCGCCCTACCGGACTGGGAGCGGCGCATTATGGCCGGCGAAAGCCTGGTGCCGGTGCGGCCGCTATATCCGGAAATGGCGAACCGAGCTGTGCAGTTTTTTGCCTCGCTGGTATTGCGGGATGTGCTAGGGCGGCCGCGTATCGGCGATGTAACCCGGCCGTGGGTGTATGACTTCGTGGGCGCGATTTTCGGCGCACATCACCCGACAACCTATCGGCGCGAAATCAACGATTTTTTCCTGTTGATTTCCAAGAAGAACGGCAAATCCACCATTGCCGCCGCCATTATGCTGACGGCAATGGATTTGGATGAGCGCGAAAGCTCGGAATATTTGATTTTGGCGCCGACTAAGGAGGTAGCAGATAACAGCTTCAAGCCGGCGTGGGACATGATCCGTTCCGACCCAGCGCTGACCGCTACCTACCACATCCAGCCGCACACGCGCACCATCACCAACCGGGTAACCCGTGCCACGCTGAAAGTGGTGGCGGCGGATGATAAAACCGTAGGCGGTTCGAAGGCGACGGGGATTTTGATTGACGAGCTGCACTTGTTCGGCAAGGTGGCCAATGCCGAATCCGTCATCACCGAAGCCACAGGCGGCTTGCTGTCGCGTATCGACGGCTTTGTGATCAAACTCTCGACCCAATCCACCGAGCCGCCGGCCGGGGTATTTAAGGCGGAGCTGGATTTGGCGCGTGATGTGCGCGACGGTAAGGTGGTAAACCCCAATTATCTACCGGTGCTGTACGAATTTCCGCGCGCCATGCTGGACAGCAAGGCTTACGAAAACCCGGACAATTTCCACATCACCAACCCGAATCTCGGAGCCAGCGTGGACGTGCGCACCCTGCTGACGCTGAAACAGAAGGCGGAAGCCAAGGGCGGCGAGGCGATTGCCGAGTTTTACGCCAAGCACCTGAATGTGGAAATCGGGCTGAACCTGCGCAACGACCGCTGGGTGGGTGCGGATTTCTGGGAGAGGCAGGCACGGCCGGAAATGGCCGGGCTGCCATACCTGCTAGCAAATTGCGATGTGGTAACGGCCGGCATCGACGGCGGCGGCATGGACGACCTGTTGGGCTTCGTGTTGCTGGGGCGGCTGAAGGCCGACCCGGAAAGCTGGCTGGTTTGGAGCCGGGCATGGGTAAACCGGGTGGTATTGGAGCGGCGCAAGCAAATTGCGCCGCTTTTGCTTGATTTCGAGCGGCAGGGCGATTTGCAGATTGTGGACGAATTCGGCCAAGAATACGAACAAATGGCCGCGCTGATTGCCGAAGTGCGCGATTGCGGGCAGCTCGGCGGCATCGGCATTGACCCGGCACGCAACAGCGTGATTTTGGATGCACTGAATCGGCACGGTTTCGCGGATAGCGATGCCACCGCTGTAAAACAGGGCTACCAGCTTACCAATGACATCAAAATGGCCGAGCAAAAGTTGGGCGAAGGGCGGTTGCTGCACGGCGGGCAGCCGCTGTTGGCATGGAGTATCGCCAACGCCAAAGCCGAACTGCGGGGCAATGCGGTGTACATCACCAAACAGGCGGCCGGGGTGGCGAAAATCGACCCGGTGATTGCGTTGTTTTGTGCGGTGAACATCATGCAAGACCCGAAATTGGGCATGGACAGCCCGGGGATTATCACACTATGAGACTTTTTAAATGGTTTTCAGGCAGCCAAAAAACCGAACCGCAGGCGGAGGGCAGTAATCCGTCTCCTGCCTCGGGTATCGTACCCGGCACGCCGGCCTATGCCTGGCTTACCGGTGGCGCGGCCGGCTATGGACGCCCCCTGTCGGAAACGACGGCACTGGCACAGGGCACGGTGTATGCCTGTGTGGGGCTGTTATCCGGGGCTCTGGCCTCCATGCCGCTGCACCTGTACCGCCACACCGCAGACGGCCGCGAACGGGTGCGCAACGATTTATGGCACATCTTAAACGAGCAGATGCAGACCCGCTGGACGGCGGCGCTGGGCTGGGAATTTGGTATGCAGTCGCTATTGCTGCACGGCGATGCGTTTTTCCGTATCGACCGCGTAAGTTTATACAGCAACCGCATTGCCGGCCTCACGCCGCTGCACCCGCTGGCGGTGGATGTACGCAAGCAGGATGGGCGGCTGCTGTATCTGTACAACGATGACGGGCAGATTCGGGTGTATGACCAAGATGATGTGCTGCACGTTCCCGGCTTGGGTTTTGATGGCAAGCGCGGTATGAGCCAAATCAGCTATGTGCTGCGCCAACCGGTAAACATTGCCAATGATGCAGGCAGTCAGGCCGGCGCGTTTTTGGGCGATGGGATGCGGCCAGATTTGGTACTGCAATCGCCGGCAGGAACGAAACTGTCCAACGAGCAAATCGACCAAGTGCGCCAGCAGTGGCATGCCCGCTACAGCGGCGTTTCCAACAGCGGTGCGCCGGTGGTGCTCACCGGCGGCATGGATTTGAAGCAGCTCACCATGACCGCCGTGGATGCGCAGCTGCTGGAAACGCGCAAACTGCAGGCGCACGAAATCGCGCAGATTTTCGGCGTGCCGCCGCACATGATCGGCATGACGGAGAAAACCACTTCGTGGGGTAGCGGGATTGAGCAAATGTCGCTGGGCTTCGTGAAATACACCATGCAGCGGCATTTGGTGAAGTTTGAGCAGGAAATCAACCGCAAGTGCAATGCGCTCAGCGGCCTGTTTTGCGAATTTAACACCAAGGGCATTGAGCGCGGCGACCTGAAGAGCCGCAACGAATCCTACCGCATTGCCTTGGGGCGCGCCGGCGAGCCGGGCTGGATGACGGTAAACGAGGTGCGCCGTGCGGAAAACCTGCCGCCTTTGGAGGGCGGCGATGTGCTTTTTAGAGGAACTCAAGATGAAGCAGAATCTGATGCGGCTGTTGGCGCGTAACCGCGGCCGCGGGCAGTTTGAAATCAAGGCCACCGCCGACGGCAAAGAGGCCACGGTGTATCTCTACGATGCCATCGTGGCCACCGATGAGGAGGCGGAATGGTACGGCGGCGTGTCGGCGCAATCGTTCGTAAAGCAGCTGGCCGGGCTGGACGCCGAAACCATCCACCTGCGCATCAATTCGCCCGGCGGCTCGGTGTTTGCCGGGCGGGCGATGGAAACCTCACTGCGTGAGCATTCGGCCAAGGTGATTGTACATGTGGACGGGCTGGCCGCCTCCGCCGCTTCGTTTGTGGCGCTGGCGGGCGATGAAATTGAGATGGCGCAAGGTGCGTTTTTCATGATTCACAAGGCTTGGACGCTGGCGTGGGGCAACGGCAACGATTTGCGCAAACAGGCAGACCTGCTGGACAAAGTGGACGGCTCGCTGGTGAAAACCTACCACGCACGCACTAGGCTGCCTGAAAGCGAGCTGGCCGAGATGATGGCGGCGGAAACGTGGCTAGATGCCGACGAGGCGGTGGCAAAAGGCTTTGCCGACCGTGTGGCAGAAGGCAGTGCGGCGCGAAACCGCTGGGATTTATCCGCCTACCAAAACGCCCCATCCGCACCCGTAGCCGACGACCAGCCGCCCCCAGCCGCCAAGGGTGAGCCGCCGGCCAAAACCGGACCGCAGCCCGACCGTGCCGCCTTGGCGCGGGCGGCGCAGGTAGCCATTTTGGGCACCGTAGCCGCCTGAAATGTTTTTATCGCAGTAACCACGCCGCAGCTGCGGCACTATTTTTTGAAAAGGAAATGCTAATGTCTCAACATATTCAAGCCCTGCGCGCCAAGCGCGACCAAACCGCCGCCCTGTTGCAAAACTTGGTGGATAAAGACAAAACCCCGGAATGGACTGCCGACCATCAGGCGCAGTATGACAAGGCGATGGCCGACATCGGCCAAATTGATGCCGAAATCAAACGCCACCACGATGCCATGAACGCCATCGGCGCAGGGGTGAGCGATGAAGACCGCAACCGCTTTACCTTGGACAACGGCCGCCAATCCGGCGACAACCAGCCGCTGCGCGCCTACCTGACCGGCGGCTTGCAGGCACTGACGGACGAGCAGCTGCAGGCGCATAACGCACGCCGTTCGCCGGATATTCAGGCGGCCATGTCCACCACCACTGGCAGCGAAGGCGGCTTTACCGTAGCCACTGAATACTACCGCGAATTGACCGAAGCAATGAAACAGACCGGTGGCATCCGCTCAGTGGCACGCATCCTGCAAACCAGCACCGGCGCACAAATGCTGTTTCCCACCGCCGACGCCACCAGCGAGGAAGGCGAGATTGTGGGGCAGAATGAGGCGGTAGCTACTGCTGACACCACTTTCGGCCAAACCAGCATTGATGTGTTCAAATACTCATCCAAAAATATGGCTCTGCCCTTTGAGCTGATTCAGGACAGTATGTTCGACATTGAGGCTTATATTCAGGCGCTGCTGGCACGCCGTATCGGCCGCATCACCGACAAGCATTTCACGGTGGGCACCGGTAGCGGCCAGCCAAAAGGGCTGATTACCGCCGCCACGGTGGGCAAGGCAGGTAAAACCGGCCAAGCCACCAGCATAACTTACGATGATTTGGTGGATTTGGAGCATTCGGTTGATCCGGCCTACCGCAACGGCGGTAAAGTGGGCTTTATGATGCATGATGCCACGCTGAAAGAGCTGCGCAAACTTAAAGACAGCGACGGCCGTCCAATTTTCGTGCCCGGCTACGAACAGGGCAACCCCGGCGGCGCACCTGACCGCCTGCTGAACCGCCCGATTTACATCAATCAGGCAATGGATCCGATGAAAGCCAATGCCAAATCAGTGGCTTTTGGCGATTTCTCCACCTACTTCATCCGCGAGGTGATGGATTTGACCCTGTTCCGTATGGCGGATTCCGCTTTCATCACGAAAGGGCAAATCGGCTTTGTCGCCTTCAACCGCCAAGGCGGCAATCTGATCGACGTAGGCGGCGCAGTGAAGCTGTATCAAAACAGCGCTAGCTAAATCAGACAAGGCGGGGCGACCCGCCTTTATTGGATCTTTTTTGGAGAACAAATCATGGCAAAACCAAAAGGAAATGCAGACAAGTCAGCAGAAAACAGTACATCGAACGATGCCGCCGCCACTCTGCCGCCCAGTGACGAAAACAGTCTAGTGGACAACGGTACGGCTCCGACCCCGCCGGCAGACGGTGGAGAAAATCCCGCTGCGACAGACGGTACAGAAAATCCACCAGAAAACCCGCCTGTTCCGCCGCCAAGCGAAACACCGCCGCAGGACGGATTGTCCGCCAGCGGTACAGTGCGGGCGCGGGTGATTTGCGCCGGCGCATTCGGCACGGTGGACGAAATCGTGGAAGTATCCGCCGAAGTGGCGGCACAAACGGACGAACTGGATGCCGACCCGGCGGCAGTCGCTTACGCGGAGAGCCTGCAACATGGCCTTGCTTGATTTGGTGAAGGCCCACCTGCGCATCGACGGCGACGAGCACGATACGCTGCTGCAACACCTGATTGCCTCGTCCACCGCCGAATGCCGCCGCTTTACCGGGCTGAAGGCCGATGCCGCCGAACTCTCCGAGCCGGACATCCAAACCGGCATCCTGCTGGCGGTGCAGGCCGATTTCGACGGCAATCCGGCGCAGCGCACGGTGTATTTGCGCGCGGCGCAGGCGTTGTGGACGCCGTTTTGCCGCCAGTTTGGTGTGTAAGTGGTATTCAGGCTACCTGAAAGCGGTTTCAGGTAGCCTGATGGTTTAGCCGGTGATGACGCGGCTGATGAGGTTATGCAGCTTGCCCACTTCGTTCAACACCCAATTCAAGGTGTTTTCGGAGATGCCGGGCAGCTCGTTGTAATCGCGCTTGCGCTCGTAGGCTTCGATCAGCACCTCGTGCAGCAGGGAAGCCATAAACAGCCCGCCCTTGGTGCGGCGCTCGTATTCGCCGCGATCCATTTTGGCATATTCGAAATCGGCCAGGATGGCATCGAGCATATCGCCGCCGTTGCCCGCCGAGAGCCAGCGGAAATGATGCTGCAGTTCGTCGCTGCCGCTGCAGCTTTCGGCCTGCCCTGCCACCATCGGCAGCCCGGCGGCGGTTTGCGTTTTGCGGTGCAGCCGCCGGATCATGCCCACCAGCTCGTGATAGGTGGCTTCATACGGCAGCTTGCCGAAGGTGTCGATAAAGAAGCGCTCCACATTGCCGTCGCACCAGTTGTGGATTTCCTTTAAGCGGTCGCACAGCATGAGCAGCACTTGTTGCAGTTCTTCGCGGGTGGGCAGTTCGGTCACCACGGCGGGCAGCGCCACGGCGGGCGGCTGTTTGGGCTGCATAAAATGCGCGGCGAGCACTTGGAAGCATTCGCGCTGGTATTGCAGCAGGCGTTCGCGGATTTGCGGTTTCACGCGGCGGGCATCGACGCCGAACAGCCAGCCGTTGAGGTATTCCAGCGGCAGGCAGAGGGTTTCTTGTTTGCCACCGTTTGAAGGGGTGGTCATCATAACCACACCTTGTGCCATGACGCTGTTCCGCATGATGCGTTGCCGTTGGGCGCGCCAATCCAAGCCGATATTTTCACAAATCGGCTTCATGGCAACGTAGTGCTGGTGGTTTTGGGTGAATACGGGGATGGTTTGACCGTGGAACGGGATAGATTGAGGGTGAGCCATAATAGTTTCCTTTGTCTTAATTTCGAAGTTGCCCCGGAAAGGGGCGGCCGCGAGGTTCGAAAACCTAGACAAAGAGGCCGGCGTTATTCCCTGCCAAGGCAGGTATTGTATTCCGCACCCTCGCGGCCATAGGAAACTTGGCTGTAACAAATCAACAACACGGGAGCCGTGAATCTTATGGACGTAAAAATATCGCGGTAACGGTGCGATGCCGTTTGTCTTGAGGTTTTCGACGCCTCGTGGGCGGGAATATAGCGCCGCTGTCGGGATGAAGTCAAGAGTGATGATAAGTTGAAGTCTTGGCGATGTTCTTTTCTACTGATATTGTTAATTTCCTTTAACAATATCCATTAAGGAGAGGCTTATGACTGCGCCATCATCACTAGAGATTGAAAATATTACATTAACTGTAAAACTAGGCATGGCAACCGATGCGCTACGCTATATTTGCGCAATCTTGTCTGATATACCGACTGCTGCCGAGTTTGTCTCGGAAGGATTGCCGATTTTAGCTCAGTCGCAAATTGATCAAATACATGAGAGTCTAGCTTCCAACCATGAATATAGGGAAGAATTGATTGAGTTTGTTCAAGACCTCTATATAAAAATACATGATGATTTGGGTTTTCCAGTAGAGGATTGATTTATTTTATAGATTACAGGCTACCTGAAATTCAGGTGGCCTTTTTGTTGGAGGCAGGAAATGCGGGCAGGCGAGCTGAACACACGGGTTACGGTGCAGCGCAAGGTGAAAACGGCCGATACAAGCGGCGCCACGGTGTGGGATTGGCAGGATGTGCGGCAGCTGTGGGCCAACGTACGCCTTGTTTCCGGACTGGCCAAATTGAAGGCGGATCAGGAAATCAGCGTGGTGCGCACCAGCGTGCGTATCCGTTTCCGGCGCGATATTGACCACACAATGCGGCTGAAGCTGCCGAACGGGGCGATATACGACATCAAAGCCGTGCTGCCGGACGAGGAAAAACGGCGCTTCGTGGATTTGGTGTGTGAGAAGGCGGAATAAATGCTGGAATTGGATGTGGACTTATCGGCAGCACTGGGACAGCTGGACGGCATCGCGGAGCGGGTGGGACAAGAGTTGCGCCCGGCTACGCTGGCCGGTGCGATGCTGGTGCGGCGCGAAGCGGAGGAGCGGGCGCCAAGGAGTGAGGCGGCGCACTGGTTTTACAGCCGGCGGCACAAAGACGGCTCGCCGGGGCGCAAATACCTGTTTGAGCCGGGCAGCCTGAAAAAGGCCATCTATATCCGGCACATCGACGAAAACAGCCTGAACGGGCAGAGAGAGGAATACAAAATCGGCTGGCGTAAAAACCCGTCGAATAAAGGCTATGTGCCCTATGCGCACATGGTGGAATACGGCACGGTGCGCACGCCGGCCCAGCCGTTTCTGCGCCCGGCGTTTGATGCCATGCGCAAGCAGGCGGAACAGCTGATTATCGAACGCATTAAGGAGGCGGTTCGTGGAAAAGACCATTATTGATGCCATCCGCTCGCCGCTGCCGACGGTAGAGGTGTATCACGATTTTGCTCCGGATAACGCAGGCAATCCATTGGTGATACTGCAGCGGGTGGGCGGCGCCGGCAATCTGTTTATGGACAACAGAACACCAGGCGGCTACCAAATCCGTCTACAGGTGACGGTGTGGGCACAGACGCGGCTGGAAGCAGTGTCGCTGTCGCTGCGCATCGAGCAGGCGCTTGCCGCCCTGCCGGGCGTGGCACCGATTGGTGCGGCGCAGGCGGATTACGATACGGAAACCGGACTGCGCGGGATGCGGCAGGATTTTTATGTAATGGGGTAGCGGCGCGAAGCCGCTTTTTGTTTGGCCGTCTGCGCCCGCAGGCGGCTTTTTTGTGCCCGTTGGGGCATTTTTTATGGAGTAGTGAATTATGGCTATGAATTTGCCGAACGGTTCGACCGTATTTATCGCAACCGAAATGGAAGCGGAAAAATCCTTTACCGGCGCCAGCAATGCGGACGAATGCGTGCTGACTTCCCCAGCACACGGCCTGCAAAACGGCGATTACATCTTAGTGACCAGCGGCTGGGGCGATTTGAACGGCTGCGTATTCAAAGTGGGCGGCGTGGACACCGACAGCGTGAAGCTGATCGGCATCGACACTACCGATTTAAACCGCTTTCCGGCGGGCAGCGGTGGCGGCACGTTGAGCAAGATTAAAACCTGGCAGCAGCTGCTGCAGATTTTGGAATATTCCACCTCCGGCGGCGAGCAGCAGTATTACGACTATGCCTTTATGGAGGATGGGATTTCGCGCCAGCTGCCGACCACGGTATCGGCTACGCAGATCAATATCGCCCTTGGCGACGACCCGACCCTGCCCGGCTACCAAGCAGCGGTGAAAGCGAGCCGTGCGGGCAAACAGGTGCCGCTGCGCCTGAACCTGAAAAACGGCAGCGTGGTGGTGTACAACGGCTATCTCTCGGTAAACGAGACGCCGACTACCACCATGAACGAGGGCATGAAGATTCAGGCTTCCTACGCCATGAACGGCCGCCCCAACCGCTATCTCGGCTAAGGAGGGCTGAAACATGGCAAGCAAACTGAAACTGCAACCGCATCCGACTTTTAAATGCAAGGTGGATATTCCGGTGCCGGGTGCTGGAGTGGTGGAAGCGGTATTTGAGTTCAAACATAAGGGGTTGAACGAATTAGAACGGTTTTGGGCGGACAACGTGGACAACCCAGACCCTAAAGTAGCGGAAGCCTTGGTGGTTGGCTGGGAATTGGAAGATGAATTCACGACTGACAACTTACGCACGCTGCTGGATAACTATCCCGGCGCGGCACGCGCGCTGATTTCTGCCTACAGCGAAGAGCTGATTACCGCCCGCCGGGGAAACTGATTGCCGCCGCCCGCGCCCTGTATCGGCCGGAAGCCTCCGAAACGGAAATGGCGGCTTTCGGCCTCACGCCGGAGGATTTCGGCGAAGAGGATGCGGTGCAGGTATGGCCGGATTGTTGGGCGGCGGTTCAGCTGTTTGCGGCGGTATCCACCCAATGGCGGGTGAGTATGGCTGGGGCTTACGGGCTGGACTACGGCGCACTGTTCGACGTGATGCGCTCGTGGGGCATCCGCAAGAAAAAACGGGCGGAAATGCTGCACGATATTAGGGTGATGGAGCAGGCGGTATTGGATATGTGGCAGGAGGGTAAAAATGGCTGATTCAGTAGTAACCATCGGCGCGGAAGTGTCCGGCCTGAAGTCCGGGGTGGAAGAGGCTAAGGTATCGTTGCGCTCGCTGGCAGATACGGCAGAAAAAGCCGGCCGCCGTGGTGCGGACGGTTTGGGCGCAGTGGGGGTTGGTGCGGCCGATGCGGCTAAAGAGGTAGAGCGCGCCAACAAACGCCGTGAACGCTCCTACACTTCGCTGGAAAACGCCATCAAACGCGATATTGCTGCCATGCAGGCGGGTGGCAAGGCCAGCCGTGCTTACTACGAGACTTTGGCGGGGCAGCGCGGTTTGGATAAAGCCCGGCTGACGCCGCTGCTGCATGATTTGGAGCGGGCGCGCGAACTGCATTTAGCCAATATCGCGGCCGCCCGCCGGCACAGGCAGATGGTGGGCAATATCACGCTCGGGCAATACAACAACGCCCTGCGGCAGGTGCCGGCCCAGTTTACCGACGTTGTGACCCAGTTAGCGGGCGGGCAAAACCCGCTGCTGATTGCGTTGCAGCAAGGCGGACAACTGCGCGACAGCTTCGGCGGCTTCGGCACGATGTTTCGCGGGCTGGCCGCTTCGGTATCGGTAGGAAAGCTGGCGGTATTGGGCTTCGGCGGCGCAGTGGCCGGGCTGACCTATGCCATGCGCGCGGGCAGTGAGGAAGGGCGCGAATACCAAAAGGCGGTGATTTTTTCCGGCGACAGCGCCGGGCTGACCGCCGGGCAATTGGCTGATTTGGCCTTAGCCGTAGGCAAGGTAAGCGGGCGCTATAGTGAGGCGCGCGCGGCGGTGGTGCAGTTTGTGACCGGCGGGCGGGTGGCGGCGGATGATTTCGCGCAGTTTACCCAATCGGTGGTGTTGCAATCGCAAGCCACCGGCAAATCGGTGGAGGATTTGGCGGCCAAATACGTGGAAATCGCCAATGACCCGCTGAAAGCGGTGCTGCAGCTGTCGCGCACTTACCAAAGCATGACGGCCGATGTGTATGCCCAGGTGAAAGCCTTGCAAGACCAAGGGCGCGAGCAAGATGCCATCCGGTTGGTGCAGGGTAAATATGCTACTGAATCAGAGGATATGTCACGCCGGGTGGTGCAAAACCTCGGCGCGATTGAAAAGGCGTGGCTGGGGATTAAGAACGCTGCCTCCGGCGCTTGGGAGGAAATGAAAAGCATCGGCCGCGAAAAATCGCTGCAAGAGCAGATTGACGTGGTAAACCAACGCATCCGGATGCGGGAAGAAGAACGGGATAACCACCCCGGCCGTTTTTCTGCCTACGATGCCAAGCAGCTTGAGACAGACAAGCTGACCCGCGATCGTTTAACTCGGGAGCGGAATTTTGAGGCGGCACAAGCCAAACAGCGGCAGGAAGAAGCGCAGAAACGCCGCCGCAGTGTGGAGATTTTAGATGAAACCAACCGTGCATACGAACGCAACCGGACCGCACGCGAAGAAGAAACAAGTGAAATCAACAGACTAAGAGGAAATCTAGCTGAATTTAAAGCTGACCGCCGTAATTCGCCGGCGCAGGTGCGACAGATGGAGCAGCAGACGGCGCGCCTGATTGCCGCCGCCCAACAGAAACGTGCGCAGGCAGAACAGCGCGAGCAGCGGCGCAGCCGGCCGCGTGGCGAGCGCAACCAGTTTGCCACCACGGCGCAGGGGTTGCGGCTGAAACCATCGGCCATCGGCACGGTGAACGGGCAGGCGCGCTATGTGGCGCCGGGCACGTTTGCCGCCGCGCAGGCGATGCAGCAGCTGCTCGGCAACAAATTGGTGCATTTCTCGGCTTTTAACGACGATTACCACCATTCCGAAGCCTATTTCCGGCGCAAGGGCAACCGCAGCTCCGGCACGCACGGGGCGGGCTTGGCTTTTGATTTCTCCATCCGCGACCCGCGCAAATCGGAGGAAGTGGAACGGCAAATCCGGGCGTATTTCCGCGAGCTTGGTTTGTCGGAAAAAGATTTCACGCTGATCAACGAATACAAGCGGCCGAGTGCGGGGGCGAACGGCGGGCATTTCCATTTGAACTGGAATAATGCCCGTATTGCCGCGCAATTTGCCGGCGGGTTGGACGGCCGCGCCAAGGCGTTTGCTCACGGCGGGCTGTTTGCCGAGGCGGAAAAGGCCGCCACTCCCTACGAACGGATGCTGGCCCGGCTGACACAGCAGACGGAAAAGGCCAACCTGCAGGCGCGGTTATGGTCGGAAAACCTGGGCAAATCGTTCAGCCACCAGCTGGAATTGCTCGCCAGCCCGGAATATCAGCAATTCAGCGCCACCGAGAAGGAAACGCTGCTGGCTTTGGCGCAAAAGGCCGATGCGCAGGAGCGGGTGAACAGCGTGACCGAGAGATATAACACGCTGATTCAAACGCTGGCACTGGAAACCAATAAAGGTTTTGAAGATAAGGCGTTTGAATTGTCGCTTACCGGCAAAACTGCCGATGAAATCGACCGGTTACGGTTGGCACGGGAATACGACCTGAAAGTTCAGCAGGCAATCGCCGACGGCGCCAGCCCGGAAATTGTGGACGGGCTGCGCCAGCAGAAAGATGCGGCGGAAGCGGCACGCAAGGAGTTTCAGCAGCTGCGCCGGGCGCAGAGTGACGACTGGATGGCCGGCATCAATGACGGCTTCGTGCGCTATGCGGATTCCTTTAAAGGGATGCGTGAGGAAATGGCGGACGGGGTAACCGATTCGCTGGGCAGGATGTCGGATGCGCTGGGAACCTTTGTGGCTACCGGCAAGCTGGATTTCCGCGATTTCACGGTGTCGGTGCTGCAGGATTTATCCAAAATGCTGATTAAGATGGCGATTCTAAATGCCATGAAATCGGCATTTGGCAGCTATGCCGACGGCGGGGTGGTGAAAGACCTTAAGGGCGGTTTGAAAAGCTTGGCGGTTGGCGGCTACACCGGCGCCGGCGGCAAGTACGAACCGGCCGGCATCGTGCATCGCGGCGAGGTGGTGTTTTCGCAAGCTGATGTGCGCCGTTTCGGCGGGGTGCATAGGGTGGAGGCGGCGCGCTTGCGCGGCTATGCCGACGGCGGCGTGGTGGGGATGACACCGGCGCTGGCGGCGGCAGTGTCCGGCGGCGGTCAGCAAAACAATATGCAGGTGAGCATTGTGATCAACCAAGACGGCAGCAGCGAAGCAGGCAGCCAAGGCAACAGCGAAATGGCTAAAGCGTTGGCGGTGGCGCTGCCGGGCATGATTGAACAATGGTATATGGATAACGTGGCCCGTGTGGGCGGCCGTTATCACCGGAGTAATTAAGATGGCGATTGAAACATTCGGCTGGCCGGTGGAGGCCAAGCTCACAGCGGAGCATAAATTTGCCGTTCGCACGGTAAAATTTGGCGAAGGCTACGAGCAGCGGCAGGCACTTTCGCTGCGGCCAAAGCTGCAAACTTGGGAAGTAACCTTGGGCGGGCTGCCGGAAACGCTCTCGCAAGTGCGGGCGTTTTTGGATGCCCATACCGGGGTGCGGGTGTTTTATTGGACGCCGCCGGGGCGGGATAAGCTGCTGGTTAAGGTGGCGGCATACCGCGAAGAGCACCACGGCGGCCGGGTGTGGCAGTTGTCGTGGCGGTTTGAAGAGGTGCTCGCATGAATCCGCGCATGAAGCAGTTGTCGATTCCGATGCTGCGGGCGCTTTCGGCGGCCGAGCAGGGGGTGTTGGTGGATTTGTGGGAGCTGGATTTGCGGCCGTTGGGCGGCGAAATCCTGCGCTACTGCAATTTGTTGAACGAGCTCTCGCAGCCGGTAGTATGGAAGGGGCAGACTTATCAGGGTTTGCCGATTCAGGCCGACGGCTTTGAATCGAGCGGACAAGGGGCGGGCAACCGGCCCAAGGTTACGCTGGCCAACGTGTACGGCACGGTTACCGGCTTATCCGAGCAGTTCGGCCAGCTTATCGGCGCAGAAGTGTGGAGGAGGCAAACTTATGCCCGCTTTTTGGATGCTGCCAACTTCGCGCTGGGCAACCCGCAGGCCGACCCGGCGCAGGAAATTGTGAGCAAATATCTGGTGGAGCGGATGGTATCGCTTACCGCCGATTCGGCACAGTTCGAGCTGGCGGCACCATCGGAAGCAGATGGGGCAGTGATTCCGGCACGGCTGATGCTGCACGATTACTGCCCGTTTGATTATCGCGGCGAAGCTTGCGGCTATCGGGGCAAACCGGTAGCCGACCGCTTCGATATACCCACCGCCGATCCGGAAAAAGACGAATGCAGCCGCAAGCTGCAGGGCTGCAAGGCACGCTTCGGCGAGACTGCCGCCCTGCCCTTCGGCGGCTGGGTGGGGGTGGATAAAACTTTGAGCTCCTCTTGAGGCTACCTGAAATGTTGAAACTGACAAAATCCGTACAGGCGGCAATTCTGGCGCACGCCGCCAAGGAAGCGCCGCAAGAATGCTGCGGCCTGATTGTGCAGGCGGCCGGGAAACAGTTGTATCGGCCCTGCGACAACGCGGCGGCCGACCCGTCGGCACGCTTTAAAATCGCGCCGTTGGATTTGATCGAAGTGTCGGAGCAGGGCGAAGTGTGCGCCATCGTGCATTCGCACCCGCAGGGTGAACCGTGGCTGTCCGGCGCCGACCGGCAAATGCAGGTAGCCAACGGCCTGCCTTGGGTACTCGCTGTTTCAGGCAGCCTGAAAGTGTTCGAGCCTGTATCGCATTTGCGCGGGCGGGTGTTTGAATATGGGCGCTTTGACTGCTACAGCCTGCTGGCGGATGCCTACCATCTGGCGGGGATTGACTTGCCGGCGGTGCAGCGTGGCGACATCGACGATGATGCGTCGCAGGGGCGTTTCTTGGCGCTGGCTGGCGCAGCAGGTTTTGCGCGGGTGCACGAACTACAACCAGGCGATGTGGTATTAACCGAATTCGACGGGCGGGCTTCGCACGTGCTGCTGTATTTGGGCAACGGCGAAATGCTGCACCACGCTTTCGGCCAATTAAGCCGCCGTGATGGTTATGGGCCTTATTGGCAACGGCATACGCACAGTATTTGGCGGCACCAACAATGGCAGCCTGAAATGCTGCAGGCGGTGCTGAATGATTTGGAACACGCATCATGATTACAGTTTGCTTGCACGGCGGCCTGCGCGAATACGGCCGCCGTTTTGATTTGCACGCCGCCAGCCCGGCGGAGGCGCTGCGAGCGTTGCTCACCCAGCTGCCCGGCTTTCGGGAGATTTTAGGCAGCGGCTTTTATCAGGTGCGCTTTAACCGCCACGATTTCGCCGAGGCTGAATTGCCGGACGGTTTTCAGGCTGCCGGCAGCGGTGTTTTGCACATCGTGCCGCGCATTCAGGGCGCGGGCAAGGCGGGGCAGATTATCGCCGGCGTGGTATTGATTGCGTTCGCTTGGTGGAATCCGTTTGGCTGGGCGGCGGCTGGGGCATTGATGAGCGCTGGTATTGGTTTGGTAGCGGGTGGGATTGCGCAGATGTTGGCGCGGCCGCCGAAGCTGGACAACGAGCAGCGTGGGCAGAAGGCTGGGCGCAATACGGCGTTTTCCAATCTGGACAACACAGCGGCGCAGGGCCAGCCGGTGCCGTTGGCTTACGGCAAAGTTTATTGCGGCAGCCGTGTGGCATCGCAAGGGGTGGTGTCGCGCAGGGTGGATACCGACGGTGACCCGGTGTTGCAAAACCCAACGGCGGCCGACGTTACCCTGCGGCTGGTAAAAACCCCGATTACTGAGCAGGCTGCGAAAGCGCCGAACGGGCAGTATTACAACACGGATTTTAATGACGATTCTGTGCGGGCGCGCAATTACACAGCGGCGTTGCAGCAGAATTAGGAGTAAACAATGGGTGGGCAGAAAAGCGGTGGTGGTGCACGCACGCCGTATGAAGCGCCGAACAGGCTATCTTCAGCGCAGATGCTGCGCATTGTGGATGTGATCAGCGAGGGGGTGGTGTCCGGTTTTGCTAACGGCAATGATGCACCGTTTAAAAGCGTGTTTTTCAACGATACACCGGTGCAAAACCCGGACGGCAGCTATAACTTCAAAGGGGTAACTGCCGTATTCCAGCGCGGCACACCCGACCAAAGCTATATTCCGGGCTGGGAAAGCGTGGAGCGCACGGTGTTAGTGTCCAACCCGGTAAAAAACCACCGCCCGGTTATCCGCACCGTGTCCGACAGCGGCCCAACCCGGCTGCGGGTAACGGTGGGTGTAGAGCGTAATGCGGCGATACAGGATAACGGTGATACGCTGCCGGCGAACACGGCATTGATTATCCAGCTGGTGAATGATGACGGCGTGCAGCAGCAGCGTCATGTGAACTTTACCGAGAAGGGCAGCGGCGCGTTTTACCATGACGAAGTGTTCGAGCAGCTGCCGAAAGCGCCGTTTTCGATCAAGGTTTCGCGCCCTACGCCGGACAGCAGCAGCGACAAAATCCAAAACAGCACCTTTTTTGCCAGTTATGTGGAAATTACGGATGCCAAACTGTGCTACCCGTTTACCGCGCTGGCGGCGTTGAGTATTGATTCCGACCAGTTCGGCGGGCAGAACCCCCGCCGAAACTATCTGATTCGCGGCATCGAGGTGCAAGTGCCGAGCAATTACGACCCGGAAAACCGCACCTACAGTGGGCTGTGGGATGGCAGTTTTAAAACTGCATGGACGAATAATCCGGCTTGGGTGTTTTACGATTTGGTACGCCAGGAGCGCTACTCCACGCTGGCATTGCGCCTATCCCCGGAAGACATCGACAAATGGAGCCTGTATCAGGTAGCCCGCTATTGCGACGAGATGGTGCCGGATGGTTTCGGCGGGCGTGAGCCGCGCTTTACCTGCAATGCCTACCTGACCGACCGTCGGCAGGCGGGCGAGCTGCTCACTGAATTGGCGAGTGCGTTTTGCGGCATGCCGCTGTGGAACGGCAACCAGCTGTCGGTGTTGCTGGATCAGGGCGGCGACCCGGTGGCGCAGTATGACAACAGCAATGTGGTGGACGGGCAGTTTGCCTACAACGGGGTGGCGCTGAAATCTACCTATACCGCCGTATTGGTGCGTTTTGCCGACAAATATGATAGCTACCGCAGCAAGACCGAGTATGTGGCTGATGCCGAAGCCGTCAAACGCTATGGGTTGAATATCCAGTCGGTAACCGCTTTCGGCTGCACTACACGCGGACAAGCGGTGCGCTACGGGCAATGGATACTGCAAACCGGGCTTCGTCAGCAGGATGCAGTGTCGTTTACCGTGGGGAGCGAAGGGTTGAAACACCTGCCCTACGATATTATCCAAATAGCGGATAACAATTTTGCCGGCGCACAGCTGGGTGGGCAGGTGTTGGCGGTGAACGGCCGGATTGTAACCATTGACCGTTCCATCAACGACAGCCTGACTGGCTGGCGGCTGCAATACATCGCCCTCGAACAGAATGCGCAAGGCGAAACGGTGCCGAAACAGTACAGCATCAAGGTGGCATCACAGCCGCAGCCTAATCAGTTGCTGTTGGATGGCGACCCATCGGGGTTGGCTTATGGTGACCATTGGGCGTTGTCCGGCAAGGTGGTACCGCGCCAGTATCGGGCGGTAAGCATTAAAGAAAACACCGATGACGGCACTTATACCATTACTGCATTGCGCCATGACCCGGCCAAATATGCGGCGGTAGACAACAGTGCGCTGTTTAAGGCTGGAGCCACCACCAACTATGGACGCCAGCCGCAGCTCGGCAATAGTAACTTGTCCACCAATGGGCGGGATTTAACCTTAAGCTGGGAGAATTTGAGCGCCGATGGTCAAGTGGTGAGCTACGACATCAAAATTTTTAAAGACGGCCGCTTGTGGCGGCATATCCCAGATGCGCCCAGTGCCGAAATCAGCCTGCAAGGGCTTCCCAACGGCGATTACCGCGCTGAAATTCGGGGGCGCACCGCCCGTGGTGTGTTGTCTAAGCCGCTGGAAAAAGCTTGGAGCCTGAACTACACCATTACCGGGGTGCGACCCACGCCCAAGCTGTTTGCCATCGGCCTGAATTGGACGCTGCCCAGCCCGCTATTGGCGGAAGCACACACCGAAATCCGCTACGGCAAAAGCAACAACTTTAATCAGGCGATGCCGTTGGCGAAACTGCCGGCACCGCAAACCGACTACCAGCTCACCAACGTGAAAACCGGCGAGCATTGGTATTTCTGGCTACGACTGGTGGATAGTGCCGGGCTGGCCGGAGAATGGACGGCACCGGTGGATGGGGTGTGCAGCGATGATCCCTCCCTATTGCTCGAGCAGTTGAAGGGCAAGCTGAGCAAGGAACAGTTTGCACCGGGGGCTGGTGAAGACTTGATTAATCTGATCGGCAATTTGGCTGGTGATAACCAAGGCATGGCCGGCAACACCGGCAAGCAAGCCGGCAAGTGGGATTTTTACAGCCAAATGAACGAGGCGGATTACGTTTTATCAAAACGTATCAATGCTGTGCGTTCGCAGTTCGGCGACAAAATCGCCACGGTGGCCGAGGAAATGAAAGCCCTCACCACGCAAACTGAAGCGCAGGCACGGAAAGTGCAGGCGGTGGAAAGCGAAGTAGCCGGGGCCAAGGCATCGGTAACACAAGTGGCGCAATCGTTTGCCGATTTGAACGGTAAATTGCGTGCCGCCTACACTCTGAAGGTGAGCACTGATACCGCCACCGGCACTAAAGTGGTGGGCGGGATTTCGCTGCTGGCCGACGGCACGAGCGGGCAATCTGAAGTGGTGATTCAAGCCGACAAGCTGATGCTGTGGAACAACAAGAAGCTGCCGATGTTTACCGTAACCGGTGATAAAACCTACTTCAACGGGGACTTGATTGCTGACGGCTCGATTTTGGGACGGCACATCAAAGCCAACCAAACGATTGAAGCGCCGGATATCCGGGGTGGCACGTTGAATATGGCCGGCGGCCGCTTTATCGTGACCGCCGAACACGGTGCGCAACTGCGCTCCGACCCGAACGGGAAGGTGGGAACACAACTGGACTATCGCGGCCTGATCGTACGTAACGAGAAAGGCCATGTGATGGTGCGGCTGGGCAAACTGACCGGCTGGGATGATTGATGGGAGAAAATGATGGCGGCCGAATACGGCATCCAGATGTATGACAACGACGGCAAGGTGCTGGATACCAATCTGGATTCGGCGCTGATGGTGGAAGGGGTGTTTATCCTCGGTAATGACCCAATCGGGCGGCTGGCCTTGGACATCCTGTTTCCCTTGCGTGAAAAATTCAAAGGCATCTTCATCATGCCGGTGTTCCATTCATTCTGCATCAATAGTGGCACGGAACACGCCTCGACGGTGTATTTCGATCAGTGGTCTTTGTGCTGGAACATCAGCTACGATGCACGGAGCGGGGTAAACAGTAATGTGGCCCACTACGGTGGAGCCTTTGCCGGGAGACAGTTTTTATATGGCTACGTCAACTGATTACGGGCTGGCAGTGTACAACGGACAGGGCGTGAACGTGTTGGCGAAAAATCTGTTCTGCCCTAAGCTGATCGGCAGCATGACCCTGCGCCTGCGCGACCTGAATCAACCGGGGCAGTTGTCGGTGGTGGCCGCTGACGGCAGCGAACTGCCGCTCAATGACGGCTGTCGCAACCGTCCACTGAAAAAACTGATGGAGCGCGGCTTGACTCAAGGCGGTGAAATACATTCTGCCGGTATGCTGCGCACCCGCGGCGGCATGATTCGCACTGCCTGCACTGTGCGTTTCGAGTTCTCGCTGTACGGCGGCGAACGGGACAGCGAGCCCTTGCTGCCGGCGGTGATTCACGGCTGGGGCAGTGGCTACGATGCGGACAAATGGGAAAAGGCCAGACGCCTAGTACACTCAGTGCTTTCCGGGCAGGATTGGCAATTGGCCAAGTTGCTGAACAAACTGCGCTACGGTGGCGGTACGGCGGCCGACTACCCAAAATATCGGCTGGATTGGACACGCAGCCAAGGCTTGGGGCAGGGTTTGTTTACCGGCCTGCCGGTAACCATGACCTTCCGCAGCCGCGCCCTGGGCGCAACCGACAGCCCGCAGACGGAGTTGGACGGCTTCGGCTTGGTTTCTTGCTGCGGCGGGCGGCTGTATGTGGAGATGTCGTCGAATACAGAAATCACGGTGCATTTTTACGAATTAGCCGGCATCCCGTGGGAATACTTTGCACAATGCTCGACTGTAGCCGAGCCAACATCCTACGGTTTGGTAGTGTACCGCTACGAACCGGCACCGATGAAGTTTGTGATGACAGTGGGCGATACTGGCGATATGTTCGGTATGGCGCAGCAACCATCGCCGTTTGAGATGGGCTACATCGACCGTGGTAGTTATGTGTTTGCCACCGATACACCACTGCCTCTGGACGAGTTGGCGCAAAGGATCGGACAGGAAAACACAGCGGTCAAGCGCCAGATGTCGCAACTGTTCGAGGGCGACCCGGATAAGCCATTACGATACGAGGTGTTGAATAACGCCCGCCCTTACCTACGCCTACTGTCCAATACGGCGGCTATCCGCAAGGGGCAGGCCATCACGGTGCGTAACGACACCCGCCCCAACCAAGGGGCTATCTACACTGTCAAGGGCGGGCACGACTACAGCAAGGTATGCAATATGTTGGTGCACGGCGCGGCAGGATTGTTCAAATTGCCTGGCGGCGGGTTACTCAACGCGGTGGGTGGTACGATGGCACACAGCGCCTTCGAGCGTTCGATGTCCAATCGTCCGCTGTATGTTCACGGGCCGAACGTGCCGGACGACTACAAAGGCGCACCGTGGAATCCGACCGTGCCACTCCGAATGTCAGACGTATATAAACGGGCGAATTTGGACTACTACGCGCCGCAGCATAAACCATCTTGGGACGAGTTGATGGGCAACCCCAGCGTACTGGATAAATTCAACAACTTTTTGACGAACAGCACCTGGAGCCTGCAACGGGCATTCAACCTCCTGTTTAAGCTCAATCCGGTGGTGGCTTATGAAGAAAATGCCAACTACTCGCCGGAAGAGGCGGCTAAACGGCGGCGGGATCTCCGGGTCTTGCAGAACCGCTACAATGAAGCAGAGGCACAACGCGAGTTTGAGACTTGGGGCGGCTGGGATGTGGAGGCGCAGAAAGAGATTCAGGCTGCCGCTGCCGCACAGAAAGGGTTGCTGGATTTAATCGACTTGATTCTGAACTCAACCGAAGAGAACCGCTCGGATCAAGTGCCGTTTTGGGGCGGGCAAGGCTTCCGCCACAGCGACGACAAGTTGGAGGTGTACAAGTATATTTCGCTCAAATCCGATGGCAAGGCATACCAACCGCCGGAGTATGTCCCGGAAAACTGGATTCTGTGCCGGTTGCCGGTATAACGGCTTTCATTACCAAGACCCTGATGAGTCTTTTTTATTGGAGATAATATGGAGCAAATCAATTTGGGCAGCCTGCCAAACGGCGCCGGCGGCGACAGTATCCGCGTCGGATTTCAGAAGTGCAACGACAATTTTACCGAACTGACAGGAAAGGTCGGCAGTGGATCAGATGAAGAGCTAAAGCAGATTAAAAAGGCTGCAGCTGAACTGACGGAACGGGTGGCAAAGCTGGAAAAAGCCGGTGGGAACGCTGCGCCATCCGGTGAACTGGCCGAACTGAAAAAGCAGTTGCAACAACTGCAAACCAAGCTAACTGAGGCGGAAAAAGTAGCCACTGCCGCCGCTGGTAAGGCTGACAGCGCTAGCCAGGCTGCCACGAATGCAGATAGAACAGCACAAACGGCCAGCCAAGCCGCGCAGACTGCTGGCAATACTGCCGCTGCCGCCAAACTCTCCACTGAAACCCTGGAGAGGGAGGTGGCCGAACTGAAAAAGCTGCTAGCCAAAACCGGTACCGGTGATGGTCTATTTGTCGGCAAGATTGAACTGCTGTCCACTACCGCTGACGCTATGCCGGCAAAGTGGTACCTAGCCACCGGAGATAAATACCCGGAAAACTCACCCCAAGGGAAGGCTTTGAAATCATTACCTGAGCCCTACAAACGGGCGTTTAAGATTGAGTTGAAGAACGGGCAGATCAACACGCCAAATCTGTTCCATACCGACGGGCGTGGCTACTTTTTACGCCCATCTAAAACTCTGGGTGAAGTTCAGTCAGATACTCTGGCGAAGCACTACCACGTTACCGGCTTAGGAGCGACGGATAATGATGATATTTGGCTGCCCCGCGACCCGTCGCTTGGGAATAAAGGCATTCCGACCGGCAATCCCATGTACGTCACGTGCGGGATGGTGAACCAAGTCAACACCCCGCCCAAGGTGGCCAGCGCGGATTGGACGGAAAACCATACCGGGCTGGCCACCACCATCACGATGGACACGCCGAAACAAAACCCTGGGGCGAACGGCGAAAACCGCCCGCTCAATATCGGCTTCACGCCGGCCATCTACCTGGGAGTGTAACCATGCAGAACTTCTACTTTGACGACACCCACCCGCTGCACCCCTATACCTACAGCGCCCCGGCCAACCCGGACAGCCTGCCGCCGGACAATGCGCTGCGTATCGGGCCGCAGGCGAAACACGGCTTTTGGCCTTGCGAGACGGACGGCAGATGGCAATACCTGCCCGACCACCGGGGCAAGACCGCCTACCGGACCGGTGACGGCGCGGCGGTAGTGGTGGAACAGATAGGCGAGCTGCCCGACGGACTGACCTTCACCCCGCGGGAGAACGGGCATCAAACGTGGGATGTTCAAGCCAAGGCGTGGGTGCTGACCGAAGAGGCCGCCTCCCGGCTTTTAGCCGAAGCCGTGGAGCGCGGTATGGAGTCCATCGATAACGCGGTGGAACAGGCCTACCGCCACATTACCCGCTTTGAAGCCGAATACCGGCTGCGCGAACGGCAGGCGCGCGACTACAAGGCCGGCGGCTGCAAAGGGGAAGCGCCGTTACAGGTGGCCGCCTTTGCCAAACCCGCCGGCAAGACGGCATGCGAAGCGGCCGACATCATCATCGCCCAAGCCGATGCCTTACGGGCGGCGACGGACAAGCTGGGGATGCTGCGGATGCGCAAGCTCGAACTCAAAGGCTTGAAGAGCGCTGCCGAGGCGGAGGAGCGCACCGCCGAAATCTTGGCCGAAATCCGGCTGGTTGCCGGCCAATTGCAAGGGGCGGATCAATGAGCTGCCCGGCACTTTACCGGCCGGCACTTTAATCGATTGGTTGGTTGGAGGAGGCAATGACGGGTTTCCCGCGAAAAACCTTATACGGACGGTTAAGGCACGGTCTGGGCACTGCGGGCGGCACCGCCTGAAAACGGAGGATGAAATGTCCGAACAGGATAAATACCAAATCATTGCCGACTTTTTACGGCAGGTCGGCTTCCGGCGCGGCGTACTGCTGTTTCTCGCCGGCATCCCGGCACTGGTGTTGTGGAAAACCGACCCCATCGCGCTGGTCGACCGTTTCAGCCGGGCCGGTGCAGAAACGGCAATCGAAGGGGCGCGCAAAGAAGGGTCGGCCGCGCCCTACCTGCAGTCCCCGCACGGCTTTGTGGAAAACAAAGAAGCCGAAAGCGCGGCGGACGGCGTGGCGATGGCGGACCTGCAGGCCGTTTTGGGCTACAAATTCGTACCGAGCAGCAACCCCTACGAATATCAGGGGCGGCTGTTGGTATTTGCCAAAACCAAGCAGGACGAACAGCGCATGGTGTCGGAAATCGGGCTGTCGTGGCTGCCGATTTTAAGCGGCAAGTCCACGGTGGAGAGAATCCTGGCCGGGCAGAGTGGCGTGTCGGCGTGGCAGCCGGAGAAGCAGGGCTTTTACTTTGCCGACGGCACGGCGGACGAAACGCCGAGCCTGAATACCGACCTGCTGGCACACGGCTACGGCGTGCGGCGGGTATACCGCTACCCCGTTAAAAAAGGCGGGCGCGTGGCAGGCTATCTGGCCGTGTATGCGGAAAAGGAATTGGACGCGGCAACGCGCGCGCAGTTGGAAACCGCCGCCGCGAGATTGGGAGCGTATCTATGAGGGGCTTACTGACCGGATACGGCGGCGGTACCGCCAGCCTGTCCAAAGTCGTGATGTTCAGCGGGCATGTGGTGTGCAGCGCGGTGATCGGCTGGCAGGCATACAAGGGCAGCCTGCACTTTGATTTCTACCTGGCCTACATCTGCGCCTGCTACGGCGCGAACAGCACCAACAAGGCCATCAGCATCCTCGGCCGGCGGCCGGCGGCCTCTCGGGACGAACAAGGAGAGGCATCATGAAGCCGAGACTGCCCAAACACTGCACCGCCGCCATCGTGATTTGCGGGGCGCTGGCCGGCTTTACCGCCTATTCGTGGTACGGCTTTGCCGAAGCGCTGGCGGGCAAGAATGCCGAACTGGCGGCCTTGGCGGCCGAGCGGGACGAACTGCTGGAGATCATGGTGGCGCAGGACGGCCTGATACAGAGCCAAACCGCCGCACTGCAAAGCGCCAAGCTGGACAATGCCGGCAGCCGGGCGGAACTCCGTGCCCAGGCGCAAAAACTGGCACAGATGCGCGCCGAGCTGGCCGCCAAACATCCGGCCGCCTCCTTCAGGCCACCTGAAAAAGTCGGACGCGAGACCGCTAACAACCTGAGAAGGATAAACAGACTATGGCAAAAATAATCCTGACCGCCGCACTGCTGGGCCTGGCGGCCTGCACCGGCCCCGCCCACTACCCGACCGTCTGCAGCAAACCGAAACCCAGCACCGACGCCCCCCGGCTGCCGGCGGCGCAAATCAGAGCCGGTACCGGCCAAGACAAGGCCGTGGAACTGCTGACCCAATCCCTGCACACCGCCGCCGTGTACACCAAAAGGCTGGAAGAGTTTGCCGACAGCTGCCGCGCTAATCCCGCCTTCAAGGCACGCCGCTAGACGGCAGAATTTTAGGCTACCTGAAAGACTGCAGTCTGAAAGCTGAAATAAACCTTATAAACAGTAAATTGGAATTTAACCTGGTGTAAAACCACCAAATTAAAACGTTTCCAGGCAGCCTCATACCAGTTATTAAGTAATCCTTTATAACTGGTATGAGGCTACCTGAAACGCAAAAATTAAACCGTTTTAAAACAATGGTATATATTTTTAATTAGGTGGATTTACACCTATTTGGCGCATTTTAAGGCTACCTGGAAAAATCAAAGACTTACGTTTCTGCCCGCTATTGTGCGGGCTTTTTGTTTGGAGGTTAAAAATGACGAAACAAACCGAATTGCCGTGGATTGCCAAAGCGAAAAGCCACTTGGGTTTGCGTGAGATACCGGGCCCGCAGCACAACCCGGAAATCCAACGCTGGGTGAAAAAGTTCGGCGGCTACAACGGTGAACAGAAGGCATGGTGGACGGACGATGAGGTGGCGTGGTGTGGCACATTTGCCGGCATGTGTTTGGGTGAAGCCGGCCGCTTTGTGGTGCCGCAATGGTATCGCGCGGGCGCGTGGGCGGATGAACGCTACCTTACCCGCCTATCCAAACCGGCCTACGGCTGCCTAGCAGTCAAAAAACGCACCGGCGGCAATCATGTGTTTTTTATCGTGGGCAAAGACAGACAAGGTCGCCTGATGGGTTTGGGCGGTAATCAGGGCAACCGCGTGAGCATCATCCCGTTTAATGCGGCGGAATTGAGCTTTTGGTGGCCGAGCTACTGGCGCGATAAGCAGTGTGTTAAATCCGAGCCAGCAGCCATCCGCTACGAGTTGCCGCTGGTGGATGCCACAGGCAAGCAAGGCGAAAGCGAGGCATAGCATGGCAGATGAGAGTACAGCCGACTGGGTGCGCCGCATGATTGCCGAGCAAGAGGCGTTGCTGGCTGATGCTAAAGCCATCGGCGATGCCTATGCCGCCCGGCACGCGGAGCATGAATTGCGTAACTACCGGCAGTTTTTGGCGCGGTTGGAACAGGCTGCCTGAAAAGCGAAACCCCGCAAACTGGGCTGGTTTGCGGGGTTTCTGTATTCAACCTTTGAGCGGAAAGATTGAAAACTGTATGAATGATAAACGATTTACTTTCAAAATGCTAGGAGTATTTTTAATGGAAGCAATGAATGTGAGTCCAAAAGAAGTGCGTAAAACCTTCTGGCACGTTGTGGGCGGCTTGATATTGCTGATTTTGGCTTTCAGGCTGCCTGAAATTTTGGCCGTATTGTTGAGGTAAGAAACGATGTGGATAGTCAAATATTGGAAACCGCTAGCCATTGCCGCCCTGCTGGCGGCGGTGGTGGGCGGCGAATATTGGTACGGCGAGCAGCGCTATAACGCGGGCTACCGAGCCGCTGAAGCCAAACTGAAGCAACAACAAACCGAGGCGCTGGCGAAACAAACCGGCGCGGTGTTGGAAAAAGAAAGGCAGGCGCAGGCGGCATTAACTGCCGCGCAGGCCGAAGTAGAAAAGGAAAGAGAACATGCAAAAATTGCTGTGGATAATCTGCGCGGCGAGCTTGAGCGCGTGCGCGCCTACGCCGCTGCCCGTAGTCGCTCCCTGCCCCAAGCCACCGGCACCGCCGGCGCGGTTGATGAAGCCGCTGCCCGAGGCTGGCAGTTATTCGGCCACTGCGCAAAAGAATATGCAGGATTGGCAGAAATAGCCGACACCCAGCGCAACGACCTAGCCGAGTGGCAGGCGTATGGGCGCGTGGTGGCCGGTACAGCAGATAAGTAAAAACCCGCCGCCTTGCGGCAGTTCCTCCCGCCCTCCTTTGTGTGGGCATTATTTTTAGCAGGCTTGCCCGCAAGCCTGCTTGCTGTTTTGGAGCCTGCAAATGAGCGATGCAACGCAACCGATTATTCCGTGGATGGGTGGCAAACGCCGCCTTGCCGACCAATTATTACCGCTATTCCCGCCGCATGAGTGCTATGTGGAGCTGTTCACCGGTGGTGCGGCTTTGTTTTTTATGCGTGAGCACCCGGCAAAAACTGATGTGATTAACGACATCAACGGTGAGCTCGTTAATTTATATCGGGTAGTGCGTTGCCATTTTGACGAGTTTTGCCGCCATTTCGAGTTTATGCTGGGCAGTCGTGAGGATTGGGATTGGTTTCAGGCGGTCAATTTAAAAACTTTGACCGATATTCAGCGCGCCGTACGTTTCTTTTTTTTACAGCAACACGCCTTCGGCGGCAAAATCGACGGGCAGAATTTTGGCTATGCCACCACTGACCGGGCTTTTGATATTGCTACGGTGCGCGAAAGACTGGCGGCGGCACACCGACGTTTGTCTGGTGCGTATATTGAGCATGGCGATTGGCTGACTTGTGTGGAGCGATACGACCGGCCGCACACGTTTTTTTATGCCGATCCGCCATATTGGGAGACAGCCGGCTATGGCGTGGATTTTGAATGGTCGCAATTTGAGAGACTGGCGGCGGCTATGCGCAATATGAAGGGTAAGTTAATGTTGAGTATCAACGACCACCCGGATATAGCCGCGCTGTTTTCGGAGTTTTGGATGCGGCGGCTGGAGATTAAATACACGGTATCCAACAGCACTGATTTAAAAACCAGCGGGGAATTAGTGATTTGCAATTTTACGCCGGTGGAAAAACAGGCTGCGTTGTTTTGATTTCAGGCTACCTGAAAAAAGGCTACCTGAAATTCAGGTAGCCTTTGATGTGATCAGCCGGCCGTTTTATCGATGGCCGCCAGCGCAGCTTTGGCTAAAAAGCCGGAGCGGGTATCGTGATTTTCGGCGGCGAAGCGGTCAACCTTATCCAGCAGGTATTCAGGCCAGCTGACGTTAAAGCGGGTTTGCTTGGCGGATAGGTTGCTCTCGTCGATTTCGGCAATGCCCCATGCTATGGCATCGGCATAATCGGCATTGGCTCGTAATTCTTCAATCGAGTGCGTGGTTAAGTCTACTTCTAAATCGTTCTCCAGCATAAATTCAATATGCGCTTTGATGGCTGCCTTGCTGTCCTCAATGGCGGCCTCGATGGTGTCGCCGCAGGGATAACAGCCCGGCACATCCGGCACGACTACGCCGTAAGTGGGATTGTCTGCATCTTTATAGATGGCTAATGCAAATGCTTTCATTTTTTGCTCCTGTTTTTTTTGAATTGGTGTAGCAGCTTAGACAATTTTGAGGCGGGTGCGACTGCCCCCCCTTCGGGGCAGTGCTATTATCTTAGTTTTAGTCCTGATTTCCTTTCTGCATCCTTTATCTGGCCTATTGATAGATTTTTATTTGGGTGGGATATGGTGATTGGGAATTTTGCGCCTGGCTTGTAAAATATATGGTGGCTACCGTTTACTCTTTTCAGTTCCCACCCGTCGGCTTTCAGGGCTTTGATGATTTCGTGGCTGTTTTTCATTAAGTGCCTCCTGCTGTCTAAGTGTGTGTATTATTACACACGATAAATTATTTGTCAAGTATTTTATGTGTATTTGTGTGTATTTTACAGATATACCTTTTTCGCATTAGCGATTGCCTCGGCAAAGTCCAGCCTGTCGCCGCGCCGCCGCAAATTGACATAGCGTTGCAGGCTGCCCCACGAATCATGCAGGGTGTATTGCTGGATTTGCGGAATGGTTGCCCCATCCTCAGCTAGTCGTGTTGCTCCCTCATGTCGTAAATCGTGGAAGCGTAGGTCGTGGATGTCCAGCACTTTGCAGGCGCGGGTAAATTGGGCGCTGATGCTGGTGGCTTTGAGCGGCACAAGGCTGCCTGGCCGCTCAGTAATGCGTGCCATCCGTTGCTGCACGTCATCCTGCAGCAGCTCATCGATTACGGATAGTGCGGCCGGACTAACGGCAAAAGCTTTGTCGTTGCCACGGCTGCCATCCGGGTGTTTGATGTCACGGATCATCCACTCACCGGCAGCACGATCAAAATTAGCCAGCATCATGCGGCATATCTCATCTTGGCGGCGGCAGGTGTAAATCGCCAGCCACATAATCAAGTGCATGGGAATCACCGTGCTTTTGATAACGGCATACATCTTGTAAAAATAGTTGGTGAGCCGTTGCAGCTCGTCGCCTGTAGGCAGCCTGCTGCGGCGCGTTGCCTGCGCAATAATCCTACTTCTCCTCAGCCCCTCGAGGGCAAATTCAATTTCCTGCCAGCTAACTTTCAAATTCCACACATAAAACGCATGTTTTAAGACAATGCGGATATACTGTATATCCTGCATGATTGTGGGCGGTTGTACTGGCGGTAATCCCATTTCCGGTATACCGTTATGCCGCTGCTGTGCAAACAAGGCTACCTGATCTCGCGTGATTTTATCCAGCGGCAGCGCAGCAATCGGAAAACCACGTAGAAATAACAGCCCCTGCTTTTTACTGCGCCCAACTGCCGGCAGCTCGGCTAGGTAGCTATCAATGGCTGCGGCAAGTGTCGGCATCCGCTTCTTTTTGATGCCAAGTATTAAATCTGGGTTTGCCTCAATCTCAGCTTCGCGCCGCTTGAGCCATTCGGCGGCTAGAGCTTTTTTCGTAAATGTTTTAGACTCGCTATAAGCGGGCGCATCCGCCTTTTTTATGCGGACTTGCGCCCGATACACCACAGCCCCGCTGGGGTTTGTGCGCCTTATGATCGTTCCCATGTTTGCACCATCGGTAAAAAATCAAAAAATGGTGCATTTATGGTACAACAAATAAACGGAAATAAGCAAAAATAAACCGAAATAATCCGAAATGATACAAACCGAAAACCCAGAAAAAGCAAATATAAACAAGCAATATACTGATTATATTGGTATACACCGCCTTTCGGTTGCGCCGATGCTGGACTGGACAGACCGGCATTATCGCTACATGGCACGCCAAATCAGCCGCCATGCCTGGCTCTACACCGAAATGATTCATGCCGGCGCCATCATCCACGGCCAGACCGAGCGTTTTTTGGGCAAAGACGAAAGCGAAAACCCGGTTGCCCTGCAGCTGGGCGGCAGCAACCCGGCCGATTTGGCCAAGGCCGCCGCCATCGCAGCAGGCTGGGGCTATGACGAAATCAACCTCAACTGCGGCTGCCCCAGCCCGCGCGTGCAAAAAGGCGCGTTCGGTGCCTGCTTGATGAACGAAGTGGATTTGGTGGCCGATTGCCTCAACGCCATGCAGGAAGCCGCGCCTGATTGTGCCGTAACCGTGAAGCACCGCATCGGCATCGACCGCCAAACCGAATACCAAACCGTGTGCGACTTCGTGGGCACGCTCGCCGACAAAACCGCCTGCCGCACCTATATCGTCCACGCCCGCAATGCTTGGTTGGAAGGCCTTTCGCCCAAAGAAAACCGCGACGTGCCGCCCTTGAAATACGACTATGTTTACTGCCTCAAGCAGGATTTTCCCCAGCTGGAAATCATCATCAACGGCGGCATCAAAACCAATGCCGAAATTGCCGAACACCTGCAACACGCCGACGGCGTGATGATTGGCCGCGAGGCCCATCACAACCCCATGCTGATGCAATCGTGGGACAGGCTGTTTTACGGCGAAAGGCTACCTGAAACCGATTTCGACACCCTGATTCCCGCGCTCTACCGCTATATGCAGCGCTCGCTCGCTGCCGACCCGGGCCTCACCATCCGCCACATGCTGCGCCACTACCTCGGCCTGCTGCACGGCCGCAACCATGCCCGGGTGTGGCGGCAGATGCTCTCCGATGCCAGCCTGCTGCAAAGCAACCGCCCCGAATTGATTTTGGAAGCATGGGAGAAGGTTTCCGCTGGGGTTTAACTGCATAAACAAAGGCTACCTGAAAACGGAGCGAAGCGAAGTTTCTGCGTAGCTAAAGTTTCAGGTAGCCTTTTGCTTGGGCGCTGGTTTGAGTAGCGGCATGATGTAGAACCGCATGGACAGGCTGCTAGTGCAGGCTACCTGAAAACCATATAGCAACGCGGCTTCCGATGGAAGCCGCGTTTTAACTGCGTTGTTGTGGCACTTCGCTGCACAGAAACTTCTCTGTGCTTTGTTTTAGCCGCGCAGAAACTTCACTTCGCTCCGTTTTCAGGTAGCCTCTTCAGGCACAAGCATCACCTAGCCGCTGGTGCCCACTGCCGCCGCCTCCTGCGTTTCGGTTTGGGTATCCTCCACGTCTTGCAAGGCCTGGTAGGCGGGGAGCAGGAGTTTGGCAATCAAGGAAAGCTGCTGCCAGAGGGTGTGGGCGTGGGGGCTGGCGCTATTGTCGGGGCGCAGGGCGGTGAGCTGTTGGCGTAGGGCGCTGTAGGCTACCTGAAATTCGGCTTCGGTCAGGCCGGGCAGCTGTTCGAGCAGGCGGGCGGTTTCGTTAGCAGCCCGGGCAAAAGCGGCGTTGAAATCGGGCTCGATTTGGCCGGGGCTGAGGCGGCTGCGGTAGGCACCGAGGGCGGAGGTATAGCCGTTGATGGCGTAAACGGTTTTGAGCAGGGTGAAGCCGCCGGGCAGGTACGCGGCGTATTTTTTCGGCTCGCCGGACATGTCGGACAGGGTGCTGCTTAGCTGGGCGGCGCGTTCGTGGGCGCGGCGGCGTTCGATGCGGTAGGCGGCATCGTCGCAATGGCCGCCGTGCTGGAGCTGGTCGGTGATGCTTTTCAGGTAGCCTGCGTTGCCGGCGAGGGCGCGTTGGGCGGTGCGGGCAAGGGAAAGGTAGCGCCAATCCGGCCAGAGCATGGATACGGCCCACCAGGCCAGCGCGCAGCCGACGATGGTGTCGAGCAGCCGCCAAGGCAGGGCGTCGATGCCGTGCAGGCCGGCGATGTAGAGGTTGGTGATGGCTTGGATGGTGATGAAGAAGGTGGAGTAGCTGTATTTGTTGGTGCGGAAGAAGAAAAACAGGGTGCTGGATGCGGCCACCACGGCCAGTTGGGTAGCCAGCGAGGGAGTGAAATAGGGCAGCAGCGAGCCGACGGCCACGCCGGCCATCGTGCCGACCACGCGCTGGATAAGGCGGCTTTTGGTGGCGGAATAGTTGGGCTGGCACACGAATACGGCGGTAAGCAATACCCAATAGCCCATGGGCAGCTTGAGGCTTTCCACTAAGGCGATGCAGAGGAACACCACGATGGAGAGCCGCACGGCGTGACGGAATACGCCGGATTCGAAGCTGAGATGATGGCGCAGGATCTTGAGATGGCTGCGCCAGCTGCCAGCATCTTCGCGCACGATACGGGTTTGCTCGCTTGCTTCGGTGTAGCCTGCTTGCTCGCCGGCCAGGTGGGTGAGTTGGTAGTTGATGCCGTAGAGGTTGTCGATAAGGCGGCGCAGGCTGCGCGGGCTCTTGTCGGCTTGGGTGGATTGGTGGTGCTGGTATGAGCGGCGGATGCCGGCGGCCAGTTTGGCCAGCTTGGCATTGTCCGGCGCCGCGCTGCCGCGTTGCAAGCTGTGTGCCATGTCGCGGCAGGCCTGCGCCTGCCATTCGATCAGCCGCTGGATGCGGAAGATGAGGTCGCTGTGGCTGAGCTCGGCCACAAAGCGGCGGTATTCGCCGATGTAGCTGGAGCTGGCGCGCTCGTGGATGTCTTGCGCGGCAAAGTAGTAGTGCAGCATGCGGGCGGTACGCGGATGGCGGTGCTGGCCGCGCATGCGGTAAAACAAGGCGCTGCGCACCTGGTTGAAGGCGGCGATCACTTTGCCGTTTTGCATGGCCAGCGCGATTTGCTGCTGCTCGAGCTGATCGGTGTCGTCGGGGTCGAAGAATTGGGCTTTGATGTCGAGATAGCCCGCCAGCTCGGTATAGGCGGCGGCCATGCTGTCTTGCACGGGGCGGTGCGGCAAAATGAGGTGCAGCAGCAGGGTGTTGCCGCTGTAGAGCAGCGTGCCGCACAAAATCAGCAGGGTATTGGCATACCAAACCATGCTGTGGTTGATGGTGAGGATGGTGTAAAGCGCCACCACCAGCGTGCCGAAGGAGATGGTGCGGTAACGCAGGCTGATGGCGCCGGACAGGGTAAACACGAAAGTGAGCAGCGTCATCGCGGGCAAAAACAGCAGCGGCTGACCGAACGTAAACTGCACAGTGAGCGAGGAAACGCTGAAGGCGGCAATGGTGGAGAGCAGGTTTTGGATGCGGCCGGTGAGGCGGTTGTCTAAATCCACCAGGCCGCCGG
Source organism: Eikenella exigua (assembly GCF_008805035.1). Lineage (NCBI taxonomy): Bacteria > Pseudomonadati > Pseudomonadota > Betaproteobacteria > Neisseriales > Neisseriaceae > Eikenella > Eikenella exigua. The sequence goes on along the minus strand of NZ_CP038018.1, from coordinate 1,889,975 downwards.
CAATCACGCCGAGCACCAGCGGCATACACATCAGCGGCTTCTGCCAATACCATACGGCCAGCACGGCCATGCACACGCTAACCAGCATCGGCAGCGCGGCCAGCACGCGCGCGGAAAGCCATTTGAGCCGGGATGGGATAAGGGGCATGGTGGATAAATAAAGGATGAGTGGGAAAGGGCGCTATTTTAGCGCAGGCGGGCGCGGCATGATACGGGCTGCACCTTCGGCAGCGGGGCAGGGTTTTCAGGTAGTATTGAAATATGGAACACGAGCACCCCTATTGTATTTTGTTCGTGCCGCAGCAAGTATGTCCGCTTTCTTTTGTGGCAGAGAAGGCGAACGGCAGGCTACCTGAAAGCAAAGTTTTAGTAAAGTTCCAACCATGCAGGCGGCTTCAGGTAGCCTTGGGTATGCACGAAGGGGCTACCTGAAAAACGAAAGATTATCTTGTTTATACAGTGCAATCTGCCCGGCAGCGTGTTAGAATGCGCGCCGGTTTCGGGCTGCACTTTCAGGTAGCCTCAAGCCTTTGTTTTATTTCCAACCTGCCCTGCCTGTCTGAAACCCTAACCATGCGCCTGCGCTTGTGCGGGCTTATGTTTAGTGTTTTAGCGGCAGCGGCCTTTTCCTAAAGGAATCCTAATGTTTAACAAACACGTCAAATCCTTCCAATACGGCCAGCACACCGTCACCATCGAAACCGGCGAAATCGCCCGCCAGGCGGCGGGTGCGGTGAAAGTATCCATGGGTGAAACCGTGGTGCTGGTGGCCGTTACCGCCAATAAAGAAGTGAAAGCCGGGCAGGATTTCTTCCCGCTCACCGTGGATTATCTGGAGCGCACCTATGCCGCAGGCAAAATCCCCGGCGGCTTCTTCAAGCGCGAAGGCAAACAGAGTGAAAAAGAAATCCTCACCAGCCGCCTGATCGACCGCCCCATCCGCCCGCTGTTCCCCGAAGGCTTCTTCCACGATATCCAAATCGTGGCCATGGTGGTATCGGTTGATCCGGAAATCGATTCCGACATTCCCGCCATGATCGGCGCTTCTGCCGCGCTGGTATTGAGCGGCGTGCCTTTCGCCGGCCCCATCGGTGCCGCCCGCGTAGGCTACCTGAACGGCGAATACGTGCTGAACCCGACCAAAACCCAGCTGGCCAAATCGCAGCTGGATTTGGTGGTGGCCGGTACTGCACAAGCCGTGCTGATGGTGGAATCCGAAGCCCAAATCCTGCCCGAAGACGTGATGCTCGGCGCCGTGGTATATGGTCACAATGAAATGCAGGCCGTTATCCGCGCCATCAACGAGCTGGCCGACGCGGTCAACCCCGAAGTGTGGGACTGGAAAGCGCCCGAAACCGATGCCGCCCTGGTGGCCAAAGTGCAGGAAATTGCCGGTCAAACCGTAGCCGAAGCTTTCAAAATCCGCCAAAAACAGGCTCGCACCGCCAAGCTGGACGAAGCCTGGGCCGCCGTGGAAGCCGCGCTGATCACGGAAGACACCGACACCCTCGCTGCCAACCAAATCAAAGGCATTTTCAAACATTTGGAAGCCAACGTGGTGCGCAGCCAGATTCTGGCCGGCCAGCCGCGCATCGACGGCCGCGACACCCGCACCGTGCGCCCCATCAACATCCAAACCGGCGTGCTGCCGCGCACCCACGGCTCCGCCCTCTTCACCCGTGGCGAAACCCAAGCCCTGGCTGTGGCCACCCTCGGCACCCAGCGCGACGAGCAAATCATTGATGCCTTGAGCGGCGAATACACCGACCGCTTCATGCTGCACTACAACTTCCCGCCCTACTCCACCGGCGAATGCGGCCGCATGGGCGCGCCCAAACGCCGCGAAATCGGCCACGGCCGCCTGGCCAAACGCGCCCTGCTCGGCGTGTTGCCCACGCCCGAAGAATTCAGCTACACCATGCGCGTGGTATCTGAAATCACCGAATCCAACGGCTCTTCTTCCATGGCCTCCGTGTGCGGCGGCTGCTTGAGCCTGCTCTCCGCCGGCGTACCGCTCAAAGCCCACGTGGCCGGTATCGCCATGGGTTTGATTCTGGAAGGCAACAAATTCGCCGTGCTCACCGATATCTTGGGCGACGAAGACCACCTCGGCGACATGGACTTCAAAGTGGCCGGCACCACCGAAGGCGTGACCGCCCTGCAGATGGACATCAAAATCCAAGGCATCACCAAAGAAATCATGCAGATTGCCCTGGCGCAAGCCAAAGAAGCCCGCCTGCACATCCTTGAGCAGATGAAAGCCGCCGTGGCCGGCCCGCAAGAGCTCTCGCAGCACGCGCCGCGCCTCTTCACCATGAAGATTAACCAAGACAAAATCCGCGACGTTATCGGCAAAGGCGGCGAAACCATCCGTGCCCTCACCGCCGAAACCGGCACCGAAATCAACATTGAAGACGACGGCACCATCACCATCGCCGCCGTGAATGTGGAAGCCGTGGAAGCCGCCCGCAAACGCATCGAAGAAATCACTGCCGAAGTGGAAGTGGGCCAGGTGTACAACGGCGTGGTGATTAAGATTTTGGACAACAACGTGGGCGCCATCGTATCCGTGATGCCCGGCAAAGACGGCCTGGTGCACATCAGCCAAATCGCCCACGAGCGCGTGAAAGACGTGAACGACTACCTCAAAGTCGGCCAAAACGTGCGCGTGAAAGCGCTGGAAGTGGACGACCGCGGCCGCGTTCGCCTCTCCATGAAAGCCCTGCTGGATCAAACCCGCGAGCAATAAGCGCAGGCTGACCAGGGTCTGTCGGCACTCAATAGTTTCCGTGTCTTTTTTGCTCCCAAGGGAAAGCAAAGGCTACCTGAAAAAGTTTCAGGTAGCCTTTATTTGAAACTACAATGAATACAGCTGAAGCAATTATTTCCTAACCAAGAAAACCAATGCAGCAGGAAGAGAAGTGCTTTAACTATTAGGAGAAGAAGCCCATGCCCAACCGCCCCATCTTTAAAGAAGCCGATAGCATCGACCACCACATCCTCAAGCTCTTGCAGGAGAATGCCCGCCTGAGCATGACCGAGCTGGCCGAACGCGTCGGCCTGTCCGCCACCCCCGTAACCGAACGTGTGCGCCGCTTGGAGCGCGACGGTTACATCAGCGGCTACCACGCCCGCCTCAATCCCGCCCGCTTGGGCTACGGCTTGCTGGTGTTCGTGGAAATCAAACTGCATTCCAAATCCGGCGATATTTTTGAAGAATTCCGCCGCGAAGTGCTGAAAATCCCGCAAATCCTCGAATGCCACCTCGTGTCCGGCGAATACGACTACCTCATCAAAGTGCGCCTGCAAGACATGTCCGCCTACCGCGACATGCTCGGCAAAATCCTGCTGCAACTGCCCTCCGCTGTGGAAAGCCGCAGTTATGTGGTAATGGAGGAAGTGAAGGAAAACGGGCCGCTGGCACTGGAAGATTGGGAAGAGTAAACCAAAAGCTACCTGAAAATTTCAGGTAGCCTTTCTTAAATTGTTGCAGCAACGGTTAATCCATAACCCCCTTTGCCAGCACCACGCCCGCAGCGGCCAGGCGAGGCCAGTCGAAGAAGTGGCCGGGGTCGCTTTTGCGGCCAGGGGCAATGTGTTGGTGGCCAGTTACGGCTTCGATGGAGTAGTGTGCCTCCATGCTGTGCAGTAGCGGAATCAGGGCTTGGTATTGCGCCTCGGTGAAAGGTTCGAAATCGCAGCCCTCAAGTTCGATACCGAGCGAAAAAGCGTTGCAGCCGCTGCGGCCGCGATATTGCGACACGCCAGCGTGGTGCGCCGCGTCGTTGCCCGACACAAACTGCACCACCTGCCCGCTGCGTTCAATCAGAAAATGGCTGGACACGCGCAAATCCACCAGCTGTGGGAAGAAGGGGTGTGCCTGTGGATTGATGCGGTTGGTGAACAAATCGCGGATGGCGCTGCCGCCGTATTCGAAGGGCGGCAGGGAGATGTTGTGCAGCACCACCAGAGAAACGGTTTCGCCGGCGGGGCGGGACAAGAAGTTGGGTGAAGGGCAATGCACTGCGCCCTGCCACCAGCCGTTGTGCCAAGTTGTGGTCATGATGGGGTTCCGAAGAGATGGGGTGGGGATTATAGCAGGTTGACAGGGAAGGCTATTTGGCTATCTGCTGCCGGTAGCGTTGGATCAGGGCGGCGGTGGAGGGGTCGTGCCCGGCGGGGGATGCGCCTTGCAGTTCAGGCAGGATGGTTTGGACGAGTTCTTTGCCGTATTCCACGCCCCATTGGTCGAAGGAGTTGATGCCCCACACGGCGCCTTGCATGAAGACTTTGTGTTCGTACATGGCGAGAATCAGGCCGAGGGTGTAGGGCGTAATGCGTTCGACGAGGATGGTGTTGCTGGGGCGGTTGCCGGGGAAGCTGCGCTGGCGGGCGAGGGCGGCTTGTTCTCTTTCAGGCAGCCCTTTGCCGGCCGTTTCGGCGCGGGCTTCGGCTTCGCTTTTGCCGCGCATGAGGGCTTCGGCTTGGGCGAAGGCGTTGGCCACGAGCCGGAGGTGGCGGCCGTCGTCTGCCCCTTCGCCGCTGAGGGGGACGATGAAATCGACGGGAATAACCTGCGTGCCTTGGTGGATGAGCTGGAAGAAGGCGTGCTGGCAGTTGACGCCGGCTTCGCCCCAAATGGCGGCGCCGGTGGCGAAATCCACGGGGTTGCCGTGGCGGTTATGGCTTTTGCCGTTGCTTTCCATATCGAGCTGCTGGAGGTGGGCGGGCAGGCGGCGCAGGCCATGGCTGTAGGGGATGACGATGTGGCTGGTGCTGCCGCAGAAATTTTGCTGCCAGATGCCGATGAGGGCGAGCAGGGCGGGGATGTTGTGCCGCCACGGGGTGTGCAGGAAATGTTCGTCCATATCGTGGCCGCCGCGCAGGAATTCGCGGAAATGTTCGCGGCCGATGGCGCACATCACGGGTAGGCCGATGGCCGACCACACGGAATAGCGCCCGCCCACCCAATCAAACATGCCAAATACGTTTTGCGGGGCGCTGCCGAATTCGGCAGCAGCGGCCACATTGGCCGACACAGCGGCGAAGTGCTGCGCGATATCGGCTTCGCTGCGGCCGGATTGCAGAAACCAGCGGCGCGCGGCTTGGGCGTTGAGCAGGGTTTCGGGGGTGCGGAAGGATTTGCTGGCCACGATAAACAGCGTGGTTTCGGGCTGCACGCGGCGCAGGATGCCGTCTAAATCGGCGCTGTCGAGATTGGCGGCGAAGTGCACGTTCAGGTTTTGCCGGTATGGGGAGAGGGCTTGCGTCACCATGCGCGGGCCCAAATCCGAGCCGCCGATGCCGATGTTCACCACGTCGCGGATAGGTGCGCCGGTGCAGCCCGTGTGCGTGCCGTTTTGCAGGCGCTCGGCGAAATCGAGGGCACGGTTTAATTCGGCGTGCACCTGCGGCACGATATCGATACCGTCCACATACACGGGCGCGGCGGTTTCAGGTAGCCTCAGGGCGGTGTGCAGCACGGCGCGGTGTTCGCTCAGATTGATTTTTTCGCCGGCATACATTTGGCGGCGCAGCTCGGCCGCGCCGGATTCGTCGGCCAGGCGGCAGAGCAGGTTGAGGGTATCTTCGCCGATGAGGTTTTTGCTGTAGTCGAGCAAGAGGCCGTTGAATTCGGCGTGCATGCGTTCGAAACGGTCCGGCTCGGCGGCGAAGCGCTCGCGCAAGTGGAGGTGCGCGGTGGCGCGGCGGTGGTCGGCCAGGGCTTGCCAGGCAGGTAGGGAGGTAGGGAGCATGGTGGGTTTAGTGTGTGGGAAGGAGGATTTTGCGGGTCATGGTGTGGGTTTGTGCGGGTTGGGAGAGGCTACCTGAAAAGGTGAAACAGGTTTTTGCTTCGCAGAAACTTCGCTGTGCTCGTTTTAACTCCGTTGAAGCTTGCACTTTCAGATAGCCTCTCTCTCAGCCTCGGGCAGGCGCAGGAAGGTTCGGCGGTAGTGGCGTAATTCTTCGATGCTCTCCAAGATGTCGTCCAACGCGCAGTGCGAGCCTTTTTTACTGAAACTTTTGTAGGCGGCGGGATGCCAGCGGCGGGCGAGCTCTTTGAGGGTGGATACGTCAAGGTTGCGGTAGTGGAACCAGGCTTCGAGGCGGGGCATGTAGCGCTGCATGAAGCGTCGGTCTTGGTGTACAGTGTTGCCGCACAAGGGGCTTGCGCTTTGCGGTGCCCATTGCGCCACGAAATCAAGCAGGCGTTGTTCTACTTCGGCTTCGGAAAGCGTGGAATCTTTCACGCGCCGGGTGAGGCCGGTGCGCTCGTGGGTGCTGGTGTTCCAGGCATCCATGCTGTTGAGCAATTCGTCGCTTTGGTGGATGGCGTAGGATTCGGATTGGGCGAGGATGTTTAAATCGGCATCGGTAACCACCACGGCGGCTTCGATAATGCGGTCGTGCTCGGGGTTGAGACCGGTCATTTCCATATCGAGCCAGCAGAGGTTGAGGGGATTGGGATTGGGCGGAGTGTGCATGAACTTGCTCGCAAAGAGGATAAATGGTGCATTGTAGCGGATACGCCAAATCTTAAAAAGGTTTACCGCGAGCAGATACGGCGGCACAATGCTGGCTACCTGAAAACTTTATCTATAGAAAGCCCGCTCATGCCGCTCAACCTTACCGTGTTCGCCGTTACCCCCTTCCGCCAAAATTGCTCACTTTTGTGGGATGAAGAAAGCAAAGAAGCCGCGTGGATAGACGTGGGCGGCGATGTGCCGTGGTTGTTGGAAGAAGCTGCCAAGCTCGGCGTGCAGCCCAGGGCAATCTGGCTCACCCACGGCCACCTCGACCATGCCGGCGGCGTGGCCGAGATGATTGCGCACACCCCACTGCCCGTTATCGGCCCACACCGCGACGACCAATGGCTGCTTGACAACTTGCCCGAAATCACCACCGGCTTCGGTTTTCCCGTGTCTCCGCCGGTGAGCCCGAGCCGCTGGCTGGAAGAGGGCGACGAGTTAAGCGTGGGCGCATACCGCTTCCAAGTGCTGCACATCCCCGGCCACACTCCCGGACATGTGGTGTTTTACTGCGTCGAACAAAATCTCCTGATTGCCGGCGACGTGCTGTTTTACGAATCCATCGGCCGCACCGACTTCGAACGCAGCAGCCACGCCGACTTGCTACACAATATCCGCGGGAAACTGCTGGTGTTACCCGAAAACACCATAGTGCTGCCCGGCCACGGCCGCAGCACCACCATCGGCCACGAAAAACAACACAATCCGTTTTTGCGGGATTAAAACCCACAGGCGGTAAGGCAATCGATACATACAGCCTGTCTTATAAAGAGGCTACCTGAAAAACACGAAAACCAAAGCTTAGGCTTGCCAAAACAAGGCTACCTGAAAGCGACCAAACGCTTTCAGGTAGCCTTTTCGCCAGAAGATATTGCCGTAAATCTTGGTTAACCCCCCTTTTTATGCCGCACACTTTGGGCTAAGATGCTCTCGCCGCCGGCTATGGCGGTATTTTCTCATTTTATAGGAAATACACAATGAAAGTACGTACTTGGGCTGTACCGGCCTCTTTGGCTTTGTTGCTGACCGCCTGCGTGGCGCCTGCCCCGCAAGACGACGGCCATCGTCATCATCATCACCAACGCCATGAAAACAGCATGCAAGACCCGGGCAACGAGCCGGCTCCGCGCCACGAGCGTCGTGGCGAGCGCCGCGCACACGGTGCCGAGCGTTTCAGCTGTGAAAATGGCCTGTCTGTAACTGTGCGCCAGCAAGGTTCCGACCGCGTAAGCCTGCAGCTTGACGACAAGAGCGCTGTGCTCAACCGCGCTACTTCTGGCTCCGGCGAGCGCTACACCAGCAACCGCGGCCTGTTCGGCAGCGGCGCCGAGTGGCACCGCAAGGGCAACGAAGCTGCGTTCAGCTTCAAAGACCCCTATGGCAACCGCGTAGAAACCGCTTGCCAACGCCAGCAGTAAGCTGATTTAAATTCAACGCCGCATTAGTGAAATCAGGCCGGCAGCCCGAGAATTCCGAGGTTGCCGGTTTTCATTGGGGGCAGAAAATGGAGGACGCAGTAAGGCGGCGTTGTGATGCCATCACCTTGCTGCTTTGCCAAAACTTAATTTCAGCTTCGCAGAAACTCAGCTCCAGCTTTGCTGAAGTTGGCGTTTTCAGGTAGCCTTTTATCTCACTCTATGCTCATATTGATTGCTCCAAGCCATGCCAGCCACCCATATCCTGCAAGCCATCGCCTACGTTCGCTCTCCTTATAAACAGAAATTCGGTGTGCCGCGCCAGCCCGGCTTGGTGCCTTCCGCCCAGGTGTATATCGAGCTGCTGCCCGAGTTTCCTGCCGATTGCGTGCGCGGGTTGGGAAGCTTCAGCCATATTTGGGTGCAGTTCGTGTTTCACGGCGTGGCCGGGGCAGGCTGGCAGCCTTTGGTGCGGCCGCCGCGTTTGGGCGGTAACCGGAAAATGGGCGTATTTGCCACGCGCAGCCCGTTCCGGCCCAACCCGTTGGGGCTTTCCCTACTCAAGCTGGAGCGCATTGAAACCGATGGTGGAGTACGGCTATGGTGTGGCGGAGCGGATTTGCTCGATGGCACGCCGGTGTTAGATATCAAGCCCTATCTGCCCTTTGTGGAGGCTCAGCCCGATGCTGCTTCAGGCTTCGCCACTGTTCCGCCCGTGCCGCTCGAAGTAGCTTGGCTAGATGAGGAAACAGCTGCCACCTTGCCATCAACTATCCGCCTGTTGCTTGAACAAAGCATCGCTCAAGACCCGCGCCCGGCTTATCAGGATACGCCGCAGCGTGTATATAAGATGGCAGTGGAAGATTGGGAAGTGGCGTTTCGAATTGAAAACGGAACAGCTTTAATTGAAGCAGTGATGGAGGCAGAAGGCAAGGCTACCTGAAAGTGCCAGCTTCAACGTAGTTCAAACGATGTCTTGGCACAGCCAAGGCTGAGTTTCTGTGAAGCTAAAATAAAGCTCAATCCCCTGCCGGGCTTAAATAAGCATAACATCCGTGATATCCCGCCCGGCTTACGCAAAGATTCGCAAAAGAATTTGGCTTGTTCGCCTGTATCAGGCAAAGTGTTAAGACGCTTGAAATTCAACAGTCAACCAGCCTAATTCCGGCTGCTGAGATTGAAAAATCACGTTAGTTGGTCATATTGCCGGGTTTGCCCCGGCGGCAAAATTCCGTGCTGCAACGGCACATAAAATACTAAGGAGTAAGTATGAACCGTGTTTTATTGGTAGACGATGACGCCCTGCTCACCGAGCTCTTAACCGAATACCTGAGCGCCGAAGGGCTGGAAGTTAGCAGCGTGCCGGACGGCGAAGCCGGCGTAACCGAAATCCTCACCGGCAACTACAACGTGGTGGTGCTGGATTCCATGATGCCCAAGCTCAGCGGGTTGGATGTGCTCAAAACCGTGCGCCAGCAGAGCAAAATCCCCATCATCATGCTCACTGCCAAAGGTGATGACATCGACCGCATCATCGGCCTAGAAATGGGCGCAGACGACTATGTGCCCAAACCCTGCCAGCCGCGCGAACTCTTGGCGCGCATCAATGCTATTCTGCGCCGCACCCGCCTGGCCGAGCCGGACAACAGCACCCCCAATGTGATTTCCGTGAGCGGTGTAACCCTCTACCCAGCCAAACGCCAAGCCACCATCAACGAAGCCCCGCTGGAACTTACCAGCACCGAGTTCAACCTGCTGGAAGTGCTGATGCGTCACGCCGGCCAGGTGGTAAACAAAGAAACCCTCTCTCTCGAAGCACTCGACCGCAAGCTAGCCAAGTTCGACCGAAGCATCGACGTGCATATTTCCAGCATCCGCCATAAACTGGGCGATGCCTCACTCATCCAAACCGTGCGCGGCCTAGGTTATTTGTTTGTGAAAAACTGATGTTTTGATTCTAACTTGTGTTGAAGCTTACGCTTTCAAGTAGCCTCCATCGAACGAGATAAAGGCTACTTGAAATACCGCTTCTTCATTTGCGCCATTCACCCAACGGCCGCCGCCAAGCCCAAACCGACTGATGGCGGCATTGTTTTGTGGCCTGCCAAACCTTCCCGCCAAAGCATATTCATGAAACTGTTCCAGCGGATTTTCCTCACTTTTTTTTTCGTCATCATCGCCGCCATTTTCGTGGCCAGCTTCTCCTTCTGGCTGGTGCAAGACAAAATGGCCGAAAGCCGTTTCAAACAGCAGCGCGCCTTTGAAACCGGCCTGCTCAACAGCACTGTAACCGTGTTCCAAACCCGCGGCCTCTCCGGTGTACGCGAAACCCTGCAAGACTGGAACAATACCCCCACCTTCGACAATATCCTAGTAATTTCCGGCGACAGCAAAACCGATATTTTTCAGCGTCAGATTGAGCCCTCGCGCATCCTCGCCGCACGCAAATTCGCCTCTGAATATCCCAACTCCCGCGCAGTGCGCGTGGCCTACGACCCCTTGGGCGAAGAATATATCTTCATGTTGGCCGACTGGGACAAACAGCAGCCTACCCGCCCGCCTTCCCCGCTGATGATTCCCGGCATGGAAATGGCGCCCGTGTGGCACGAGCTCATCATCCTCAGCTTCATCATTATCGTCGGCCTGCTCTTAGCCTACATCCTCGCCCGCAATATCTCTCAACCCATCCGCACGCTGGAACGCGGCATGAGCCGTCTGGCCGAAGGCGACCTTGAAACCCGCATTTCCCACCAGCTGCTCGGTCGGCGCGATGAGCTGGCCAAACTCGCCGTCCAATTCGACCACATGGCCAGCCGCCTGCAAAAACTGGTGGAACGCGAACGCCATCTGCTGCACCACGTTTCACACGAAATGCGCTCCCCGCTGGCGCGTATGCAGGCGCTGCTTGCCCTGCTGCAAGTGCAGCCGCACAAACAGGAGCAAAACATCAAGCGCCTCGAATCTGAGCTCACCCGCATGGACAAACTCGTGGGCGAGTTGCTCACCCTCTCCCGTTTGGAAACTGCCAACGTGGAAATGGAAAAAGACCCGCTCAAGCTCGTGCCCTTTTTGAAAAACCTGGTAGAAGACTGTCGCGCCATCGCCTGCCAAAACAATCAGCAAATCGATTTCCACTACGACCCCGCCGATGCCGACGCCACCGTTTCCGCCAATGAGGGCTACCTCTACCGCGCTTTCGACAACGTCTTGCGCAATGCTATGGCCTACGGCCCCGAAGGCAGCAAAATCCACATCCGCCTCTCCGGCCACAAACACCATTGGCACATCGACATTGCCGACAACGGCCCCGGTGTGGACGAACGCCAGCTACCGCACATCTTCACCGCCTTCTACCGCGCCGACAGCGGCGCGCACAAACCCGGCACTGGCCTCGGTTTGGCCATTGCCCGCCACGTTATCGGCAAACACCACGGCCGCATCAGTGCCGCCAACGTGCAGCCCAACGGCCTGAACATCCACTTTGAGCTGCCCGAGCTCACCGCCAAGCAGCAGAAGCAGGAAGAAAAAGAACGCGAAGGAAAAGAGCACGGGCAGGATGAGGACAAATAAACAGGAAGCCGTTGCCGTTGTATAGCACGTATCTTTCAGGTAGCCTTACTCCTCCCGCGCTCCAATAATCGTTTCAAATCAAACCAAGCCAACACAATATGGCTTTATTTGAAATGGCCGTCTATGGGAAAGAAAGTCTTTTCGCTATATAATTCCGCTGTTTCGACAGCACCCCATTCGGAAGTATCAATGAGCACCAACACCATTCTAATTATCGCCATCCTCATTTTCGCCCCCGTGTTCGGCGTATTGCTGTACAACACCTATCAGGAAAAGAAATACCGCGATTCCATCCGCGCCCAATTCGGCCATGCCGATAAAGACGCGCTGATGGAAAGCCACACCCATTCCGTGCGCGACGGCCAGCAGCAAGCTCCCGCTGCCGAAGCAGAAGCCGCCCCGCGCCTGCAGCCGGCCTTTGTTAAATTCAGCCGCTCAAGCGAACCGGCTAGCGAACCCTCCGTTGCCGAAACACCGGCCGAAGCCGACAGCGCCCCTGCCGAGCCGGTATTGCAGGCCGAACCCGCCGCCGAAGCCCCCGCTTTCAACTTTCAGCCCGTACCAGCTGCTGCGCCTTCGCAAACCCAAGAGCCGGCCAAGCGCAAGCTGCTGCTCGATTTGCAGGATTTGGCCAAACAGCAACTGCCCTGGTTCGACAGCCGCTTCGACTACCTCTGCTACATCTCCCTGAAAGAGCCGCAGGAATTGCACGCCATGCCGCGCCTTTCCAGCCGCCACCGCTTCCGTATCGCCGGCTGCACCATGGACGACCGTTTCCAAATTGCTGAGCCGATTCCCAGCGTGTACTACCAAGGCTTCGTGATCGGTCTGCAAGCCATCAGCCGCAACGGCTTGGCCAGCATTGCCGATTTGGAACAATTCGGCGAACAGGCCAACGCCTTTGCCGAGAAAATGGACGGCGGCCTGCTACTCACCGACATCGACACCTTCCTCTCCATCGCCCGCCCGCTGGACGATCTATGCGCCCGCGTGGATCAAACCATCGCCATTCATTTGGTGTCCCGCAACAACGTGAGTGGCGTGGAATTGCGCAACGCCATAGAGCGCCAAGGCTTCGAGCTTTCCCACGACGGCATGTTCTACCTGAACGACGCCAAAGGCGAGCCGCTATTTGCCATCTCCACCCTCGACAACAGCGCCTTCACCGCCACCCTGCTCTCCACCCAAAACTACCGCGGCATCAGCATGCTGTTTGATGCCCCGCACATCCCCGACGGCGAGAAAAACTTCAACCGCTTCATGGATATCGCGGTTAAGCTTTCCAGCATGCTCGGCCTGGATTTGGTAAACGACAAGCTCGAAGAGCTTTCCACCCAATGGCTGAAAGAAATCCGCAGCTATGTGGTGGCGCGGCAAGACGAAATGAAACGGGTGGGCATCGAGCCCGGCAGCGAGCTGGCCAAACGGCTGTTCTCGTAGCCAACCCGCTAAAACACCCGGCCAACCAAACAGGCTACCTGAAACGGCATTTCCCGTTTTCAGGTAGCCTGTTTCCCCAATCCACACACCTCAAGGAAAAACATCATGCATAACGATAACGCCCTGCGCGCCGCCGTTGAGGCCGTCGCCATCCCCAACAGCAGCCTTACCATCGGCAGCAGCCATGCCCTGCAAGCCATCGAGCAAACCGCCGGCGGTTTGCAAATCGAACTCTGCTTCGGTTTTCCCGTCGGCCACATTGCCGACCAGCTCAAGCAAAACATCACCGCCGCGCTGACCCAAGCCGGTTGCACCCAAAACGTGCAAACCAACATCCGCAGCGAAATCACCACCCGCAAAGTCCAACCCGGCGTGCGCACCATCAACGGCGTGAAAAACATCATCGCCGTCGCTTCCGGCAAAGGCGGCGTGGGCAAATCCACCACCGCCGCCAACCTCGCCGTGGCGCTGCACAACATGGGCGCACGCGTGGGTATTCTCGATGCCGACCTCTACGGCCCCAGCCAGCCCACCATGCTCGGCGTGCCTGAGAGCAAACCGCAGCAGGAAAACAAACATTTCATCCCCGTGCGCTCGGCCGAAGGCATCCAGGTGATGTCTATCGGCTTTCTGGTCGATACCGACCAAGCCGTGGTGTGGCGCGGCCCCATGGTGAGCCGAGCCCTGCAGCAGCTGCTGTTTCAAAGCGAATGGGATAACGTGGACTACCTGTTTGTCGATCTGCCGCCTGGCACCGGCGACATCCAGCTCACCCTGTCACAGAAAATCCCCGTTACTGGCTCTATCGTAGTAACCACCCCGCAAGACATCGCCCTCATCGACGCGCGCAAAGCCGTGGATATGTTCGGCAAAGTCAACATCCCCATTTTCGGCGTGCTGGAAAATATGTCGGTGCACATTTGCAGCCGCTGCGGGCACCACGAGCCCATTTTCGGCCAAGACGGCGGCAAAGCGCTGGCCGAACGCCTCGGCGTGCCGCTGCTGGGCCAGCTGCCCCTGAGCCTGCCCGTGCGCGAAGCCATGGATAGCGGCAGCGCCGCCCAAATGCAAGCCACCCACCCCGCCATCGCCCAAATCTACACCGAAGCCGCTTGGCAAATCGCCCTGGCCGTGGCCGCCAAAGGCAAAGACTTCAGCAACCGCTTCCCGCAGATTGTGGTGGAATAAACAGCGCGGCGGGAATACAAAAAGGCTACCTGAAAGCGTTTATCTGCGGTTTCAGGTAGCCTTTTGTTATCTGTTAATTGTTGTCCCGGCTAGTCGGATAGCTTAATTATTCCCAAGTTTTAATCGGTTACTTCAAGCGGATAAAACAAAAGCAGCCCGAAGGTTGCTCGTGTGTACTGAATACATCACGCGTTCAGTTTGTGATAGAGGGTTTGCTCCACGCTGTCGCCATCCCAAGGGAAGTATTCAAAGTATTCATAAACAAAACCCCCTGCAAATGCAAGGGGTTTCAGCCTAGCGAGAGGCTTTAGCCAGCTCTCTTAATGAGAAATCCCACATAGCCAAAGAAGCCCCGTCAGTAGGATTATGGTAAATGTGCTCATCGCTCCGGTCTTGCTTGTTAGTATAAATGATATGGTCAAGCACACCGTCCGCATTTTCATCCACCATCAACACGTCATACACCACGCCATCTGTTCCATTTTTAGCTGTTGTATTTAAAGCCGTGCCAACAGCAAACCCATTTTTGATTTCATCATGCCTCGAGGCTAGAGCCATCCGCTCATCACCGCTACTTGCAGTCCAAATAACATCCAATGTCTCATGCCCTTTCAGGTAAGTAAAAATCTTTTGTGCGTCCTGCTTTCTTAAATTAGCGGCAAACGCTTCTTCATAAAGCGGCTCGTCCTGTCGAGCTGCTGGCACGGTGGCAGTCTGTGCCGAGTTAGGCTTTTGATTTGGGTAAGTATCAATACTGACGATAGAAGACTTCACGCTCATGAATACCGCCACACAAGCAAATGCCACCCACAATAAAATACTCCACCAGCTCTGTTTCGGCTTCATTTCCCCTCTCCTTTACACAATCCAACACTTCCCATCATCCCCCAAGCCAATAAAAAAGGCAGCCGAAGCTGCTAAGTGCCGTTCTAATGGGAACCCCCTACAAACCGCCAAATATCGCATCCTCTAACGTCTGCGGCTCAGCTCGTGCTGCTGCCGCAGATGAAGTGTGTAAAGGCTGCGCTAGCTGCCTACCTGGACCAAATCAGTGCGGCACAGGACGAAGAGAGTTGGCAGGAAGTTGAAGCCCTGTGCTTTGAGAAAGAATACCGCAGCGCCATCATCCGCGAATGGGCAGAAATCGCCATCGAAGACGGTGAAGAGAACTACGACTTCAGCGATCAATGCATACCCTCATTTTTAACTTCGTTGAAGTTGCGTTTTCAGGTAGCCTTTAGTGGTATGGCAAACCAACTGAACTTTCGCTACGGCCTGGGTTCGCCTTGCTGTGCTTTTGTGTTGTCTGTGGCTCACTGCCTCGTATCGAAAGCCAATTTGGCTCGCTATATATTTATTTGTTCTGCCCCATTTTGGCATTAAGCATATCGAGCATGCTGCGCAGGTTGGCTTTGCCTTCTTCGTGGCTCACGATGGGTTCGCCGCCTTTGCGGCCGAGGATTTTGAGGTCGGCTTGGGGCATTTCGTCGATAAAGCGGCTGGGCTCGGGGAATTGCCAGCCGCCTTGGCGGCGGCGTTTGACGCAGTGGGTGAGGGTGAGGCTGTGTTTGGCGCGGGTGATGCCGACATACATGAGGCGGCGTTCTTCGTCGAGGTTGCCTTCTTCTACGCTGTCGGCGTGGGGGAAGAGTCCTTCTTCGCAGCCGGCGAGGATAACGTGGGGGTATTCGAGGCCTTTGGAGGCGTGCAGGGTGGAGAGGGTTACGGTGTCGGTTTCTTCTTTGCTGCGGCTGTCGAGCAGGTTCATCAGGGCGATGGTTTGGGAAAGTTCGATCAGGGTTTTGCCGTCTTGTTCGCCTTTTTTGGCCAGCCAGGCGCATAAATCTTGCACGTTGCGCCATTTGATTTCGCCGCTTTTGCCTTCTTCGTGCTCGAGCAGGTAGGTTTCGTAGCGGATGTCGACCAGGAGCTCTTGGATGAGGCTGCCGGCGGGCTCGCTTTGGGCGCGGCTTTGGTAGCTTTGCATGAGGGCGGTGAACTGGCGCAGGGCTTCGCGGCCGGCGGCGGGGAGCTGGGCTAGAGCTTCGGCGGTGTTGGCGGCGGCGTAGAGGCTGCAGGAGGCTGCGGCGGCGTAGTGGTTGAGGCTGCTGAGGGTGGCGTCACCGATGCCGCGTTTGGGAGTGGTGGCGGCGCGCAGGAAGGCGGGATCGTCGTCGGGGTTGGCGAGCAGGCGCAGGTAGGCGAGGATGTCTTTGATTTCGGCTTTTTCAAAGAAGCTTTGGCCGCCGGAAACGCGGTAGGGAATGTGGGCGCTGCGCAGGGCTTCTTCAAACAGGCGGGCTTGGTGGTTGCTGCGGTAGAGAATGGCGAAGTCGGCGTAGTTGAGGCTGTCGCCGCTTTGGTTGCGCCGGCGGATGATGTTGCTGGCGGCGTATTCGGCTTCGTGTTGTTCGTTTTGGCAGGCAATGATGCGCACGGGCTCGCCTTCGCCATATTGGCTCCAGAGGGTTTTGGGGAAGAGCTTGGGGTTGTTGGCGATAACTTGGTTGGCCACGCGCAGGATGCGGGCGGAGGAACGGTAGTTTTGCTCGAGCTTGATGATTTTGAGGGCGGGGTAGTCTTGCTGGAGCAGGCAGAGGTTTTCCATGTTGGCGCCGCGCCAGGCGTAGATGCTTTGGTCGTCGTCGCCCACGGCGGTGAAGCGGCCCTCGGCACCGGTGAGCAGCTTCATGAGGGTGTATTGGCAGGTGTTGGTGTCTTGGCATTCGTCCACTAGGAGGTGCAGCAGGCGCATTTGCCATTTGATTCGGATGCCGGCTTCGTTTTGCAGCAGGCGGGTGGGCAGGAGGATGAGGTCGTCGAAATCGACGGCTTGGTAGCTGTGCAGGGTTTCCTGATAGCCGGCGTAGAGCTGGGCGGTTTGGCGCTCCCATTCGTTGGAGGCTACCTGAAAGGCTTGCTCGGGGGTGAGCAGGTCGTTTTTCCACAGGGAGATTTTGTGTTGGGCGCGGAAGATGGCGTCGCGGCCGCTGCTGCCGAGCAGCTCGGCGATGATTTTGCCGCTGTCGGAGCCGTCGAACACTGAGAAGTTTTGTTTGTAGCCGATATGCTGGGCTTCTTCGCGCAAGAGGCGCATGCCCAGCGAGTGGAAGGTGCAGACGGTAAGCCCGCGGGTTTGGCGGCTGCCGAGCATGGCGGCGGTGCGCTCCTGCATTTCGGCGGCGGCTTTGTTGGTGAAGGTGATGGCGGCAATATTGTGCGGGGCGTAGCCCACTTCGCGGATGAGGTGGGCGATTTTTTCGGTAATCACGCGGGTTTTGCCGCTGCCGGCGCCGGCCAGTATAAACAGGGGGCCGCCGAGATAGTGCACGGCTTCGAGCTGCTGGGGGTTGAGTTGGAAGGGGGATGCGGACATGGGGGAGTGGATAAGGCTGTTTGGTTTTTCAGGTAGCCTTTGGGTGGTTTGGGTAATGGATGCAGGCTACCTGAAAATAGTTTGTCTGATTTTCAGGTAGCCTCTTTTTTCTGTTTGGCGGCGGCTTTGCGGCGGCGGTTTTCTTTCGGGTCGATGAGCAGGGCGCGGTACACTTCCACGCGGTCGCCTACGCGCAGCGGGGTGCTGTCTTTCACTTTTTTGCCGAAGATGCCGATGGGCGCGGCGGCAAAATCAACGTGCGGAAATTCGGTTGGCAATACAGATTGCAGCACGGCCTGCCGTGCGGTGGTGCCGCAGGCTACCTGAAAAGCCAGCAGGCGTTGTTTGCCCGGCTCGGCATAGGCCACTTCGATATTGAGCGGGGTATTGCTAAGCATAGCGGCGGCCTGCCTCTTTCACGAAAGCATCCACCAGCGTGCCGCTAATGTGGCTGAACACGGGGCTGATGAGCGCGGAGAGCATGCGGCTGGAAAATTCGTAGTGCAGCTCGAATTCCACTTTGCAGGCATCGTCGCCCAAGGGCAGGAAGTGCCAAGTTCCGTTCAGGCTTTTAAACGGGCCTTCGAGCAACACCATGCTGATTTCTCGGCCGGGGATGTTGCGGTTGTGCGTGACAAACGATTGGTGCACGCCCATATAGTCCATAAATAGCCGTGCTTTCAATTCGTTGCCGCTGTGTTCGATGATTTCGGTGCGGCTGTACCACGGCAGAAACTGCGGATAATCCTCCGCTTTGTCCACCAGCTCGAACATCTGCTCGGCAGAATGCGGCACGAGCAGGGATTTCTTCACGGTTTTGAGCGACATACAAACGGCCTTGGCAACGCAAAGTGCGCATTATATAGCGAAACGCCAAACCGCCCCACCGCCAAGCACGTATATGGCGCATAAAAACACAGATTATCAATTTAAAACAATAGATTATTTATTATCTGCCATTCTTGGCTCGAAACTTGCTTGAAGTTTGTTCGATACCGCTCGGCCGCCGCCGACCCGCTTCTTCAATCCCTTTCCTTCACACGCAAAACACATGGAAAACTCCGCAGAACGTTTGGCTCGGATACAGCTTGCGCTGATGCCGTATATCGGCGCGGAAACGTTTTACGAATTGTGCCGCCACTACGGTTCAGCCGTCGCCGTGTGGGCTGCCGAGCAAGAAGTGGGCGCCATTCTGCCCAGCCGCCCGGCGCAGGAAGCCTGGCGAAGCCGCCGCCACGAGGCCGAGGCCGCTGCTGAAGCCGCGTTGGCATGGGAGCAGCAGGAAAACTGCCGTTTATTGTTGGCTTGCGACGCAGATTTTCCGCCGCAATTGGGCGAAGGCATCACCGCCCCGCCCTTATTGTTTGCCCGCGGCAATACTGAATGGCTGCATCGGCCTTCAGTGGCCATCGTGGGCAGCCGGCACGCCACGCCGCAGGCGATGCGGATTGCCGGCGAGTTCGGCGAAGCCTTGGCCGCAACCGGCATTGTAACCGTATCCGGCATGGCCGCCGGCATCGACAGCGCCGCCCACGAAGGCGCGTTGCGCAGGCAGGGTGGCACGGTGGCGGTGTGGGGCACGGGCATCGACCGCGTGTATCCCGTGGCCAACAAAGCCCTGGCGCACCGCATTGCCGAAGAAGGCTGCGTGCTCTCCGAATTCCCCTTGGGCACGCGCCCGCTGGCCGGTAACTTCCCGCGCCGAAACCGCCTGATTGCCGCTCTCTCCTCTGCCGTGCTGGTGGTGGAAGCCGCTTTGGAATCCGGTTCGCTGATTACCGCTCGGCTGGCAGCAGACATGGGGCGCGAAGTGTTTGCCGTGCCCGGCTCCATCGACAACCCGCACAGCAAAGGCTGCCACGCGCTGATTAAGCAAGGCGCAAAGCTCACCGAAACGCTGGCCGATATTCTGGAAGAATGCCCGCAGCTGCCGCAAACCGCATCGACTAACCGCCAAATGGCAGCCCAAGCCAAAAGGCTACCTGAAAATGAGTATAGCGAGTTTCTACAAAACCAAAACGCAGATGTCGAACATCGCCAAGCCGAATCGCTCCCAAGCGAACAGCCAGCCTTGGTCGATGCCACACCGGCATCAACTGAAACCGAAACCTCACTGCTGCTGCAAGCCATGGGCTACGACCCGATACACCCCGACAGCTTGGCCGAGCTGCTCAAACTGCCCGCGGCCGATGTGTATGCCGAACTGACTTTATTAGAAATCAACGGCCAAATTGCCCCGCTCTCCGGCGGCCGCTACCAACGTATTGCTCCAAACAGGAATACCAAATGATTGATGTAATTGCCTTTTTGATAAACAACTTCCAAGACTTCGATACCTGCCCGCCCAGCGAGGCCTTGGGCAGCCTCTTGGAGCAGGTGGGTTTCCAGGATGAGGAAATTCGTGATACGCTATTATTTATGAACGTGCTCCAAGAGCGTAGCCGCTCGCTACACCGTAATTTCCGCGAAGAGCAGGCGATGCGCGTGTATCTGCCCGAAGAACTTGCCGCTTTGCCGCCCGAGGCTTTGGGTTTGCTGCACTTTTTGGTGCAAAACGGCGCGCTTTCTGTGGAGCAGCGGGAATTTGTGCTGCTTGCGCTGATGCACCTTTCGGCCAAAGCAGACGAGCCGCTCACCGATGCACACGTGAAAGTGCTGTCGCTCTTGGTGTTGTGGGCAGACAAATCCGAGCTGCCCATGCTCATCAGCGACGATTTGGTCAATGCCCTGCTGCATGGCCGAGCAGTAATGAATTGAGAAAGGCCACTGCTCTTATAATATAAGGCTACCTGAAAGATTGAGATTTTCAGGTAGCCTTTGATTGAATACAGCGCTCTTGCACCAAGATGGATTAAGGCTACCTGATACCTTGCTTTTATTGGCTAAAGCACTATATTTCCTTAGCTACAGCGTGGCTAAAAACAAAAGTATTTTGCGAGGAAACTATGTCGAAAAACCTGCTGATTGTGGAATCTCCCAACAAAATCAAATCTATTAAAAAATACCTGGGCAGCGATTTTGAAGTATTGGCCTCCTTCGGCCATGTACGCGATTTGGTGCCGAAAAACGGCGCCGTCGATCCCGAGCACGATTTCACCATGAAATACGAAGTGCCGGCCAAGAGCAAAAAGTATATCGATGCCATCGTGGCAGCCGCCAAAGAAGCCAATACCCTCTATCTGGCCACCGACCCGGACCGCGAAGGTGAAGCCATTTCC
Source organism: Eikenella exigua (assembly GCF_008805035.1). Classification (NCBI taxonomy): domain Bacteria; kingdom Pseudomonadati; phylum Pseudomonadota; class Betaproteobacteria; order Neisseriales; family Neisseriaceae; genus Eikenella; species Eikenella exigua. The sequence continues at coordinate 1,869,238 of NZ_CP038018.1, read as the reverse complement.
TGGCATATCTACGAAATCCTCAAATCCAAACGCGGCATCAAAAATCTGGAAGAGCGCACCCTGCGCGTGGTGTTCCACGAAGTCACCAAAAAAGGTGTGCAGGAAGCCCTCAAGCAGCCGCGCAAGCTCGATATGGGCTTGGTGGACGCGCAACAGGCACGCCGTGCCTTGGATTACCTGGTCGGCTTCAACCTCTCCCCGCTGTTGTGGAAAAAAATCCGGCGCGGCCTGAGCGCCGGCCGCGTGCAAAGCCCCGCCCTGCGCCTGATTTGCGAACGCGAAAACGAAATCCGCGCCTTTGAAACGCAGGAATACTGGAGCGTGCACCTCGATAGCCACAAAGGCCGCCAAAAATTTGCCGCCAAGCTCACCCAATGGCAGGGCAGCAAACTGGAGCAGTTCTCCCTGCCCAATGAAGCCGCTCAGGCCGCCGTGTTGGCCGCCATGCAGGGCAAACCCGCGCGAGTGCTCGATGTGGTGAAGAAAAAAGCCACCCGCAAGCCAGCCGCGCCCTACACTACCTCCACCATGCAGCAAGACGCCGTACGCAAGCTCGGCTTCACCACCGACCGCACCATGCGCACCGCCCAGCAGCTGTTTGAAGGCGTGGACGTCGGCCAAGGCTCGGTCGGCCTGATTACTTATATGCGTACCGACAGCGTAACCCTGTCGCAAGACGCGATAGCCGAAATCCGCCACTACATCGACAACAAAATCGGCGCCGATTTCCTACCCAAATCGCCGCGCATGTACCGCACCAAATCCAAAAACGCCCAAGAGGCGCACGAAGCCATCCGCCCCACTTCGGTGTACCGCACGCCCGAAAGCGTGAAGCCCTTCCTTTCCGCCGACCAATTCAAGCTCTACCAAATGATTTGGCAGCGCACCATGGCCTGCCAGATGGTGGAGGCCAAATTCGACGCCACCACCGTAGACATCGGTGTGGGCGAAGGCGTGTTCCGCGCCACCGGCCAAGTGCTCGTATTTGCCGGCTTCCTGAGTGTGTATCAGGAAGGCCACGATGACGACGACGAGGATGAAGACAACAAAAAACTGCCCGAATTGGCCGTGGGCGACGCCCTGCCTGTAGACAAACTCTACGGCGAGCAGCACTTCACCCAGCCGCCGCCCCGCTTCAACGAAGCCACGCTGGTGAAGGCCTTGGAGGAGTTCGGCATCGGCCGCCCCTCCACCTATGCCAGCATCATCAAAACCCTGAAAGACCGTGAATACGTAACCATCGACCAGCGCCGCTTCCTGCCCACCGACACCGGCGAAATCGTGAACAAGTTCCTCACCGAACACTTTACCCAATACGTGGACTACGATTTCACCGCCAAGCTCGAAGACCAGCTCGACGACATTGCCAGCGGCAAGCGGCAGTGGATTCCCGTGATGGACAAATTCTGGAAAGGCTTCCACAAACAGATTGAGGAAAAAGCCGGCATCGAGCGCGCCAAAATCACCACCGAAGAGCTGGACGAAACCTGCCCCAAATGCGGCCAACACAAGCTGCAAATCAAATTCGGCAAACGCGGCCGCTTCATCGCCTGCTCCGGCTACCCCGATTGCGACTACACCCGCAATCTCAACGAAACCGCCGACGAAGCTGCCAAAGCCGCTGAAGAGCCCACCATCGTAGAAGGGCGAGAATGTCCTAAATGCGGCGGTCAGCTTGTGTATAAAAAAGGCCGTTTCGGAAAATTCATCGGCTGTGCCAACTACCCCAAGTGCAAACACATCGAACCCTTGGAAAAACCCAAAGACACCGGCGTGGCCTGCCCCAAATGCGGCAAAGGCAGCCTGATCGAGCGCAAATCGCGCTACGGCAAGCTGTTCTACAGCTGCAACACCTACCCCGACTGCGACTACGCCACCTGGAACCCGCCCGTGGCCGAAGAATGCCCGAAATGCCACTGGCCAGTGCTCACCATCAAAACCACCAAACGCTGGGGTGTGGAAAAAGTCTGCCCACAGAAAGAGTGCGGCTGGAAAGAGCAAATCGAACCGCCCGCCCTGAAAGGCTAAAGCCGTAAATAAACGAAAGGCTACCTGAAAATGAGCAATATTTTTCAGGTAGCCTTTATTGAGCAAATATATAAATCAAATTTAAATTAGGACAAAGCAGCTAGCCGCAGAAGTGTAGTTAAGTACAGCAAACCCGGCCAACGTTATCCTGGATGCAAATAGATTTACCGTACAACGCTAGAACATAAAAAAGCAGCCATCAACCGCTATCGGTTGAGGCTGCTTTCGGTTGTCAGTAGGGGGACATTATTTCCGCAGGTTCGCGAAAATAGCCAAAATAGCCACGGCGCCCAGCGTGGATGCAACCCAGCCTGCTGGCTGCCCGATGGCATACCAGCCCATCATCTGCCCAACCCAGCTGGCCAGCACCGAGCCACCGATGCCGAGTAGCGTAGTCATGATGATACCCAAGCGTTGCCCGCCCGGATACAGGAATTTGGCCAAAACACCGATGATGAAGCCGATGATGATGGTACCGATCATGGTTAGTTTTCCTCTTATGGTGTGATTAGATGGCATACATATCAGGCAAACGGCCGGCTTTTCAAGATAAAGGCTACCTGAATTTTAGCTTCGCAGAAACTCGCGGAGCTCGTTTTCAGGTAGCCTTTCCTATTTAACCAAAGCAACAAACTAAATTCCTACCACGGCTGTTCCTGCACGGCTTCCTGCAAGCTTTGGCGCACGCTGGTGCCTACTCCTTTGCTGAACAGGCGACTGATGTCATCGGCAGGGGTGTAGTCCACCAGCTCGGGGGCTTTGATGATATCGCGCGATACGCTGTAGATATCGCCCAGGCCATCGATGAGGCCGGTTCTGAGGGCTTCGTTGCCGGTGTATACGCGGCCGCTGAACAGGTCGGGATGGTCGGCTTCGTGCAGGCGTTTGCCGCGCCCGTCGCGCACGGCTTTGATGAATTGCTGGTGGATGTCGTCCAGCATGCCTTGCCAAATGGCGGTTTGCTCGGGGGTTTCCGGGCTGAAGGGGTCACCCATGCCTTTGTTGCTGCCAGCAGTGCGCAGGCGGCGTTGGATGCCCATATTGTGCATCAGACCGGTGAGGTCGAAGCTACTGCCGATCACGCCGATGCTGCCGACGATGCTGGAGGGGTCGGCATAGATTTTATCGGCGGCGGCGGCGATGTAGTAACAGCCAGAGGCGCACATGTCTTCGGCCACCATATACACGGGGATGTTGGGATGCTCGGCGCGCAGGCGTCGGATTTCGCGGTAGGCTACGCCAGATACCACGGGCGAACCGCCAGGGCTGTTGGCGCGGATGATGATGCCGCGTACCTGTTTGTTTTTATAGGCGGCTTCAAGGCCTTGGCGCAGTTTGCCGGCCTGGTTTTCGCCGGCGGTAATCGCGCCTTCCAAGCGGATCACTGCGGTATGCGGCCCGGCAGCGGCAGGATTGAGGCTGCCTATATTGCCGAAAATGGCAAACAGATAGAGAGCCAGGAAGGCGATGAGCAACAGGCGGAAAATGAGCTTCCAAATGCGGGCACGGCGTTGCTCGCGGTAAGCTTCGAGCAGGAGTTTTTCCAGGGTGTCGCGCTCCCAGTTGCCACTGTTCGGCTCGCTATTGCGGCGAATGATGTGTTTCATGGCGGGTAACTTTCTTGGAATGATGTGGAATGCCGGAAGGGCATACCTGAAAACGGTATGCGCCTGATTCCGACGGGAAAGGGCGGCTATTGTAACACGCGGCGGCGGCAGCGGTTTCAAGTAGCCCTTATGGTTGCCTACCAAAGATGTCTAGGGCCGGCTAACCCACTGACTACCTGAAAACAAAAGCTACCTGAAAAGCAGAAACACTTTTCAGGTAGCCTTTTATTCATCTGACAACAAACTATTTTTCAGCCTGCTTTTCAGCTTGCAGCTGGGCTTTGCGCTCTTCCAGCCAGTGCTCCAGATAATGGATGCTCACGCCGCCTTTGGCGAAGCCGGGGTCGCGGAACAGGTCGTCGTGCAGCGGGGCATTGGTTTTGATGCCGCTCACAGTGAGCTCGGAGAGGGCAACGCGCATTTTGACGATGGCCTGCTCGCGGTCGTTGCCATACACGCAGATTTTGCCGATGAGGCTGTCGTAGTTCGGCGGGATGCTGTAGCCCTGGTAGATGTGGCTGTCCACGCGCACACCGAAGCCGCCGGGCAAATGGCAGCTGGTGATGCAGCCCGGGCTGGGGATGAAGCTGTAGGGGTCTTCGGCGTTGATGCGGCACTCAAAAGCATGGCCTTGGATTACCACGTCTTTCTGCTTGTATTGCAGCGGCAGCCCGGCGGCGATGCGCAGCTGCTCCTGCACGATGTCGATGCCGGTAATCAGCTCGGTTACGGGGTGTTCCACCTGTACGCGGGTGTTCATTTCGATGAAGAAGAATTCGCCGTCTTCGTACAGAAATTCAAATGTTCCGGCGCCGCGGTAGCCGATGCGTTTGCAGGCAGCCACGCAGGCTTTGCCGATTTTCTCGCGCTCTTTGGCGGTGATGCCGGGCGCAGGCGCTTCTTCGATCACCTTTTGGTGGCGGCGCTGCATGGAGCAGTCGCGCTCGCCCAGATAAATGGCGTTACCGTGTTCGTCGGCCAGCACCTGCACTTCCACGTGGCGCGGGCGTTGTAGGAAGCGTTCCATATACACCATCGGATTGCCGAAGGCGGCTTCGGCTTCGGCCTTGGTCATTTCCACGGCCTTAATCAGGTCTTCGCGTTTTTCCACCACGCGCATACCACGCCCGCCGCCGCCGCCGGAAGCTTTGATGATCACGGGGTAGCCCACGCGCTCGGCAGTTTTCAGGATTTCGTCGGGGTCGTCGGAAAGTGCGCCGTCCGAGCCGGGCACGCAGGGCACGCCGGATTCGAGCATGGCTTTTTTGGCAGACACTTTGTCGCCCATCAGGCGGATGGTATCGGCACGCGGGCCGATGAAGATGAAGCCGGATTCTTCCACCTGCTCGGCAAAGCGGTCGTTTTCAGCCAGGAAGCCGTAGCCGGGGTGGATGGCGTCGGCGCCGGTTACTTCGGCGGCGGCAATGATGGAGGGAATGTGCAGATAGCTCTGCGCAGAGGGGGCGGGGCCGATGCAGACAGATTCGTCGGCCAGCTTAACGTGCAGGCTGTCGTTGTCGGCAGTGGAATGCACGGCCACGGTGGCGATGCCCATTTCGCGGCAGGCGCGCAATACGCGCAGGGCGATTTCGCCACGGTTGGCGATGAGGACTTTTTTCAGCATAATCTTTGCCTTATGGTTTTCAGGTAGCCTTTATGCCGCAGCAGGAGGCTACCTGAAAAATTATTCGATGATAAACAGCGGCTCGCCAAACTCTACCGGCTGGCCGTTTTCCACCAGAATTTCTTTCACCACGCCGCTGCGTTCGGCTTCGATTTCGTTCATCAGCTTCATGGCTTCGATGATGCATAAGGTGTCGCCGGCGTTCACGCTCTGGCCCACTTCCACAAACACCGGCGCGTTCGGGCCGGGGGCGCGGTAGAAAGTGCCCACCATGGGCGAGGTTTGCGCTTTGCTCAAATCGCGGGCGGGTGCGGCAGGCGCGCCTGCGGCTGCAACGGGCGCGGCAGCGGCCACGGCGGGAGCCGGAGCGGCGGCCACAGCAGGCGCGGCGGCATACACGGGCTGCGGCGCGGCCAGCGAGCGGGTAATGCGCACTTTTTCTTCGCCTTCGGTTACTTCAATCTCGGCAATGCCGGATTCTTCCACCAAGTCGATGAGTTTTTTGAGTTTGCGTAAATCCATAATGAGAGGTCCTTTTAAGGGATTCGGAGCCGGGCTTTAGCCGGCCTGTTTTTGTTGCAAGTATTCAATGGCGAAATCCAGCGCGGCAGAGTAGCCGTGTGCGCCCAGCCCGCAAATCACGCCCTGCGCCAAATCGGAAAAATAAGAATGGCGGCGGAAGGGCTCGCGGGCGTACACGTTGGAGAGGTGGACTTCAATAAAGGGTTTGCCGGCGGCGGCGAGCGCATCGCGCAGGGCGACACTGGTGTGGGTGTAGGCTGCCGGGTTGATGATGATAAAGGCGGTATGGTCGGCCATGGCCGCCTGGGCACGCTCCACCAGCACGGCTTCGGCATTGCTCTGCACGGCTTCAAAGGCAAAACCGGCAGCTTCGGCGCGCGCCTGCAGGCCGGCATTGATGTCGGCAAGGGTGGTGCGGCCGTAGATTTCCGGTTCGCGCTGCCCCAAAAGATTGAGGTTGGGGCCGTGCATAACGAGGATGGCGGGTTTCATGCTGGAGGGCAGTTTAAATTCGGTTGAAATGAATAATTGCGCCTGAAAACGCAGTTTGCTGCTAGCGGGCAAGATGTACATTTTCGGCGATAGTGGGGGAAATGTCCAGTTTTTGTATTTATCTGTATGGAAACGGCAGGATTTGTTAAGCAGCAGCTTCAACCGTATTTAAAGCGGCGAAGGCTACCTGAAAACGCAGCGCAGCTAAGTTTCTGCGAAGCTAAACTTCCAGGTAGCCTTCTGTGCCCTTTGCCAGGCAAGTATTTATTTCTTGTCGTGCTGTCTCAGAATTTGATAGAGCTGGTCTTTCAAATGCAGCTTCTGTTTTTTCAGAACTTCCACTTCGTCCAAATTGCCGGTAACCGGGTTTTTAACCATATTGGCGATTTTTTCGTCCAGCTCGTTGTGTTCGTCAAACAGGCGGGCAAAGCGCTTGTCGGATTGTTTGAGCTGGCTGATGAGGTCGCGGTATTCGGGGAACATTGTTTTCTCGCTTTCGAGTGGGCAAGGGTTGAACAAACTTTTTATCTTGACTGTACTTTATCATAGCCGGCGGGAAAAATCGAACGGCTCCTGCTTTTATTCGCCTTATAATGAAACCCTCCAAATTATTGCATTGCCGCCATGCCTGAAATCGAAAGCCACCCCTTCCCCGCCCTACTGCCGCCGGATGCCACCGTGATGATGATGGGCACCTTCCCGCCCAAGGCCGACAAACACGCCATGCTGTTTCATTATCCCAATTTCATCAACGATATGTGGCGCGTATACGGACTCGTGTTCTTTAATGATGCCGCGCATTTCCAAAAAATAGGCGAAAAGGCATTTGATGCGGAAAAAATCAAAGCCTTCCTGCGCGAGCGCGGTATCGCTTCCTGCCCCACCGTGCTCAAGGCCGTGCGCGAGCAAGACAATGCCTCCGACAAATTCCTACGCGTGGTGAAAACCGTGGATTTGCCCGCCGTGCTCGCCCAGCTGCCGTGCTGCCGCCATATATGCGCCACCGGCGGCAAGGCCACCGAAGTGCTGCTCTCCCTGCTGCCCGATGCGCCGAAAATGCCGAAAACCGGCGAAACGCTGCCCTGCACTTTGGCCGGACGGAATTTCACCCTCACCCGCCTGCCCTCCACCTCGCGGGCGTATCCGCTGAGTTTGCAGAAAAAGGCAGCGGCATACCGGGCGTTTTTCGAGATGGCTAGGTTGGTGTAGTTTTCAGGTAGCCTTTAAAAGTGGCTTGAGGCTACCTGAAAATTTGAAAGATTCGGCACTTCAAATGGCTGCGTACAACCCCGCCCCACTCAAACGTGCTGCAGAAAACCATATCGTGAAATTCACCATTCACTGTACTAATGCAAGGCGGCCAAACGCAAACAGCATGAACAATACGGCTAGGCACGCCCCGCCGTAGCAGCGAATTAGGAATTCCACTATAATCCGCCCCCTTGAGTCGGGGTGCTGCCTTGCGCGGCTGAGAACATACCCGTTGCACCTGAACCGGTTAATGCCGGCGGAGGGAACTCATGGCCGGTTTGGGCGAGATACTGCCCGGTTTGATTGGCTGCAGGCGGCAGAGCAGATTCTGCCGCGGCAACGTGATGATGCGCTCCGATTTATCGGGGCGTTTTTTGTTGCCTGTTGTCCTGAGCATGGCATGCAATCTTCGCCCGTAAGCAACTGTGTTTTCGCAGTAAATATTTTTCAGGTAGCCTTCCGCCAGCGGCAGCGGGCTGTTGCAAGAGGATTAAACCATGCGTTTCCGTATTTGGCAGGCAGACGGCCTGCCGCACCCTTATATGATGCTGTTTTTGGCACCGGCGTTTTGGGCCACGAGCAATGTGGCGGGCAAGCTGGGCAAGGCTTGGCTTTCGCCTTATGAGTTTACGTTTTGGCGCTGGGTGCTGGCGGCCTTGCTGCTTTCGTGGCTGTTCCGCGCGCGGATTCGGGAGGATTTGCCTGTGCTCAAGCCGCGTGCGTTGTGGCTGTTGCTGGTGGGCGGCAGCGGGTTCGCTGTTTAATATCGTACTCTACAGCGCGTTTGCGCGCGGGGCGGAGGTGGTGAATGTATCGATTATCACGGCGCTGATTCCGGTGATGGTGTTGCTCGCGGAAGTGCTGTTTTGGCGTACGCGGGCACATTGGCTGCAATGGCTGGGGGTGGGGCTGTCGTTTGCGGGCGTGGTGTGGGTGGTGGGCCGGGGCAATCCGGCCGCGCTGCTGGAAACGGGTTTGTCGCAAGGAGATGCGTTGGCGTTGGTGACTTCTTTGATTTATGCGGGCTATTCGCTGGCGTTGCGCGCTGCACCGAAGGTACATTGGGCGAGCCTGCTGTAGGCTATGTGTGTGGCGGCGGTAGTGGTGAGTGCGCCGTTTTATGTGTGGGAAGGGGTGGAGAGAGGCTTCCGGCTGCCGCCGTGGCAGGCTTGGCTGCTGCTGCTTTATGTTTCTGTGTTTATCGCGATTTTGTCCAAGCTGTTTTATATGGAAAGCGTGATTGCGATTGGCGCGGGGCGGGCGGCGCTCACGATGAATCTGCTGCCGGTGTTCGGTGCGCTGGTGGGCGCGGCGGCCTTCCCAGACGAGCGTTTGGGCGGCTATGTGCTCACAGCCTTGGTCTTGGTGGCAGCAGGGATTGCGGCTTCCGAATGGGGCGCAGCGAAAAAACGGGCTTTGGAAAGCGTGGAATAGTGGCAGCCGTACACTCAAAGACACGATGAACGAAGCCATGCTAGAATGAACCACCCGCATGGACGACATGACACCGAAGTCAAAGCACAGATGCAGGAAGCGATTGGGCGGCAACCCAATGTGGCCATGGCCTGTGTGGGTGGCAGCAACAACGCCATCGGCCTGTTTCCCGTATACTGGAAGCAGTATACGCCTCATCGGTGTGCTGCACGGTTTCCGCAGCTATTAATTGCGGGACGACAACAGCCAAGTGCTCGGCACGCATTCCGTTTCCGCCAGCATCAACTATCCCAGCATCAACTCGGAATACCGCCCTTTGGCCAACATCAGCCGCGTGGAATACACGGCAAGCTGAAAGCGGGCGTGAAAAATTCCGCGACAGAGTAAAACGCCAGTGGCTGGAAAATTATTCAAAGCCGAACTCAAAACACGCGGATTCCAGGTAGCCTCATACGACAGGGAAAGCAGGCATTTCTCCATATCGAAAAATATAGTGGTTCAGCAAAAATCAGAGCGAGGCGGCAAGCCGCAGATAGTACAAGTAGTACAACAAAACGAGCCAACGCTGCACTAGTTTAAATTTAACTCACTATAATGTTATCCACTATATAATTTTGTTTAATCATACTTTCAGGAAACGCCATGTCTGCTTCACGTATGCTTGCCGCTGCCGTATCCGCCGCCCTGCTGCTGAACCTGGGCGGCTGCGCCAACAGTTCCGCCTTGCAATACACCACCTCCCAAGCACAAAACACAGCACGGGTTTACTACGGTGAAGTGCTGTCGGTAACACCCACCACCATACGTGGCGAAGACAACCCGCTGCTCACCACTGCCGGCTCTCTGCTGGGCGGCATCGGCGGCAGTAATTTCGGCGAAGGCCGGGGTAAAGCGGTGAGCGCAATTTTGGGCGCGATTGTAGGTGGCTTGGGCACGCAGTCGCTCACACGCGGACTCGACAGCCAGCGCGGCTATGAAATCGTGGTGCAGCTCGAAGGCTCGCACGATGCAATTTCTGTGGTGCAAAAAAGCGACATCCAATTCCAGCCCGGCCAGCGCGTGCGCGTGCTGCGAAGCGCCAATGGCATGACCCGCGTGCTACCGGCGGGGCAGTCTCCGGTTTATTAATCGGCTGTATGGCTAAAGATGAAAGGCTACCTGAAATTCTTAGGTAGCTTTTTGTTGTTTACAGGCAAGCAATCGGCGTTAAATTCGCTTAGCCAGCTCCTCCGCTTTGCCTACATACAGCGCGGGAGTGAGCGAGAGCAGGCGCGCTTTGGCTTCTTCGGGGATGGCAAGGCCGCGAATGAAGGACTGGAGGGTGGCAGGCGTGATGCCGTCTTGGCCGCGGGTGAGGGCTTTGAGCTGCTCATAGGCCTGCGGCACGGCGTGGCGGCGCATCACGGTTTGGATGGGCTCGGCTAAAAGCTCCCAGGTGGCGTCGAGGTCGGCCTGCATGGCGGCGGGGTTGGCTTCGAGTTTGTTCAGACCGCGCAGGTGGGCGGCCCAGCCGAGCAGGGTGTAGCCTGCGCCCACGCCCATGTTGCGCAGCACGGTGCTGTCGGTCAGGTCCCGCTGCCAGCGGGATACGGGCAGTTTCTCGGCCATGAAGCCGAGGATGGCGTTGGCGGTGCCGAGGTTGCCTTCGGAGTTTTCAAAGTCGATGGGGTTCACTTTGTGCGGCATGGTGGAGGAGCCCACTTCGCCGGCCTTCACTTTTTGTTTGAAATAGCCGAGCGAAATGTAGCCCCACACGTCGCGGTTGAAATCGATGAGGATGGTGTTGATGCGGCTGAGGGTTTGGAAAAACTCGGCCATGTAGTCGTGCGGCTCGATTTGAATGGTGTAGGGGTTGAAAGTGAGCCCGAGCGACTGTTCGACAAAGCGGCGGCAATGCGCTTCCCAATCCATATCAGGGTAGGCGGAGAGATGGGCGTTATAGTTGCCCACGGCGCCGTTGATTTTGCCCAAAAACTCCTGTTTCTCCAGCTGGGCGGTTTGGCGCTGCAAACGGGCGAGCACGTTGGCGATTTCCTTGCCCAGGGTGGTGGGGGTGGCGGGCTGGCCGTGGGTGCGGCTCATCATGGGTTGGGCGGCCAAGCTGTGTGCCATTTGGCGCAGCTTGGCGGCGATTTCGGCCAGCTTGGGCAGCAGCACGCCGTCCCGGGCTTCGCGCAGCATCAGGGCGTGGGAAAGGTTGTTGATGTCTTCGCTGGTGCAGGCAAAGTGGATGAATTCGTTTGCCTTTTGGATTTCAGTTAGCCTTTCGAAGCGCTGCTTGAGCCAGTATTCCACGGCTTTCACGTCGTGGTTGGTGGTGGCTTCGATGGCCTTCACTTCGGCAGCGTGTTCGGGCGAAAAACCGGCAATCACAGCATCGATTTCGGCTAAAGTGGTGGCAGAAAAAGGCGGCACTTCGCTAATTTCGGGCGCGGCAGCCAGCGATTTGAGCCATTCCAGCTCCACGCGCACGCGGGCACGAATGAGGCCGTATTCGGAAAAAACGGGGCGCAGGGCTTCAACGGCGGCGGCATAGCGGCCGTCGAGCGGGGAAAGGGCAAGCAGGGCAGACATGTGGTTTCCTATGAAAAAAGGCCGACAAAACGGCGGTATTCTACCCGAAAAGCGGAAAGGCTACCTGAAAGCGATGGTTTGGCGCATTCTGCGAGGCTTAAAGCGGTAGAATACGTTTTCGCTTTATGCTTTCAGGTAGCCTCACACATGAGCCGCTTTATCCGCCAAACCCTAACCCGCCCGGATGCCCTCGCCATCAGCGTGGATTTATCCCGCATCAAAACCCCGCACAACCTGATGCAGCGCATGCAGGAAGCCTTCGAGCTGCCCGCCTGTTTCAGCGGCGGCCTCGATTCGCTCAACGACTGTATGCGTGACTTGGGCTGGCTGCCGCAACGCGAAATCCACATCGCCTTTTGCGGCCTGGCCGACCTCAGGCAACGCCAGCCCAAACTGTTTGCCGATATTGCCGACTGCCTGGAGCTATACCGCGATTATTGGCACGGCAACCCGCAGGAGCATAAAATCGTGCGGATTTCGATAGCGGATTAAACCGCCACCCCTCTTCATTTAAACGTCGTTGAAGCTCACGCTTTAGCGCCAGAACACCGTTTTTCAGGTAGCCTGTTATGACCTTTACCCTCCCCATCCTGCTTATCGCCTGCTTCGCCGCCGCCCTACTGTGCGCACTCATCGTTTGGCTGTGGCAAAACGCCCGCCACCAAGCCGCGCAACACCGCCACCAGCAAGAAGCCGATCGCCTGCAACATCAGCTCTCCCTGCAACAGCAAGTCTGTCAGCAAAACGAACAGCAACTCGGTCACACCGCCCAAAGCCTGGCCGACAGCCAACAGCAGCTTTCCGCCGCCCGCCAAGCCGCACAGGATTACCAAACCCGTGCCGCCACTGCCGAGCAATCGGTGCAACATTTCACCAACCGCCTGGCCGAAGCCGCCGAGCAGCAGCAGCAGCTCCAACAGCGCTACGAAACCACCCGCCAAGAGCTGGCCGCCAGCCGCCTGCAGCACGAACGCGTGCAAACCCAAATCGAACAGCAGCAGCAAGCCCATGCCGAGCAAATCGCCCTGCTCAACCAAGCCCGCCAAAACTTGGGGGAACAATTCCAAAACCTCGCCAACCAAATCCTCGAAGAAAAAAGCCGCCGTTTTTCCGAGCAAAACCGCCAAGAGCTCGACCAACTGCTCAATCCCTTGAGCGAAAAACTGCAAGGCTTCAGCCAACTCGTACAAAACACCTACGAAAAAGAAGCCAAAGAGCGGCTCACGCTGGAAAACGAGCTCAAACGCCTACAACAGCTCAACGCTCGGCTGCACCAAGACGCCCAAGCCCTCACCCAAGCCCTCACCGGCAGCCGCAACAAAAGCCAGGGCAACTGGGGCGAGATGATTCTGGAAAAAGTGCTGGAAAACTCCGGCCTGGTGAAAGGGCGCGAATACTTCGTGCAAAGCGGCGGCCACCAAACCGACAGCGACGGCGAAAGCCGCTACCTCCAACCCGACGTGCTCATCAACCTGCCCGACAACAAACAAATCATCGTCGATTCTAAAGTGTCGCTCACCGCCTACGTGCGCTATACCCGCGCCGAAAGCCCTGAAGTCGCCGAAGCCGAGCTCGCCGCCCACCTCGCCTCCGTACACCAGCACATCAAAGAGCTGGCTGCCAAACGCTACAGCGACATCGAAGGCCTGGTATCGCTCGATTTCGTCTTCATGTTCGTGCCCGTGGAGCCCGCCTACCTGCTCGCCCTGCAGCAAGACCCCGAGCTCTTCCAAACCTGTTTTGACCAACGCATCATCCTGGTTGGCCCCAGCACGCTGCTGGCCACCCTGCGCACCGTGGCCAACATCTGGCGGCACGAATACCAAAACCGCCATGCCCTGCAGATTGCCAGCGAAGGCGGCAAGCTCTACGACAAATTCGTCGGCTTTGTGGAAACGCTGGAAAAAGTGGGCAAAAACCTCCAGCAGGCGCAAGAAAGCTACCAAGCCGCCCACAAACAGCTCCACAGCGGCCGCGGCAACCTAGTCGGCCGCGTGGAAAAACTGCGCCAAATGGGCGTGAAAGCCGGCAAACGGCTCGATGCGCAACTGGTGGAACAAGCCGGCAGCGAAGAGCCGGAGGCGCTGGAAGATAAAACAGGCGGCGCGGCAGACAAGGTGTAGGGAGAGGCTACCTGAAAATTTCAGGTAGCCTCTTAATTATTGTATGCTGCCGTAACTTGAGCATTTATGCCCGATATTTGTGCCTCACTGAAAGCGTAAACCACAATGCAATAGTAAAACAGCAGCGCTACTACGCCAACATTTTATTCTACCTACTCTTCTTAATATTGTTAGGTAGTCTCCCCATTTGTGCTTCTTAATCTACATTAGTACCTCCTTTTAGCGATGTAGAAAAAAGGCTGCAGGAGGAGAAATATGGTGCTTGAGTGGCTGTTTGCCGGCCAGAATGCGGCGCGCTTGGCGCAAGGCTTGTGGCTCACGGTAAAGATTTCGTTGATTTCGATAACGCTTCCCTGTGTGTTGGACACGCTGTTCGGGCTGCTGATGCGGGTGCATCATCCGCTGGCGTGGTTTGTGGGTGCACTGTATTTGGAAGTGGTGCGGATCGTGCCGATTCTGATGTAGTTGTTTGTACTGTATTTCGGGCTCTCGGCCTAGACGGATATCCATTTGAACGGTGTGTGGGTGTGCATTTGGGTGTTTGTAGTTTGGGGCACACAGGCGAGATGGGAGATTTGGTGCGCGGTGCGCTGGAGCTGAACCGACGGCAGGTGTTTTGGTATATCGAGTTGCCACAGAGTGTGCAGCGGGCACTGCCAGGCACAATCAGTCTATTCACGCGTATGGTGAAAACCAGCTCGCTGGCGGCCTTGACCGGCGTGGTGGAGGTGGGGCAACAGATTATCGAGAATTCCCTACTTACCATGCCGAACGCTTCGTTTTGGGTGTATGGCCTGATTTTCATACTGTATTTCTTGTGCTGCCGGCCGCTTTCGTTGCTGACAGGCTATTTGGAAAAGAAATTAGGAGAGCTGATATGGCTTTGCTAAACGTGCGTCACTTGCGCAAAGGCTACGGTAACACCGTAGTGTTGCAGGACTTGGATTTTAGCCTGGAGAAGGGCGAGGTGGTGATTTTGGGCCCATCGGGCAACGGCAAAAGCTCCCTGCTGCGCTGCATCAACGGCCTGGAGCCGCATCAGGGCGGGCGGCAACATCGAAGTGGAAGGCGTGGACGAATTCGGCAAAAACGTGCCGTGGGGAAATCGCCCGCCAGAAAGTGGGCATGGTGTTTCAGAGCTATGAATTTTTTGCCCACATGAGCGTGATCGACAACATCCTGCTCGGCCCACTAAAGGCGCAAGGCCGCAGCCGCGAAGAAGTGGAGGCGCAGGCCGACAAGCTGCTCGCCTGCGTGAGCCTGCTCAACCACAAAACCGCCTTCCCGCGCGAGCTTTCCGGCGGGCAGAAGCAGCGCATTGCCATTGCGCGCGCTGTGGGAGCTGGCACGCGAGGGCATGAGCATGCTCATCGTTACCTACGAAATGGAATTCGCCGCCAAAGTAGCCGACCAGATTATCTTTATGGGTCAAGGAAACATCATCGAAGAAAGTACATCCGCTAAATTCTTCACCAAACCGGAAAGCAGCTGCGCCCAACAGTTTCTCAGCGGCGCGGATTATTCGCCCACCAGCATGCCCACAACGAGGAAAACCAACAGCAGAGGCATACCGAGTCGCTCCGATATACGGGTGGTCACCACACTGACAAACAGAAACAAGACCATAATCAGAAACAGAGTGTTTAACTGTTCCATATGGGCTATCCTTATGGAGGAATGTAATTGGGTAGAGGCTACTTGAAAATGTGAGCGTCAATGAAGTTAAAATAATAGGGCGGCGTGTAGATTGATCCTGCGGCAGAAACAAAAACAAAGCTTCCGTTATCATTAATAAAATGGATATTTTGCATCTGTCGAAATCGGCTTATATCAATTCATAATGGTAATCTCAAAATGCTTTTCCAATAGGCACATTTGGCCGACGCCCAATATGGAAAAGGCTACCTGAAAACAGATTTTGAGTTTTCAGGTAGCCTTATATATTGCACCCCGTTAACAAACCTTATCAAAGGTTATGTTGGCGGGGTTTTTTAAGCCCCGTTATTTCAAGACAGCCAAGCAAAGGGGCTTAACTCATGAAACTTCAATTACCCACCTATCCCAATATCACGGCCACGATTGACAGATCGAAAGAAGGCCTGTTTTACGAAGTCACGCTGATTCTGCACATCACGCCGGAGCGCGGCCATATCTTGTATTCAGAAATAGTAGAACTCGAATCAGAAGACGTCGTACCCGAATTGCTTGACAGCTATTCATTGTACGTAATCGACGCTATCGAATTGGGCATTCCGTTTTTCCGCAGCATTACCGAATCCGAAGTTGTGCGCCTCGTACCGGAGGAGTGCGTGCTATGAGCAAGCGAAAATATCAGCTACCGGAAGCATCCGATATTGATGCCATCATTGCAGCAGCCAGCATGCGGCCTGAAACGGCAGAGGCGGCAGCGGGCTGTGCCGGTGCTGACGCCGATGCCGATTCAGGCCGCCCCCCTCGGCTAATAGGGGGGGGGGGAACGAAAAAATAACCCTGAAGCGCAAGGTACGGAGGCAGACGGCTGGGAAACCTTTAAAACCTTTACTCACGTCATTTCCAGCAACGGCAAATTATTGGAAGTACCGCTTCGTCGCGGCCAAAGCAATGCCGCCTTTATCGACCAGCTGACCTTTACCATCCACGAAAGCACCCTGTGCCTGATAGCCGGTCATCCTTTGGTAGCGGATGAAGAATACCTGATTCAGTACAGCCGGACACTACAGGAAGTTTTCGGTTTCGGCATTACCAAGAAGTTCGATTACCGCGGCAAATTTTTCTATAACGAATGCTACCAACTCGGGCCTGAAGATATGCAATACGGCAAGCTGCATTACGGCGGCCAGCGTGAAACGGTATTGGTGGAACTGAACGCCCAAGGCTGCATAGCTGCAAAAGAAGGCTGGGAAAAACGCCTGTACGATTTTTTAGCCGATGCCGTCCGTCCGAAAATCACCCGCGTAGACGTGGCACACGATTTTTTTCAGGGCGAATACACACCGGAACAAGCCCTATTGGATTTGGACAACGGCGGTTTCTCGTGGACAAACCGCATCCCAAAAAGCGAATGCAGGGGTTCGGATTGGCGTTCGCAAGACGGTAGCGGCAAAACCTTCTATATCGGCTCGCGCGAAAGCTCCAAACTGACCCGCGTGTATGAGAAAGGCAAACAGTTGGGCGACAAAGAAAGTCCTTGGGTGCGCTTTGAAGTCGAATTTAGGGCGCGAGATATTGTGATTCCGCTCGACGTGTTGTTGAAGCCGGGTAAATACCTGTCGGGGGCATATCCGATATGCGAAAGCATCTTCAAGCAGAAATCGGAGCGGATCGAAGCTGTAAAAAAGACCGTTAACCTGATGCTGGAACACAAGGTCAGACACGCCAGAAATCAGGTGGGACGCTTACTCAATTTTCTATCCGATCTCGGTTACGACGCCGAAGATATCGTGAACCAGTTGAAACCGGAACACGATAAATACCCTAAAGGGTTACGGCCTGAAGAATATGACTGCCAAGTAGCGGCAGACGGTTATATGCATGCCATGCCAAGGCATAAGGTGGATGAATTCGGGATGGTCGAAATTGATTATTTGACCCGTATGCAAGAAGACCCGAATTTTGACTGGCAAGAAAGAATGTTTCCTGATGAGTGGAAAATATTCAAATGATTTTAAAGGCTTGGATGGCTGCCTGAATCGCCATTAATTAACTCTAACAGAAAGGTAAATATCATGAATCAAATCAATTTCGTTATGCAGGCTTCCGTGCTTGGTGTCAAAAAGTTCAAAGGCAACATCGAAGGCACGGAAATTGACCAGACCAAAGTTCTAGTGGCTACCCCACTGGATGAAAGCCAAGGCAATGCCCTTGGTTTGGTAACCAGCGAATATCGTTACGGCACCAGCCTGAATTTTGAAAAGTTCAAAGACAAAACTTTCCCATTCTTCGCTGAACTATCCGTATCCATGACCTCCAACGGCAAAACCCAGTGCATTAATTTAGTGGATTTCCGTGAAATTCCTGAAGAGCCGAAAAAGACAGCACCGGCCAAATAAGGGGGGTACATGAGGCTACAGCGTTTCTTTATCGTGCAGAGCTTGGAAAGTTACGACTTTCTTTGTTCGGACGATGCAGGGGATGTCGGCTTTACTCCGGTGTTGTCGCGGGCGGGCTGTTATGAATCCCGTGAAGACGCTGTGGAAGCAGGCATTGAAGAAATCGGCGCAGGTTTCGCCATCTTTGAGTTTCTGCGCTATTTGGAGGATTGAATGAAACCGAAAATTCCTTTGTCGTTCAAGATTGCCCTAGGCGCATTCGTTGTTTTGGGCTGCATTTTGGCCGTATCGACTTATTACTTGTTCGGTTAACCGGTTTCGGGGTCGGGCGGCGCTCCGGAATACCTTTGCACAGCCGCCAATTTCCTAATCACAACGCATTTAGAAAGGATAAATTATGCGTTTACTTCAGAAGTTCAAAGGCTTCGGCCTGAAAGCAACCGCTGCCGGTACGGCACTGGCAGCAACCGGATCTGCCTATGCAGAAGGTGTGGATTTGAGCAGCATCGGTACTACCGCTGCGACTGAAATCGCCAAATTCGCCGTTATGGTGTCTGCCATCGGTATGGCCTTGCTGTCCGTGGTGATCGTGATCCAAGGCTTCAAGATTGCCTACGGCATGATTAGGTCTGGTCGCTAAGGTGAGGGGGCTGTTGTGGGCTACAGAATCGGTTATCAGTGTTTCTCTTCGCAAGAAGACGCTGCGGACTGGCTGTTGTCGCAACAGCCTCCAACCATTACCGCCGAAGGCAGAGTAATTCGACCCTACAAAGTCGGCCAAACATGGCAGGTAGAAGGCCAGCCCGTCAACTTGTACTTTCCCGAATGCGATATTGGGGAACAAATCAAGCTCGGCATTTTTACCACGTTTCCGCTGTTGTTCCTGTTCTTCATGGTTTGGGGGTTCCGTATTTTGTACAAGCTTGTTTATTCGGCCACTAATTCGGCAGAGGGCGGGGGCGGCGATGATTGATTTTTGGTTTATGTACGGCTTTACCGCCGTGATTCTGGTCTTGTTCCTGTTCAAAGATTGAGCAGCATGTTAAATTCCTTTCCATTTTTGGGTAAGGGAAGGAATCTAAGATGTTTATTTCAGAAGAAGATTTGTACAGACTTCAAAAGTCCAGCCATTTATATCTCGGTCTACCAATGGCATTTATTTTTTATAAAGAGTTAGTTAGGAAGGAAGTTTTTCATACTGGTTTTGGTATGGAACAGGTTCATAATTTTTTTAACCGATGGGCGGATGATTATCGGGTGGAAGTTATGTTTCCTGATCATTCATATTTGAGGATACGTTTTGATAATGCTAAATGTTTTGTCATTTGTCCGCATAAAGAACTTTATAAGGAACTGCCTATTATTTAGTTGCTTGTTATTGCCGCTTTGTGCTTTTGCTGGGCCGGAGTTTATTATTGATGGTAAAACGGGTTTACCAGTTAGAGTGAGAAGTGGCTTTAATGTAAATGGTTTAAAACCTGCTTATTCTACAGCTACTCGAAGTTTTTATTATGAGTATTCTGTAGCTCATGATTTATCAACTCTTCGCTCCGTTATGACTGGTGCGCGTAAAACTGCCCGCGTTCCTGCTACAATCACACGCACCGTCTCCCGCGCCCGCGTAGCACGCGGGCTTCTAACCAAGCTTCGTTATGCCAAATTCACCCCGCAAAGCCTTGTGGCGGGTTTGTTGTTTGAAGCTATCCTAGATAAAGTTCTAGATGCAGGCTATAGCTACGATGCCGACAAAAACAATATGGTGATGCGCAATGTAACCCTATTTTGTGCGTTTTCTTCCGGAGGCTGCATAGATACCAAGGCTAAACAATATATACCGGATAACAAGTTTGCTGTTTACGGAAAGCCGGTAGAAAACCTAAGTAATGATGTTATTGAGCGCGAATTGTGTCGGCAGGTTACGAAGGAGCATTTTAACTTTTCCGACCAATCAGCTATCGGCGTTAAATTAAGCTGCGGTTATCAACCTGCGTCTAAACAACTCCTCGTACAATTCGAAGTGGTAAAGCAAATCGGTTTTTTAAGGCCGGGGCAGATATCCAAGCAGTATATGCAGGTTAGTACCCTTGCGTTGGGCGAAGTTGAATTGACAGAAGAAGATTTGGCACGCATAGCAGAACCCATTTTTGAAGAAAAACCAGAAGAGGTTATTAAAGCTGCCGAACTGCCGGATAGTGCGTGGAGTGAGCCGAAAGTATCCGTGTTGGACGGCACAATAGTTAATTCCGACCCGTTCACCGATTCGCGCGACGGCAAAGCCAAGCAAGCCCAATGGCGGTTTTATAACTGTTCTGCCGGAACGTGTGTACAAGAAACCTTCAAAGACCGTCCTGACCTCAAACCAAATTCCCCGGAAGCGCCCGCTGCCACGCCGGGTGGCAACCAATCCGGCAACGGCAATAAAGACCAGCCCGACCAGCAGAAACCATTCGACCTGTGCCGCGAGCATCCCGAAATTATGGCTTGCGACCAACAGCCTGAACCTGGAAGTGCCGACCTGACCATACCCAAAGAAACCGTCAATCTCGACTTCAAGCCTGAAAACGTCTTCAGCACCGATGCTGCCTGTCCCAAGGGCGAAGAGTTCGAAGCCTTCGGCGGCCGCTTCAGCATCAGCCTTGAACCCGCCTGTGCCGCCGCCCGCAAGATTAGGCCGTTCATCATTGCCGGTGCCTGGCTGGTGGCCGCCTTCTTCGTCGTCCGCGTGGTACGTCAGGAAGTGTAGCAACGTTTCCGCCTGGCCGTCTGAATCCCTGCAATCCTCACTAAGACCAGTGAAGTTTCTCTCCGCCTCCGGCAACAGCCGAACCAGTCAAGTGTCCGCACGGAAGCCGCAGCTAAGCGGAGTAATCAGCTCGCTGATTACGCAGTCTGAACGGGTGAGTACGGAGCCGAAGGCCTTGCACTTGACGCTCCTACCCTAAATACACTCCAGCCGTAGGGGAAGTGTCAAAGCGAAGCGGAGACCTTCCCCGCGCGGCGTCGCAAGTGAGACTAGGGGGTGCAGGGGGACTAGTCCCCCGCAAAACGGTCAATGCTTGCCTGAAACGTTGTCGGTTTCTGCGGAGAATTCGCAGAATTCGCAGCAGAAATCGCGGTGGGACTGCCGGTAGATGCTTGCTGAAAATGTTAGTGGTCTCCAGTGGGAATTTGAAGAATTTTCACTGGAAAGCACGGAGGATTAGGTAGCGAAATAATGAAAGGATAGACAATGAAATTTCTGGCCGCCTTAGCGCCTTTGTTGATTAACGTTGTAGCACGCATATTTACTGCGCTGGGTCTGACAGCGATTACTTATGTCGGTTTCGATTTAATCATCAGCCGCTTCAAGCAGGAAATAACCAGTCTGTTGCTCAGTTCGGGTGCACCTGCCGGGCTGTTGCAGATGTTTTATATTTCTGGTGGCGGGGTTGTGATGAACATCATGTTCGGTATGCTGACCTTTATCGTTACGTTTAAATCCATGACCAAACTGGCCAGTCGCCTCGGGAGGAAATAAGTATGGCGCAAATCGTTCTCGTAACAGGAAAACCGCGCATCGGCAAAACCGCCTTTGTCGTCGATATGATTATGCACGATGAAGCCTACAAAGACCGCAAGCTGTTCTCGAACATCAATGGCCTGAAACTGCCGCATCATCAGCCGCCGGAAGGGCATAGCTGGGAAGATATGTATGAGTGGCTTAAGTGGGAGGAGAATATCGGCTCGTTGGTGGTTTTTGACGAAGTGCAGGATTTATACCCTAAACGCTACGGCAACGGCAAAATGCCGCCCAACGTGTCCTTTCTCAACGTACACGGCCATTATGGCATTGATATGATTTTTATCACGCAATCTCCAAAAATCATCGATTTGAATCTGAAAGAGGTCGTGAATAAGCACATCCATATCGCGGCCAATCAAATGGGCGGTCTTACCCGTCTGGAGTGGAATGAGGCGGTAACGAATACGACTAGCGAAGCCAAGCGCGCCGTCTCCAGTGTACACAAAATCAATGAAGAAGTTTTTGATTACTACAAATCTGCCGAAGTCCACAGCCACAATAAGAAAGTTCGTTCGCGTTGGTGGTATGTCTTGGTATTCGGGCCGTTTGTAGTGTTGTTTATGTTGTCGATTGTCGGCTATATGGGTTGGAGAACCTATCAGGGCTTCAAATCCAAGGGGGACACCCAAGCCAGTCAGCATCAGGCACAAACGGTATCCGAACCAGCAAACCTTACTAACCCCGTGGCAGGCATTACACAGGCAACACAGGCGGCAACCTCTCTCGGCCAAGGAGAAAATGCCAACCTGACCCCGGAAATGTTTGTACCGACCTTGGCCGAAAGACCCGAATCCAAACCACTGTATAACGGCGTACGGCAGGTTCGGCAATTCGAGCGGGTGGCAGCCTGCATAGACGGTGGCGAAAGCGGCTGCGCCTGCTATACCGACCAGGCAACCAAGGTTACAGAAGTGCCGGAAGCTTTGTGCAAACAATACGCGTTGGAAGGGCTGCCGTTCAATCCTTATAAGGAGGCTAGACAAGAGAATGTCGGTCAGCAGCAACCAACCGTGAAGGAGGTCGGTAGCAGTGCTTCGGTATGGACTTTGGATAGTGAGACCAAACAAAATTTAGCTTATGCCCATGATGCGCCTGTTTCAGCACAATAAATACAGGGGCAAGAATGCAGCGTCATTACTGGAAAAATTTTGTTCTTCGCCGTTTTGTATCTAGTATCGTTTCATTGGTAGTAAGACAATTGGCATTATTATTGCGTGCATTTTTTAGATGATTCGGAGTCATGACCGAATCACAGAATCCGTGAGCCCGAAAGGTGTAGCCTGACTTTAAAAGTCGGAAAAAAGATGGGGACACGGATTCTTTTTTGACCTGAATTTGTAAGCTATCTTGGAACGGCTGTGGCCGAATCCGCATTAATAAGGTTAAATTTATGCACCTTGGAATAGACGTATCGAAGCACAGATTGGATTGCTGCCTGTTACTGAATAACGGCAAAACGGCAGAAATCACGATTGACAATTACCCGGAAGGTTATGCCAGATTGCGCAAATGGCTACAGGCACACAATGCGGAAGAAGATTTAAATATCTGCATGGAATACACCGGCATTTACTACGAACAGGCGGCAGACTATTTCAGCCGTTTTTATACGGTTTCGGTGGTTAATCCCTACTGGATAAAATCATTCGGTATGGCAGTATTCAAACGCTCCAAAACCGACAAGCAGGATGCCAAGCTGATTGCACAATACAGCAAAATGGTACAGCCGGAGCCGTGGCAGCCTTTGACTGAAAAACAGCGGCAATTACGCGATTTGAACCGCTATCTGATACGACTGAAACGGCAGCGGGCAGCAGAGGAAACCAAACGGCAGACCGCACCGGACTATTTGCAAGGCTACCTGAATCAAAACATCGACCATTTGGATGAACAGGTTAAAGCAGTAAACCGGCAAATCAAACAGCTACTGAAACAGGATAAAGAACATTCAGACAAAATCAAACAGCTGCAAACCATTCCGGGGATTGGTCTAACTTCCGCCACCATCCTGTTCACGTTGCTACAAGACGGGCGATTCAGCAAAGCCTCCGAACTGGTGGCTTATTTGGGACTAGATCCAAGGCATCAACAATCAGGCAGCAGCCTGAATAAGCCCAGCCGGATATCCAAGTTCGGCCAGAATGATTTGCGTGCCGCCTTGTTTATGCCAGCTATGGTTGCCTATCGGGATAATGCCTTTCCGGCATTTATTGAACGGCTTAGGCAAAAGAGAAAACCGCCGAAAGTAATTATTGTGGCCTTGATGCGCAAGCTGGCCGTGATTGCTTTCCACCTGATAAAAACAGGGCAAGACTTTGAGCCGAAGCGGTATCAGGCAGGGATTAACAGCGAATAGGATGTAGCAAAGAAACAAGGCTGCCCACGTTATTTGTCAATGAGGGGCAGCCTTGTTGCGCGGTAAAGAAACGTAAAGATATATTGACACGCAATAAGCTATCTTTTTTATTGTAGACAACGGTTATACCAAGAATTTCTTGATGTCGATGCCTTTTTCTTGGGCTTCTACAATCCATTTCGGCCGTTTACCCACGCCGCCCCACACTGCGCCGGTTTTCGGATTGCGGTATTGCGGGCGGCTTTGTTTTTCTTTCAGGCCTGCTTCGATATCGGCAATGCTGATTTCAAAGTCTCGCATAATGGCCAGAATTTGATTAACTTTCTTTTTACGCTCGGAAACCAAACGGCGTTGGATTCGGTCTTCCAAAGTTTTCTTCTGTTCCAGGAGTTGGTCTAAAGTCTCACGTGCTGCCATGATGTTTCCTTTGTGAAGGTTGTTAAAATTTATTTCGGGGCTGATTATAAGGGTATTTCGGTTTCTTATGCCAGAAATAAATTGCCGGTTTGGCACAGACACGCGCCAAACCGGCTCAGTTTCGTTATGGTAAATCAGGCTTCGGCTTTCAGCAAATCCTGTAATTCGCCGGCTTCATACATTTCCATCAAAATGTCGGAGCCGCCCACGAATTCGCCGTTTACATACAGCTGCGGGATGGTGGGCCAGTTGGCGTATTCTTTGATGCCTTGGCGGATTTCGGGGGTTTCCAATACGTTTACCGTAACGAAATCATTGCAGCCTGCGGCTTGCAGGATTTGCACGGCGCGGGAGGAGAAGCCGCATTGCGGGAATTGTTTGGTGCCTTTCATAAACAGCACTATGCGGTTGCTGTTTATGAATTGTCTGATTTCTTCTTGGATGCTCATAGTGTTTCTTCTTATGGATCAAATATGGATAAATGCGGATGCGAAACAGCAGTCATTATAGCGGATTAAATCTGCTTTCGATACAAGAAGCAGAAGCGAAGTTGATGCACTATAACCGATCTGACAACTATTCGGGGCGTATCCATACGGCGGCAAAGAAACCATCGGTGTGATGGGTGGCCGTAGCGAGTTGCAGATAGGGGCTACCTGAAAACAGTTCGGGGCAATCGGGCAGGAGTCTGGTGGCGTTTGCCAGCTGCCAATCGGGATGAGCGGCACTGAAGCGTTCAGCTTGGTGTTCATTTTCAGCCGCAAGCACGCTGCAGGTGGCATACACCAAACGGCCGCCGGGGCGCACTAGGCGGGCAGCAGCCTCGAGGATGGCGGCCTGCTGTTTTTCCAATTCGGCGATGCGTTCGGGCGATTGGCGGTATTTCAAATCGGGGTTGCGGCGCAGGGTGCCCAGGCCGGAGCAGGGGGCGTCCACCAGCACGCAGTCGGCTTTGCCGATGAGGCGTTCGAGGCGCGGGTCGGTTTCGCTGCCGATGCGCTGCGGGCTGATGTTGGTGAGGCCGGCGCGCACCATGCGAGGTTTGAGTTTGGCCAGGCGCTTTTCGGCCACATCGAAGGCGTAGAGGCGGCCGCTGTTATTCATGGCGGCGCCTAGGGCGAGGGTTTTGCCACCCGCGCCGGCGCAGAAATCGACGATGATTTCGCCGCGCCGCGCGCCGGTGAGGCGGGCGAGCAACTGACTGCCTTCGTCTTGCACTTCGATGGTGCCTTCCAAAAACAGCGGGTGGCGCATGAGGGCGGATTTGTCGCGCAGGCGGATGCCCCACGGCGAATACGGCGTGGCTTCGCAGCGGATGCCTTCATCTTGCAGTTGGGCGAGCACCTTGTCGCGTTTGGCTTGGAGGGTGTTCACGCGCAAATCGAGCGGGGCGGGGGCGGCGGTGCTGCGGCCGAAAGCGAGGATGTGTTCGTTGCTCCAGCCTTGGGCGTGCAGTTGGGCAATGAGCCATTCGGGCAGTTCGGCGGCAGTGTTCAGCTGCTCGGCAAACTCGGTTTTTTTGGCTTTCAGGTAGCCTAGAAACTCGGTTTCTTCGGCATTGGCGCAATCGGCGAGGGCGGAAATGCTGATGCCGCGACCCAATACCAGGGCGGCCAGCGCGGCGCGGCGGGATTGGCGCACGGGCTCGGGCAGCACACTTTGGATTTTCTGCAAATGGCGCAGGGCGGCAAACACGGTTTCGGCAATTTCGTGCCGGTCTTGGCGGCCGAGTTTTTTGTGGCTGCGGAAATAGGCGGAAACGAGGGCGTCGGCGGGCTGCTCGAAGCCGAGCACTTGGCCGAGCAGGGTGGAAGTATGGAGGAGTTGGGCAGGGGTCATTTGGGCGCGAGGTTTCAGGTAGCCTGGGAAAGGGGAAGGCTACCTGAAAATGGGCAGATAAGAAACAGACAGGCTGCGGGGCGGCTTGTCTGTTTGGTCTGGCATTTCAGGTAGCCTGCTTTGCTGCTTACTTGGGCGGCTGCAGCGGTGTGCCATCGATTTTGCCGCTACGCAGCTTAAGCTCGTAGGTTTTGCCGTCGTCGGTGTATTTGATCAGGGCGGGGATGTTGGCAAAATCGGGGGCAAAGGAATATTCGATGGTGTCGTCGCCACGCTGTACGCGAAAGCGGTTTACCGCAATGCTGGCGCCATTGATGTTGTAGCGGGCGGAAGGCAGGCGGGTCATGCCACGCACGGGATAAACACGTTTGCCATTGGTAATGTGCAAGTTGGCAGGCAGTTGGCCGTTGTTGAGCGCGAGCTGCCAGGCCAGGGTGAAGAGGTCGAAAGTGGGGCCGACAAGCGGCTGGCTTTCGGTGTGGCCGGCTTTGCCGTAAGTGATGGTTTTGGCACCGTAATCGAAGATGGCGCCGGCATAGGCGCGGCCTTTGCGGGTGTCGCTATAGCGGGCGGGCTGTAGTCGGTTACCGCTGATGCTGCCGCTGGAAGAAAAGCGCATTTTGTAGAGCGGCACGTTGATGTCGGCGTTTACGTTGTAGCGGCCGCCGTTTTGGTTGAAGGTCATCACAGCAGGCACGCCGTAGGGGCCGATGTAGTGCAGCTCGGCGTTTTTGGGGAAGGCGGTTTCGGCAGCGGCAGTGGGCGCGGCCAGCGCGGCGGCGCACAGGGCGGCGGCAGTGCCGAGGCGGAGGGTGAGACTGGTCATTTGAAATTCCTTTGGTGAAAAGGGATGGCATGCCGCGCGCAGCAGCTTTGAGGCGGCATTATAGCCTTAAGTTTTGCATTGGAGGGGCGGCGGTTATATGGTTTGACGAGAATTTTAGCTTTGTAAAAATTCCCTACGTTCGTTTAGCTAAGCTGAAACATCAGTTTCAGGTAGCCTTTCGGTATTTTATTTTGTGCTAGGCTGATTTTAATGCCCGGGGAACATGCCTTTCATGCCTTGCGCCATGCGCATGAGTTTGCCCATGCCTTTGCCGCCGAACATTTTCATCATTTTTTGCGACTGCTCGAACTGCTTGAGCATTTTGTTCACTTCCTGCACGGTGGTGCCGGCGCCGGCGGCGATGCGGCGTTTGCGGCTGGCTTTGAGCAGGGCCGGATTGGCGCGCTCTTTCGGGGTCATGGAATTGATGATGGCTTCCACTTTGCTCATGGCTTTTTCCGCTGTGCCCTCGGGGATTTGTGCGGAAAGCTGGCCCATCTCGCCGGGCAGTTTGGACATGAGCGATTCGATGCCGCCCATATTGCGCATCTGCTGGATTTGGGCTTTGAAATCGTTCAGGTCGAAGCCTTTGCCTTTGTGCAGCTTTTTGGCCATGCGTTCGGCCACTTCCTGATCGATGCCTTTTTGCACGTCTTCAATCAGGCTGAGCACGTCGCCCATGCCGAGAATGCGGCCGGCGATGCGGTCGGGGTGGAAAGGCTCGAGGCCGCCGATTTTTTCGCCAGTGCCGATGAATTTAATCGGCTTGCCGGTAACGTGGCGCACGGAAAGTGCCGCACCGCCGCGTGCGTCGCCGTCCATTTTGGTGAGGATAACGCCGGTGAGCGGCAGGGCCTCGTTGAAGGCCTGGGCGGTGTTTACGGCATCCTGGCCGAGCATGGCATCGACCACAAACAGGGTTTCCACCGGATTCACGGCTTCATGCAGGGCCTTGATTTCGGCCATCATGACTTCGTCCACTGCCAGTCGGCCGGCGGTGTCGACCATCAGCACGTCGTAGAAATGCTTTTTGGCGTAATCAAGCGCGGCCTGGGCGATGGCCACGGGCTGCTGGGAAACGTCGGATGGGAAGAAATCCGCGCCCACTTGCTCGGCCAATAGGCGCAGCTGCTCGATGGCAGCGGGGCGGTATACGTCGGCCGACACCAGCAGCACTTTTTTGCGCTGCTCTTCTTTGAGCAGTCGGGCGAGCTTGCCTGCGGTGGTGGTTTTACCCGCGCCCTGCAGGCCGGCCATCAGCACCACGGCGGGCGGTACGGCGGCCAGATTGAGGCTGCTGTTTTGCGTGCCCATCAGCTCGGTGAGCGCTTGGTTGACCACGCCGATAAAGGCCTGGCCTGGCGTGAGGCTGCCGATTACTTCGTGGCCGACGGCGCGTTCTTTCACGCTGGCCATAAAGTCTTTCACCACCGGCAGCGCCACGTCGGCTTCCAACAGCGCCATGCGCACTTCGCGCAGGGCTTCTTTGATGTTGTCTTCGGAGAGGCGCGCTTGGCCGCGCATTTTTTTGGCCCACTGGCTGAGGCGGCCGGATAGATTATCTAACATATTGTTCCTTATGCCGGGTGAAGCCGCCAAAATGCTGCGTTGGCTTGTCTTGTTTTAGGGTGGTTTCACCCGGCCGACAAATGGGGATGGTTATTCAGGATTAAGGATAGCAGCTTTTTTAAACAACTTTGTTGAAGCTGGGTTTTTCAGGTAGCCTTTCCAAGCTTTTCGGTTTTAAGAAATCCAACTTCAGCTTCACCAAAACATCGCTTTCAGACAGCCTCTGACAGGCCGCAAAGTTTGCTAAAATCACAGTATTTTACACTATTACACGCAGCCTTTGCGGCTTTCCTGATGGAAAAGCGGGCGCGCGACACATGGAAAAAGCATGGCCGGATTGTTTATTTTGCTTGCGTTGCTCTACGGCGGCATAGGCGTGTTTGCCTAGCGGTTCGGGAGGCAGGATGCCCGGCAGCCATGCCTGCTCAAAGGTGAGCTGCTGTTGCTGGTGGCGCAGCTGCCCGTGCACGCGGCGGTAGAGTGTCAGCCGCTGCTACTCAGCCGCTTCCCCAACGGCATCGGCTATGCCCAGTGTCTGGGTACCTAGTTGATGCTGCTGTTGTGTTGGTGCGGCAGTTTCTTTTATTTGCTGAAGGGTTTGCAACTGCTCTACCCTTTTGCCACGCTTTCCATGCCGGCTGCCGCGCAGTGGCCGGCGCTGGGCGCGGATTATGCGGTGGGCAATATGCCCTTTCTCTGCACGTGGGCACATCGGTGTTATCGTACAACCTGTTCGGTATTGCCGTGTTGCTTGCGCCGTTGGTTTTGCTGCTGAACCGCCGCCTGCGCAGTTACCGCATTTCGCCACTGATGTCGTTTTGCCACCGCTGTTGGGCCTGGAAAAGCTGATGTTTCAAAGCATGCTGGCGGGTTTTGTGCTGCTGAGCGTTTCTGTGGGCAGCAAGTTTGTGTTGCAGGTGTTGCTGCACCAAGTGTGAAGGCGAAAGGCTACCTGAAAAGTACTTCGGCAAGTTTTCAAGCAGCATTGGTAAACATAATTTTTAGCATACATCAAACAAACAGCAAATAAACCGGTTTCCATTTATAAGCTATCTTGACCACTCCCGTTCCACCACCTATTCTGCACCAAATCCTTTGTTTCCTCTTCATTCCAACCACAGGAGATACCCGATGAAAAAAGTGATGTTGTCCGTTGTCGCTTCCGCTCTGTTTGCCAGCGCCGGCACTTGGGCGCATGATGTGCAGGGCACGAACGAACCGAGCAAAACGCCGGTAGACCGCAGCGTGCAGGTGTACAGAATGTCCAACTTGCAGCAGTGGAACCGCGAAAAAGCCGGCGGCGGCGAAGGCAGGCTACTGGGACGTTTTGCCTACACCCGCCACCAAACCGGCGAGCAAGATGCTATCCGCGAAATCGGCTGGCTCACGCTGCCGCCGGGTGCGTCTATCGGCCTGCACAAGCACACCAACAATGAAGACGTGTACCTGATTGTGGAAGGCCGCGGCACGTTTATGGGTACAGACGGCAAGGAAGTGCCTGTGTCTGCCGGTGACATCACCATCGCCCGCCCCGGTCAGTCGCATGCGCTGAAAAACACCGGCCGCCGGCCGCTGCGCTTCATCAACTTTATCGGCCAGCTGCCGAGCACTGCTCCTGCTGCCCCGGCCGCGCGGTAATCTGGCGCAATCACAGCAAAGGCTACCTGAAAGTTTCAGGTAGCCTTTTTCTTTATTCAGACCGCCCCAAGTGCCCTTTGCCGAAAATTTCGGTATCATGCAGCCTCTTCCCGTTTTTAGGAAAACTTATGTTCCGTTCATTGCTTGTGGCCGCCGTGTTGGCGGCTTCTGTGGTGCCGGCGGCGGCAGAAACGCAGTCGCGCGTGCTGGCCAATGGTATGAAAGTAATTGTGCGCGAAGACCACCGTGCGCCGGTGGCGGTCACGCAGCTGTGGTTTAAGGTGGGCAGTGCCGACGAGCACGCAGGCAAAACCGGCCTGAGCCACGCCTTGGAGCACATGATGTTTAAAGGCACGCCCACCGTACCCGCCGGCGAATTCAGCCGCCGCATTTCCGCGCTGGGTGGCAGCGACAACGCCTTCACTTCACGCAACGAAACCGTGTATCACCAAGAATTTGCCGTAGCCAGCCTGCCGCAGGTGCTGGAGCTGGAAGCCGACCGCATGGTGAACCTGAATTTCAGCGATGCCGATTTTGAAAACGAAATGAAGGTAATCCGCGAAGAGCGTCGCCTCACCACTGATAACGATCCTGATGGCAAAATGTGGGAGCAGATTAATCTGAATGCCTATGCCAAGCCGGAAAACCGCGCGCCGGTTATCGGCTATGAGGCGGATTTGCACACGCTCAAGCCGGAAGATTTGCGCCAGTGGTACCGCGCCTGGTATGCGCCGCACAACGCCACGCTGGTGATTGTGGGCGACGTGAAGGCGGGCGAAGTGCTGGATAACGCGGAAAAACTGTTCGGTAGCCTGCCCGACCACCCGCTGCCCGCGCGCAATGATTTAATCGAGCCGCCGCAAACGGCCAACCGCTCCGCCCGTTCCACCGCGCCGGTAAGCTCGCCGGTGGTGGGCTTGGCTATTCAGGTGCCCGCCCTGCGCAAGGTAGACGACAAGCTGCCCTATGCGCTGAATATGCTGGCCGACGTGCTCGACGGCAGCATGTCTGCCCGCATCGAGCGCAATCTGGTACGCGGCCGCAAGGTCGCCGTGGAAGCCTCGATGGGCTACGATATGCTCACCCGCTCGCCGGATGTGCTGCTGTTTAGCGGCACGCCCGCGCCGAATGTGAAGCCCGAGCAGCTCACGGCAGCGTTTTTGAACGAAGTGCGCCAAATTGCCGAACACGGCGTGAGCGAAGAAGAATTGGCGCGTGTGCGCAACCGCAGCCTGGCCGCACGCGAGTTTGGCAAAGATTCGATGGAAACCCAAGCCACCAACATCGGCTCGCTGGAGTCGGCCGGCTTCTCCTACACGGATGAAGACGAAATTCTCCGCCGCCGCTTGGCCGTGAGCGCCGAAGAAGTGCGCGAGGCCGCCCGCTGGCTCCTGGCGCAGAAACACACCACCGTGGTGCTGTATCCCGAATCCAAGTAAGCGGCAAAGGCTACCTGAAAACGTAGAAATATTTTTCAGGTAGCCTTCCGGCTTGAATGAAAAGGCTACCTGAAAGCGCCCGCTTCAGCACAGCCCAAACCGTATCCAAATTTAGGAGTGAATCCCCATGAAACCCCTGTTCCGCACCCTGCTGCTGGCCTGCCTGCTGCCCGCCGCCGCGCTGGCCGAGAATATCCCCATTCAGCGCTGGCAAACCGCCGAGGGCACCAAAGTGCTGCTGGTGGAGCGGCGTGAAAACCCGATTGTCGATATCGACGTGGCCTTCGATGCCGGCAGCAGCCGCGACAGCGCCAATAAAATCGGCGTGGCCGATTTCGCCGCCGGCTTGGCCGATACCGGCACCAAAAGCCTGGGCGAAGAAGCCCTGCTCCAGCGCGTGGCCGATTTGGCCGTGAGCCTCTCCAGCTACAACACCACCGATACCTCCGGCGTGCGACTGCGCAGCCTCTCCAAGCCGGATATCCTCAATCCCGCCCTCGGCCTGATGCGCGACGTATTGGTTGAACCCCGTTTCGATCCCGCCGTACTCAAACGCGAGCAAGACCGTGCGGTGGAAACCCTCAAACAAAACCGCACCCAGCCCGATTTCCTCGCCTCCGTGGCCAACACCCGGCAGGTGTACCCCACCCATCCCTACGGCTACCCCGCCCGCACCAGCGAGCAAACCATCCGCCGCATCACCCCCGCCGACCTGCACCGCTTCCACCAGCAATATTTCACCCGCCGCAATGCCGTGGTGGCGATTGTGGGCGATGTCAGCCGTAGCCAGGCCGAAGCAATCGTGAGCAAACTCACCGGCGACTTGCCCACCGGCCAAGCCTTGCCGCCCCTGCCCGAAGCCACCCATGGCGCAGTGCAAACCCAAACCCTGCCGCACAGCGGCACCCAGGCGCACATCGTGTTGGGCATGCCCCTCCTCACGCCGAACGATCCCGACTACTACGCCCTGGCCGTGGGCAACTACATCCTCGGCGGCGGCGGCTTTGATAGCCGGCTGATGAAGGTATTGCGCGACCAACACGGCTACACCTACGGCGCTTCCTCCCGCCTCGCCCCCTTGCGCGCCCAAGGCCCGCTCACCATCTCCTTCGCCACCGAAAAATCCCGCGCCGCCGCCGCCCTGGCCGACACACAGAAAGTATTGCAGGAATTTGCCGCCAACGGCCCCACCGAAGCCGAGCTCGCCCAAGCCAAGGCTAATCTCGTGGGCAGCTTCCCCCTGCGCTTCGACACCAACGCCGAACTGTTGGGCTACCTGAAACTCATCGGCCTCTACAACCTGCCCGACGACTACCTCAGCCGTTACCCGGCAGCCGTTTCCTGCTTAAGCGCCGAAGAAGTGAAAGCCGCCTGGCAGCGCCGCGTAACCGGCCTGCACACCACCGTGGTCGGTATGCCCCAAGCCGGCAAACCCGCCGCCCGCCGCAGCAACGGCAGAAGGCGTTAAGCACAATCCGCTTGATTGAACCAAGCGTGGGCAAACCAAAAGGCTACCTGAAAGTTTCAGGTAGCCTTTATTTGGCTTTACAACTTCAACACCCACTTGCGGTAGGCAAACTCGCCGCCCATCAGGATGCCCATCAGGATGTAGGCGATGATGCCGGTGTAGAGCGCCCACCAGCGGTATTGTTCGAGCAGCACGAGCAGGGCGGCGAGGCTGCCGTTGAGGGCGAAAAAGCCGCACCAGATTTGGGTAACGCGGCGGGTGTAGGCCACGCCTTCGGGCGGCAGGTCGGGGTGTTGCAGGCGGGCGAGGCGTTCGATCAGGCTTTGTTTTTGCGTGAGGCTGAGGCCGAACAGCAGCAACAGCAGGCCGTTTACCCACACGGGATACCAATACATGCTGCCGGGCCGCTTCAAAAGGAGGATGGCGGCGAAGAAGGCGGCCACGAGGAGGGAAACGCGCCGCTGGCCGGGATCGCGCTGCATGGCGGCGCGGGCGAGCCAGAGCAGGAGCATGAAGCCGGCCAGCGGATAAAACCAGCCCTGCTCGCGGCCGTAATACCAGAGCAGGGGGTAGAGTACGCTCAAGATGCCGAGCAGGATTTTGGCGGCGGTTTTCACGCTTCGGGCTTGGCTTCTTGGTAGAGCTTGGATACGGCGGCCACGATGTCGTCGATGGTACGGACGTTGCGGAAGTCTTCAGCTTGGAGTTTGTAGCCGGTTTGGCGTTTGATTTGATCGAGCAGGTCGATGGCGTCGATGCTGTCGATTTCGAGGTCTTCGTAGAGATTGGTGCTGCCGGTTACGTTGCTGGTGTCGATTTCAAACATGTTTTCCAGGATGTCGAACAGGAAGGCGCGGATTTCGGTTTCGGTCATGGATGTTCCTTAAATGATGGGGGCGATCGGGCAGGCATGCCCAACCACTGTTTCAGGTAGCCTGCTGCTTTTCGCTTCGCAGTAACTTAGCCTTGGCTTCGCCAAGACTTTGCTTTCAGGTAGCCTTAATCAAACTGCTTCGGCTAGCCGCGTTGTTTCTGCACGAAAGCGGCCAGTGTGGACACATTGGCGAAGCTGTCACGCAGTTCCTGGCTTTCGCCGTCGAGCTGGAAGCCGAAGTGTTTTTGCACGGCCAGGCCGAGTTCGAGTGCGTCTACGGAATCGAGGCCGAGGCCGCTGTTGCCGAACAGGGCTTCTTCGTCGCCGATGTCGGCGGGGGTGAGGTCTTCCAGGCCGAGGCTGTCGATAATCAGTTGTTTGATTTCTTGTTTCAAGTCAGTCATGTTTTTGGCTTCTTTCGTTGAAATATTGTTGCAGGTGGTCGTTGAGGCGGCGGGCGGCGATGGGCAGGGGGTGTTGGCTGAGCCAATCCTGCGGGTTGATGTCGTCGCCCACAATAAAGCGGTAGGCCGGTTTTTGCAGCGGGATTTTGTACCACGGCTGGCCTTTTTTGAAGTTTGGCGGCTGCATTTTAATCACTACGGGGGTGATGACCTGCGCGCTTCTGAGGCCGATGGATACTGCGCCGCGATGAAATTTCACCACACCATCCCAGCCGGTGCGCGTGCCTTCGGGGAATACCAACAGGCATTGCTGCTGCAAAACTTCGTGCACTGCATCGACAAAATCCAAATCTTCCTGATTGGGCAGGTAGCCGCAGGCGCGGATTTGCCCAGCCATGGCCGGATTGCGCTGCAAATCGGCTTTCACGATGCAGTTGGCTTCGGGCACGCGGCCGAGCAGGAATACCACATCGAGCAGCGAGGGATGGTTGGCCAAAATCAGCTGGCCGGGGCGGCCTAGCCACTCGAAGCCTTCAAATTCCGCGCTCAAAATGCCCGAGCGCATCAAATAATAGCTAAACCACAGCCAAGTGCGCGTAACCACGCGCCGCGCCTGCTTTTGCTGCGCCAAAGTGGGCGATGGGCGGCATAGCCAGGGCAGCAGCACGATTTGCAGCAGCACGCCGAACACACCGAAAAACACGAAGCCCAGCCCGGTGGCCAGCAATCGCCACAGGCGGTTTAAACGGGCGCTCAAGGGGTAAGCCGCTGCCATTGCCAAGCCTTGTCTGCATAACGGTTTATCCACTGGCGGCTGCCTGAGTGCTGTTGCCGCAGCCATTCGAGCGCGCCCCAATAGCCGCAGTTTGCCGTACCGCCGGCATCGGGCGCGGCAGAGGAAAGTTCCCACTCTTCGCCGGCGGTGAGCAGCAGCGCGAGCGCGTGGGCGAAGGGCGCGCGTTCGGCCGGTGCGGCGGGGTATTGCGCCTGTAAGGGTTCGTCCACCACCACCGCCAACACGCGCTCCGCCCCATCGGCCAGCAGGCCGGCGGCCTCGAGCACGGCGCTTTCCAAACCGCTCTGCCGCACCGAAAGCGCGGTGTATTCGCTCATGTCGCCGCGCAGCATCGACCACTGCCCGGCCAGGGCGTTGTGTACGGAAAGGCCGAAGGAAGTGGGGGAAACTTCGTTGTCGCGCAACAGCGTGGTCCACAAGCCGAAGCTGCGGTTGATTTCGCCGTCGTGCGAGGCGAGCACCAGCGGGCAGGATTCGCCTTCCGCCAACAGCGGATGCGCCGCCGCAAACAGCAGCCGCGCCGAGAGGCCGAGCCGCCGCCGCTGCATGGCGGGCAGGAAATCCACCTTCGGCGGCGTGTCGGGCAAATCGGCGGCGTTTAAGCGGCCAGATGCCCACGTCGCCCAGTCTTCGCCTGTGTGCAGGCGGGTGGAGGCGGCGTGCCAGCTTTGGATAGAAAAGCGGAGGCGGAAATCGGCGGTCATGGTTTAACTTCGTTGAGGCTGCGTTTTAACTGCGCTGAAGCTTTGCTTTCAGGTAGCCTTTTTAAAAGCCGGCGGCCTGTTAAGAGCTGTTAAGGTGGCGCATTATAACAAGAAAGCAGCACTCGGGCATCTGGCCGGCGGGCGGAAAAATGTGGCGGCGGTTCTGCGAAAAGAAAAGTTTCAGGTAGCCTTTATTTCTGAAGTTTCCATCTTGGCGGCTCGCGAATTTGAGGCTACCTGAAAGCCCACAAGCGGCTAAACAAAACGATAAAGCAGCTGCTTTTCCACCGCCTGCCATTCGCCGAAGCCGTGCCAAGCCCATTCCGCCGCCACTTCCTGCGGCCACACCACGCCGCACAGCCAAGCTCCGTCCAACAGAAACACCGCGCCCTGCCAAAGGCGGTCGCCTGCGCAGAGCCGCCCGCCGTCCCCGTTTGGCCGCAATCCGGTTTGCGGCATCTCCGCCAGGCCCTGCCCGGTGGCCTTGAGCAAGGCTTCTTTCAGCGTCCACAAAGCATAATAATCGGCCAATTCGGCATGCTGTTGCAGCCAGCTCGCTTCGTCGGCATGCAGCACCCAATCCGGCCAGGCATCGAAACGGCGCGGGCGCAGCCGTTCCAAATCCACGCCCACGGGAAAATCGGCAGACGGCACTGCCAGCACGGCATGGCCGCCGCTGTGGCTGAGGCTGCCCGAATAATTCGGGCTACCTGAAAACCCGTCGGCCGCCGCCTGCTGCTTGAGAAAACGGCTCACCTGCCAGCCGGTTTGCACCGCACGGGCAGGGTAGCGCACAAGGTGGGCGCAGTCGGCCGCATCCAGCAGCTCGGCATGGTAGTGCTCGGCGCAGTCGGGCGCGGCCAAATAGAGGTGGAGGGGGTGTGGCGGCGGCAGGCGGGTAGGCATAGGCAAGGTTTTTTAATATACTTTAAACTCTGTGAAATCGCGGCTGCTTGGCCGTGGATTTTCGGTTTTCCAACCCAGCTTAAAAAGGGAGCAAATATGAAATCTCGCCAAATCATGCTGGCGGCTGCAATTGTAGCCGCTTTCGGCCTGGCCGGCTGCCAAAACAACCGCGCGCCAGACAACGCAGGCAATCAAGGCAGCCGCACTGAAGCCCGCCGCGATAGCGGCCGCAACAGCGCCCATGCCACCAGCCAAACCACCGGCCGCGTATGCCGCCTGCTGCGCGACGACGACCCCAACCGCGGCGGCCGCAAAGTGGTATATCGCTGCAACGGTCGTGCTGTGCTGGCTTCCGAAGAAGCCAAGAGCCTGCTCAACCCCAGCGTGCCGGTGAGCTTCAGTGGCGGCGGCCGTGTGATTCAGGCCAATTTGTCTACCCGTCAGGCAGCCAATGCTTCCAACAAATCCGACGAAGCCGCCTGCGAACGCGCCTTTATCAACGCTGCCCATAAATTCCAGGAAACCGCCCAAGCCCGTGGCGGCAGCCGCGTGAGCAACTTCCACAGCTACTACAACCGCCAAGTGCTGCGTGGCGGGCAGTACGATTGCGAAGTGGGCACTTTCCACGCCCGCGTAGTGATGCGCGGCAACATCGCCCGCTAAGTCGGCTGCGGCATCCGCCACCAAAGGCGCGAACTGCCGCTCACGCAGGGCGAATACCGCCTGCTGCGCACCCTGCTTCACCGCCCCGGCCGCGTGTTCAGCCGCGAAGAACTGCTCACCGCCATGTTCGGCGGCAACCGCCCCTCCGACCCCCACACCATCAACACCCACATCCGCGCCCTGCGCCACAAACTGCGCGCAGCCGGCATCGCCGACGAACACATCCGTACCCATCACGGGCTGGGGTACAGTTTTAACGAAACCTGAAGTACGGTTTTCAGACGGCCTTTCAAGCTGTCGCAACCATCCACAGGAGTAACGCCATGCCTTCCGCCAAGCTCATCCAAAAACTCAAACCCGCCTTACAAAACCCGCTTCCACCCGAACAAGACGGCATCCTGCTGTGCCTCGATTCCGACAACGTAACGGGCGACAACGCCAAATACATGAAAATGTACAACCACCTCGCCCGTTGGTACGATTTCGGCGAACGCTGGATAGCCCGCCTCAGATACGGCAACAGCATCAACGAGACACGGCGCAGCCTGATGGGCGAACTGGAATGGCGGCAGGATTGCACCGCCCTCTACGTCTCCATCGGCACAGGTACCGATTTAAACCACCTGCCCGCCAACATCGACCCCGCCGCGCTGGACTTGACCGGTGCCGACCTGTCGCTCGGCATGTTGGAACGCTGCCGCGACGTGTGGCAGAAAAAAGCGGCAGGCTTGGACTTGGTACACTGCAACGCCGAAGATTTACCCTTTGCCGACAATATGTTCGACGTCGTATTCCATGTGGGCGGCATCAATTTTTTCAGCGACAAACAAAAAGCCATCAACGAAATGCTGCGCGTCGCCAAGCCCGGCACCAAAATCATGATTGCAGACGAAACCACCGACTTCATCCAACAACAATACAAAAAAAGCCTATTCACGCGGAGCTATTTCCAAGACACCGATTTCGACCTGACACAAATCGAAAACTGCATTCCCGAAACCGTACAGGAAAAGAAAACGCGGCTGCTGTGGAACAACCGCTTTTACTGCATTACCTTCCGCAAACCTGCTTGAAACAGCCGCCGCATTTTATTTTTCAGACGACCTCCAACCTCGAAAAGGCCGTCTGAAAAATAAAATGCAGCCTGCATTCTTCAAACAAAGTGCAGGCTGCTTTTATGCTCTCAGGTAGCCTTTCAGACGACCTTAATGCAGATTTGCTTTAAAGAACTGCTCAAACTTATCAAACGGAATCTTGCCTCGAGTGTTGTCATACAAATCCGTGTGGTTCGCACCCGGCACGATGTACAGCTCTTTGTTTTTGCTGCCCAGAGATTTGAACATGTCTTCGCTGAAATAGCGTGAGTGAGCTTTTTCACCGTGTACGATTAAAGCGGGGGTGCGCAATTCGCCGGCACGTTGCAGGATGGGCATATTGATGAATGCCAGCGGCACTGTGTTTGCCCACGAACCTTGCGGATTGGAATTCACAGCGCGGGGATGGAAGCCGCGTTTGGTGCGGTAGAAATTGGCATATTCGGCGATGAATTTCGGCGTGTCGGCGGTGATGTCTTTTGCCGGGTCAAGGTTGTTGGCGGGCGAAAGAGTGGCGTAGCCGTTTTGCGCGGCTTCCCAGCGGCCGTTGTTCAATTGCACTTTCGTTTGGTAGCGCGCTTCGACATTCATTTGCGGCTGGGCGCGGTCGTAGCTGCCTTGTGCGTTCTGCTTCATGTTGATTTCGTAGCCGTTGGCCATCACGCGGGTCATGTCGTACATGGTGTTGGTGGCGACGGCCTTAATGCGCGTGTCGGATACCGCCGCGTTCAGTGCCATGCCGCCCAAGCCGCAGATGCCCAAGATGCCGATTTCATCGCGGTTCACGAAGTTTTGCAGGCCGAGAAAATCGACAGCAGCGCTGTAATCTTCGGTATTGATGTCGGGCGAGGCCATATTGCGCGGTTCGCCGCCGGATTCACCGAGGTAGGACGGGTCAAATGCCAAGGTTACAAAACCACGTTCTGCCATCGCTTGGGCATATAAACCGCTGGATTGCTCCTTCACCGCGCCGAACGCGCCGGCCACCGCAATTGCGGGCAGTTTCTGACCTGAACGGATATTTTTCGGCACATATAAATCACCAACCAATGTAATACCGTAGCAGTTGCGGAAGGTAACTTTGTGGTGCTCCACTTTATTGGACAGGGGGAAAATTTTGTCCCATTCTTGGGTAAGCTGCATGGTTTAAACTCCTTTCATCGGGGTAATGGATACGTCTGCCAGCGCAGGGGCGGACAAAGTCAATGCAACGGCGGCTGCGGCAGCAGTTTTCAGGAATGATTTTTTAGCTTGATTTTTCATGGGGTTGCTCCGTTATTTGCTTATCGAAGGAGTGCATTATAGGGATGGACTGATTTGCAAACAATGAATAAAATCTGAATTGTTAATTCTAAAATTTGGAACAATTAAGGTGCAGGCTGCCTGAAAAGGTTTTCAGACGGCCTGAACCAATCTCTTGAAATCAAAATGGATAAACTCAACGCCCTAAAACACTTCTGCTCCGCCGCCGAGACCCTGCAATTCCGCGAGACCGCGCTGCGCCTGTCCGTTTCGCCGCAGGTGGTAACGCGTGTGATTGCCGAATTGGAACAACACCTCGGCGAACAGCTTTTTACCCGCAACACACGCAATATCCACCTGACCGAGTTTGGCGCAGCCTTCCTGCCGCGTGCCCAGCAGCTCCTTGCCGACAGCGAAAACCTGTTTTCTGCCGCCAAAGAAAAAGACGAGATACGCGGCATTGTCCGCATTACCGTACCGCAGTGGAACGATAACAACCGCATACTCACCCGCCTGCTGGAAAAATGCGCCGACTATCCCGAACTTCATATCGATTGGCGCAGCAACAACGCCAAACTTAACGCGGTGGAAAACCAACTCGACATCGGCATCCGCATCGGCACACAGGCGGAAGATTTGATGATTGTCCGCAAAATCTGCGACACCACCGACAAAATCGTCGCCTCCCCCGCCTATCTCGCCCGCCACGGCACGCCGCAAAGCCTAGACGAATTAACCGGCCGTTTTCCTGCATCGTCGCTCATTAACGCCAACACCAACCGCCCGTGGGGCTGGCCGCTCAACTCAGAAATGCACGTTTTTCCAAAAAACATCCGTTTCATCACAGACGACCCTGCCAACGAACTCGCCGCCGCACTGGCAGGCAGCGTTGCCGCCTATATCCCGGAACATCTGTGCCGAATCCACCTGCAAAACGGCGAACTGGTGGAACTCTTTCCCGAAATCCCGCGCCGCCCGTGGCAACTCTACATCTACCGCCCGCAACGCACAGTAACTTCCGGGCGCGTGTTAAAGGTATTCGACTGGCTGACGGAAGTATTGCGGGAAATGTATGATAAAGAGGCTACCTGAAAATCCGGCAAGCTCAAGGATAGTCATCAGTTATCGCTAACCTCCTTTTCAGACGGCCTCCAAGCGCGAAAGCCCGACTTAATCACACACACTTTTCAGGCTACCTGAAAGCGAAACGCAACGAAATTGAAACACCGCCCGACTCAATATCAGGCCACGCAACCATATCCATTCAGCCAATCCCATTCTTAAATATTTCAAACACCTCAGCATCCGTCTTTTCTTCGTCCTGCTCGGCATCCTGCTCCTGCTCACTGCCAGCCTGCTCGTGCTCGGCGCGCTTGCCTGGTGGCTTGCCCACAGCATCAACCGCATCCGCCGTTATGCCGAAGCCATGGCCGCCAACCGCCCCGCCACCGCAATTCGGCGACAACTACCTCTACCGCCTCGTCCACGCCGTCGCCCACCTGCGCGACGAACTCGACCACCGCCAACACATTGAAAATTATGTCTTAGGCCTCACCCACGAACTCAAAACCCCGCTCACCGCCCAGCAGGCCGCCCTCGAGCTGCTGCAAGACAGCCCCCTCAGCCCCAACCAGCAGCAGCTGCTCGACCGCATCCGCCGCAACACCGAAAAACAAAAGTAACTCATCGCCCGCCTGCTCGAACTCGCCCGCCTGGAAAACCGCGACAGCCTGAACGATACCCAAACCGTCGATTTGGCCCATCTCGCCGCCCAAGCCGCCCAAGAAAGCCGCGCCGCCCTGCAAGCCAAACAGCTGCACATCGCCCTCAACTGCCCGCCCCGTGCTATCCAAGGCGATCCGCTGCTGCTGCGCCAAGCCATCGACAACCTGCTTTACAACGCCATTGATTTTGCCGAAACCGGCAGCGAAATCCGCCTCAGTCTCACCCGCAGCCGAAACCGCACCGAACTGGCGGTTTACAACCAAGGCAGCCCCGTTCCCGATTACGCGCTGGCCAAAATCCCCCAACGCTTCTACTCGCTCCCCCGCACCGACGGCAGCCGCAGCAGCGGGCTGGGCTTGAGTTTCACCACCGAAATCATGCGCCTGCACCACGGCCGCCTGATGCTCGCCAACCGCGAAAACGGCATGGAAGCGCGGCTGGTGTTCCCCGATGTGAAAGAGGCTACCTGAAACGCAGCCCCGCACAGTTTCTGCGCAGCTCAAGTTTCAGGTAGCCTGCCAGCATTGCGGCACCCCATGCCGCGGCCTGCTGCCGGAAACAGCCCATCTGTCTTGCACCCGTGTATAATCACGCCTCTCACAAAACCAATCTTTCCAACCAATTACGGCTGAAGCAATGTTCCTCCTGCTGGGTAGTAGTGCCGGCGGGAAAAAATAAGCGCTTTAGCCCTATTTAGGAGCAAACACATCATGACTTTAGCCTACTGGTGCATCTTCTTCGCCATTTTCCTGCCCATTTTCTGCGCCGCCTATGCCAAATACCGCGCCGGCTTTTCCCCGGCCGACAACCACAACCCGCGCGCCTTCCTGGCTCATGCCCAAGGCAAGGCCGCCCGCGCCGATGCGGCGCAGCAAAACAGCTACGAAATCTTCCCGCCGTTTGCCGCCGCCGTGATCATCGCCCACGTTACCGGCAACGCCGCCCAGTTCACCATCAACTTCTGGGCGCTGCTCTTCGTGGCCAGCCGCATCGCCTTTATCTATTGCTATATCAACGATAAAGCCACGCTGCGTTCGGCCATGTTCGGCGTGAACCTGCTGTGCATCGTGGCTTTGTTTATTGCGGCAATTTAATTTTCAGGTAGCCTTATGGAACGCCCCGTTAAGGTTTTGTTCGTTTGCCTGGGCAATATCTGCCGCTCGCCGATGGCCGAATATCTCTGCCGCAGCACGGCTGCCGCCCGCGGCCTGCCGGTGCACACCGCCAGTGCGGGCACATCTGGCTGGCACGATGGCGAAGGCATGCACTGCGGCAGCCTGGAAATCCTCTCCGCCGAAGGCATCGACAGCAGCGGCTTTGTGAGCAGCCGCGTACGCGCGCAGGATTTGGCCGATTTCGACTACCTGCTGGCCATGGACGACAACAACCTGGCCGAGCTGGAACAACGCTTCGGCCGCCACCCCGGCAAAATCTTCAAGATTACCGACCTTCTGCCCGATAGCGGTTACAGCCACGTTCCCGACCCGTGGTACACCGGCAACTTCAACGAAACCCGCCGCATCCTCACCGCCTGCTGCACCGCGCTGCTGGATAAGATTGAAAAAGATTTGGCCAACCAGTCCTAGCAGGCAAACGCTAAAAGGCTACCTGAAAGTTTTTCAGGTAGCCTTTGATTACTGCCGTATCGAAGCCCTACCACTCAAACGGCAGTCCAAGTTCTTCGGCCAAGCGGCGCATTTCGTCCAGCGTTTTGGGCAGGATGGGGATGCCGCTTTGTTTGCGTTCGCGGCAGCATTCGGCTTCTTTTTCGCCGTGGATGTAAATCCGCTCTTGGCCGGCGGCTTTTGCCGATTCGCGCAGCTCTTGCAGGTAGGCGCTGAAATGGCTGCGGATAGCTTGGGCATCGCCGAAGATTTCCGGGTTGAAGGCAGCGAAATAGTGGCAGATGCCGGCATGGCTGTTTTTCATGGTGTGGTTGGAAGTGGTGCCTTGCGAGAGGCAGGCGGAGAAGAATTCCACCAGCACGGCATAACCATAGCCTTTGTGGCTGCCAAACAGCTCGCTGCTGCCGCCCAAGGGATACATGCCACCGCCCAGCCCTTGGCGCACGCATTCCACAATAATCTGCGGGTCGGTTTCGTCCACGCCCTGGCTGTTAATTGCCCAGCCAAGCGGAGCGGTTAAGCCTTTTTTGAGGTATACCTCGGGTTTGCCGAAAGCAACCACAGAGGTGGCGGCATCGAGGCTGAAATCGGTCGGGCTGGCGGGAATGGCCACGGCGATGGGGTTGGTGCC
This sequence comes from Eikenella exigua, assembly GCF_008805035.1. Classification (NCBI taxonomy): domain Bacteria; kingdom Pseudomonadati; phylum Pseudomonadota; class Betaproteobacteria; order Neisseriales; family Neisseriaceae; genus Eikenella; species Eikenella exigua. The sequence goes on along the minus strand of NZ_CP038018.1, from coordinate 1,825,756 downwards.
CATCATCGGGGTGCGGCCGTAGGTGGGCACCACGATGGGGAAGGAGTTAGTCATGGAAATGCCCACTAGGCCTTGGCTGGCGGCCATGCTGCTGTAGTAGGCGGCGATGCCGTAGTGGTTGGAATTGCGCACCGACACCATGCCGATGCCGTTTTGTTTGGCCTTGTCGATGGCAATCTGCATGGCATAGCGCGATACGAGCTGCCCCATGGCGGCGTGGCCGTCCACTACTGCCGATACGGGCGTTTCAAACACAGTTTCCGGTTTGGCGCCAATGTGTACGAAGCCACCATTGATGTGCTGACGGTACATTTCCAGCCGCTGCGAACCGTGCGTGTCCACACCGCAGAGGTCGGCGGCTACCAGCACATCGGTAATCTGCGCCGCTTCTTCCGGCACGAAGCCGTAAGCCTTAAAGGCGGCCTCGGTGAACGCACGTAGGGCTGCAGCATCAATTTTTTTAATCGTTTGCATTGTTTATCCTCCTCCGCTTCTGCGGCAACAAAAAACTGGTTCCAACCTGATGTGTTCGCCTACTCACTGCCTTGGCAGCAGGCTTGTTATACCTTTATTATACCGCGATTTTCATCCCAGACGGCAACCAATGCAAACCCTGCGTTGAAAGTGGTAGCAAGTGACGGTTTTAACCTCGTTGAAGCTGCACTTTCAGGTAGCCTTTAATCTGTAAACAAACCTACTTTGGCAAGATGTATCCTTGAAAGGCTTAAAAAAAAAGAATATGCTGCACGCACAGCATCACAGGATGCTGTCTATGTTATCGGAAATGGGGCGGCCAGCCCCATACTATTGTTTAGGAGAACCAACGAAATGGCTAAAAATCTGAACGTTTTCGACCGCGAATACGGTCTGCTCATCAATGGCGAGTGGACAAAGCCCGGCAATCTGCTGGAATCGCACAACCCCGCCAACGGCGAGCTCTTGGCTAAATTCACCGACGCCACCGACGCCGGTGTGGATGCCGCTGTGGCCGCTGCACAGGCTGCGTTTAAAACCTGGCGCAAAACCACCACCGCCGAGCGCGCCGCCATTCTGAACAAAATTGCCGATGTGATTGATGAGAATGCCGAACTTTTCGCCCTGCAGGAAACGCTCGATAACGGCAAACCCATCCGTGAAACCCGCGCTGCCGACATTCCATTGGCCTCCGACCACTTCCGCTATTTCGCCAGCGTAATTCGCGGCGAAGAAGGCAGCGCCAACCAACTGGATGAAGAAGATCTCTCCATCGTATTGCGCGAGCCCATCGGCGTGGTTGGCCAAATCATTCCGTGGAACTTCCCCTTCCTCATGGCTGCCTGGAAAATTGCTCCCGCGCTGGCCGCTGGCTGCACCATCGTTATCCACCCCTCTTCCAGCACCTCACTGAGCCTGCTCTCCTTTGCCCAAAAAGTAAACCACCTGCTGCCCAAAGGCGTGCTCAACGTGATTACCGGCAAAGGCAGCAAATCCGGCGAATACATGCTGCACCACAAAGGCTTCAACAAGCTCGCCTTCACCGGCTCCACCGAAGTGGGCCGCCGCGTGGGCATCGCCGCTGCCGAGCTGCTGATTCCTTCTACTCTGGAATTGGGCGGCAAATCTGCCAACATCTTCTTCGACGACATGCCTTTCGACAAAGCCTTGGAAGGCGCGCAAAAAGGTATTTTGTTCAACCAAGGCCAAGTGTGCTGTGCCGGTTCGCGCATTTTCGTGCAGGAAGGCATTTACGACAAATTCGTAGCCGCCCTGTCTGAAGAGTTCAAGAAAGTGAAAGTCGGCCTGCCTTGGGAAGACGACACCCAAATGGGCGCCCAAGTGAACGCCGGCCAGCTCAACACCATCCTGAAGTATGTGCAAATCGGCGAACAAGAAGGCTGCCGCATCATTACCGGCGGTAAAAAAGTAGAAGGCGAGCTGGGCAAAGGCGAATTTGTTGAGCCCACCCTGATTGCTGCCGACAGCAACAACAGCCGCATCGCCCAAGAAGAAATCTTCGGCCCGGTAGCCACCATGATTAAATTCAAAACCGAAGAAGAAGTTATCCAGCTGGCCAACGACAGCGAATACGGCCTCGGCGGCGGCGTGTGGACGCGCGACATCAACCGCGCCCTGCGCGTATCCCGCGCCCTGGAAACCGGCCGCGTGTGGGTGAACTGCTACAACCGCCTGCCCGCCGGCGCCCCCTTCGGCGGCTACAAAACTTCCGGCATCGGCCGCGAAACCCACAAAATGATGCTCGAAGCCTACACCCAGGTGAAAAATATCTACATCAGCACTCGCGAAGAGCGCGAAGGCATGTATTAATTACTTTGCCTGATTGCAATGCAAAAGCTGCCGGTATCCCGGCAGCTTTTTTGCGTGATCGATGGGCGTTGCTATGTCGATAGGCTATCTGCGTGTTTTAAGATTTTCAGGTAGCCTTTGCGCATCACGCTTCCTGTTTAAAGGCTACCTAAAAATTAATCTATAGCTGAAATAAATATTTCAGCTATAGATTAAATATTCCTGCCATACAGCTTTAGCTACCTTGTATGGAGAAAGCTGCTTCGGTATAGTGCCGTTTATTTTTCGAGGAGAATCACTTAATGCACATTCTACCTTTTTCCATGCCGGTTAAGCCCTTTAAAATGCGCGGCATCGGGCCGCATCGGCCGATTATAATGGCTTTGGTGGCGTTGTTGTTGATACTGCCGGTTGGCGCAATATTTGTTGCGTGGCAGAGTCATGTTGCCACCGAAATCTATCAAGACTACCAAATCGGCCAACACGCTGTGCCAGTAAATGCGCGGATCGATGGTGAATGCAGCACTCGCAAATCCATCTTCACCAGCTGCAAAACTACCATCACATACCGCGATCATACGGTGAAAAAATCCTTTAGCTTTTTCGGTACTGGCGGCGATATTTATGCCCGCGCAGTGGCCGACGCCAACGATCCCTCGCGCCTGACGCTGGATGTGGCGGTGGAAAAAGTGGGCAACCGCAGTATGGGTGTGCTGCTGCTTGGCGGGCTGGGGCTGTTGATGATTGGCGCTGCGTTTTATGTTGCGCTAGTGCGTGTGCCGCGCTACCGCCGGATTTTGGCTGCCATCAACCGACCCGAAGCCCAGCCTTGGCAGCTGGCCGCCGTGCCCTGCCTGAGTACCGGCAATGCGGGTAAAGACGCGGTATATCAAGCGGAAATCGACGGCAAAACCCATAAGATCGGCCTCAGCTTCGGCAAACAGGAAAACCGTGCTTGGACGTTTCAAACCCCCGGCGGGCAGCACTACCTGCTGGCTTTCGTGCCCAATGGCGGCGGCGTGCCGGTGGCGCTGGATAGAAAGCTGCTGGCGGTAGCAGGCTTGAACAAGGAAGAGAAAAGCAAGCTGGCTGCCGAATTGAAGCGGGCGGCAGCAGCGGCAAAGGCAGAATGCTAGTGTGCGGTTTGGCATAAAATAGAGGCTACCTGAAAACGCATTTCCGGGTTTTCAGGTAGCCTTTCCCGCTATAATAGCGCCCGTTTTCCAATTCAAACCAAACCATGAAAACCGCCAAACGTTATCCCTTTCCCGCCCTGTTACGCCAACGCCTGCAGCTGTATTTTGCTGACCAAGCCCGGCTGCCCGGCAGCCCGAGTGAGGCGCAATTCCGCCGCTGGGCATGGCAGGCCCTGAAATCGCAGTACCGCCGTGCCGAAATCGGCCTGCTGCTGCTCGATGAAGAAACCGCCCGCGCCTACAACCGCGACTACCGCCAAAAAGACTACGCCACCAACGTGCTCAGCTTTGCGCTGGATGAAGGCGAGCAGGCCGCTTTGGCCGGGCTTTCAGGTAGCATGCCTGTTTTGCGCGGCGACCTGGTTATCTGCCCGCAGGTGGTGGCGCGCGAGGCTGCCGAACAGGACAAAACCCTAGAAGCACACTTTGCCCACCTCACCCTGCACGGCGTGTTGCACCTGATGGGATACGACCACATCGAGCCCGATGAATCCGAAGCCATGGAGGCACTTGAAATCCGCCTGATGAATCAGTTAGGATACCCCAACCCCTACGCACAGGATGCAGACTGAAATGGACGACCACCCGGCCAAGCCCGGATTTTTTGAACGGCTGTTCGGCCGCCTCGCCGGCGACGGCCCCGATTCCCCCGAAGACATACTCGTCCTGCTGCGCCAAGCGCGCGAACAGAAAATCTTCGATGAAGACACCCAGCAATGGCTGGAAAAAATCATTGATTTCCGCGGGCTGGAAGTGCGCGACGCCATGATCAGCCGCGCCCAGATGGACGTGGTGAAGGCCGGCGACAGCATCAGCCGCATCATCGCCTATGTGGTGGGCACCACCCACTCCCGCTTCCCCGTGATTGCCGACGACAAAGACAACGTGCTCGGCATCCTGCACGCCAAAGACCTGCTCAAATACACCCTCAATCCCGAACAGTTCAAGCTCGAAAACGTGCTGCGCCCGGCCGTGTTTGTGCCCGAGGGCAAGCCGTTGAACGTGTTGCTTAAAGAGTTCCGCGATATGCACAACCACCTGGCCGTGGTGGTGGACGAATACGGCAGCATCAGCGGCCTGGTAACGCTGGAGGATGTAATCGAGCAGATTTTGGGCGACATTGAAGACGAGTTCGACGAAGACGACAGCGCGGATAATATCTTCGCCGTTTCCCCCGACCGCTGGCGCATCAACGCCGTTACCGAAATCGAAGACGTAAACGAATTCTTCGGCACGGACTACAGCGACGAAGAAGTGAACACCATCGGCGGGCTGGTGATTAAAGAGCTTGGCCACCTGCCCGTGCGCGGCGAAAAAGCCGTTATCGGCCCGCTGCAATTCACCGTGGCCCGCGCCGACAACCGCCGCCTGCACACATTGATGGCGGTGAAAGCCAAGCCCGAATAAGCCCGCACGATAAAGGCTACCTGAAACCGGATTTCCATTTTTCAGGTAGCCTTTTGTTCCAACGTGCCCTTATGGTGAATGTATGCATAGAATCATAGGATATAGAGAATTACGTACAGGAACTGGCGAAGCTGTTGAGATTACCTTGCATCAGCCCATTTTTTCCGACGAATACAAGGCATATATTTGCCAATATAAAATAAGCAAACATGATTATTTGGATGAGGGCAGGGTAATCGGTGAAGATATGCTGCAAGCTATTTAGCCATGATCAAACTCGGTGTTATCCTGTCTCACACAGATTATTGGAAAAAGGAAGATTTATCTTGGTATGGGGACAAAAATCTTGGGTTTCCCTTACCCGATCATTTAAACTAGCGAGTAGCAACTGCATTTTTAACCCCGTCGGGCAAAAATTAAGCACGGGGCAAAGCGGCAAGCCGCAGGCAGTACGGCAAGGCGAGCCGACGCCGTATGAGGAAATAAGCAATTTGGCTATAATGCCGCCGTATTCCAGCCCAACACGCCCAAAAGCAACAGCATAAGGATTTTCAGGTAGCCTTCCGCCATGACCAAAAGGCTACCTGAAATTTATATCACAAGGATTCAAAATGGTTTTCTCCTCCCTCCTCACCCTGCTCGACGACATCGCCTCCGTGCTCGACGACGTGGCCTTGATGACCAAAGTGGCCGCCAAAAAAACCGCCGGTGTGGTGGGCGACGATTTGGCGCTCAATGCCAACCAGGTAACCGGCGTGCGCGCCGACCGCGAGCTGCCCATCGTGTGGGCGGTGGCCAAGGGCTCGCTGGTGAACAAGCTGATTCTGATTCCCGCCGCCCTGCTGCTTTCCGTGTTCGCGCCCGCGCTGATTACGCCGCTCTTAATGCTCGGCGGCGGCTATTTGTGTTTCGAAGGCGTGGAAAAACTGCTGCACAAGCTGATGCACCGCCGCGACGGCAGCGCCCACAGCGTGCCCGACGAATTGATAGACGAAAACGCCAAAATCAAAGGCGCCATCCGCACCGACTTCATCCTCTCCGCCGAAATCGTCATCATCGCCCTGGGCGTGGTGGCCGAATCCAGCCTCACCACCCAAATCATCAGCCTGCTGCTCATCGGCATCGGGCTCACCATATTTGTGTATGGCATCGTAGCGCTGATTGTGAAGGCCGACGACTTCGGCTTCGCCCTGATGCGCCGCCCGGCCACCGCCGCCGTAGGCAAAGCCATTATTTTGTTTATGCCGTGGTTTATGCGCGGCGTCAGCATCATCGGCACGCTGGCCATGTTCCTCGTGGGCGGCGGCATTTTTGCCCACAATTGGGGTGCGCTGCACCATTGGCTGCACGAACACCACTGGGACAGCGGCCTCACCAGCACGCTTGCCTACCTAATCACCGGCCTCGTCGTGGGCGCGGTTGCCTGCGCGGTGGTGTTGCCGCTGATGAAATTGTGGGAAAAGCGGCGGCAGAATTGATTTGGTGCATAGCACAATGGAAAGGCTACCTGAAACTTTTAGCTTCGCAGAAGCTTTGTTGCGCTGCGTTTTCAGGTAGCCTTTTTCTTATCTGGGTTGGATGCTTAATATCCGGCAAAGCATTCGATTCTTTCAATATAGCGAATTAAAATAAGAATGCTAGTGCCTTGGCTCGCTTGGTTGCTCTAGCTGTATTATCTGAGGCTTACTGCCTTGCTCCATTCCCATTTGCACAGTAATAAAGGCTACCTGAAAGTTTCAGGTAGCCTTTTCATTGCCTACACAAACGCTGGTTTAATCGCCTGCGGCCATCAGGTGGGCGTTGCCGCCGGCGGCGGTGGTGTTGATGCTGCAGGAGGTTTCTTCAAACAGCTGCAGCACGTCCACGCCGTGTTGGGCGTTGATGATGCGCACCAGTGCGCCGTCGCTGCCGGCCAGTGTCTGTTTGAGTTCCACCGGCAATTCTTCCAGGGCAACCACGTGGCTGATGCCGGCGGAAGCCGGAGTGGCGGAGGTTTCCAGCAGGTCGGCAGCCTGTTCGGCATAGGCGGCCAAGGGATGCTGGTCGGACACGAGGGCGGTGATGCCGGAGCCGGCAAGCTCAACCCAGGCAGCGAAGGCTTGCGGCAGGCTGCCGCCATAGAGCCATACGCGTTTGGGCGCCTGCCAGCTCAACACGTTGTGTTCGCCGGTGGGGCCGCGCAACACTTGCTCGGCTTGGCGCAGGGTGTGTACGCGGGCGCGGCCGAGGCTGCCGGCCAAGTCCAGTTTCTGTTCTTGGGTGAGCGGCAGGCTTTGCAGCAGGCTTTGCAGGCGGTTGAGCGCGTCTTCGTCGGCCTGGCCGCTGCGGGTGAGCGGGGGCGTGCGCCAGCTGTTGAGGCGGCTGAGGCGTTGCAGGTAGAAGGGGCCGCCGGCTTTGGGGCCGGTGCCGGAGAGGCCGTGGCCGCCGAAGGGCTGCACGCCTACCACGGCACCGACGATGTTGCGGTTCACATAAAGGTTGCCGGCTTCGATGCGGCTGCGGATGTGTTCCACCGTGCCGTCGATGCGGCTGTGGATACCGCCGGTGAGGGCGTAGCCTTTGGCGTTGATTTGGTCGATGAGCTGGTCGAGCTCGTCGGCGCGGTAGCGGATAACGTGCAGGATCGGGCCGAACACTTCGCGCTGCAAATCGTTCAAATTGTTCAATTCAAACAGGGTGGGCGCGATGAAGGTGGCGTTATCGGCATTTTCAGGTAGCCTGATTTGATGGCTGGATTTGGCGATGCCTTTCATGCGGTCGATGTGGCTTTGCAGATTGGCCTGCGCTTCGGCATCGATTACCGGGCCGATATCGGTGCTCAGCTCGGCGGGGTTGCCCACGCGCAATTCGTCCATCGCGCCGCGAATCATGTTCACCATGCGGTCGGCCACGTCTTCCTGCACGCACAAAATACGCAGGGCGGAGCAACGCTGGCCGGCGCTGTCGAAGGCGGAGGCGAGCACGTCAACGCATACTTGTTCGGCCAGCGCGGTGCTGTCCACAATCATGGCGTTCTGGCCGCCGGTTTCGGCGATCAGCACGGGTTGGCCGCTGCGGCGGGCAAGCGATTGGTTAATGAGGCGGGCCACTTCGGTAGAGCCGGTGAACACCACGCCGTTGATGCGTTCGTCTTGCGTGAGGGCAGCGCCCACATCGCCCGCACCAAGCACAAGCTGCAGCACGTTGCGCGGAAAGCCGGCTTCGTGCATCAGCTGCACGGCGCGGTAGGCGATCAGGCTGGTTTGTTCGGCGGGTTTGGCCACCACGGTGTTGCCTACGGCCAATGCGGCCACCACTTCGCCGGTGAAGATGGCCAGCGGGAAGTTCCACGGGCTGATAGTGACGATGGTGCCCACGCCTTGGCTGTTTTCAGGTAGCGTGTGTTCGGCTTCGTCGGCGTAGTAGCGGCAGAAATCCACAGCTTCGCGCACTTCGGCGATGGCGTTGTTCAGCGTTTTGCCGGCTTCGCGCACGGCCAAGGCCATCAGCTCGGGCATGTGCGCTTCCATCAGGTCGGCCAGGCGGCGCAGCATGTTGGCGCGTTCGGCGGCGGAAACGGCAGCCCAGCTGCTTTCGGCGGCTTTGGCGGCGGCGATGATTTCCGGCACGGCGGCGGCTTCCACGAAGGCGGCGCTGCCCACCACTTCGCTGTGGTCGGCCGGATTGCACACTTCATGCGCGGCCTGAGTTTTGGCGGCTACGGCCAAAAGCGGCACGGCGTGCAAGGGCATGGCGGCAGTGCTGTTCATAACGGTTTGCAACTCTTGCAGCGTGCTTTCATTGCTCAGGTCGAGGCCTTGCGAATTGAGGCGGGCGCTGCCATACAGATTGCGCGGCAGCGGCAGGCTGTTGTTGGGGTGGATGCCTTGTTCGGCCAGGGTGTCAAACGGGCTGCGGATGAGGGTATCGATGCTGATGTTTTCATCCACGATTTGGTTTACAAACGAGGTGTTCGCGCCGTTTTCCAGCAGGCGGCGCACCAAGTAGGCCAGCAGGGTTTCATGCGTGCCCACCGGCGCATACACGCGCACGCGCCGTCCCAAGTTCTGCGGGCCGACTACTTGGTCGTACAGGGTTTCGCCCATGCCGTGCAGGCATTGGTGTTCGAACTGTTTGCCTTTGCCCATTTGGTAAATTGCGGCTAGGGTGTAGGCGTTGTGGGTGGCGAATTGCGGGAACACGGCATCTTGCGCATCGAGCAGTTTGCGCGCGCAGGCCAGGTAGGAAATGTCGGTGTGGACTTTGCGAGTGTAGGTGGGATAGCCGTTCATACCGTCCACCTGCGCCCATTTGATTTCGCTGTCCCAATACGCGCCTTTCACCAGGCGGATCATCAGTTTCTGATTATTGCGGCGGGCAAGGTCGATTAAATAGTCGATCACGAAGGGGCAGCGTTTCTGATAAGCCTGCACCACGAAGCCGATGCCGTGGTAGCCGGCCAGGTCGGGGTCGGAAACCAGGGCTTCCATCAAGTCGAGCGAGAGTTCGAGGCGGTTGGCTTCTTCGGCGTCGATGTTGATGCCGATATCGTATTTTTTACCGAGCAGGAACAATTCTTTCAGGCGCGGCAGCAGCTCGCCCATCACGCGGTCGTGCTGGGCGCGGGAATAGCGCGGGTGGATGGCGGAGAGTTTGACGGAAATGCCATTGCCTTCATAAATGCCTTTGCCGGCGGCATCTTGGCCGATGGCATGGATGGCGTTGACGTAGTCTTGATAATAGCGTTCGGCATCGGCATCGGTCATGGCGGCTTCGCCGAGCATATCGAAGGAATAGAGATAGCCGAGTTTTTCGCGTTCTTTACCGTTTTTCAGGGCTTCGGCGATGGTTTGGCCGGTAACGAACTGCTTGCCGAGCATACGCATGGCGTAGTCCACGCCCTTGAGGATGAGCGGCTCGCCGCCTTTGCTCACGATGCGGGTGAGCGCGTTGCCGAGGCTCTGCCCGCTGGGGGCTACAGCCAGTTTGCCGGTGACCAGTAAGCCCCAGGCGGCGGCGTTTACAAATAGAGAGGGGCTGTTGCCGAGGTGGCTTTTCCAATCGCCGCCGGAGATTTTGTCGTGGATAAGTTTGTTACGGGTGGCTTTATCGGGAATACGCAGCAGGGCTTCAGCCAAACACATCAGGGCGATGCCTTCTTCGCTGGAAAGGGAGAACTCGTGCATCAATGCGTCCACCCCGCTGGCGCGGCGCCGCTCTTCGCGCACCTGCTTCACCAGCCGGCGGGCGAGCCGGTCGGCGGCGGTACGCTCGTCTTGGCTCATCTGGGCGCGTTCGAGCATATCCTGCACGGCTTCAACTTCGTCGCGGCGGTAGGCATCGGTAACGGCTTGGCGCAGGCTGGTTTGTTGGGGATGGGCAAACTGGAACATGGTTGGTCTCCGTGGTTGGCGGGGCTGCCCGATAAACCGCTTTTCAGGTAGCCTCTGTTTCGTTATGAATAGCTGCTTGGTTTGAACGTCGGTAAAATGGCATCATAAACCAAACTGCGGATAATGTGAAAGAATGTTTGGCAGGGGTGGGGGTTGGTTAATCGGTTAAGGGCTACCTGAAAAGGCCGGAAGCGGTTTCAGCTAGCCTGAAGCCTTTTGATACGGGCAGTTTGAAGGCTACCTGAAAACTTTTCAGGTAGCCTTTTGCCGCCCTTTATTTTGCGGCGCGGGAATCCGCATCGGCTTTTTCAAAGCGTTGGCAGATTTCCTCGGAAGGTGCTTTGCCAACCAGCGATACAGCCACGGCAGTCAGGCCGCAGGCGATGAAGCCAGGGATGATTTCATACAGCGTAGCCATGCCGGCATTGGCCAGCGCAGGATTCACTACCTGCACCCACAACACCACCACCGCAGCGCCGGCAATCATGCCTGCCAATGCGCCGTTGGCGGTCATGCGTTTCCAGAACAAGGAAAGGATGACGATGGGGCCGAATGCCGCGCCGAAGCCTGCCCAGGCAAATTCCACCAGTTGCAGCACTTTGCTTTCGGGGTCGGCGGCAATCAGGATGGCAATAACAGCCACCGCCAGCACCATTACGCGACCCACCCACACCAATTCTTTCTGCGGCGCATTCGGGCGCAGGAAGCCTTTATAGAAGTCTTCGGTGATGGCGCTGGAACACACTAAAAGCTGGCAAGACAAGGTAGACATCACGGCCGCCAGAATCGCGCTCAAAATCACGCCGGCAATCCACGGGTTAAACAACAGGGTGGACAAGGCGATGAATACGCGCTCATGGTTACCCTGCATGGCAGCAGCTTGCTCGGGGTGAGCGCCAAAGTAGGCAATACCGTAATAGCCCACGGCCACTGCACCGCCCAAACACAAAACCATCCAAGTCATGCCGATGCGGCGCGCGCCCACCAGCGATTTCACGCTTTCGGCAGCCATGAAACGCGCCAGAATGTGTGGCTGGCCGAAGTAGCCCAAGCCCCAGGCGGCGGTGGAAATGATGCCGATGAAAGTCGTGCCGTGCAGCAGGCTGCCGTATTCCTTGCCGCTGGCAGCGGCAGCAGTTTGAATGATGGCGGACACTTCATCCGCACCGCCCGCACCCAAATACACCATCACTGGCGTGAGCAGCAGGGCGAAAATCATCAGTGTGGCCTGTACAGTATCTGTCCAGCTCACCGCCAGGAAGCCGCCGATAAAGGTGTAGGCAATGGTGGCGCCCGCGCCCAGCCACATGGCGCTGGTGTAGCTCATGTCGGTAAACAGGCTTTGGAACAGACGTGCACCGGCCACAATGCCGCTGGCGCAATAAATAGTGAAGAAAAACAGAACGATGAACGCGGAAATCACTTTCATTGCCTGCCCGTGAGCACCGAAACGGTGGTGGAAATAATCAGGCAGGGTGAGCGCGTTGTTGTTGTATTCGGTGTGCACGCGCAGCCGCCCGGCCACCAAGAGCCAGTTGAGATACGCGCCGATAATCAGGCCGATGGCAATCCAAGATTTGCTCAGGCCGCTCAAATACACTGCGCCCGGCAGGCCCATCAGCAGCCAGCCCGACATATCCGAAGCGCCGGCCGACATAGCAGTAACAAACGGGCCCAGGCTGCGGCTGCCGAGGATATAGTCGTCGAAATTGCGGGTGGAGAAATAGGCTGCGAGGCCGATTAACAGAACGGCAACCAGATAGATGCCGAAGGTGATATACATCGGGTTCATGAGCTGCTCCTTGTTATTTTCTTTAATTTCCCGAGGCAACTTGAGATGTGGCTGCCTGTTGCAAAAGTAAGCGGCTTGGTTTCGCTTATACTGGGAAACAACAAAAGCAGTCAATATGTATAAAAAACTTGCAATAGGAAAGTAGGATAAATGCAATTTAAGAATGAGAAAGATCGCCTGATTGCTGGCCTAAGTAGGCGGTGATATTAGGATAGGTTGGAAGTTGATAAGACATGAAAAAAGCTCCCTTGAGTTAGCTTGATCAGAGAGAGCTAGTCCGGCCTTATTGTGAAAATAATGCCTGTTTGGCAAAGATACCGTCAGGACTAGCCCCCCGACGGCGCGATATATAAAGGCTACCTGAAAGCGCAGTTCCAGGAGCTTAAACGATGTCTTGGCTAAGCCAAGGCTAGTGGTTTCTGCGAGGCTAAAGCGCGAGCTTTGATGAGGCGCAAAACTTGCCATCGAAACAAACCGCACAGGCAAAATGTAAACCCGGAGAGGCTACCTGAAAACTGTTTTACGTTTTCAGGTAGCCTCTCCCCTGCCCCGCCAAGCAAAAACCATGCCGAACGGGTTTGTGCCCGTGCTAGAGCATGTTATCATGGGTCTAATTCGAAATTGAGATTGCCCGCATGAGCCCTATTCTGCCTGAACTGCCTGAATACCTGCGCCGCCGCGCCGCCGAAATCAAACTGCTGATTATGGACGTGGACGGCGTGCTCACCGACGGCCGCATCTTCATCCGCGACAATGGTGAAGAAATCAAGGCCTTCCACACGCTCGACGGGCACGGCATCAAAATGCTGCACCAATGCGGCGTACAAACCGCCATCATCACCGGCCGCGACGCCCCTTCTGTGGCCGTGCGCGCCAAACAGCTCGGCATCCATCACTACTTCAAAGGCATCAGCGACAAACGCGCCGCCTACGCCGAACTGCGCGAAACCGCCGGCGTGGCCGAACACGAATGCGCCTACATCGGCGACGACGTGGTGGATTTGCCCGTGATGGTGCGCTGCGGCCTGCCCGCGGCTGTGCCTGAAGCGCACGAATGGGTATTGCAACACGCTGCCTACATCACCCGCCGCCCGGCCGGCGCCGGCGCCGTGCGCGAATTGTGCGAAGTCATCATGCAGGCCAAAGGCTACCTGAAAACCGCTTGGGAGCAATACACAGAATGATTAAACGATTCGGCGGCTGGTGGTTTCCGCTGGTGTTGGCACTCGCGCTCGGCGGCGTGAGCTTCTGGCTCGACCGCATCAGCCAGCTTGAAACCGAAGAAACCCCGCTCGATCCGCACGAGCCGCAATACCAGATTTTCGGCATCCGAGGCCGCCGCTTTGCCGCCGACGGCAGCCTGGCCCAGCAGCTCACCGCCACCCGCGCTTGGCAGTTTCCCAACCGCCAAGACGGCTATTTGGCCGAACCCAACGTGATGTTTTCGCAAGGCGGGCAGATGGTGTACCGCATCACCGCCGATCAGGCACACTATATCGGCGGCGAAAACCAAGTAGTATTTGAGAAAAACGTGGTGTTTGACAAACCCGCTATGAACGGTCAGCCTGCCGGCCGCCTCGAAACCGACAGCCTCACCGTCAACACCCAAACCCAAACCGCCCACACCCAAGATTTGGTGAACTATCAATACGGCGCCTCCCACGGCACCGCCCAAGGTATGACCTACAACCACAAACAAGGATTGCTTAACCTCTCCTCCCGCATTAAGGCCGTGATTTATGACCCCAAACAACAAGATTAAACCCGCCCGCGCCCTCCTTCTTGCTGCTGCCTTGCTGCTGCCCGCCACGGCTTCTGCGCTCACCTCCGACCGCAACCAGCCCATCCAAATCGAAGCCGACCAAGGCTCGCTCGACCAAGGCAACCGCAGCACCGAATTTTCTGGCAACGTGGTTATCCAGCAGGGCACCATGTATATCCGTGCCGCCAAAGTGCGCGTGGTGAAAGCCGCCGACGGTGCGCAAACCATGACCGCCTCCGGCAGCCCCGTACACTTCGGCCAGCAGCTCGACCGCCAAGGCACTGTGAAAGGCCTGGCTGCCCGCGTGGAATACCAATCCGCCACCGGCATTGTGAAACTCAGCGGCGGCGCCAAGCTCGAACGCGGCGGCGACCGGGCCAGCGGCGATACCATTACCTACAATACCCGCACCGAAGTTTATACTGTGCTGGGCGGCAGCCGCAGCAACGCCAACAAAGGCCGCGTGAGCATCACCATCCAGCCGCAGCAGAAATAAGGGAGGCGGGATGAAGGCCGAAACCCTGTTTGCCGAAATGGCCGAACGCTACCGCGCCGCGCCCGACCATCCCTTTTCCCGCTTCCCCGGATACGCCGTATTCCGCCACAGCGGCAGCCGCAAATGGTTTGGCGTGTATCTGCCCGTGCCGGCGGAAAAGCTCGGGCGCGCCCCCGGCCGCACCGTGCCCCTGCTCAATGTGAAATGCCGCCCCGAACACATCGGTGCCATGCGCGCCCAAGCCGGTATCCTGCCTGCCTACCACATGAGCAAAGAACACTGGCTGAGCATCGAATTGGAACAGGCCGACGACGTGCTGATTCGCCAACTGATTGACGACAGCTTCCGCCTCACGCAGGGCAAAGCCAAGATCAGGAAACAGGCTACCTGAAAGCCTGCAATACCAGTTTCAGGTAGCCTCAAACGGTTTCAGGCAGCCCGCATTTGAGGCTACCTGAAAAAATAAAACACCTTTTGCATCGCTGAACAAGATGTTCAGGTAGCCCCACACCGCACAGGCTACCTGAAACCGAAAACCAAGCAAGCATGAATATCCGCGTCTTCCTCTTAGCCTGCCTAGCCATGCTGATCGCTTGCGCCGCCCCGCAGCCTGCAGCCATTGCCACACCAAGCATGTCCGGCGCCCAGCCGGAACAGCAAGCTGCCGACCGCGTGCTGATTGTGTTATACGACCCCGCTGTCGGCGCGGAGCCGCTGCTTCAGGCCGTGCGCGAAATGCAGGCCGAGCTGGTGTACCGTTATACAAACATCAACGGCATTGCCGCCCGCATCCCGCCGCCGCAGGAGATGGCGCAGGCCATCCATCGCCTGGAACGCGTACCGGGCGTGTTGCAGGTGCAGCGCGACCAAATGATGCAGCTGCAAAACCCTGCCGCACATTGAAACCGCGTATGGCAGCCCTATTTTTCAGGTAGCCTCAGCGCTGCTCGTGATACCCAACAAACACAAGGGAAAACCAAACCATGACCACACCGCACAGCCGCCTCAGCGTTAAACAGCTGCGCAAAAGCTTCAAACAGCGCCAAGTGGTGCAGGATTTCTCGCTCGATATCGAAAGCGGCGAAGTAGTCGGCCTGCTCGGCCCCAATGGCGCGGGCAAAACCACCAGCTTTTATATGATTGTCGGCCTGGTGGCTGCCGATCACGGCATCATCCGGCTAGACGAGCACGAGCTGCGCCACATGACCGTGTATCAGCGCGCCCGCTTAGGCCTGGGCTATCTGCCGCAGGAAGCCTCAATTTTCCGCAAGATGACGGTAGAAGAAAACATCCGCGCCATCCTGCAATTGCATGAAACCGACCGCCATACCATCGAATCGCGCCTCAACGACCTGCTGGCCGACCTGAACATTACCCACTTGCGGCAAAGCCCCGCCCCCGCCCTCTCCGGCGGCGAACGGCGCCGCGTGGAAATCGCCCGTGTGCTGGCCATGAGCCCGCGTTTCATCCTGTTGGACGAACCCTTCGCCGGCGTCGATCCGATTGCCGTTATCGACATTCAAAACATCATCAACTTCCTCAAACAGCGCGGCATCGGCGTGCTGATTACCGACCACAACGTGCGCGAAACCCTGCGCATCTGCGATCGGGCCTATATCATCAACAACGGCGCCGTGCTGGCCAGCGGCCGCCCCGAAGAATTGGTGGGCAACGAAGAAGTACGTGCCGTGTATTTGGGCGAAAACTTCGATTACTAAGGTTTCAGGTAGCCTCAAATGACCCAGCAATCCGTCAAACTCAAACTGCGCCAAACCCAGCAGCTCAATCAGAAGCAGCAGCAATCATTGCGCATTTTGCATATGTCGTCGCTGGAATTAGCCGAAGAAGTGGAAAGCTGGCTGGCCGACAACCCCCTGCTCGAACGACCAGAACACGACCCGGCCTACAGCGGCGAGCCCGAACCCCATTATTCCGCCGCCATACCGGTTACCCGCAAAACCAACAGCATGGAAGAGAGCGACGTGTGGGAAACCGTGGCCGACGAAGCCGATTTCTCCCGCATGCTGCACGAGCAGGTGTGCGAACACCCGCTAGACGAAAACCAAGCGGCCCGCGTGCATTTGCTGATCGATTATCTCGATGACCAAGGCTACCTGAATGACAGCCTCACCGACATCGTGGAAAACTCTCCGCTGGAATGGATGCTCGATGAGGACGACATGGCCGAAGCCCTGCGCCATCTGCAGCAGTTCGATCCCGCCGGCGTGGGTGCGCGCGATTTGGGCGAATCATTATTGCTCCAGCTGGCGCGGCAGCAGCCGGACGACACTGTATTCTGCGCCGTGCAGCTGGTGAAACACTTCCTGCCCGACATCGTCAAAAGCAGCCTGCCGCCGCAAGTGCGCAAAAAATTCCCCCAATACAGCGCCGCCACCATCGAAGCCGCCCAAGCCCTCGTCGCCTCCCTCAACCCCTTCCCCGCCTACGGCCTTTCCGGTTCCGGCCACACCGAATACGTCGATCCCGACGTATGGATCCGCCCCGATCCCGAAACCGGCAAATGGACGGTGGGCATGTACCGCCAGGCCTGGCCGCAGGTGCAGCTCAATCAGGAATATTCCGACCTGCTCGCCGAATATGGCAGTGAAGCGCCGGAGTTGAAACAAAAGCTCAATGAGGCTAAAGTATTGCTAAGCTCGCTGGAGCAGCGCAAAAGCACTGTGTTGCGGCTGGCCGAAACCATTTTGGAGCGTCAGGCCGACTTCTTCTCTTTCGGCGCCATCGGTCTCGTGCCACTCACCATTAAAGAAACCGCCGCCAACCTCGGCCTGGCCGAAAGCACTGTGTCCCGCGCCGTAAACCAAAAATATTTGGCTTGCCCGCAAGGCGTATTTCCGCTACGCTATTTTTTCAGCCAGGCAGCCGCCTACAGCAGCGAAGAAGACAGCGACGGCATCAGCGCCAACGCAGTAAAAGCCCTTATCGAAAGCCTGATTGCCGCCGAAGACAAACGCAAGCCGCTCTCCGACCAAGCCATGTCCGAGAGGCTCGCTCTGCAAGGTATCATACTCGCCAGGCGCACTGTGGCCAAATATCGCGAAGAACTCAATTTCCCGCCTGCGCACCAACGCAAGCAGAAAGCCTAGCTTGCCGCCGCGCGCAGCCAACCCACCTGTAAAGGAGTGAGCTATGAACCTGAAAATCAACGGAATCAACATCGAAGTGACCGATGCTCTGAGAGGCTATATCAACGGTAAACTCGAGCGCATCGTCCGCCACAGCGACAACGTGATTTCCGCCACCGTTACCCTGTCGGTGGACAAACTGGTGCAGAAAGCAGAAGTGGATTGGCATATGGCCGGCAAAGACCTGCACCTCGACCAAACCGACAAAGACATGTATGCTGCCATCGACCTCTTGGTAGACAAACTCGACCGCGCCGTACTCAAACATAAAGAGAAAAAACAGCAGCACCGCGCCGAACCCAGCGGCAAAGTGAGCATCGAATAAGCTTTGAACCGCCCGATAGGGCATAGATAAAGCAGGCTGCAAAGCCTGCTTTTTTACTAGAACGGGAGGATTGGAAAAGGCTACCTGAAAACCAAACTGCCCCATTTCGCCCGTTTGCGCCGCCCAACCGTTTATAAGATAATGGCAGCGTTTTATGCAGCTGGCACAGCTGCCCGATTTTCCCAACCAAATAACTGAAACCAAAAGAGATAACTATGTCCTTCCTTAAACTCACCGAACAAAACGTGCGCGGCAAAACCGTGCTGATCCGTGCCGACCTGAACGTGCCGATTAAAGACGGTAAAATTGGCGACGATACCCGCATCCGCGCTTCGCTCGCCTCCGTGCGCTACTGTCTGGAAAACGGCGCTGCCGTTATCCTGATGAGCCACCTCGGCCGTCCCACCGAGGGCGAATTCAAGCCCGAAGACGACCTCGCGCCCGTGGCCGCGCATCTGGGCAGCCTGCTCGGCCTCACCGTGCCCGTGAGCAGCGATTGGCAGCAAAACCCGCCGCGCCCGCAGCCAGGCGAAGTGGTGATGCTGCAAAACGTGCGCGTGAACAAAGGCGAGAAGAAAAACAATGCTGAGCTCGGCCAGGCCTACGCCGCGTTGTGTGATATTTATGTGAACGATGCCTTCGGCACCGCGCACCGCGCCGAAGCCTCGCTGGTGGCCGTGGCCGAAGCCGCACCCGCTGCCTGTGCCGGCATTTTGCTAGCTGCCGAATTGGACGCGCTGGGTAAGGCACTGAAAAACCCCGCCCGCCCGCTGGTGGCGATTGTGGCCGGCAGCAAAGTGTCCACCAAACTCACCATCCTCAACAGCCTGGCCGATAAAGTGGACCAACTGATCGTGGGCGGCGGCATCGCCAACACCTTCCTGCTCGCCGCCGGGCAGCCCATCGGCAACTCGTTGGCCGAATCCGACTTGGCAGCCGAAGCCCGCGCCGTGGCCGAAAAAATGGCAGCCAAAGACGGCGCCGTGCCGCTGCCGCAAGACGTGGTGTGCGCCAAAGCCTTTGCCGCCGATGCCGATGCCGAAACCAAAGCCGTGGCCGACGTGGCTGCAGACGACATGATTCTCGACATCGGCCCGCAGTCTGCTGCTTCGCTTGCCGCGCTGCTGCGCGAAGCCGGCACGATTGTGTGGAACGGCCCGGTGGGCGTGTTCGAGTTCGACCGTTTCGCCGAAGGTACGCGCGTGATGGCTGAAGCCATTGCCGAGAGCCGCGCCTTCTCCATCGCTGGCGGCGGCGACACCTTGGCCGCCATTGCCAAATTCGGTATCGCCGACAAAATCAGCTATATCTCCACCGGCGGCGGCGCGTTCTTGGAGTTCCTGGAAGGCAAACAACTGCCCGGCGTGGCCGTGCTGGAAAAACGCGCGGCGGGTTGATGGTAGGCTTAGATGTTTGAAAAGAGGCTACCTGAAAATTTCAGGTAGCCTTTCCTGTATCTAACACTGATAGGCTGGGATATGCGCTTCCACATCGGAAGACACGGTAGCATAGCTACTCCGCTGCTTGATTTTCAGGTAGCACCACCCGCCTTTACCCCGGCCACTATTGGCCGGGTAGGCACGGCTTGCAGTTGCCAGTGTTGCACGGCCCAATCCAGCAGCTCTTGCGGTTTATCCACTGCGGGCGCGGGCGGCAGTTTCAGGTAGCCCATTACTTGCCGCAGCAGGGCTTCTTTGTGTTGCAAATCCAGCGCGGGGGCGAGGGTTTGTTTCGACCATTTCTGCCCTTCGGCATTGGTGAGCAGAGGCAGGTGGGCGTAGTGCGGAGTGGGGAGGCCGAGGCAGCGTTGCAACCAGATTTGGCGCGGGGTGGACACGAGCAAGTCCTGTCCGCGCACGATATGGGTGATGCCCTGTTCAGCGTCGTCGGCCACCACGGCGAGCTGGTAGGCCCACAGGCCGTCGGCGCGCAGGAGGACGAAATCGCCGATGTCGCGGGCGAGGTTTTGCGCATAATGGCCGACGATGCCGTCGGTGAAGGCGATGGTTTCATCCGGCACGCGCAGCCGCCAGGCGGGCACTCTGCCGGCGGCTTCGGGCGGCAGGGCGGCCAGCTGCGCACAGGCGCCGTTGTAAACAAAGCCGTCCACGCCCTGCCGCGCTTGGGCATGCCATTGTTTGCGGCTGCAATAGCAGGGGTAGGCGAGACCGCTTTGTTGCAGGCTGTACAGGGCGGCGCGGTAGAGATGGTGGCGGCGGCTTTGGTAGGCCACGTCGCCGTCCCATTCGAAGCCAAATGCTTCGAGGGTGCGCAGGATATGGGTTGCGGCGCCGGGCATTTCGCGCGGCGGATCGAGGTCTTCCATGCGCACCAGCCAGCGCCCGCCCTGCGCACGGGCATCGGCGTAGGAAGCCAGGGCGGTGAGCAGCGAGCCGATGTGCAGCAGGCCGGTGGGGCTGGGGGCGAAGCGTCCGATATACATGGAAGGGCTTGGTTTAACAGTGTTGAAGCTTTCAGGTAGCCTCTGTGCGGGATGGAGGCTACCTGAAACTTTACAATCAACGGCTTATTCTACCCACTGCACAATCTCTTCCATCGGCAGACGAGTTTTGGCGCGCACTTCTTCAGCGCGGTAGCCGAACGCAGCCATGATGCTGACGCGGTATTCGGCGGGGTCGAACAGGCCTTTTGCGGCCAAGAAGGCATTAACTTCTTCCTGCCGGAAGCCCTCGATCGGGGTGGAGTCGATACCGATAAAGGCGGTGGCGGTCATCATATTGGCCAGGGCGATATAGCTTTGTTTGCTGGCCCAATCGTGGAAGGTGCGCGGGCTTTCGGTGATGCGGAAGTTGTGTTCGGCAAACTGTTTGAAGAAACCTTCGCGTATTTCCACGGCATGCGGCGGGATGTGGTGCACCCCGCTCCACATTTTGTGCCGGTAGTCCGGCTGCATCGCGGCCTGGGTGCGGGCGAGGAGTACGATAAAGTGGCTGCAATCCATGATTTTATCTGCCGCACCCCAAGCCAGCGGTTTGAGCTCGGCACGCAGCGCGGGGTTTTGGATCACGAGAAAACGCCACGGTTCCAGTCCGAAGGAGCTGGGCGAAAGGCGGCCGGTTTCCAAAATAAATTCGAAATCTTCACGGCTGATCTTTTTGGCCGGGTCGTATTTCTTGCAGGCATAACGGCGGTGGAAGGCTTTGAGGACGGTTTGTTTGATGCCGGGCATGGCACACTCCTGAATAAAGGTGCGGAAAAAGCGAAGGATAGCGGCGGCGCGGGGTAGAAGTCAAAATAGATGGCTTTAGCTTTATTGGATGTTTATGCTTTCAGCTAGCCTTCATCCCCGCATCAGGCTACCTGAAAACTATCTGCTTCCACTATAATTCGCTCTTTACGCCAATAATTTTCAGGTAGCCTCCGATGCTCGACAAATACAATCCCGCCGAAATCGAATCCAAACACTATCAAAACTGGGAAACCCAAGGTTATTTCCAGCCCGATATGGATTTGACCAAACCGTCTTTTTCCATCCAACTGCCGCCGCCCAACGTAACCGGCACGCTGCACATGGGTCATGCCTTCAACCAAACCATCATGGACGGTCTGACCCGCTACTACCGCATGAAAGGCTGCAACACCGCCTGGATTCCCGGCACCGACCACGCGGGCATCGCCACGCAAATCGTGGTCGAGCGTCAGCTTGCCGCGCAAAACGTGTCCCGCCATGACTTGGGGCGCGAAAAATTCTTGGAAAAAGTGTGGGAATGGAAAGAAGTTTCCGGCGGCACGATTACGCAGCAGATGCGCCGCGTGGGCTGCTCTGCCGACTGGACGCGCGAGTATTTCACGATGGACGACGTGCGCGCCGAAACCGTGACCGAAGTGTTCGTGCGCCTGTATGAACAGGGCTTGATTTACCGCGGCAAACGCTTGGTGAACTGGGATCCCGTGCTTGGCACGGCGGTGTCTGATTTGGAAGTGGAAAGCGTGGAAGAACAAGGCTCTATGTGGCACATCCGCTATCCGCTGGCGGACAATCCTGCCGAAGCCGTTATCGTGGCGACCACCCGTCCCGAAACGCTGCTGGGCGACGTTGCCGTTGCCGTCAATCCCGAAGACGAACGTTATACCCATTTGATTGGCAAGGAATTAATCCTGCCGCTGACCGGCCGCACTATCCCCGTGATTGCCGATGAATACGTTGAAAAAGACTTCGGTACAGGCTGCGTGAAAATCACGCCTGCGCACGACTTCAACGACTACGAAGTCGGTAAACGCCACGACACGCGCTTGGTTAATGTATTCGACTTGGAAGCCAAAGTGCTGGCAAACGCCGAAGTATTCAACTTCAAAGGCGAAGCGCAACCAGGCTTTGCCCTGCCTGAAAAATACGCAGGTTTGGACCGCTTTGCCGCGCGCAAACAAATGGTTGCCGATTTGCAAGAACAAGGCTTGTTGGTCGAAATCAAAGCGCACACGCTGATGACGCCGAAAGGCGACCGCACAGGTTCGGTGATTGAGCCGATGCTGACCAGCCAATGGTTTGTCGCCATGTCCGCCACCCCAAACGGCGGCGAGCCTGACAGCGAATTCAAAGGCTTAAGCCTTGCCGACAAAGCCAAAAAAGCCGTCGACAGCGGCGCGGTACGCTTTATCCCCGAAAACTGGGTCAATACCTACAACCAATGGATGAACAACATCCAAGACTGGTGCATCTCGCGCCAACTGTGGTGGGGACATCAAATCCCCGCGTGGTACGACGAAGCAGGCAATGTTTACGTTGCCCGCAATCAGGCGGAAGCCGAAAAACAAGCCGGCAAAACAGGCTTGACCCGCGAAGAAGACGTATTGGACACATGGTTCTCCTCCGCACTCGTGCCGTTCTCCACGCTAGGCTGGCCGTCTGAAACCGACGAACTCAAAGCCTTCCTGCCGTCCAACGTCTTGGTCACCGGCTACGAAATCATCTTCTTCTGGGTGGCGCGCATGATTATGATGACCACCCACTTCACCGGCAAAGTACCGTTTAAAGACGTGTACATCCACGGCATCGTGCGCGACCACGAAGGCAAAAAAATGTCCAAATCCGAAGGCAACGTCATCGACCCCGTCGATTTGATCGACGGCATCGACTTGGACAAGTTGCTGGTGAAACGTACGACTGGTCTGCGCAAACCCGAAACCGCGCCGAAAGTGGAAGAAGCCACGAAAAAACTCTTCCCCGAAGGTATCCCCAGCATGGGCGCGGACGCATTGCGCTTCACCATGGCGAGCTACGCCAGCTTGGGGCGCAGCGTGAACTTCGACTTCAAACGCGCCGAAGGCTACCGCAACTTCTGCAACAAAATCTGGAACGCCACCAACTTCGTCTTGATGAACACCGAAAACCAAGACTGCGGCTACGGCGCAACCGCCACCGAACCGCGCGGCTATTCCTTCCCCGATATGTGGATCATAGGTCGTCTGAATCAGACCATTGAGCAAGTAACGCAAGCCTACGAAACCTACCGCTTTGATTTGGCTGCGGAAACCCTGTACAGCTTCGTATGGAACGACTATTGCGACTGGTATCTGGAACTCGCCAAAGTGCAGCTTCAAACTGGCTGCGCCAGCCGTCAGCGCGCCACACGCCATACCTTATTGCGCGTACTCGAAGCCGCCCTGCGCCTGCTGCACCCGATTATCCCGTTCATCACCGAAGAATTGTGGCAAACCGTCGCTCCTATGTGCGACGCGAAAACAGCTGACAGCATCATGCTCGCCCGCTTCCCCGAAGCCGACCGCGAACAAATCGTTCAGACGACCTTCGAGCAAATGACCGTGTTGCAAGATTTGATCGGCGCCGTCCGCAACCTGCGCGGCGAAATGGGCATCCAGCCTAATGTCAAAGCCCCGCTGTTTGTCGAAAGCGCGGACGACTTGGCGGACTACCTCAAATACCTGCCGATGATGACCCGCCTGACCGAAGCACAACAAGTCGCCGCCCTGCCCGAAAGCGAAGACGCGCCCGTCGCCGTCTGCAACGGCGCGCGCCTGATGCTGAAAGTCGAAATCGACAAAGCCGCCGAAACCGCCCGTTTGAGCAAAGAGGCCGAGAAACTGCAAAAAGCCTTGGACAAACTCAACGCCAAACTCTCCAAACCCGGCTACACCGAAAAAGCCCCCGCGCATCTGGTGGAAAAAGACAAAGCCGATTTGGCGGAGTTGGAAGAGAAGATGGCCAAGCTACAAAACGCTTTGGTGAAGTTGAAAGAGTAAACTTCTCCTGTGATTGAAGAAGGCTACCTGAAAACCATTTTTCAGGTAGCCTTCTGTTATACAAGCCGCTCCGATAGGATTAAAATGCCGCTAGCAAAGATATCGGCCAGATTGCGCGGCACGGCATAATCAAATAGAATGCTTAATCTAGAGCTAAAACCTAAATTATGCCGTAAGCGCTTCGCCAACCAACAATTCTGGTTTTTCTCCCACTATATCAAGCTGCCTTTGGCAGCATTAAGGATACCCATGAGCAATTTCGTTCCACAAAACAGCTACTCCAAAGAAGAACTCTTGGCCTGCGGCCGCGGCGAACTTTTCGGCGCCGGCAACGCGCAGCTGCCGGTGCCCAATATGTTGATGATCGACCGCATTGTTGAAATCAACTCCACCGGCGGCAAATACGGCAAGGGCGAAATCATCGCCGAATTGGATATCCACCCCGATTTGTGGTTCTTCGGCTGCCACTTCATCGGTGATCCGGTGATGCCCGGCTGCTTGGGTTTGGACGCCATGTGGCAATTAGTGGGCTTCTTCCTGGGCTGGACGGGTGCGCCTGGCCGCGGCCGCGCCTTGGGCTGCGCCGAAGTGAAATTCACCGGCCAAGTATTGCCCAAGCACAAGAAAATCACTTACCACATCCACATGAAACGCGTGATGAACAGCAAGCTGGTGTTGGGCATTGCCGATGCGGAAATGAGCGTGGACGGCCATAAGATTTACGAAGGAAACGGCCTGCGCGTAGGTTTGTTTACCAGCACAGACGATTTCTAGCCAACGGGCTACCTGAAAACGCCGGCTTTAATTCAACAGAAGCTTCTGCGTTACTTTTCAGGTAGCCTACTTTCCTAACGGAGTTCATTATTATGAAACGAGTAGTCGTAACCGGTATCGGCATCGTGTCCAGCTTGGGCAACAACTGCCGCGAAGTGCTCGAATCGCTGCGCCAGCTCAAATCCGGCATCGCTTTTGACGAAAGCTACCGCGAAATGGGCTTGCGCTCGCACGTGGCCGGCAACATCAATATCGATACCAAAGAGCACATCGACCGCAAAATCCTGCGCTTTATGGGCAACGCTGCCGCCTATGCCTATATCGCCATGAAAGAAGCCATCGCCAACGCCGGGCTCACTGAAGAACAGGTATCAAACGTACGCACCGGCATCGTGGCCGGCAGCGGCGGCGCCTCTTCCGCCTCACAAGTGGAAGCAGCCGATACCTTGCGCGAAAGCGGCGTGAAGCGCATCGGCCCCTACGGCGTAACCAAAACCATGGCCTCCACTGTGGCCGCCTGCTTGGCTACCCCGTTTAAAATCAAAGGTGTGAACTATTCCATCAGCTCCGCCTGCTCCACTTCCGCCCACTGCATCGGCCATGCCGCCGAGCTGATTCAGCTTGGCAAGCAAGACATCGTGTTTGCCGGCGGCGGAGAAGAAGTATCTTGGCAGATGAGCTCCCTGTTTGATGCCATGGGCGCGTTATCAAGCAAATACAACGACACGCCCGAACAGGCCAGCCGCGCTTACGATGCCGACCGCGACGGCTTCGTGATTTCCGGCGGCGGCAGCATTTTGGTGATGGAAGAATACGAACACGCCAAAGCGCGCGGCGCCAATATTTTGTGCGAACTCACTGGCTACGGCGCCACTTCCGACGGCCACGATATGGTGCAGCCTTCCGGCGAAGGCGCGGTGCGTTGCATGCAAATGGCACTGGCCCAGCACGGCGGCAGCGTGGACTACATCAATGCCCACGGCACGTCCACCCCAGTAGGCGACACCAAAGAGCTCGGCGCCATCCGCGAAACCTTTGAAGGCAAAAAAGTGCCGCTCATCAGCTCCACCAAATCTCTCTCTGGCCACGCCCTCGGTGCCGCCGGCTCGAATGAGGCAATTTACTCTATTCTGATGATGCTCAACGATTTCGTATGCGCCAGCGCCAATGTTCTAAATTTGGACGAAAAAGCCGCCAATTTGCCGATTGTACGCGAAAACATCAGCAAAAAGCTTGACGCCGTAATGTCGAATAGCTTCGGCTTCGGCGGCACCAATGCCACCCTGATTTTCAGCTGCATGTAGAGGCCTACTTAAAAACAGCCGAACCCTAAACTGGTTCGGCTGTTTTTATTATGGGTTTTTCTGGCATAAAAAACGGCAACTTCAGCATACAATATCTGTTCATCTGATTCTGTTCACCTAATAATGAGGCAAAACATACAACATAGTTTGTAAAGTTTCTGCCAATTTTTTCAGATAGCCTTGATAATTACCCAGCCCACTATTATCTTAAGTAACGATAGCTCTTTAAAATACACCATGATGATGTATTTATTTTAATTTTGTAGGCAATACGCGCCTTATTGAACAGATAACTTGACTGGTTGTATCCAATATTTTGACTTTAATCAAGAAAATCAATTATCCGCACACTATAACTATTGGATTGAGTTATATAATAAACTAAAACAATACTCTGATTGTTAATAGAGAATTAATTATAAAAACCACACGAAAAAGTTTCCAACTATTTCATTACTTCATTTAAACCAAGGGAGATCACAATGATCAAACATTCCAAATATTCTTCGCTAAATATTGCACTGATACAGGCACGCGAAGCATTGATGACACATTTTCGCCCACTACTCAACGAAATCGGCCTCACCGACCAGCAATGGCGTATCCTGCGCCTCTTGGCTGAAAACGGTACGATGGATTTCCAAGACTTAGCCCGCAGTGCCTGCATCCTGCGCCCCAGCCTCACCGGCATTCTCACCCGCCTGGAAAAAATGAAACTGGTGGTGCGTCTGCGCCCGGCCAATGACCACCGCCGTGTTTACCTCAAACTCACCGAAGAAGGCGAGCGTACCTTCAACAACTTTGTCGGTAAAATCGATGCCTGCTACGACGACATCGAAACCCAGCTTTCCAAAGAAAACCTGGAACAGTTGCACGAATTGCTAAACCAAATAGCTGCTATCCATGTAGCCACTATGGCACGGATGTAAGGCCTTGCCGCATTACGTAAAGGCTACCTGAAACCTTTATCCGGTTTTTCAGGTAGCCTTTTTCTATGACTAAATTCACTTCCTACTACGTTGGCTTACTTCTTAGCTATATGTACAGCAGTTTCGCTTATAATCCTGCAGTCAAAACAAATATGCCAAAGGCTACCTGAAAGAACCCAACCATGCTCAAACAACGAATCCTCACCGCCTTGGTTTTACTACCAATGATGCTCGGTATGCTATTTACCGCCAACAGCGGGCTGTGGGCACTGTTTTCCGGCTTGATTGCTCTGCTCGCTCTGTGGGAATACAGCCGGCTGTGCAGTATGCCGGAACAAGTGCAGCAGCCCTATTTGGCCGGCACCGCGCTGTTTATGGCACTGGCCTGGGGCGGCGGTTGGCGGCTGCCGGCAGCGGCATGGGCAATCGTGCTCGCCTTCTGGCTGCTCGGCATGCCTGCTTGGCTGAGTTTCAAATGGCGGTTACAGGCCGATTGGAAAGGCATGGCCGCTGGCTGGCTGCTGATGCTGCCTTTCTGGTTTGCCCTGCTGGAGCTGCGCCCCAACAGCCAATCCGCACTCCATCTCTTGGCTGTGATGATGCTGGTGTGGATTGCCGACGTGTTTGCCTATGTATTCGGCCGGCTGTGGGGCAAACACAAACTGGCTCCCACCATCAGCCCCGGCAAAAGCTGGGAAGGCGTGTTTGGCGGGCTGTTATGCGTGCTGGTGTATGCCTCATTGGCACACGCTGCCGGCTGGTTCGGCTTCAATATTTCCTGGCTCGGCATCATGCTCACTGCCACTGTACTTACCTTCGTGGGCATCGGTGGCGACCTTCTGGAGAGCTGGTTTAAACGTGCTGCCGGCGTGAAAGACAGCAGCAACCTGCTTCCCGGCCACGGCGGCGTGTTCGACCGTGTGGATTCGCTGATAGCCGTGTTGAGCGTATATGCCGCTATCAGCACGTTGTTCGGCTGAATAGAAAAGGCTACCTGGAAAGTGTTGGCTTTGCGGAAACTTAGCTACGTTCACACTTTGCCCTCAGGTAGCCTTCCTGAGAAACTGCCTGTTTCTATGCTAAAATCCGCCCCCCTCAATATTTCAACCCCACAAAGCGGTTTTCCCTTTTAAATGAATATATTCTACGAAGAAAGCGGCCAATTCAAAGTTGCCGCCGTGGTGCAGAAAAACGATAGCACCTATCAGGCCACCACCCAGCATGGCAAACGCACCAAAATCAAAGCCAATAATGTTTTCGTGGAATTCACCGAGCCGATGGACGCTTTCCTCGAACGCGCCCAGGCCGAAGCCGCACAAATTGATACCGACTTGTTGTGGGAATTTTGCGGCGAAGACGAATTCACCACCCAAAACATCGCCGCCGACTACTTCGGTCATCCTCCAAGCCAGCACGAACTGGCCGCCACCTTGATTGCGCTCTATGCCGCACCGATGTATTTCTATAAAAAAGGCAAAGGCGTATTTAAAGCGGCACCGGAAGACACCCTGAAGCAGGCACTGGCCGCCATCGAGCGCAAAAAACAGCAAGACGCACAAATAGCCGCTTGGGCGGAAGAATTGACACAAGGCCGTCTGCCAGCCGAAATTGCTGCCGATTTACGCAGCATCCTGCACAACCCAG
The DNA here is from genome assembly GCF_008805035.1 of Eikenella exigua. Lineage (NCBI taxonomy): Bacteria > Pseudomonadati > Pseudomonadota > Betaproteobacteria > Neisseriales > Neisseriaceae > Eikenella > Eikenella exigua. The sequence continues at coordinate 1,797,104 of NZ_CP038018.1, read as the reverse complement.
ACAAACAATCACTCACCTACAAAGCCTTCACCAAAGCCGCTGCCGAACTGAAAATTTCCGCCTATCAGCTGGCTCGGCAAACCGGCGGTGTCAACTCATTGCCGCAATACCTGCTTGATGGCTTCTGCTGCAAACACTTCCCGCAAGGTACTGCAGCACCGGAAATCGCCGTGCCTGCTATCCCTGAATTACCAGATGCCGCCGATTTGCCCGCATTCTCCATTGATGATGCCGAAACCAGCGAAATCGACGATGCGCTTTCCGTGCAAGACCTGCCGGACGGCGGCAAACGTGTCGGCATCCACATCGCCGTGCCCACGCTGGCCATTGCCGAAAACAGCCCTATTGAAACCCTTATTAAACAAAGGCAAAGCACCGCCTACTACCCTGGCGGCAAAATCACCATGCTGCCGGACAACTGGATTCAAACCTTCAGCCTAGACGAAGGCAAACGGCCGGTATTAAGCCTGTATGTGGAAGTGGACGAGAATTTTCAGGTAGCCTCAGCGCCGCAAACCCGCCTCGAAAACCTAACCATCAAGCACAACCTGCGCATCCAAGACATCGAGCCGCATTTCAACGCCGACACCGGCCTCTCCGAGAACGAGCCCGTACAATTCCCCTGCCAGCCGCAGCTGCGCTGGCTGTACCATTTCGCCGTCGAACGCCAAAAACAGCGCGACCGCTACGAAGAAAACCGCGCCCCGCAATACGACTACGGCATCGAATTCAATCCCGACGGCAGCGTGCGCATCAGCCGCCGCGAACGCGGCTCGCCCATCGACACGTTGGTGTCGGAAATGATGATTCTGGCCAACAGCACCTGGGCGCAAATGCTGGATGAAAACGACCTGCCCGGTTTATTCCGCGTGCAAACCAGCGGCAAAGTACGCATGAGCACTCAATCTGAGCCACACATCGGCATGGGCGTGGCGCATTATGGCTGGTTCACCTCGCCGTTGCGTCGTGCCGCCGACTGCATCAACCAACTCCAACTGCTCAGCCTGATTGATCCCAACCTATCGCCGCGTTTCCAAAAAAACGATAGCAACCTGTTTGCCGCCCTGCGCGACTTCGACGCAACCTATACTGCTTATGCTGACTTCCAACGCCAAACGGAAGCTTACTGGAGCTTAATATATCTGGAACAAGAACAATGCTGCGAGCTGACCGCCGTATTGCTGAAAGAAGATCTGGTGCGTATTGATGGTTTGCCACTGGTCAACCGTGTGCACGGTATACCAATTGATATTCAGCCTAAAACCCACATGAAACTGGCCATTACTCAGTTGGATGCCGAGCAGCAGCTATTGTCTTTGAAATATTTAAATGTATTGCCGGCTGAACCAGCTGCCTAAATGATAGGGTACTGGCTCAGTACAACAACGGCTTATTTCTACTATTCTCTGCGGACAAAGCAGGCAAATAATCGATTTATCCACAAACAGGCAATTAACCCGGCCATTATCCCACAACAATCTACAATTGAACGACAACCAAACAACAAGGGTTACTTAGCCTATCTAAATGGTTTTAATGAATTTTCTAGATAATCCACTATTTCTATACTGCTCCAATATAAACAACAAAAATAAATTAGAAAATTAGATATAAAAACTACTTAGTTCAACCTACCCCGGTATTAAATTTCAAACTTCGTAATTTTAAAATATCATGCAAAACCCTCTTCACAATAAAAGCGATATTGCCGTTATCGGTTTGGCCGTTATGGGACAAAACCTGATTCTGAATATGAACGATCACGGTTTCCAAGTGAGTGCCTACAACCGCACGGCGGCTAAAACTGAGCAATTTCTTAATGGCCCAGCCAAAGGTACAAAAATTATCGGTGCCTACAGCTTGGAAGAACTAATCGGCCAATTGAAGCAGCCCCGCAAGGTGATGCTGATGGTGCAGGCCGGGTGGGCAGTAGACGAGTTGATTGCGCAGCTGGTGCCGCTCTTGGATAAGGGCGACATCATCATCGATGGTGGCAATGCCCATTATCCCGATACCGAACGGCGTACTGCTGAGCTGGCTGAGCAAGGTATTTTATTTATAGGCACCGGTATTTCCGGCGGTGAAGAAGGCGCGCGCCATGGGCCGTCTATTATGCCTGGCGGCAACCCGGAAGCTTGGTCGGCAGTAAAGCCGATTTTGCAGGCAGTAGCCGCCAAAACGGCCAGTGGTGAGGTATGTTGTCACTGGGTGGGCAAAAACGGTGCCGGTCATTTTGTGAAAATGGTACACAACGGCATCGAATACGGCGATATGCAGCTTATCTGCGAAGCCTACCAATTTATGAAAGACGGCCTGGATATGAGCCATGCCGAAATGCAGGCTGTTTTTGCCGAATGGAACAAGACCGAACTTAATAGTTATCTGGTTCAAATTACTGCCGATATTTTGGGCACAAACGACGTAGACGGCACACCGCTGGTAGAAAAAATCCTCGATCGTGCCGGTCAGAAAGGCACTGGGAAATGGACCGGTATCAATGCATTGGATTTGGGCACGCCGCTCATGCTGATTACCGAAGCAGTGTTTGCTCGCTGTATTTCCGCCCTAAAAACCCAACGGGTGCAGGCTGCAACGGTTTTCGGGCATAAAATCGAGCCGGTGGCCGGAAATCGGGAAGAATGGCTGGCTGCTTTGCGCCAAGCATTGCTGGCTTCCAAAATTATTTCTTATGCTCAAGGCTTTATGCTGATGCGTCAGGCCAGCGAGCATTACGGCTGGGATTTGGATTACGGGAATACCGCTTTGTTGTGGCGCGAAGGCTGCATCATCCGCAGTGCGTTTTTAGGCAATATCCGCGATGCCTACGCCGCCAATCCGGATTTGGTATTTCTTGGCAGCGATGCCTATTTCAAAGACCTGTTGCAGCAGGCTCTGCCGGGCTGGCGCAAAGTGGCTGCCGCCGCGATGCAGCACGGTTTGCCGATGCCCTGCACCGTATCCGCCCTCTCTTTCCTCGACAGCTACACCTGCGGCCGCTTGCCGGCCAATCTATTGCAGGCACAGCGTGACTATTTCGGTGCCCACACCTATGAGCGTATCGATCAGCCAGAAGGTGAGTTTTTCCACACCAATTGGACAGGAACTGGCGGCGATACTGCTTCTACCGCCTACAATGTTTGAGGCTACCTGAAAGCTGATGTAGCTTAGTGACACTTTGAAATTAGAGGCTACCTGAAAACCAACAAAAGGTTTTCAGGTAGCCTTTAATCTGCTTGCCCGTTTATGCCGCAGCAGGTAGTACGTGGAAAGCGGCGGGCAGATTTTGGTTATGTGGGAAAGTGACCCATTCGTAGCTTTCCGGGTCGGCGAGAATGGCGCGTAATAAGGCGTTATTGATGGCGTGGCCGGATTTGTGGCCTTCGAATGCGCCGATTATCGGCGCACCGATTACATATAAATCGCCCACGGCATCGAGGATTTTGTGGCGTACGAATTCGTCGGGGTAGCGCAGGCCTTCCGGGTTGAGCACGTCGTTGTCATCAATCACCACGGCATTGCTCAAGTTGCCGCCTAAGCCCAAGCCGTGGGCACGCATCATTTCTACTTCCTGCATAAAGCCGAAGGTGCGGGCACGGGCGATTTCTTCCACATAGGACGCACCGGCAAAATCGATTTCGAAAGTAGGATTACTGCGGTTGAACACAGGGTGGTCGAAATTGATGGTAAGGCTGACTTTAAAGCCGTCATACGGAGTAAAGCGCACCCATTTGCCCGGTTCTTGCACTTCCACCGGCTTCAAAATACGCAAAAAGCGTTTTTCGGCTTTTTGATCCACGATGCCCGCATCTTGCAGCAGATACAAAAAAGGCAGGCTGGAGCCGTCCATAATCGGGATTTCCGGCGCATTCAATTCAATCAACACATTATCAATACCGTAGGCGGCCAGTGCCGACATTAAATGCTCAATCGTGCCCACCCGCACGCCGTCTTCGGTAACGATGGTGGAGGAGAGGCGGGTGTCGTTGATCAGTTCGGGCACGAGCTTGATCGGGCGGCTCTGTTCGCCGGCCAAATCGGTGCGGCGGAATACGATACCGCTGTTTTCGGCAGCCGGATGCAGGGTGAGCAAAACCCGCTCGCCGGAATGCAGGCCGACGCCGGTGGCTTGAACGGATTGGGCTAGGGTGCGCTGTTTCATAAAAACTCCGAAAAATCTGCATAAAGCAGCTGCCATCATACGGGAAATATGTTTACCTGTCTTTCCGATTAAATTTGGCTATGGTTTGTTTTCAGGTAGCCACAAGGGAAAAGGTTACCTGAAACTTAATGCAGCCTACTTGCCAAGCTTCATCTTGTATAGTGGATTAAAATCGCAATGCTACGGCGTTGGCTCGCTTTGCCGTACTACCCGTACTGTCTACGGCTCGCCGCCTGGTATCATTTTTATTTTAATCCACTATAATTCCATCCGTTCCAACCACAGGTTTTCCCTCCGATGAAGATTTTACTGGTGCGCCTCTCCAGCATGGGCGATCTTATCCACACCCTGCCGGCAGTGCAGGATTTGGCGCGGCATTGCCCGCAGGTGGAGCTGCATTGGCTGGCCGAGGCTGGGTTTACCGATATTGCGCGGCTGCATCCGTTTGTGGCCAAGGTGATTCCGATGCGTTGGCGGCAGTGGCGCAAGCGGCTGTTTGCGGCAGATACGCGGCAGCAGATGCGCGCGCTGAAGCAGGAGTTGGCCGGTGGCGGCTATGATTTCGTGCTCGACAGCCAAGGCCTGATAAAAAGCGCATGGTTTGCCCGCCAAGCGGGTGTGCCGGTGAAGGGTTTGGACAAACACAGCGCGCGCGAGGGCTGGGCGGCGGCGTTTTATGCGCAAGGTTTTCAGGTAACCAAAGGACGCGATGCGGTGTGGCGCAACCGCGAGCTGTTTGCCCAAGTGTTCGGTTATCGGTTTGATGGCGCAGCGGATTTCGGCGTGCGTGTGCCGGAAGGCGCGGCGGTGCAGGAGCTACCTGAAAACTACCGTGTGGCTTTGCACGCCACCAGCCGTGAGAGCAAATTGTGGCCGGACAAATATTGGGTGGAATTGTTGAACCGGCTGCATGCGGCAGACGGTGCGGTGGTGTGGCTGCCGTGGGGCAGCGAGGTAGAACGGCAGCGGGCATTGGCCTTGGCCAATCAGATAGAGGCGGTGCAGGTACCGGAAGAAAAACTCAACCTACTGCAGGCGGCCTATGTGTTGCGTGGCGCGCGCAGCGTTATCGGTGTGGATACCGGCCTGCTGCATTTGGCCAATGCGCTGGATAAGCCGCTGATCGGTATTTATACTGACAGCGATTCGGCAAAAACCGGCGTGCAGCCCTCGGCTTGGGCGGAGAATATGGGCGGTATCGGCTGCCCGCCGCAGCCGGAGGAAGTGTTGGAACGGTTGCTTCTGCTGGAGCAGGCCTATCAAACCGGGCGGGGGGTTTTCAGGTAGCCCCAAGCGTTTGCGGCCGGGTTTTGGCCATACTTGCATTATTTCCGCCAAATCGGCACAATCAGCCCGTTTTGCCGGATAAGTGAATCACTAACTAGATAGAAGGAAAAGGAAATTTCATGAAAGCACTGGTTGCTGTAAAGCGGGTGGTGGATTACAACGTGAAGGTGCGGGTAAAGGCCGACGGTTCGGATGTGGACATCGGCAATGTGAAAATGTCGATGAACCCGTTTGACGAAATTGCCGTGGAAGAGGCCGTACGCCTGAAAGAGGCTGGAAAAATCAGCGAAATCGTGGTGGTATCGTTGGGCGTGAAGCAGTGCGAAGAAACACTGCGTACCGCGCTGGCCATGGGTGGCGACCGTGCCATCCATGTGCAGACCGATGATTATTTGGAGCCTTTGGCCGTAGCCAAGCTGTTGCGCAAAATCGCCGAGCGCGAGCAGCCGCAGCTGATTTTGCTGGGCAAACAGGCGATTGACGATGACGCCAACCAAACCGCGCAAATGCTGGCTGCCTTGCTCAACGCGCCGCAGGGCACGTTTGCCAGCAAGGTGGAATTGGGTGAAAACGAAGTAACCGTGGTGCGTGAAGTGGATGGCGGTTTGGAAACCGTGGCTCTGAAGTTGCCGGCAGTAGTCAGCGCTGATTTGCGTTTGAACGAGCCGCGCTATGTGAAACTGCCCAATATCATGCAGGCCAAGAAAAAACCGCTGGAAAAGCTTGCGGTGGAAGAATTGGGCGTGGACATTGCGCCTAAATTGCAGCAGCAGAAAGTGGCCGAGCCCAAACCGCGCAGCGGCGGTGTGAAGGTGCAAAGCGTGGCCGAACTGGTGGCCAAATTGAAAAACGAAGCCAAAGTAATTTGAGGATAATGCCATGACTGTATTGATTATTGCCGAACACGACAACCAACATTTGGCCGCTGCCACGCGGCATGCCGTTACTGCCGGCAGCAAGCTGGGTGAAGTGCATGTATTGGTGGCCGGTAGCGGCGCGGCAGCGGTGGCCGAGCAGGCTAAACAAGTGGCCGGAGTGGCCAAAGTATTACTGGCTGATGCCGAACATTATGCAGGTGGCTTGGCTGAAGAGCTTGCACCTTTAGTAGTGAAATTGGCAGCGGGCTACCGCTACATTACCGCTGCTGCCAGCACCTTTGGCAAAAACTTGCTGCCGCGCATGGCCGCCCTCTTGGATTGCCCACAGGTTTCCGATTTAACCGAAATCGTAGACGGCAAAACTTTTGTGCGCCCGATTTATGCTGGTAACGCCTTCGCCACCGTTTCCAGCGATGCAGAAACTTTGGTGCTTACCTTCCGAACCACTGCCTTTGCCGAAGCTGCCGCCAGCGGCGGTCAGGCCGAAGTGGTGCAGGTAGAGGCCGCTCCGGCTCAGGGTTTGAGCCGTTTCATTAGTCGCGAACTGGTGAAATCCGACCGCCCGGAGCTTACGCAGGCCAGAGTGGTGGTTTCCGGTGGGCGCGCCTTGGGTAGTGTGGAACAGTTTAATGAGTTGTTGCTGCCTCTGGCTGATAAACTTGGTGCTGCCATCGGCGCTTCACGAGCAGCGGTAGACGCGGATTATGCGCCCAATGATTACCAAGTAGGCCAAACCGGCAAAGTGGTGGCACCAGAGCTGTATATTGCTATCGGTATTTCTGGTGCCATCCAGCACACCGCCGGTATGCAGGACAGCAAGGTGATTGTGGCCATCAACAAAGATCCGGAAGCGGCTATTTTCAATATTGCCGACTACGGCTTGGTGGCCGACCTGTTTGAAGCCGTGCCGGAGCTGACTGCGGCATTGAGTAATTAAGCGTTTCATGCGTTCGTGTTTCACGTGAAACACAGCAGGCTACCTGAAAACAATCTGCTTTCAGGTAGCCTGTTTCTTATATAATCAGCTTATTTCCTGATACCACCATTGCTATGTCAACTTCTGATATTCACTGCACCTACCGCACCTTGGCTGAACCCGGCCAGGCCGAGTTTAAAGACAAAGGCAGCCGCTTTATCGCCTTTGCCTATCCCGTGCGCACGGCGGCAGAAGTGAAAAACCATGTGGACGCATTACGGCAGGAACACCACAAGGCGCGGCATTGGTGCTATGCCTATCGTTTAGGCACAGACGGCCTGCGGTTTCGCGCCAACGACGATGGCGAGCCTTCCGGCAGCGCCGGCCGGCCGATTTTGGGCCAGATTGATTCGGCCGGGCTGACCGATGTTTTGGTAGTGGTGGTGCGTTATTTCGGCGGCACGCTGCTGGGCGTGCCCGGCCTGATTCATGCCTACAAAACCGCCACCCAAATAGCCTTGCAGCAAACCGCGCAGGTGGAAAAAAATATTGAAAAACGGGTAACCCTGCGCTGCGATTACCCGCATTTGAGCGAGGTTTTGCGGCTGGCCAAACAGCACGGCGTGGAAGTGTTGCAGCAGGATTTGCAACTGGATTGCCGCCTGCATTGCGCCGTGCCGCTAGCTAATTATGCCGCCTGCCTGGATGCCTGGCAGAAAACGCGCGTAGTGGAAATTTTAGAAGACACGCAAGGCGACGAAGAGGCTACCTGAAAACCCGTTTCTGAGTTTCAGGTAGCCTTTATTACAAATTACACCTTACTTTAAAAGGATAATACTATGAAATTACTCGTTATCGGTGGTGGTGGGCGTGAGCACGCGCTGGCGTGGAAACTAGCGCAGTCGCCCAAAGTGCAAACCGTATTTGTTGCACCCGGTAATGCCGGTACGGCGCAGGAACCTAAGCTGCAAAACCTGCCTTTGAAAACACATCAGGAACTGATTGATTTCTGCCGCCGTGAGCAGATTGTCTTCACTGTGGTCGGCCCCGAAGCGCCGCTGGCAGCCGGCATAGTGGACGATTTCCGCGCCGCCGGTCTGCCCGTGTTCGGCCCTACCCGCGCTGCCGCACAGTTGGAAAGTTCCAAAGATTTCGCCAAGGCCTTTATGGCGCGGCACGGCATCCCCACCGCGCAATATCAAACCTTTGCCGATGCCGATGCCGCGCATGATTATGTGGCTGCCAAAGGCGCACCGATTGTGATTAAGGCAGATGGCTTGGCTGCTGGTAAAGGCGTAGTGGTGGCACAAACCGAAGAACAGGCACATCAAGCCATCGACCAAATGTTGCTCGATAATAAAATGGGTGATGCTGGCGCGCGCGTGGTGATTGAAGATTTTTTACAGGGTGAAGAAGCCAGCTTTATCGTGATGGTAGATGGCGAAAATGTGCTGCCGATGGCCACCAGCCAAGACCATAAACGCCTGCTCAACGGCGATCTCGGCCCGAATACTGGCGGCATGGGTGCATATAGCCCTGCACCCATCGTTACGCCCGAGGTGTATCAGCGTGCCATGGAAGAAATCATCCTGCCTACCGTGCGCGGTATGTGCGAGGAAGGACGTGAATTTACAGGATTTCTCTATGCTGGCCTGATGATTGGTGCCAATGGTGCACCTTATACCGTGGAGTTCAATTGCCGCTTCGGCGATCCGGAAACCCAGCCGATTATGAGCCGTTTGAACAGTGATTTAGTGGATTTGGTGCAGGCTGCTTTGGCACGTAAACTGAATATGGTGCAGGCTAAATGGAAAGCGCAAAGTGCTGTGGGCGTGGTGCTGGCTTCCGCAGGCTATCCCGAACGCTCCAGCAAAGGTGGCATCATTGAAGGCATCGAAGCGGCTAACCGCATTAGCAAAGTTTTCCATGCCGGTACAGCCACAGAGGCTGGCCACACCGTTACCAACGGCGGTCGTGTCTTGTGTGTGGTAGGCTTGGGCGATAATATGGCGGCCGCCAAGCAGCAGGCCTACCAAGCCGTGTCCGAGATCAATTTTCCCGGCATGCAGTATCGCCATGATATTGCCGATAAGGCTTTGCGCTGAGATATAATCGCCCCAAGGCATGATACAGCTGTTGTTGTTTCGCCTTGCTGTACTACTTGTACTGTCTACGGCTCGTCGCCTTGTTTCATGCCTATTTGAAACGACTAAATATTGAAACAAAAACGTGGTTCCAACTGGAATCACGTTTTTGTTAGATAGGTGAATTAAGCTGTGCGCGGCGAGTTTCAGGTGGCCTGCCAATATCTGAAGGCTACCTGAAGGCATAGTTTATACCCTGCCCGTACAAGATTGGCTGCAGGCATGGAGAAGATAGAGTAGTTTTGTTATAATAGCCGCTGGTTTTCTTAGCAATTTCATTGTATTCGCAAGAAAAAACAAGCAGCCGGCGGGCACCGCCGTTTTTGTGTAATTTACATATAAAGGGACATCATGTCTGATAAACTGATTCTGGTATTAAACTGTGGCAGCTCCTCTGTTAAAGGTGCCGTATTAGACAGCACCAACGGCGAAGTTCTGCTGAGCTGCCTGGCCGAAAAACTCCACCTGTCCGACGCACGCATTATTTTTAAAGCAAACGGTGAAAAACGTACCGTAAGCCTCGCTGGGAAGCCCGATCACACCGGCGCTGTTGAGGCCTTGATGAGTGAATTGGAAGCACGTAAGCTTGACAAACGCATTGGCGCAGTCGGTCACCGCGTGGTACACGGTGGTGAACGCTTCAAAGAATCTTGCCTGATTAACGATGAAGTAATTAAAGGCATTGAAGAGTGCATCATGCTTGCTCCGCTACACAATCCTGCCAACCTGCTCGGTATCCGTGCTGCCATGAGTATTTTCAGTCACGTGCCGCATGCTGTTGTGTTTGATACTGCCTTCCACCAATCTATGCCCGAGTACGCCTACACTTATGCTGTGCCGCGCGAGCTTTATCGCCAATACGGCTTGCGCCGCTACGGAGCCCACGGTACCAGCTATCGCTTCGTGGCCATCGAAGCTGCCCGCTTGCTCGGCCGTAGCGAAGAAGGCCTGCGCCTCGTGATTGCCCACCTTGGTAACGGTGCTTCTATTGCTGCTTCCAATAGCGGTAAATGCTGCGATACCAGCATGGGACTCACCCCGCTTGAAGGCCTAGTGATGGGCACCCGCAGCGGTGATATCGATGCCAACGTGTTCCCCTTTCTACACAACAACGTCGGCCTGAATATTGAGCAGATCACCGACTTGCTGCATAAACAAAGCGGCCTGCTTGGCATTTCTGAGCTTTCCAACGACTGTCGCGAAATAGAAGAAGCTGCCAGCAAAGGCCACGAAGGCGCCAAGCTCGCGTTGGAAGTATTTTCCTACCGTTTGGCTAAATACGTTGCCTCCATGAGTGTAGCTGCAGGCGGCCTGGACGCACTCGTTTTCACTGGTGGTATCGGCGAAAATTCCAGCACCATCCGCAGTAAAACCATCGGCTACCTGGGCTTCCTTGGACTCACCGTAGATGAGAAAGCCAATCTTGCCGCCCGGTTCGGCGAAGGTGGTATCATTAGTCAAGCCGGCAGCACCTCGCTAGTCATGGTTATCCCCACCAATGAAGAGTTGATGATTGCCCAAGATACCGCCCATCTAGCCAGCATCGAATAAACCAAATCACTGTTGAAGCAAGGCAAAGGCTACCTGAAACTGAAGACAAACGGTTTCAGGTAGCCTTTACCTTGCCATATGTGTGCTACAGTCTTCTCTTGCTCGCATATGCTGCACAGCGGCGCGAGTGGTGAACGAGGCGGGCAGCTCAATTTGACTGATAGTTTTTGGATGAGGGGAGCAAGCGATGAAAAACTGTTTTCCGTATTGGTATTGGAGCTGACCTTACTACTGGCCGGTTGTGGTGACAAGCCGGGGGCAGAGTTTGTGGGAAAGTAGCAGAGCCCAATAAGTAACTATCAATATGAAATTAAAAAAAATGAAGATGCCTTTAGATACTCATACACTAGAGGGCAAATTGCTGAATGACACACTGATAGTAAATGAAATACTGAATTTGCTATTGACCAAACTACTAGAGAAATGATTCTTCGTGATACAGGCGAAAGATTTAAGAGAATTGAATAGCGTTATATAAAATTAAGTTATTTAGCGTAAGATTGGGTTATGAATTATCCAACACCCAAATGATTCAAATTCCCTTTTCAGGTAGCCTCACGTTACTAGGTAGGCTACCTGAAATGTTTTTCTGTAGCCTTTAGGCCAGTTTGGCGGCTACGTCGCGCAGGGCGGTGCGCAGGCCTTCTTCGATTACGGGATGGTAGAAGGGCATGTCGAGCATTTGCGGTACGGTCATGTGCTGCTGGTGCGCCCAAGCGAGGAGGTGGGCGATGTGTTCCAGCGCGGGGCCGATGCCTTCTGCGCCGAGGAAGCGGCCGGTTTCGCGGTCGGCATACACACGCAGGCTGCCTTGGTTTACCAGCATCACGCGGCTGCGGCCTTGGTTGCGGAAGGATACTTGGCCAGCCACGAGCTTGCTGCCGTATTCTTTTTCTAGCTGGGCAAAGCGCGCGCCCACGCTGATGATCTGCGGGTTGGAGAATACCACGCCGATCATGCTGCGGCGCAGGCCGTCCCGCACATCGGGGTAGCGGCCGGCGTTTTCACCGGCGATTTTGCCTTGGTCGGCGGCTTCGTGCAGCAGGGGTAGCTGGTTGGAAGCGTCGCCAGCAATGAAGATATGCGGGATGCTGGTTTGCATGGTGCGCGGGTTGGCCACGGGCACGCCGCGTGCGTCTTTCTCGATATTGAGGTTTTCCAGCCCGATGTTGTCCACATTGGGGCGGCGGCCGATGGCGGCAAGCAGGTAGTCGGCGGTGAATACGCCGCTTTCGCCGTATTGCGTCCATGCTACTTCCACTTGGCCTTTATCGTTGAGCCTGGTTTCGGTTTGGGCGTTGAGATGAAGCGGAATTTCTTGGCCGAAGATGGCTCTGGTGTCTTCCAGCACCACGGGGTCGGAAATACCGCCGATGAGACCGCCCAGGCCGAACATTTCCACGCGCACGCCGAGGCGGCTTAGGGCTTGGCCAAGCTCGAGGCCGATCACGCCGGTACCGAATACGGCCAGGCTCTCGGGCAGGGTGTCCCATGAGAATACGTCGTCATTGATGACGAGGCGGTCGCCCAGTGCCTGCCATTGCGGCAGCACGATAGGACGGGAGCCGGTGGCGATTACGATGCGCTTGGCACGGATTTGGGTGTGGTCGTCGATTTGCACGGTGTGGTCGTCGATGAATTTGGCCTGCCCCATGATGCGGCGCTCGGCCGGCCAGGTTTCTACGTCTTCCAGCACGAAACCGACGAAGCGGTCGCGCTCGGATTTGACGCGGTTCATCACTTCTTTGCCGTTTACGCTGATGCTAGATTTATCCAGATGCACGCCGAAGGGATCGGTGTGCAGGGCGTGGTGGCGGGCTTCTGCGGCGGCAATCAAGAGCTTGGAGGGCATGCAGCCGACGCGTGCGCAGGTGGTGCCGAAAACGTGGCTTTCGATGAGATAAACGTTTTCGGTGTGGAGGCGGGCGTTACGGAAGGCGCCCATGCCGGCGGTGCCGCCGCCGATAACGACGACGTCTGCGGTAAGGTGTTTCATGTCTACTTTCCTTATGTGGGAAGACCTTTCAGGTAGCCTGTATGGCTGGCAAAAGGCTACCTGAAAAATATCGGCTGCTGCGGTGTAACAGGCTACCTGAAAGGTCTTGGGAAAAGAGCCGCCCTATTCGGGCGGCTCGCAAAGCTATCTACTGTATTGGCAACTGGATAGCTGGAAAATTAGGCGTGTTTGGCCAGGTATGCGTTCAGGTCTTCGCTGCCGCCGATGTATTTGCCGCCGATGAACACTTGCGGGGCGGTTACTTTACCGGTGATGGCGCGTACAGAAACGATGCTGGCGTCTTTACCCAACACGATTTCTTCGTAGGCCAGGCCTTTTTCCTGCAAAGCGGCTTTGGCTTTGGCGCAGAAGGGGCAGCCGGGTTTGGTGAAGATGGCGATGGATTCTTGCGGTTTCCAGTCCGGGGCCACGAATTTCAGCATGGTGTCGGCATCGGAAACTTCAAAGGGGTCGCCTTCTTTGATCGGCTCGATGAAGGCTTCTACGATTTTGCCGTCGTCCACCAGCATAGAGTAGCGCCAAGAGCGCGGACCGAAGCCGATGGCTTCTTCGTTCACTTCCATGCCCATACCGCGGGTGAATTCGCAGTTACCGTCCGGGATCATGGTGATGTTGTGGGCTTCTTCGTCGGCAGCCCAGGCGTTCATTACGAAGGTGTCGTTTACGGATACGCACAGGATGTCGTCGATGCCGTTTTCTTTAAATGCAGAAGCCAGCTCGTTGTAGCGCGGCAGGTGGCTGGAAGAGCAGGTGGGGGTGAACGCGCCGGGCAGGGCGAATACCACTACTTTTTTGCCTTTGAACAATTCGTCGGTGGTAACGTCTTTCCAAGAATCAGCCACGCGGGTGTGAAAGGTTACGTTCGGAACTTGCTGACCAACCAATTGGTCGCGGGATTTGATGTTGATAGACATATAGGGCTCCTTATATCAGGGTGTCAAAAATAATGCGGATGAATTTGCGAGATACGGTGTATCGACAGGGCGGCATTCTAGCCGCCGCCAAGCGATTTGTATAATTTATAGTTCAAATAATACGAATTGCTTTGAGCTATAAATATCTCGCTTATGCCTAGCGGTGCATATATATGGGAAACAACATTTATTCTTATTAGGGCTGGCGGCAGAAATTCAATAGGCTTGGCGGAAATTTGTTGCCAAAGGCTACCTGAAACTATTTAATTCAATAAAAATCAATCTATTAAAATGAAAATAGCCTTTTCCCTTGAAAAAAAAACAGGCAAACCCATTTACTGAGCAAGTTAAAGCGCCAGCAAGGCGCTGTCTGAATTCTACTAATCTCAAGGAGCAATCCATTATGGCAAAAGTTATCGGTATCGATTTGGGTACCACCAATTCCTGCCTGGCCATTTCCGAAAACGGTCAGACCAAAGTGATCGAAAACACTGAAGGCGCACGCACTACCCCTTCTGTTATCGCCTATCTGGACGGCGGCGAAATCCTTGTGGGTGCGCCGGCCAAACGCCAAGCGATTACCAACGCGAAAAACACCATCTACGCGGTAAAGCGCCTGATCGGTCACAAATTTGAAGATAAAGAAGTGCAGAAAGACATTGACCTGATGCCTTTTAAAATAGTGAAAGCCAAAAATGGCGACGCTTGGGTAGAGGCGCAGGGCAAAGAGCTTTCTCCGCCGCAGATTTCCGCCGAAGTGCTGCGCAAAATGAAAGAAGCCGCCGAAGCCTATTTGGGCGAAAAAGTAACCGAAGCCGTGGTTACCGTGCCGGCCTATTTCAACGACAGCCAGCGACAGGCCACCAAAGACGCCGGCCGCATTGCTGGTTTGGATGTGAAACGCATCATCAATGAGCCCACTGCAGCCGCACTGGCTTTTGGTATGGACAAAGGCACCAAAGGCGATCGCAAAATCGCCGTGTACGACTTGGGCGGTGGCACATTTGATATTTCCATCATCGAAATTGCCGATTTGGACGGCGAAAAACAGTTTGAGGTGCTCTCCACCAATGGAGACACCTTCCTTGGTGGTGAAGACTTCGATCAACGCCTGATCGACTATATTATTTCCGAGTTCAAAAAAGACCAGGGCATCGACCTGAAAACCGATGTGATGGCCTTGCAGCGCCTGAAAGAAGCCGCCGAAAAAGCCAAAATCGAGCTCTCCAGCGGCCAGCAAACCGAAGTGAACCTGCCTTACATCACTATGGACGCCACCGGCCCCAAACACTTGGCCATGAAGATTACCCGCGCCAAGTTTGAAAGCCTGGTGGAAGACCTGATCGAGCGTTCTATCGTGCCCTGCCGCACCGCCATCAAAGATGCCGGCTTGAGCGTGAACGAAATCGACGACGTGATCTTGGTAGGCGGCCAGAGCCGTATGCCCAAAGTTCAGGAAACCGTGAAAGAATTCTTCGGCAAAGAACCGCGCAAAGACGTGAACCCCGACGAAGCCGTGGCCTTGGGTGCCGCCATTCAGGGCGAAGTGTTGGGCGGCGGCCGCAGCGACGTATTGCTGCTGGACGTAACCCCGCTCTCCCTCGGTATTGAAACCATGGGCGGCGTGATGACCAAACTCATCAACAAAAACACCACCATCCCCACCAAAGCTTCGCAAGTGTTCTCCACCGCCGAAGACAACCAGAGCGCTGTAACCATCCACGTGTTGCAGGGCGAACGTGAACGCGCTTCCGCCAACAAATCGCTCGGCCAATTCAATCTCACCGACATCGCCCCCGCCCCGCGCGGCATGCCGCAGATTGAAGTTGCCTTCGATATCGATGCCAACGGCATCCTGCACGTGTCTGCCAAAGATAAAGGTACCGGCAAAGCCGCCAATATCACCATCCAAGGCTCTTCCGGCTTGAGCGAGGAAGAAATCGAACGCATGGTGAAAGACGCCGAAGCCAATGCTGAAGAAGACAAAAAACTGCACGAACTGGTGCAGAGCCGCAACCAGGCCGAAGCCTTAACTCACTCAGTGAAGAAATCACTGGCCGACTACGGTGATAAACTCGACGCAGCCGAGAAAGAAAAAATCGAAGCCGCGCTGAAAGAAGCCGAAGAAGCCGTGAAAGGCGACGACAAAGCTGCCATCGATGCCAAAACCGAAGAGCTGGGCAAAGCCAGCCAGAAACTGGGCGAAATACTGTATGCCGATGCCCAGAAACAGGCGCAGGAAGCCCAAGCTGGTCAGTCTGCCGATAGCGAGCAGCCGAAAAAAGGCGATGATGTGGTAGATGCCGAGTTTGAAGAAGTGAAAGATGACAAATAAGCATTGTCCGCTTTAGCGAATGATGAAAAGGCTACCTGAAAGCGAAGCTTCAATGCAGTTAAAACGCAGTACAGCAAAGTTTCTGCGAAGCTAAATTTTTCAGGTAGCCTTTTTGTAAATCCAGGCCGTTGTTGCTAGCCAAAGAAACCCATGCGCACTTGAATCAGTTTCTCCAATTCGCTCACCACGCGGCGGCGAGCCACAAACAGGATGATGTGGTCGCCGTCGGCCAGTTGCACGTCTTGATGCCCCATAAATACTTCTTCACCGCGCACCACGGCGGCAACGTGGCAACCGTTGGGCCAGCGCACGGCGCTCACGCGGCGGCCGACCAGCTTGGAGGTATCTTTGTCGCCGTGTGCCACGATTTCGATGGCTTCGGAATTGCCGCCGCGCAGGGGGTGTACAGCTTCCACGTCGCCGCGCCGGATATGCGCCAAAATTGAGCCGATGGTCACCAAGTGGGGCGACACGGCGATGTCGATGGTGTTACCTTGCAGCAAATCCACGTAGCTGGAGCGGTTTACGATGGCGATAACGCGTTTGGCACCGAGGCTTTTGGCCAGCATACCGGCCATGATGTTGTTTTCGTCATCGTTGGTGAGTGCGCAGAACACATCGATTTCGTCGATGTATTCGCCTTCAAGCAGGCTTTCGTCTGCAGCAGAACCGTGCAGCACGAGAGTGCTGTTGAGGTTTTCAGAAAGCCATTCGGCACGTTTTTCGTTGATTTCGATGATTTTCACATCGAAGCGGTCTTCCAGCTGGCGGCTGAGGCGGAAGCCGATTTGGCCGCCGCCGGCGATCATCACACGCCGCGTGGGCTGCTGCTGCGGGCGTAATTCGCGCAATACTTCGGTCACTTGAGAAGTGGCGGCGGCCACGAATACTTCGTCGCCCGGCTGAATTACGGTTTGTGGCGTGGGCATAATCAGCTTGTTGTTGCGGTAGATGGCGCAGATTTGGCAGTCGGTGTCTTCGGGCAGGTGTTCGTGGATGGTGTGGATGGGCTGCCCCAAAAGCCGCCCGCCGCTTTGTGCGCGTACCACGAGCATGCGCACTTTGTCTTCGGCAAAGGTGAGCACCTGCAGGGCGCTGGGGTGGCAGAGCAAATCGGCCAGCCGCTCGGTAACCAGCTGTTCGGGGCAGATGGATTCGCTCACACCGAATAAATCGAGCGTGCTGCGGCCAGCGTTATCTTCTTCGACATCGCAGCTGGTGAATTCTAAATAATCGGAAAGGCGCACGCGGGCGATGCGGTTAGGAATGTTGAACAGGCTGGAAGCCAGTTTGCAGGCGGCTAGATTGGTTTCATCGTGGCGGGTGAGGGCAAGCAGCAGATCAGTGTCGTAGGCGCCGCCTTCGGCCATCATGGCTGGTGAGGAGCCGTTGCCCAGCAGGGTTTGCACATCGAGCTTACTGCCGATGTTGTGCAGGGCTTCGGGATCGTTGTCGATGATGGTAACGTCGTGGTTGGGGATTTCCACCAGATTCTGTGCTACGGCAGTGCCTACTTGGCCGCTACCTAAGATGAGGATTTTCATATTGGAAGATTAGACTTGGTGGCCAAAGTTTCAGGTAACCTACCAAAGGGTTAGGAAATAAAGGTAAATGCGAGAGGCCGCTTTAAACCATAGCGGGCTGAATGCCGGAAACTAGTTGCTTGAGCCGCTCAGGTTTGAGCAAGCGGATGTGTTTGTATTCCACTTCAATCAGCCCTTCTTGGCTGAATTTGGAGAGTGTTCGGCTCACTGTTTCCAGCTTCAGCCCCAAATAGCTGCCGATTTCCTCGCGCGACATACGCAAAATAAAATCGTTGGCCGATAGGCCACGTTTTTTCAATCGTTGTGACAAATTCAGCAAAAATGCCGCCAGCCGCTCTTCGGCACGCATATTGCCCAAAAGCAGCATCACATTTTGGTCACGCACGATTTCTTGGCTGAACAGGCGGTAGAAATGTAGCTGCAATTCGGGTACCGCCGCGCACAACTCTTCCATACTAGCATAGGGCAGCTCGCACACTTCCGTATCTTCCAGCGCCACCGTATCGCAGTAGTGTATTTGGTTACAGATGCCGTCCATGCCCACCAGTTCGCCCGACATAAAAAAACCAGTAACTTGATCCCGCCCGTCTTGGTTGGCTATAACCGTTTTCAGGAAACCGGTGCGTACCACAAACAGCGAATCGAACCCGTCACCATTACGGAACAGGAAATCACCTTTTTTCAGGCGACGGCTGCGTTTGATAACCGCATCAACGCGTTCCACTGCCACCGCAATCGCGGCATTGGGCTGGCATAGTTCTTTAAAAACGCACCGCGAGCAAGTTGTGGAGTGGGGCATGGCTTTCATGTGTGTGCTAACTTTCTAAGCAAGAAGAGCCTATGAAGCGGCGGCAATTATCGTTTATACTTGCCACCTTGCAATATTTGGGGCAGATTGCCGAACACTGGCATTTTACCCGATTTCACAAACAAAACCTATACTACATATTTATCAAATAGTAGCAGCAACATAAATACAACCATGCTTACCGACCACACTCAAGAAATTATCTTCGACCGCTAGCTTATCACCCCCTACCCGCCAATGATTCATACTACATCCCTATCTCCACCGCTGACCACCTCTACAACAGCTTCACTGCCAATACTACATCCGAGCCGTGCAAAGTCTCCCCTGGCCTCCTCTCGCTCTATTAATCCACATTCCCTTCCGCGACACCATCTGCCTCCAATGCCGCATTGACACCAACATCGTGCCCGATAGCAACACCAAGCTAGACATGTTCCAGCAAATCGTGCAGCACTGGCCAGTGAAGGCTACATTTTTATCGGCGTGGACACACCACTTTGCCAAACCTAAAGACGAACCCTCTATAACCTTGCGTGAAGGTTGTATGCTCCTTCTTCCGAGGCTACTTGCTCAACGAAAATGACTTGCTGCTCCGCTGAATGTCGACAGCCCTCTGTCCCAGTACTTTGCCGCCGAAGGCTTGGTTGAGCTAAATGAAACCAGCCTGAGCGTTACCCCAAAAGACCATTTCCTCATCTGCAACATCGCCATGATGTTCAATCGCCATCTGCACTCCCGCGATACCGCCGCCAAATATTCGCAAATCGTGTTAGCCATTTTTTCTTCACAGAAACTTAACCTTGGTTGCGCCAATACATTGTTTTAATTTTGTTGAATCTAAGGTGAGCAACGCAATAGGAAGAAAGAAGTGCTTTAGTTATCCTGCGCCTCTCCCTCCAAACCCGATATAATCCCGCCATCATGAGCAAACCCACCGCCAAACCCCGCAAGCTCCCGAAGCCCGATCCGCGCCGCGCCCGAGCCGGCGAAGAGCTGCAACGCCACCTCGGCCACAGCTTCCAGAATTCCCGCCTCTTCGAGCAGGCGCTCACCCACCGCAGCTACAGCGCCCAAAACAACGAACGCTTCGAGTTTGTCGGCGATGCCATCCTCGATTACAGCGTGGCCAAAATGCTATTCGACGCCTTCCCCGGCTACAGCGAAGGCGAACTCTCCCGCCTGCGTGCCAATCTGGTCAACCAAGACGTGCTCGCCGAAATCGCCCGCAGCATGGGCGTGGGCGATGCGCTG
Source organism: Eikenella exigua (assembly GCF_008805035.1). Lineage (NCBI taxonomy): Bacteria > Pseudomonadati > Pseudomonadota > Betaproteobacteria > Neisseriales > Neisseriaceae > Eikenella > Eikenella exigua. Next base: position 1,777,297 of record NZ_CP038018.1, on the reverse strand, counting down.
TATTTGGGCGTGGGCGAGCTCAAAAGCGGCGGTTTCGACCGCCCCTCCATCCTGGCCGATGCCGTGGAAGCCCTATTGGCCGCCATCAGCTTCGATGCCGATTTTGCCGCCGCCGAGCAAACCGTGCTCCGCCTGTTTGCCCAGCGCATCGCCAACATCGACTTGAGCAACCAGGGCAAAGACCCGAAAACTCTGCTCCAAGAAGCCCTGCAAGCCCGCCGCCTACCCCTGCCCAAATACCGCATCGAGCACCAATCCGGCGAAGGCTGCGACGCTCGTTTCGACATCGCCTGCGACTTGGGCGAACTCGCCCACATCACCCGCGCCCAAGCCGCCAGCCGCCGTGCTGCCGAGCAGGCCGCGGCCAAAGAGGCGCTGGATTGGCTGCAGGAGCACCACCCCCTGCCCGGCAAAAACAAAAAACACCGCCAATCCCGTGCCTGAATCGCTGCTGATGCCGCCATCGTTCAGGCCAATAATGTTTGAGCTAATGCAAACAAGCCTTACTGGCAGGATTTACTGATAGAAAACGGCGTATTATATATAGCTACTCATTTTCAACTTAATAAAGGATTCAATCATGGTTTTTGTATTCAGCGTCTTATTCGGCGCCTTTATCGGCATTTTCTTCTTATGGTTTTCTTCCAAAAACGCGGTAAAAGACCATCCTGAACTGCGCATCCATGTGCCTGAAGGAGCGGAAAGCTCGCCAGAATGGCAGGAGTGGGCGCAGGAAAACGACTATAAACTGAACGACAAAGGCGTGTGGGCCAAAGGCACCGGTATGCTTACCAGCGCCACCGAAATCCGCTTTGAAGGCAACGATATGTTGGTTCAGGAGTGCATTAACTTCCTGCTCGGCATCAACCGCTTCGCCATCAACGCCCCCATTCTGGCCGGCAAACCCGTGCGCATGGTGAAAATCAAAGCATTGAACAAGCTCATGGCACAGTGGAATCTGCCCGAAATCGTGTTCGGCAACCCAGAAGACAAAGTTCGCATTAAAAACTAAGCCGCTATATTTTAGCTTTGTTGAAGCCCACGTTTTCAGGTAGCCTATTGAGCATTCCGCACAAGCTACCTGAAAATATATCCATATGAACAACATGAATTATTCCAACACCAAACATCCAACCGCCTTCCGCTGCGGCTTCGTGGCTATCGTTGGCCGGCCAAACGTAGGCAAATCCACGCTGATGAACCACCTCATCGGCCAGAAAATCAGCATCACCAGCAAAAAGGCCCAAACCACCCGCCACAAAATCACCGGCATCTACACCGATGCCGACACCCAATTCGTGTTCGTGGACACTCCAGGCTTCCAAACCCGCCACCGCAACGCGCTCAACGACCGGCTCAACCAAAACGTTACCGAAGCCATCGGCGGCGTAGATGTGGTGGCTTTCGTGGTGGAAGCCATGCGTTTCAGCGAAGCCGACCGCGCCGTGATCCGCCTACTGCCCAAACACCTGCCCGTAATTTTGGTGGTGAACAAAATCGACCGTGCCAAAAGCAAAGCCGAGCTCGACGACTTTATCCAACAGCTGCAGCAAGAATTTAATTTTGCCGGCGTAGAGGCCGTGAGCGCCAAACATGGGCTGCGCATCGGCGAGCTGCTCGCCATCCTGCGCCCCCACCTGCCCGAGGGCGTGCCGCTCTACCCTGAAGACGCGGTAACCGACCGCTCTGCCCGTTTCCTCGCCGCCGAAATCGTGCGCGAAAAACTGTTCCGCCACCTCGGCGAAGAGCTGCCCTATGCCGCCAACGTGGCGGTGGAACAGTTTGAAGAAGAAGACGGGCTATACCGCATCTACATCGCCGTGTTGGTAGACAAAGACGGTCAAAAAGCCATCATCATCGGCAAAGGCGGCGAAAAACTGAAAAAAATCTCCACCGAAGCCCGGCTAGATATGGAAAAACTATTTGAAACCAAAGTATTCCTCAAAGTTTGGGTGAAAGTGAAATCCGGCTGGGCAGATGATGCCCGCTTCCTGCAAGAATTTGGTCTATAGGGCTGCTTAGTTGAAACTCACGTTTAGCTGCGCAGAAATTCGCTTCGCTCATTTTAACTGCGTTGAAGCTCAAGCTTTCAGGTAGCCTCAACCCTTCTGCCCGCTAACCGCCCGTATCGGCAACACACCGCCACCCATCACTCCATCCAACCATCCCCACCGGAGGCCATATGTCGCACCCCATCACCCCCGAAGCCGCCCAAGAGCGCATCAACCGCATCCAAGCCCTCTACCGCGAATGGGAGCGCCTGCTGCCCGAACTGGAGGCTGCCCAGGAGCAATGGCAGCACGCTATGCAGCTGATGCGCGAAATGTCCGATTTCTACGACCGCGAATACATGCCGCTGCACCAAGCCATCGAAAACGGCCTGCCCGTTTCCCTGGCCACCGAAGGCGAATACAGCATCATGAGCGAAGATGCCCTGTGGAACGCCTTCCAGCAGCAATACGATCTATCCTGGGCCTGGCTGCGCGCCGCCACCCACGAGCTCGACCCACAAAACCGCTTCCACTTCGACCCGGCAGCAACCGATGAATAAACAAAGGCTACCTGAAATTTCAGGTAGCCTTTGTTTGGGCATATGCCTTATTTCTGGTTGGCTTCCAACGCTTGCTGCAAAGCATCTTTCGGCATATAGCCGGGCACCACTTTGCCGTTGGGGAATACCATGGTGGGGGTGCCGTTGAAGCCGTAGCGGTTGCCCAGCGCCATGGTTTCTTTCACCGGGTTTTCGCAGCCGGCGGATTCGGGCGGCACGGTACCTTTGCGCATCCAATTGATCCAGGCGGCGGTGCGGTCGGGGCTGCACCAGATGCGCACAGCTTTGGCTTCTGCAGCGGGGTGCAAATCGGGGATGGGCATCATGAAATTGTAGATGGTGATGTCGGTCATCTGCTCGAATTCTTTTTCCAAACGGCGGCAGAAGGGGCAATCTGGGTCGGAGAACACAGCCACTTTCAGCCTGCCGTTGCCGCGCACTTCTTTAATGGCGGAATCGAGCGGCAGGGTGGAGAAGTCGATGCGGTTGAGCTCTTCGCGGCGGGTTTCGGAAAGGTTGCTGCGTTTGTTCACATCGATCAAATCGCCGGTAAACATATAGTTGCCGTCGCCAGTCATGTACACCAGCTGATTGCCAGAAAAGAACACTTCATATAGGTTGTCTACGGGAGCGGGGGTAACGCTCAACACTTCCAGGCCTTGGTCGCCGTAGGTTTGGGTGAGCTTGTTGCGGATAACGGCTTCGGGGCTGCCGGCGGGCGCGGAGGCGGCCGAAGCGGCAGCACTGGAGGCGTTTTGCTGCATGGCGGGCTGGGCGTTGCAGGCGGCCAGAGGCAGCAGCGCGGCCAGCAAGATGGCGGAGAGGGTGTGCTTCATTGGTTTGTTCTCATTAGGTGGTTGTTAAAACAGGGGCGCATTATACCGAAATCTGCGCGGGTAGGCTTTTACGGTGTGTAAATGTAATTTATTGCCCGGATTGGTTTTCAGGTAGCCTTTGAAAGGCTACCTGAAACTGTTTGAGCAGCAGCAATGTTTTCTTCAGCCCACTATCCCCGGCCAACGCGCCAATACGCGTTCTACGGCATCGGGCTGGCGCAGCAGTTCGCCCTGCCATTGCTCGGCGGCCTGCTGCCATGGCGGCAGCTGTTGCAGCAGTTGCCGCCAGCTTTCGGCACGGGCGGCGGGTGTGAGCGTGGCAACGTGGTTCAGGTCGTCGGAGAGGGCTTGGTGGGCGGCAGGCAGCGGGGCAAACGCGGCGGCTTTATGCCAGAAGGCGTGCAGCTTGGGCAGGTGTGCCTGCTCGGCCTGGGGATAGATATGCCACAGCAAAGGTTTGCCGGCGAGCTGGGCACGCACGAAGCTGTCTTCGCCGCGCACGATGGCCATATCGGCCAGCCACAGCACGGCGTCAAATTCGGCCTGCGGCACAAAGCCGATGCGGATCAGCCGCACCGCACCGGCCTGCCACACGCTGCCGGGCTTGCGCAGGGCATGTTCGGGAATCGTGCCGGCTTGGCGCAGGCTGTGGATAATTTGCCGGTCGGCCAGCCATACGTCTAAGGCTTCGCCTGCTGCCTGCCAGGCGGCGAGCCAATCGGCCCATTGTGCGCCGGCATAGCCGAAGCAGAAACATTGCACGGCGCGGCGCGGGGTTTCAGGTAGCCCCAAGCGGCGGCGCAAGGCGGCTTGGGCGGCGGGGTTGGCGAGAAAGGCCTGCTGTTTTTTCAGGTAGCCTGCTTCGCGCAGGAGGCCGCCGCTGATTTCGCTAAAACCCATCAGCCAAAAATATTTTTCCGTGCCGTCGGCTTGCAGCGAAGGCTTGCCGTGCATGGCTTCCGCCCAAGGTTCGGCGCTGAGGTATTCCCAATTGAGCCACAGCGGGCGGTGTGTGCGGACGGCGGCAAGCGCGGCGGGAGGCAAATCGCAGCCGAAGGTTTCAATCACCAAGGTGGGCGCAACCGCAGCCAATTCGGCCGCAATGCTTTCAGCCGCATCGCCCTGCCAATGGTGCGCCCGAATTGCGACAGGCGGCGGGGCTTCGCCGAGCAGTTTGGCCAGTGCGGCGGGATGGTCGTGCCAGAGGGCTACCTGAAAGCCGGCTTCGTTCAGCCGGCGTGCCAGCCGCAGGGAAACGCCGATGTCGCCGTAGTTGTCGATCACGCGGCAAAACAACCAGGCGGCAGGCGGGGTGTCAGTATGTTTGGGTGAAAAAAACGGGTTTGATGGCACGATAAATCTTTCGCTGGGCAAATCTTCAGACAGGACGGCAATTTACGTTAGCTACGCGCTCTGTCAAGCGTTTTGGCAGAAATTTTTTTGGTTTTCCCACAAAGAGCTAAGGAAGCCGCTTTCGGATTGGCATAAAGGCTCAAATCTGCTGCTTGACAAGTTTCGCTTTCATTTAACATATTGATATTTATATTTTTTATAAAAATTGGGCATTTTTTACGCAACCTAAGCCAAGGCCTGATTTATCAGGAAATCTTACGCTTCCCACGGGGTTTTCCACAAAGTTTTCCACAGCTTTTGTGGGTAAGGGATAAAGCTGCAATAGCCGCGTTTTTTTGGCAGATTATTGCCTGCGGCAGATGGGGCGAACAGGTTGGGGGCAAATGCCGTTGGAACACAGGCAACCGACTAAATTTCAGGTAGCCTTGCGCATTGCTGCATCACTCAATGATGATAGCAAAAATGGCCTGTTTGGCAGGGAAAAGCGTTTCTAAGCTTGCGGGAGCTGGAGGCTACCTGAAAATGCCGCTTCAATGGTAATCATCATTTTTAGCTTGGTTAGAAACTGCATCCGAACCGACGCTTTCAGGTAGCCTTTTGCCGCGCCGCCGTTTCGGCTACCATAGCTGCCGTTTTATTGATTAAAGAAGCAATCATGACTTTCCAACAATGGCTGGATACCTGCCGTCTGCCCCGCCTGGAAGCGCGGCTGCTGGTGGAAGCCGTGTGCCGCATCTCTCATGTGCGACTCATCAGCCGCAGCGGCGACGAGCTGCCGCAGCCGCAACGCGCCGTGCTCGACATACTGGCCGCCCGCCGCCGCCTAGGCGAGCCGATGGCTTATCTGCTCGGCAGCCGCGAGTTTTACGGCAGAAGTTTCCGCGTGTCGCCCGCCGTGCTGATTCCGCGCCCCGAAACCGAGCTTTTGGTGGAAGCCGCACTTGCACGCCTGCCCCCGGGCGGGCGGCTGTGGGATTTAGGCTGCGGTAGCGGCATCATCGGCCTCACCGTAGCGCTGGAACGCCCCGATGCCGCCGTACGCGCTTCCGACATCAGTCCCGATGCGCTGGCCGTGGCGCAAGCCAATGCCGCCGCGCTGGGCGCAAGCATCGAATGGGCACAAGGCTCGTGGTTTGCGGCTCTGCCCGCGGCAGAAGGCCTGTTCGACATCATCGCCAGCAATCCGCCTTATATCGAGGCTGGCGACGAACACCTGACTCAAGGCGACCTGCGCTTCGAGCCCGCCGCCGCGCTCACCGATTTTGCCGACGGCCTCAGCCATATCCGCACCCTTGCCGCCCAAGCTCAAGGCTACCTGAAACCCGGCGGCTGGCTGCTGCTGGAACACGGTTGGAACCAAGGTGAAGCCGTGCGCGGCATGTTGGCCGAACACGGCTGGCAGCAGGTGGAAACCCTGCGCGATTTGGCCGGGCTGGATAGGGTGGGCATCGGGCGGAAGGCGGTATAGCTAGCATACTGTATACAGCCTTGGCTTGCTGCTTCGTCTGCGCAGTACTTCCGTTATACACGGAGATAAGCAGCTTTATTGTATCGGCACACTCAAAAGGCTACCTGAAAACCGGTTTGCAGTTTTCAGGTAGCCTTTGTTTCGCCCGAGGGATTAGTTCGGGATATATTGCAGCGGGTCTACCGGCTGGCCGTTTTTACGCAGCTCGAAGTGCAGCTGCACGCGCTGGCTATCGCTGTTGCCCATGGTGGCAATGCTTTGGCCGCGCCGCACGGTTTGGCCTTCGCGCACGAGCAAGCGCTGGTTGTGGCCGTAGGCGGTGAGGTAGGTTTGGTTGTGCTGTACGATGATGAGGTTGCCGTAGCCGCGCAGGCCGGAACCGCTGTACACCACTTTACCGTCGGCAGCGGCCACGACGGGCTGGCCGGCGGTGCCGCCGATGTTGATGCCTTTTTCACTGCCGCCGAAGCGGGTGAGGATGTTGCCGGCGGTGGGGCGCTGCCAGGTGATGCCGGCGGCACTGCGGGTGCTGCCGGATACGGAAGGCGTGGCGGCTGGGGTGGCCGCAGTGTTAGCCGACGGGCGGGGAGTGGGCGGCGCGGGGCGGTGCGCGGCGGAGTAGCGGGCGGCGGGGTTTGCGCAGTAGCGGGCGGAGTGTAGCCGGCGGGCTTCACACGCAATACTTGGCCGACGCTGATGTTGTTGTCGGACAGATTGTTCCAAGCGCGCAGATTGTCTTGGCTAATGCGGTAGCGCAGGGCGATGTTATACACGGTGTCACCGCGCACTACGGTGTGCTGGGCGGCGTTTACGTCCACCGGGGCGTAAGACGGAGTGTAGCCGCTGCCGCCGGCAGGAGCGGTGCTGGTTGCGGGCGGGGTGTAGGGAGTGGTGTTGGCGGATTGGGTGGCGCCAGGCGGGCTGTAAGGCTGCGCGCCGTAGGGGTTGCTGTCGGCCGCGGCGGTGTTGCCGCCGTAGTTGTTGCCGTAGCCTGCGCCGTTGCCGGACACTACGGGGGCGGGCGGCTGGGTGAGGGAGCAGGCGCCGAGGAAAACGGTGAGGGCGAGGGGAAGGGTGCGGAAGGTAAACAATTGATTCATGGGGATACGGGCTTTCTGTGCACGGAAACAGCGCAATCATAAGCAATCCGTGCGGTTTCATGCAAGGTTGGGCGGCGTTTATCGCGGTTAAGTTCCGTTAATCAGCGGTACAAAGCGGGCTTCGTGCACGCAGGTTTCGTGGAAGCCGTGGGCAGTTTTTTCGATGAGCCACAAGTATTGCTGCCCGCCTTCGTCCAGCGGGATCACCATGCGGCCGCCCACGGCGAGCTGTTGCAGCAGTGGCAGCGGCACTTCGGCAGGCGCGGCGGTCACGAGGATGCCGTTGAACGGGGCGACTTCGGGCAGGCCGAGGTAGCCGTCGCCGCACACCAGCCGCGTACCGCCAAGCAAACGGGCGGTGCGCAGATTGTGTTTGGCTTTTTCGTGCAGCGCCTGCAGCCGCTCTACCGAATAAATCTGCTTGAGCCCAACGGCTTGCAGCACGGCGGTTTGGTAGCCGCAGCCGGTGCCGATTTCCAGCACCGGGCCGAAATTTTCCGTGGTTTCGTTGCCAAGCATGAGCTGGGTCATCACGGCCACAGTATAAGGCTGGGAAATGGTTTGCCCCAGCCCCAAGGGCAGCGACATATCATCATAAGCGCGCGAGCGCAGGGCTTCTTCCACAAACACATGGCGCGGCACGTTGCCCATGGCGGCGAGCACGTCGGCGCGGCTGATGCCCATTTTGGCCAGCCGCTGCACCATATTGCGTCGCCGCCAATCGAAGCTGCCCAAGGCGTGTGCTGCGTTCATAGCTCGGTATCCTGCCAGAATTGCGCCACGCCGCCTAAACCGGCGTGGTCGGTTAAATCGACGGAGAGCGGGGTAACCGTGATCATGCCGGCTTCGTTTTGTGTGAAATCGGTGTCGTCTTCGCGGCTGAGTACTGCACCGGCTGCGCCAATCCAATACACATTCTCGCCGCGCGGGCTGCGGGCGGCCACCACGCTTTGCTGATGATGCCGCCGCCCCAGGCGCACGGTGGTGATGCCTTGGATTTGGTTTTCCGGCACCGCCGGGATGTTGACGTTCCACAGCACGGGCGCGGCGGGCTTGGGCACGGCAAATAGATGGGTAAGCAGCCGCCACACGGCCTGTTCGGCGGTGTGCCAATAGCGGCCGCTTTTGTCGTTGAGCGAAAAGGCGATGGCGGGGATACCGAGCAGATAGGCTTCGGTGGCGGCGGCCACGGTGCCGGAATAGAGGGTGTCGTCGCCCATATTCGCGCCGTGGTTGATGCCGGAAAACACCCAGTCGGGCTGGAAATCGGGCAGGCTGTGCAGGGCGAGGTGGATGCAGTCGGTGGGCGTGCCGTCCACAAAATAGAAGCCGTTGGCGGCTTCCTGAATGCGTAGCGGGCGGTCGAGCGTGAGCGAATTGCTGGCGCCGCTGCGGTTGCGCTCGGGGGCGACCACACGTACGTTGGCAAATTCGGCGGCCACCCGGGCAAGAATGGCGAGGCCTTCGGCTTGGTAGCCGTCGTCGTTGCTGATGAGGATATTCATGGTTGGCTTGGGGCTACCTGAAAACGGGTGATTTGGGGTTTCAGGTAGCCTGCAAATGGGGCAGCAGGCTACCTGAAATTGGATTTGGGATTTTGGCGCTGTTAAAGTGGCCGCATTGGCTACACAAAATCCAAGCTCGGCATTGCTAAGGCCTTGCTTTCAGGTAGCCTTTGGTGTTTACAAAACGGTATTGGCCGGCTCGTAGTCGATCACGTCGCGGATTTTGTTTTGCGCATCCACCAGCACCACTTTCGGCCGGTGTGCGGCAATTTCCGGCTCGGAGAGCAAAACGTACGACATGATGATCACCACGTCGCCCGGCTGCACCAGCCGCGCCGCCGCGCCGTTTAGGCAGATTTCGCCGCTGCCGCGCTCGCCGGCGATGGTGTAGGTTTCCAGCCGCTCGCCGTTGTTGTTGTTCACAATCTGCACTTTCTCGTTCACGCAGATGCCCGCCGCATCCAGCAGATCCAAATCCACAGTAATGCTGCCTACATAGTTTAAATCGGCGCGGGTAACGGTGGCGCGGTGGATTTTGCCGCCCAGCAAAGTTCGGAACATATCGGGAATCCTGGAAAAAAGCGGTATTTTATCGCAAGCGGTACGCGGGCTAAAGGCTGCTGGCTGCTTTCAGGTAGCCTTATTCTGCTCCGCAGCCGCAGGGCAGGGAAGCAGAAGCTTGCAGGCTGAGCTGTTTACGCTGCAGCGCTTTTTCGTGGCGGCAGCGCTGGCGTTCGCCGGTGATTTGCAGCGGCGGCACGGGCACGGGCTTGCCGTTTTCCATGGCCACCATGGTGAAATAGCAGCTGTTGGTGTGGCGCACTTGGCCGGTGCGGATGTTTTGCGCTTCCACACGGATGCCGATTTCCATAGAGGTGCGGCCGGTGTAGTTGACGCTGGCGTAGAACGTAACCAGCTCGCCCACGTGAATAGGCTCTTTAAACAATACTTTGTCCACAGACAGGGTAACGCAGTAGTGCCCGCTGTAGCGGCTGGCGCAGGAATATGCCACCTGGTCGAGCAGGCGCAAAAGCTCGCCACCGTGCACATTGCCGCTGAAATTGGCGGCGTTGGGCATCATCAGTTCAGACATCACCAGTTCGTGCGCGGGCAGCTGGCGGGTGTGGGATTCGGTCATGGTGTTCCTCGGTGCGTGAGATAAAAGAATTATTTTATGCTATTAATGCAGCATGGTTTGATTAAACTTGTTTATGGTGCGATTTCTGCATGCCCCGCCAGCCGTTGACCACCAAAAGCAGCAGCCCCGCCCAAATCAGGCCGTAGGTGATGTAGGCAGAGGCTTGCACCGGCGTTTTTAGCACCAACACCGCCAGCAAAAACAGCAAGGCCGGCTCCACATAGCTGAGCATGCCAAATAGGTTGATCGGCAGCAGCAGCCCCGATTTCATGTTCAGCGACATCGACACCGCGCTCAAGCCGCCCAACAGCGGCAACAGCAGCCAACGGCGCGGGCTGGTGAGAAACTGTTGCACAAAACGCGGCATTGCTGCCAGAACGAGCGTCCACGTCATTATCAGCCACAACCCTGCCGCTGTCATCACCATGCGCAGCGCAGACACATCCGTACCGCTAATCGGCTGCATCCAATGGCTAAACAGAGATACAGCACGCTAAACAGCAACTGCGACAGCAGGCACAACACCACGCCTTTGCTCAAGTCAGACACAAACACCCGGGGAGTGAATACAGAAAAGTGTGATTATATAATGAATTAACTACCCTATCGATACCAATCGGCGAACTGCAGCCCAACATTGTGGCAAAATTGAAATCAATCCACTCTATTGGCTTATGGAATACGGTGCAGAATTTTAGGTAGCCTGAGACCTTTGCAAAACCCCGGAGTTGAGTGCAGTTCAAAGTGGTAGCATTGCAGAATATGCAGATAAGATTGGAATATTTTCAGGCATTCGAGAAGCGAGGCGAAGAAATGTGCCGAAGATGGAATTTTGTAAAGGTTTCAGCCTTGATAAGCCGACCTTCCGCCTTATATAAATCCAAGCGGCAGACAGAATGCCGCTCTCCCCCAACCCAATCAGGAGATTAAAACATGAGTAAAGATTTTGACCAGCAGAAAGAAGAGCTCTTGCAAGAAGTGCGCGCCGTGCTCGATGACGTGGAAGAGCTGTACCACAGCGGCGTTGAAGAAGGCAGCAAAGAAGCCGAGCAGCTGCGCGGCAAGCTGCAACGCAAATTGCAGGCCGCCCAGCGCAAATTGGGCGATTTTGAAGAAGTGGCTGCCGAGCGCGTGAAACAAACCGCCCGCCAGGCCGACCAACTGGTGCAAGACAAACCCTACTACGCCATGGGCTTCGCCGCCCTCGCCGGCTTGGTAGTGGGCGTGCTGCTCAACCGCCGTTAATCCTTGCCCCCAGCCGCCCGCCCCGCCCTGTGCAGGCGGGCGTTTTATCATTGCGCCAAATAGGCAGAGCATAGCGTTGCCCGCCTATTTGGCACCTCTATCCCCATCCGAACGGGAGCGCCGCATGAGCCTCAAACACAACATCAACCACATCCGCTTCCTCGTCAACCAAGGCGCGGATCTCTTGCTGCTGCGCCTGCAAATCCTCGGCATCGACCTTTCCGGCCAAGCCACAGGCTTCATCAAAATCACTGCCACCCTGCTCGCCGGCAGCGTGTTGCTGCTCGCCGCCCTAATCAGCCTCTTCTTCGGCCTCGATGCCGTCCTGCCTGTACACGTCAAAATCTGGGTATTTTTCAGCCTGCCCGTATTGCTCCTGCTTATCGCTTGGTTCTTACTCTCCCGCGCCCTAGCTGGCTGGCGGCAGGCTGGTGTTCAGGTAGTCTCCACCCTCGCCGACATGCGCCGCGACCTCGACACCCTGCGCGGCCATACCGCCGGCACAAACACCCCGCCTGCCGACACCGCGCCGGAGCAGCCAGAATGAATCCACAGTCTCAGCAGCCGCTCAGCAAAGCGCAGCAGCGCGAACTTCTCGCCCTGCAGGCTGAACTCGCCCGCCTGAAAATCCGCAGCGAAAACCTGCGCCAACAAGGCCGAAACCGCGCCGGCAAGCCCATCGACTGGCTCAAACTGGCCGACAGCCTGCCTTTGGCCATGCTGCTGTGGCAAGCCGCCGTCCTACCCGCCCCCAAACAACGCCAACTGCTGCCCAAATTCGGCCGCCTGCTGTGGCGCTGGTGGAGCAGCGAACCGGAGAAAAGGAAAAAGGGAAAATAAATATTGGGGCTGATGGCCAAAGACTACCTGAAACCTGTTCCTTTCCCCCTATAGGTGAGCCGCAAAGTCGTTGGTGCGAAACAGAAAGGCTACCTGAAAACCGGTTTGAACCGTTTTCAGGTAGCCTTTCTTACATTCGGCCGGTGCTTAAAGTGTTTCCACCGTGTGCTGGTCGTTGGTGTAGATGCAGATGCTGCCGGCGATTTCCAATGCTTTTTTCACCACGGTTTCGGGCGGCAGCTCGGTGTTTTCCACCAGTGCGCGGGCGGCAGCCTGGGCGTAGGAGCCGCCGCTGCCGATGGCGGCGATGCCGCCTTCCGGTTCGAGTACGTCGCCGTTGCCGGTGATGATGAGGGTGTTGTCTTTGTCGGCCACAATCAGCATGGCTTCGAGGCGGCGCAGGGCGCGGTCGGTGCGCCACTCTTTGGCCAGCTCGATGGCGGATACCGTGAGCCGGCCTTGGTGTTTCTGCAATTTGGCTTCAAAAAGCTCAATCAGAGTAAATGCATCGGCCGTGCCGCCGGCAAATCCGGCCAAAACGGTGTTGTTATACAGTTTGCGCACTTTGCGCGCGGTAGCTTTGATGATGGTGTTGCCCAGGCTGACCTGTCCGTCACCGCCAATGGCGACTTGGTTGCCTCGGCGTACGGAAACGATGGTGGTGCCGTCGAATTGCTGCATGGTGCTTCCTTTTTGCAATGGTTTTTAAATGGTGGGTATGGGCGGCAGATTAGGGCGGCGGCGCGGATTTCAATTTTTCAGGTAGCCCCAACGCGAGATGAGGCTATCTGAAAGCCGGGTTGTCTGCTCTAGCGGGCATTGGCGGTGGCGGCTTGGGTGGGGATGAGGGCGAGCCATTCGATATTGCTTTGGGCGAAGGCTTCGGGAAAGAGATATTCGCCGCGGAATACGGCCAGGTCGATATGTTGCCAGGGTGGATTGAAGGCTGGTTCTTGGGTGCGTACGGCATCGAGCAGGAGGATGGTGCAGTAGTAGGGCTGTTCGGTGCGGGCGGTGAGGCGGAAGGGGCGGCCGGCTTGGGCCGCGGCGTTGTTCGTGGCTGAGGAAGCGGGAGCGGGCGTAGGCGGTCTGCCGGGAGAGGTGGGGCGCGGCGAATTCGGCCAGCGGGGTGAGCAGGACTTGGTTGGGATGGGCGGGATCGTCGTCGGTGGTGGCGTGGGCAATCCATACTTCGGGCTGGGTTTGCACCACGATGCCGATGTGGGAGAAACGGTTGCGGCTGAGCTCGCGGATGAGGTGGCTGTCGGATGAACTGCTCGGCGGTTTTTTCGGGCGTGCCGCCGCCGGAACAGGCGGCAATAAACAGGGTGAGTGCGAAGGCGGCAAGGGCTTTAAACAGAGTGCGTATGGGCATCTCCGTGAGGGTGGGAAAATGGGACTTTACAAAGCAAGGCGGGGCTTGTCAAACGGGGGTTCAGGTAGCCTTTCCCACTGGCTTTAGGCCGCTTTGCAGCGGGCGATGACTTCGTCGGCCAGTTCCAGATAGGCGATGCTGCCTTTGGCTCTGGGGTCGTAGGCCAGGGCGGGCATGCCGTGGCTGGGGGCTTCGGCCAGGCGTACGTTGCGCGGGATGATGGTGTTGAACACGAGGCGGGAGAAGTGTTTTTCCAGCTGCTCGCCCACTTCCAGCGACAGGCGGCTTTGCGGGTTGTACATGGTGCGCACGATGCCGAGGATATCGAGCTTGGGATTGATGGCTTTGCGGATTTTGCGCACGGTGGCGATGAGGTCGGAAATGCCTTCGAGGGCATAGTATTCGCACACCATGGGCACGATGAGGCGGTCGGCAGCCACCAGGCCGTTGAGGGTGAGCAGGGTGAGGGTGGGCGGGCAGTCGATGAGGATGTAGTCGTATTCGGGCAAAAGCGGTTTGATGGCGGTTTTGAGGCGCATCTCGCGGGCGATTTCCTGAATCAGCTCCACTTCTGCTCCGGCCAGGGAGCGGTTGGCGCCGAGGATGTGGTAGCGGCCGTGCGGGCTTTTGAGGCGGGAATCGGCGGCTGCGGCCTGCTCGAGCAGCACTTGATAAGTGCCGCTGCGCAGGCTGCTTTTATCTATGCCGCTGCCGGTGGTGGCGTTGCCCTGCGGGTCGAGATCAACCACCAGCACGCGCTGTTTGCGTTCGGCCAGGGAAGCGGCCAGATTGACGGCGGTGGTGGTTTTGCCCACGCCGCCTTTTTGGTTGGCTATGGCGATAACGGTAGCGCTCATCATCTGGCCTTTCTATGGGAGGGGTTGGGGAAGCTGGAAATTCAGGCTAATTACGGATTCATGCACGCTTTGGGCGCATGATCACCATATGCCGCTCGGCTTCCAGCAAGGGTACGTCGAGCTTATCGACAGACACCACTTCGATATTCGCGGGCAGCTGCTCGATTTCTTCGTAGGGATACACGCCTTTCATGGCGGCCCAATAGCCGTTTTCATTGAGCAGGTGTTTGGTGAGCGCGGCAAAATCGGCCAGCTCGGCAAAGGCGCGGCTGGTTACCACGTCTACTTTTTTATCGTAGATGGTTTCCACACGGCCGGCGGCCACGGTAACGTTGCTCAAGCCCAGCTCAATCACGGTTTGCTGCAGGAAGGCGGTTTTTTTGGTGTTGGCATCGAGCAGGGTGATTTGCAGGTCGGGGTGGCAGATGGCGGTGGGAATGCCGGGCATGCCGCCGCCGGAGCCTACGTCCATCAGGGTTTTCGCTTCTTTCACATAGGGCAGCAGGGTGAGGCTGTCGAGAATGTGGCGGCTGATGATTTGGTCGTTGCGGCGTAGGGCGGTAAGGTTGTAAGTGCGGTTCCACTTTTGCAGCAGCGAGGCGTGTTCGAGCAGCAAAAGCTGCTGGGCGGTGGAAAGGTTGAGGCCGAGGGCGGCTAAGCCTTCTTGCAGTTGTTGTTTGTTGTCCATAATTGTGTGTTTGAATTTTGGATAAAGATTAGGGCTACCTGAAAAGGTTTCGGCTGTTTCAGGTAGCCTGTTGGAATGTTGGGCGGATTTTACTCCATCTATACAAAGAATAAAATCTGGCAGCTAGGAAACCTTGTACCGACTGGCCAGCCAATAGGCGCGGATGTGGTCGAACGCCCAGTTGTAAACCAGGGAATAGAGCACAATCAAGAGGGTGAGGCTGATGTCGGTGAGCAGCGCCTGCCACAGCGTAATGTGCAGAAACCAGGCAATCAGCGGCGTGGTGAAAAACAGCAGCCCGCCTTCAAATGCGCCGGTTTGCAACATCCGCACACCCCAACCGCGCCGCTCGCGCCGGCCGGTGAAGATTTTGTCGAACCCCCAGTTGAACAGGAAATTCCACACCATCGCCGTTACCGACACCGCCACGCTCATGCCAAACGCCGTGCCGGCATGGGAAAGCCCAAACAGCAGCACGGCCACGGCAGAAATCAGCACCGCGCCGGTTTCAAACAGCAGGGCATGGATAAAACGCTCGAAGAAGCTCACGATTCGGCTCGCGTGGGAGAAGGATGGATATTATAGCGCAGAGGCTACCTGAAACTTTCAAGCAGCCTCTTACTCTTTACTCTAAATAGCTGCGGCTTGCCGAATTTCAGGTAGCCCCATCCAGCTAAATCAGCTCTGCCTGCTTCAGCTCGTTCTTCAAATAAGCATAATACACTGGCGAAATGATGATGCCGCCGATGCCGAAAATGCGTTCGAACACCACCATTACCAGCAATAATTCCCATGCGCTAGATTCGATTTGCGAGCCGATGATTTTGGCGTTGAGGAAATATTCCAGCTTGTGTACCACCACCAAAAACACCAGCGAAGCCGCGGCCACATAGAGCGACGCGCCCAGGCTGAGGATGATGATGACCGTGTTGGATACCAGATTGCCGGCCACCGGCACCAGCCCCACCATAAATGCAATCACCAACACGGTGAGCCGGAAAGGCAGCTCCACGCCGAAGGCGGGTAGAATCAGATACAGGTACACTGCGGTAACGGCGGTATCGATTAAGGAGATTTTCACCTGGGCGATAAACACGCGCTCGAAGCTGGTTTGGAAGTTGGTAATGCGCCGTACCAGCTGGGCTTTAAACGGCGGCATCTGATGGCGGCTGCGGCGGGTGTTGAGGCGGTGGAAGCTGAGCAGCGCGCCGATAATCACGCCGATGAGCACGTACACGAAGGAAGTGAAGCTGTTTTTGCTGATGCGGGTGAGCGTGGCACCGTATTCGGTGAGCAGCTCGGCGGCGGCAGCTTTGATTTCGGCCAGATTTTCGGGCAGCATGTTCAAAATGGCGGGCGGCAGCTCGCCGCTGTTTTTGGTGTCGGCCAGAATGGCAGCGAGCTTGGCCAGCATCACTGTGATGTGCCCGCTGTGAATCAGGCGGTACACACCCAACGCCATCAAAGTGATGGCCAAGAGCACCAGGCTGATGGTGAATGTGGCGGACACGAGGTTGATGTTGCGCACATTGAGCGAGCGGTGCAGGAAGGTGTTGTGCGGCAGCAGGCGGTGGCGCATCCACAAAATCAGGCCGTTGGTGCGGTTGATGAAAATGTAGGTGAGGATGATGGAGAGCAACAGCGGCAGGAAGCGGAAATGCAGGATAATCAGCAGCGCGGCGGCCATCAGGATATAGGAAGCTGTGCGGAATTTGGAGTGTTCGGTGTGCATGATGTGGTGTGGGTAAAGGGTGGGGCTACCTGAAAAGCGGGAATCGGGTTTCAGGTAGCCTTTCTCGGGATGAGATTAAACAGGCTACCTGAAACCGAATAGGTTGGCTTATTGTACAGTTAAAGTATCTGCTCCCTATTTCGCATCTTTAAACCCGCGCTTCAAATGCACCATCAGCAATGCCACCGCCGCTGGGGTTACGCCGGAGATGCGGCTTGCTTGCCCAACGGTTTCGGGTTTGTGCTGGTTGAGCTTCTGCTGCACTTCGGCGGATAAACCTTTGACTTTACTGTAATCGATGTCGTCGGGCAGCTTTAAGGTTTCGATGTCGCGGCGGCTGTCGATTTCTTCGTTTTGACGGTCGATATAGCCTTGGTATTTGACTTGGATTTCGACTTGCTCAATCACGTTTTCAGGCAGCCTGCACTCGGGTTCTGCGCCTTCGAGCGTCATCAGTGCGGCGTAGTCGAGGTTCGGGCGGCGCAGGAGGTCGTGCAGGTTGGCTTCGCGGCTGAGTTTTTGTCCGAACACGCGGATTTGTTCGGCTTCGGCGAGTTTTTGCGGCGTATACCACGTTGTTTTCAAACGTTGGATTTCGCGTTCGATGGCTTCGCGTTTTTCGTTGAACATGCGCCATTGCGCTTCACCCACCAAGCCGATTTTGTGGCCGTCTTCGGTCAGGCGCATGTCGGCGTTGTCTTCACGCAGTTGCAGGCGGTATTCGGCGCGGCTGGTGAACATGCGGTAGGGTTCGTTCACGCCTTTGGTGATGAGGTCGTCCACCAATACGCCGAGGTAGGCTTGTTCGCGGCGCAGCAGGAGCGGGTCTTGTTCGCGGACGTATTGCACGGCGTTTGCGCCTGCGATCAGGCCTTGTGCGGCGGCTTCTTCGTAGCCGGTCGTGCCGTTGATTTGTCCGGCGAAGAAGAGGCCTTGGATGGTTTTGGTTTCGAGGCTGGCTTTGAGGTTGCGCGGGTCGAAGTAGTCGTATTCGATGGCGTAGCCGGGGCGCAGGATATGGGCGTTTTCAAGGCCTTTCATGCTGCGCACGAGCGCGATTTGGATGTCGAACGGCAGGCTGGTGGAGATACCGTTGGGGTAGTATTCGTTGGTGGTCAGGCCTTCGGGTTCGAGGAAAATCTGGTGGCTGTCTTTGTCGGCGAAGCGGTTGATTTTGTCTTCGATGGACGGGCAGTAGCGCGGGCCGACGCCTTCGATTTTGCCGGTGAACATGGGGCTGCGGTCGAAGCCGCTGCGGATAATTTCGTGTGTTTCCAAATTGGTATGCGTAATCCAGCAGGACACTTGGCGCGGGTGTATATCGGCGTTGCCGCGCACGGAAAAGACGGGCACGGGCGTGTCGCCGGGCTGTTCGGTGAGCTGGGAGAAATCAATCGTGCGCCCGTCGATACGCGGCGGCGTGCCGGTTTTCAGACGACCTTGCGGCAGGTTCAATTCGCGCAAACGTCCGCCGAGCGATTTGGCGGCGGGATCGCCGGCGCGGCCGCCTTCGTAGTTTTCCAAACCGATATGGATTTTGCCGGACAAAAACGTGCCTGCGGTCAGCACGACGGCGCGGGCTTTAAATTCCACGCCCATCGCGGTGATTACGCCTGAAATGCGGTCGCCGTCCAGCGTTAGGTCGTCAACAGACTGCTGGAAAAGGTCGAGGTTTTCTTGGTTTTCCAGCATTTCACGGATGGCGGCTTTGTACAGGATGCGGTCCGCCTGCGCGCGCGTGGCACGAACCGCCGCGCCTTTGCTGGCGTTCAGACGGCGGAACTGGATGCCGGATTTGTCGGTGGCCAACGCCATTGCGCCGCCGAGCGCGTCGAGTTCGCGTACTAAATGGCCTTTGCCGATGCCGCCGATGGAGGGGTTGCACGACATTTGTCCGAGCGTTTCGATGTTGTGTGTGAGCAAAAGCGTCTGCGCGCCCATACGTGCGGCGGCGAGCGCGGCTTCCGTGCCTGCGTGTCCGCCGCCGACGACGATAACGTCGTAGGTTTTGGGGTAGAGGATGGTGGGCATGATTGTGTGGGTAGCAAAAAATCAAGCGATTATACGCGGTTTTGCCGCCGGATGAGGCTACCTGAAAAACAGGAATGGGTTTTGAGCTTGGCAGAAACCCTGCCTTGGCTTCTCCCAAATATTGTTTTAGCTCCGCAGAAACTCGGCTTCCTCCGGAAATCTCGTTTTGGCGAAATTCGCTTTGCTCATTTTTCAGGTAGCCCGTGCTGGGATAGAGGCTACCTGAAAAAGTTGTGTGTTTGAAAAACGGCTTTCAGGTAGCCTTTTCGGTTTGCAGCGTGAGGTAAGAAGCTAGCTGAAAGTGTTACAATACGCGGTTTCTTTTTATTCGAGCTTTCCGACTTCATCATGTGCAATCACAACCACCCACACCACACCCGCGACAACGACACCATCCGCATCCGCGGCGCGCGCACGCATAATTTGAAAAACGTCGATTTGGACATTCCGCGCCACAAGCTGGTGGTGGTCACGGGGCTGTCGGGCAGTGGCAAGTCGTCGCTGGCGTTTGACACGCTGTATGCCGAAGGGCAGCGTCGTTATGTCGAAAGCCTGTCCGCCTATGCGCGGCAGTTTTTGCAGATGATGGACAAACCCGATGTCGATTTGATCGAAGGCCTGTCGCCCGCGATTTCCATCGAGCAGAAATCCACCAGCCACAACCCGCGTTCCACCGTCGGCACGGTAACGGAAATCCACGACTACCTGCGCCTTTTGTACGCCCGCGTCGGTACGCCGTATTGCCCCGAACACAATCTACCGCTATCCAGCCAAACCGTGTCGCAGATGGTCGATGCCGTGTTGAAGCTGCCGGAAGACACGCGCGTGATGATTCTGGCGCCGGCGGTGCGCGAACGTAAGGGCGAGTTTGTCGATTTCTTTGCCGACTTGCAGGCGCAGGGTTTTGCGCGGGTACGCGTGGACGGCGAAGTCTATCAGTTGGACGAAGTGCCGAAGCTGGAAAAAAACATCAAGCACAATATCGACGTGGTTATCGACCGCGTGAAAGTGAAGGCAGACATCAAGCAGCGGCTGGCGGAAAGTTTTGAAACTGCGCTGCGCCACGGCAACGAACGCGCGCTGGCGATGGAGATGGACAGCGGCGAAGAACATTGGTTTTCCGCGCGTTTCGCCTGCCCAGTGTGTTCGTACAGCCTGCCCGAATTGGAGCCGCGCCTCTTTTCGTTCAACAACCCGATGGGTTCCTGTCCGACTTGCGACGGCTTGGGCAACACCAATTTCTTCGACCCCGAAAAAGTGGTCGCCCATCCTGAATTATCGTTGGCAACGGGCGCGATTGACGGCTGGGACAAGCGCAACCAGTTCTATTTCCAAATGATTCAATCATTGGCGCGGCATTACGGTTTCGATGTGCAGGCTGCTTGGGAAACGCTACCTGAAAAAGTCAAAAAAGTCGTGCTGCACGGCTCGGGCAAAGAAGTCATTGATTTCACTTACCTGTCCGAACGCGGCACCACCTTCAACCGCAGCCACGCCTTCGAAGGCATCATCCCCAATCTCGAACGCCGCTATCGCGAAACCGACAGCGAAACCGTGCGCGAAAAACTGCGCGAATACCAAAACCACCGCGCCTGCCCGAGCTGCGGCGGCGCACGGTTGCGTAAAGAAGCGCGCTACGTTTACGTCAGCGGCGAGCCTTTACACGAAGTTTCCGCCTGGCCGCTGACCAAAACCCACCAATTCTTTGAAACGCTGGATTTAGACGGCAACAAAAAACAAATCGCCGAAAAAATCCTCAAAGAAATCACCGAACGGCTCGGCTTCCTGATTAACGTCGGACTGGACTACCTGAATTTAAGCCGGTCCGCCGAAACCCTCTCCGGCGGCGAAGCCCAACGCATCCGCCTCGCCAGCCAAATCGGCAGCGGCCTGACCGGCGTGATGTACGTTTTGGACGAACCCTCCATCGGCCTGCACCAGCGCGACAACGACCGCCTGCTCGCCACGCTCAAACGCCTGCGCGATTTGGGCAACAGCGTGATTGTGGTCGAACACGACGAAGATGCCATCCGCGAAGCCGATTTCGTCGTCGATATGGGCCCGGGCGCAGGCGAACACGGCGGCAACGTATTGATTGCCGACACCCCCGAAAACGTCGCCAAATGCGAAAAATCCGTTACCGGACAATACCTCAGCGGCAAAAAATCCATTGCCGTGCCGTCTGAACGCACGCCCGTCAATCCCGACCGAATGCTCGTCCTCAAAGGCGCGCGCGGCAACAACCTCAAAAACGTAACCCTCGAACTGCCGCTCGGTTTGATTACCTGCATCACCGGCGTATCCGGCAGCGGCAAGTCCACCCTGATTAACGACACCCTCGCCAAAATCACCGCCCGCGAACTCAACCGCGCCCAAGAAGAACCCGCCCCATACGACGACATCCACGGCCTCGAACACCTCGACAAAGTCATCAACGTCGACCAATCCCCCATCGGCCGTACCCCGCGCTCCAACCCCGCCACCTACACCGGCCTGTTCACCCCCATCCGCGAACTCTTCGCCGGCGTCCCCCTCTCGCGCGAACGCGGCTACAACGTCGGCAGATTCTCCTTCAACGTCAAAGGCGGCCGCTGCGAAGCCTGCCAAGGCGACGGCGTCATCAAAGTCGAAATGCACTTCCTGCCCGACGTATACGTTCCCTGCGAAGTCTGCCACGGCAAACGCTACAACCGAGAAACCCTCGAAATCCAATACAAAGGCAAAAACATCAGCCAAGTCCTCGACATGACCGTCGAAGAAGCCCGCGAATTTTTCGACGCCGTCCCCACCGTATCGCGCAAACTGCAAACCCTGATGGACGTAGGTCTGGGCTACATCCGCCTCGGCCAGTCCGCCACCACCCTTTCCGGCGGCGAAGCCCAACGCGTCAAACTCGCCTTGGAACTCTCCAAACGCGACACCGGCAGAACACTCTATATCCTCGACGAACCCACCACCGGCCTGCACTTCGCCGACATCGCCCTGCTGCTGGAAGTCATAGGTCGTCTGAAAGGCAAAGGCAACTCGATTGTGATTATTGAGCATAATCTGGATGTGATTAAAACCGCGGATTGGATTGTGGACTTAGGGCCGGAAGGGGGCGATGGCGGGGGGAGGATTATTGCTTCAGGTAGCCCCGAAGAAGTGGCGAAGGTTAAGGGGAGTTATACTGGGAAGTATTTGAAGATGGTTCTGTAATTTGATTTGTTTTCTTAAATTTCTTGGTAATTCGTTATGGAAAATTCTTATAAAAACTACTTTGAAACTATCTATTCATTTCATGATGATAGTCATGGTATGGATGCCTTTATTAAAAATAAATGCGATGCAGAAATGCTAGCAATAATAGAGGCAATCTCAAAAGAATTAGGAATTAACAAGCAAATCAGATTAGAAACTCTTCCAGCAAGAGAGGGAAGTTATGATGAATGGCTTCAAACCACATTTTATGCAAATATTATTGCTTCAGCTTCATTGCTAGTATCTATTCTTGCCCTAATTTTTTCTAGGATTCCGGTAAAACCCTATAAGTCAAAAATAGACGAGGAAAATCAGATTTTAGATATTGAATCTAAAAAGCTGGACATTGAAAATAAACGATTAGAAGCTGAAAAGCGCAAAGTAGAACTAGAAATTCTTAAAAAGCAACTTTCTGCTATTAATGAAGAAGCCACAAGAAACAGTATTGAGGAAATCAATAAAAAGGTTTCTATGCTGCAAGATTCTTTTTTTGAAATCTTAAGTCAAAATATTTATATAAAAAAACATTTATCCAATTTCTATAAAACACTTTTAGACTATCCAAAAATAACTTACATTAGTTATTCACATTACGATATTAATTTAAATCTGATTGATAAAAAGCGTACTGTTTTAAAAAAGCAATTTAAAGAATTTATTATATATTCTGATATATTATTTGATTACGATGAAAATGCTAGGATTCATATATATGCACCAAGTTTAGTAAAAGGAAAACATAAATGGCGCGGATATTATGAAAAAGAAAATATTATTATTGATTTTAGTATGAAAGACACTGATTTTAAAGAAAATATTGGTGCTGGATTGATAAATTTTAGAAATGGTTCAATGATTGATGCCGTTTTAGCAATAAAAATTAAATTTGATGAAACTGGGAATGAATCCTCTCGATCTTACTCTGTACTTACAGTTTTACAAAAAATAGATGGCGAAATATTTACTGAAACGGAACAAGGGAAAAAATTCAAAGAACAAAAAAATTCACTGAAAATCAGCTTTCTTTACCATTAGAAGAAGATTCTAAGAAGATTTAACAAGGCATAGCCTGCATACCCACCAACCCAAAGGCTACCTGAAAGCGTGAGCTTCAACGAAGTTAAAACTCACTTCGTTCGTTTTCAGGTAGCCTTTTCTTAACTTGGCGGCAGCCGCAGTTTTAAAAATCAGAAACCGCCGTTATCCGCCAAACAACGCCGCCTTGCCTTCCGCGCCGGAAACATCCAGCACTTCAATTCTTTCCCCGTCCAACACCGCCTGCGTCAGCATGGCCACACCGCCGGAGGGGCCGATTTCCAAAATCCGCCGCACGCCCAGCGCAGCCATGCTGTGGCATTCGGCCACCCAGTCCACCGGATCCATCAGGATATTGTGCGCGATGCCGCGTGCTTGTTCCACGTCCAAACCGCAGGCGGCCGCCCATTCGGCCACTTGCGCCACGGCGGGCAGCATGGCGGGGTGGTGGAAACCGACTTCCACGTCCAGCCGCCACAGCAGGTTTTCGGGCGTTTGGCCGTTGGCGTCTTTTACCGTGTCCGACAACACGCCGCACACGCACGCCACCGATTCGGGCTTGCCGCTGACGACAAAACCGTCCGCGCTGTTCTGCAAGCCGATACACGGGCGGGCGGCCGAATCTGCGGGGAACAGTTCGTCCATCACGGCGGCAAGCTGCCCGCGGCTCACGCCCTGCACCATTACCATCGGATGCAGGCCGTCGTGCAGATACATGCCCGTTGCACGCCCTTGCAACGTGGCCGCCGCGCCAATCAATTCGGCCAAGGCCAGCAGTTCGGCGGCGTGCTGCGGCTCGCGCATCAGATAACGTCCGAGTATGCCCTGCGAATGCCCGATAACGCCCGCCGTCTTGCCGCTGTCCAGCCCGCGCGCTTCCAGCGTGTGCAGATTGGCGATTTGCGACAGAAAAATGCCGGGCGCGCTCACGGCGGCACGCACCAAATCGATGCCGTCCGCGCCGTTTTCCGCCCATTTGATCGGCTCGAAACCCTGCGGGCGGGCGGTGGCAAGCTGCTCTGCGACTGGTGCCAAGATTCGGGCAGCAGCAGCGGCCACTTCGTTTGCCCTGTCCAGCGCCCCGTCGGCCAAAGCCTCGCGCAGGCTGCTTATCCAATCAAAGCCCTGCCCGGAAAAGCAGAGGGCGAAAGGTTCGTTATGCAGTTGTTCAAGCAGGCGTTTTTGTTCAGCCATGATGTTGCTCCCGTAAGTGATGGATTTCAGACGACCTGTGCCGTCTGCAAGATGCCAATCAATGCTGGCGGATGAATTGCTTACGATAACTATACGGGCTGCTGTGATAATGGGTGCTGTGCTAGGTCAAACATCGGGCTGTTTGTAGAGAGAAAGGATAGGATGCGGGGAAGGCCACCTGAAAACCATGTCTTGGCATAGCTAAAGCGAAGTTTCTGTGTAGCTTTGGTTCTGCCAAGCAATAAACCCTCTCCGTTGAAACGGTGCTTTCAGTTAGCCTCTGCCATACTAAAAGGCTACCTGAAAACTGCTAAATACAGTTTCAGGTAGCCTTTTCTACTCAGCGTTTAAGCTGCCAAACGCTTATTTCTTCTTGCGCTGCGGCGGCAAGTCGGTGCAAGTGCTGTTGGCCACTTCTGCCGCCATGCCGATGCTTTCGCCCAAGGTGGGGTGCGGGTGGATGGTTTTGCCGATGTCGGTTGCATCACAGCCCATTTCGATGGCCAAGCAGATTTCGCCAATCATGTCGCCGGCGTGGGTGCCGACGATGCTGCCGCCGATAATCAGGCCGCTTTCGGCATCGAAAATCAGCTTGGTGAAGCCTTCATCGCGACCGTTGGCAATGGCGCGGCCGCTGGCAGCCCACGGGAATACGGCTTTGGTGATTTTTATGCCGTCGCGTTTGGCGATTTCTTCGGTAACACCCACCCAAGCCACTTCGGGGTCGGTGTAGGCCACGCCCGGGATCACGCGTGCATCGAAGTAGGCTTTGTGGCCAGCGCAGTTTTCAGCAGCCACATGGCCTTCGTGTACGGCTTTGTGCGCCAACATGGGCTGGCCGATCACGTCGCCAATGGCGTAGATGTGCGGCACGTTGGTGCGCATTTGTTTGTCCACTTCGATGAAGCCGCGTTCGGTAACGGCCACGCCGGCTTTTTCGGCAGAGCAAAGTTTGCCGTTCGGCGCACGGCCGGCAGCCACCAATACCAAATCATAGCGTTGCGGCTCTTTCGGCGCTTTTTCGCCTTCAAAGGTTACGTAGATGCCGTCGGGTTTGGCTTCCACGGCCACAGTTTTGGTGTTGGTCATGATGTTGTCGAAGCGGTGAGCGTTCATTTTTTCCCACACTTTCACCAAGTCGCGGTCGGCGCCCTGCATCAGGCCGTCCATCATTTCAACTACATCCAGGCGTGCGCCCAGTGTGCTGTACACGGTGCCCATTTCTAGGCCGATGATGCCGCCACCGATGACCAGCATTTTCTCCGGCAGTTTGCCGCCGTTTTGACGCAGTTCCAGTGCGCCGGTGCTATCCACAATGCACGGATCTTCGGGGATGAAGGGCAGTTTCACCACGCGGCTGCCCACGGCGATAATGCAGTTTTTGAAGGCAACGGTTTTTTTCGCGCCGGTTGTGGTGGCTTGTTCGTATTGGGTGGATTCGGTGAGCGACACTTCAATGTGGTTCGCGCCCACGAATTGGCCGTTACCTTGGATAACGTCCACTTTGCGGGCTTTGGCCATGCCTGCCAAGCCGCCGGTGAGTTTGGCGATCACTTTTTCTTTGTAGCCGCGCAGTTCGTCTACATTGATTTCAGGCTCGCCGAATTTGATGCCGTTTTTCACCAAGTGTTTCACTTCGTCGATCACAGCAGCGTTGTGCAGCAGCGCTTTAGATGGGATACAGCCCACGTTCAGGCACACACCGCCCAAGGTGCTGTATTGCTCGATGATGGCGGTTTTCAAGCCTTCGTCGGCTGCGGCAAATGCAGCGGAATAGCCGCCGGGGCCGCCGCCCAATACCACCATGTCGTATTCGGCATCGGCAGAGCCGGCAAATTGTGCAGGCTGCGGTGCGGATGCAGCAGCTTTGGGGGCTTCCTGAGCGGGAGCAGGTGCTGCGGCTTTCGGCGCTTCGGCAGCGGCAGCCGCACCGGCGGCTTCGATCACGGCAATCATGCCTCCTTCGGAGATTTTGTCGCCCACTTTCACTTTCACTTCTTTCACCACGCCTGCGGCTTCGGCCGGCACGTCCATGGTGGCTTTGTCGGTTTCCAGCGTAATCAAGGTGTCGTCTATAGCGATGGTGTCGCCTGCTTTGATTTCTACGGCGATGATGTCTACATTTTCGTGCCCGCCGATGTCGGGTACTTTTAATTCGATTAAGCTCATTGTGTTGTGCCTCATTTTGAGTGTTGGATTAATTCACAAAGGGCTACCTGAAAAATGGAAACCCGCAATGTTGCCAAGTTTTCGGTATTGTCCGATTAATTGTTCAACAGAGTGAATTATAACGCACGTCGCTGTCTTCCCCGCAGCTTTATCGGTGCAGGTTTTTCTGCTGCAGGCGCAGCGATGTCGGGATAGGTATATAATAGGTTCCTAATTATCAAGTTTTCAGGTAGCCTCAAATGACCCAGCCACGCTCCCCCGAACAGCCCGCCAGCCGCCGCGAAGCCTTCCGCCAAAACAGCATCTACCTGCTGCCCAATTCGTTTACACTGGCGGCCTTGTTTTGCGCATTTTTCGCCATCACCCAATCCATGCACGGCCACTACGAAACGGCAGCGGTGGCGGTGTTTGTGTCGATGTTGCTTGATGGCATGGACGGCCGCGTGGCGCGCTGGACCAACAGCCAAAGCGCGTTCGGCGAACAGCTCGACAGCTTGGCCGACATGGTGAGCTTCGGCGTGGCGCCCGCGCTGATTGCCTATAAGTGGCAGCTTTTCGAGTTCGGGCGCATCGGCTATTCGGTGGCCTTTATCTATTGCGCCTGCGCAGCTTTGCGCCTGGCCTTGTTCAACACTTTAATCGGCAAGGTGGACAAACGCTGGTTTATCGGCATCCCGAGCCCGACGGCAGCCGCTTTGGTAATCGGGCTGGTGTGGATGGATCACAACCTGGGCGGTCTGCCGCTGGCGCGTTGGTGGTGCTTGATCATCACACTGTTTGCCGGGCTTTCGATGGTGGCGCAAGTACGGTTTTGGAGCTTTAAGGAAATCAACGTGCGGCGCAAGGTGCCGTTTTTCGGACTACTCTTGGCCGTGATCGGCTTTTTGGTGATTACTTGGGAGCCTTCGTTGGTGCTGTTCCTGCTGTTTTTGGCTTACAGCTTGTCGGGCTATGTGATGTGGTTTTGGCAGCGCGGACGTAAGCAGAAAGAGCAACAGGAAGCGGAAACAGAAAAAGAACCAGAGGCTACCTGAAAAGTGGTAACAGCCTGAATTTCGGGATAGGCAAGTGCCAAGCCAGATTAACCTGAACGGCTAAAGGCTACCTGAAAATTCAAAGATGAACCGCCGCTGCCGATTTGCTTTCCGGCAGCGGCTTTATACAGCCGATAATTGTTGACAGACCCTAAAGTGGAGACCAGGCAATGTGGAGCATGGAAGTATTGCTGCCGATGGCGTCGGTGGGCGCGATAGCAGGATTTTTGGCCGGGCTGCTGGGCATTGGCGGCGGGATGATTATCGTGCCGATTGTGCTGTGGGTGCTGGGCAGGCAGGGCATCACGGGTGAGCACGGCCAGCATTTGGCGGTGGGTACGTCGATGGCAGTGATTGTGTTCACTACCTTTTCCAGCGCACTGGCGCAGCAGAAACAGGGGGCGGTGCGCTGGGAATTTGTGCGGCGTATGGCGCCCGGGCTGGCGGCGGGCAGCCTGCTGGGCTCGCTGGTGTCGAACCGGATTCCCACCTTCGGCCTGCAGGTGTTGTTCATCGTGTTTTGCTATTCGATGGCGGCAAAAAACCTATTTCAGCTCAATCCGAAACCGGCGGCCAAGCTGCCAAGCAGTCGGATGCAGGCGGGGATTGGCGGGTTGTTTGGGCTGCTTTCCAGCTGGGTGGGTATCGGCGGCGGGTCGTTGTCGGTGCCGTTTATGATGTATTGCCGCATGCCGGTGCATCAGGCAGTGGCCACTTCCAGCGTGCTGGCTTGGCCGATTGCGGTAGCGGGGGCGCTAGGCTATCTGCTTTCTGGCTGGAATGTACCGGGGCTGCCTGCGGGTGCAGTGGGTTTTTGGTATGTGCCGTGCATCGTGGTGTTGGGGGTGTGCACGGTGCTGTTTGCACCCTTGGGCGTGAGAGCGGCACACCGCCTGCCGCCTGCCGGCTTGAAGCGGGTATTTGGGGCGCTGATGGTAGTGATTGGTAGCCAGATGCTGTGGAAGTTGTTGCATGGGGCGTAGGGCCAAATGTTTTCACCCCTATAGAATCTGCCGGTATGTTTTTAACTTCGCTGAAGCTTACGCTTTCAGGTAGCCTTCAAGCCGCGCATGCGAGACCAAAGCCGACAAATGCAAAAATCCGTATCCAAACAAGCAATCGCGCGGAAAACTTGCTAAAATGCCATCCGCCAGCCGCACGCCTTTGGGTAGGATGAAAAATCCAATGCGGCCGATATGTTGATAGCGAATTAGATTGGAGAACCAAATGGCCACTGAACGCACCCTTTCCATTATCAAACCCGATGCCGTGGCCAAAAACGTCATTGGCAAAATCTACAGCCGCTTTGAAAGCAACGGCCTGAAAATCGTAGCCGCCAAAATGAAGCACCTCACCCGCGAGGAAGCCGAGGGCTTCTATGCCATACACAAAGAGCGCCCGTTTTTTGCCGATTTGGTGAAATTCATGACTAGCGGCCCGGTGGTGGTACAGGTATTGGAGGGCGAAAACGCAGTGGCCAAAAACCGCGAGTTGATGGGCGCTACCAATCCGAAAGAAGCCGCCCCCGGCACCATCCGTGCCGATTTCGCTTCCTCTATCGATGCAAACGCCGTGCACGGTTCCGACAGCTTGGCCAATGCCGCCATCGAAGTGGCCTATTTTTTCAGCGAGCAGGAAATCTGCCCGCGTTAAACCGGCCAAGCTGCAGGCTACCTGAAAGTTTCAAACGTGTTGAAACGCAGTTTTCAGGTAGCCTTTAAGCCTTTATATATAAATCATAAAACCCAAGAACACAACCAGCCGATTTGCGGCGCTCATATGAAAACCAACCTGCTCAACTACGACATCGCTGGCCTCACCGCCCATTTCGCCCAAATGGGGGAAAAACCCTTCCGCGCCCGCCAAGTGATGCGCTGGATGCACCAAGGCGCAGCCGGCGATTTCGATGAAATGACCGACCTGGCCAAATCGCTGCGCGCCAAGCTCAACGAGAGTGCACAAGTGGGCGTGCCCGCGCTGATGGCCGCGCAGG
Organism: Eikenella exigua; assembly: GCF_008805035.1. Lineage (NCBI taxonomy): Bacteria > Pseudomonadati > Pseudomonadota > Betaproteobacteria > Neisseriales > Neisseriaceae > Eikenella > Eikenella exigua. Next base: position 1,747,913 of record NZ_CP038018.1, on the reverse strand, counting down.
AAAGCCGCGACGGCACGCGTAAATGGCTGTTGGATGTGGGCACCGGCAACGGCGTGGAAACCGTGTTCATCCCCGAAACCGACCGTGGCACGCTGTGCGTTTCTTCGCAGGTAGGCTGTGCACTGGAATGCACTTTCTGCTCCACCGGCCGCCAAGGCTTCAACCGCAACCTCTCTACTGCCGAAATCATCGGCCAATTATGGTGGGCAAACAAAGCATTGGGTGCCACCCCCAAAGACGAACGAGTGATTTCCAATGTGGTGATGATGGGCATGGGTGAGCCGTTGGCCAACTACGATAATGTGGTGACCGCGCTCTCCATTATGCTGGATGACCACGGCTACGCCCTCAGCCGCCGCCGCGTTACCGTGTCCACCTCCGGCATGGTGCCGCAGATGGACAGGCTCAAAGAAGACATGCCGGTGGCGCTGGCTGTATCTCTGCACGCCCCAAACGACGCCATCCGCAACGAAATCGTGCCGCTAAACAAAAAATATCCGCTCAAAGAGTTGATGGTTGCCTGCCAGCGCTATCTGGTTAAAGCCCCGCGCGACTTCGTTACCTTCGAATATGTTATGCTCGACGGCGTAAACGACAAACCCGAACACGCCCGCGAGCTGTTGGAATTGGTTAAAGACGTTCCCTGCAAATTCAATCTAATTCCGTTTAACCCCTTCCCCAATTCCGGCTACAACCGCTCCAGCGATGAAAATATCCGCGTATTCCGTGACATCCTGTATCAGGCCGGTTTAGTGGTTACCGTGCGCAAAACGCGTGGCGACGACATCGATGCGGCCTGCGGCCAACTGGCCGGACAGGTGCAGGACAAAACTCGCCGCCAACAAAAATGGCTGCAATTACAAGTTGCGAAAGGTTGATTATCATGAGAAAAAATTTAGTTGCCTCCCTGACGGCATTCGCTTTGCTCGCCGGCTGCGGCGGCATCACTATCCACACCGGCAACAAAGAAGTGCGCAACCGGCCAGAGGAAATTGCCGCCATCAAAACCCAGCTTGCCATCGAATATATGAATTCGCGCGACTACCGTGCCGCCGTGTCTGCGATTGAAGAAGCCCTACAGGCTCAGCCACGCAACGAAAACGCCTGGCTGGTGCGTGCTGAAATTTATCAATATCTGAAAGTGCCGGAGAAAGCGGAAGAAAGTTTCCAACGCGCCCTGTCTATCAAGCCCGACAGTGCGGAAATCAACAACAACTACGGTTGGTTTTTGTGCAACTCCGGCAGCCGTGCAAACCAGGCCTTGGCTTATTTCGACCGCGCCCTGGCCGACCCTACTTATCCCAGCCCGCAGGTAGCCTACATGAACAAAGGCATCTGTAGCGCCCGCCTGGGGCAATACAACCTGGCCATGGCCTATCTGGAACGCTCCCAAGCCGCCGACCCGAGTTTCGCCCCCGCGCAAAAAGAAATGGCACGCGTGCGCATGCTCGAAGGCAATTTGGGCGAGGCCGACCGCCAGTTCCGCCAATATCAAAGTAAGGTAGACCGGCTAGGTGCCGACGATCTGCTGCTGGGCTGGAAGATTGCCCGCGCCCGCGGCCAAACCCAGGCTGCCTACGAATACGAAGCGCAGCTGCGCACCAACTATCCGTATTCGCCAGAACTTCAAGAAATTACCACAGGAAGACCCCAATGACCGAGATCTCAACCCCCCAGCTGGCCGCTGCTGAAGAACTGGGCAAATTGTTGCGCCACAACCGCGAACAGCAACAGCTGTCGCTTGGCGATGTGTCGGAACACCTGAAACTGCCCGCCCGCCAGGTGGAGGCGTTGGAAAACGCCGATTTCAGCAAATTGCCTGAGCCCGTGTTTGTGCGCGGCTTTCTGCGCAGCTACGGACGCTACCTGAATTTGGATGAAACCGTATTAAACAACTATCTGGAGCAGATAATTACCCCCAGCCAATTCCAAAGCCCTGCTGCCAAAGAAGACGGCAACGTGAAGATGACCTACCACAACGCTCTGATTAAAAAGCCATTTCCGCGCTGGATTTTCGGCGTGGCCGCCACTGCCGCGATTGTGGGCGTGGTAGTGTTGTGGCAGATGAAGTCCAATACCGAACACCAAAAACAGAATGCCCAAACCAGCATTCCGGAAAACCAAATCCTGCCGCCCAACTTAGACAGCAGCAATGTGCAGGTGTTGCCGCTGCAAGAAGCCTCCACGCCTACTGCCTCCCTGCCGGCGGTTTCAGGTAGCCAGCCGCAGCCGGTAGAAAACCCTGCTTCTGCACCGGCCGCTGCTGCAGGCATCCAATCGGCTCAGGGCGAATTGGTGCTCAAACTGCGCTTCCGCTCTTTCCTCACCGTAACCGATAAAGACGGCCAAATGCTGGTAAGCAAAATCGTGCCTGCCGGCAGCGAACACCGTTTCTCCGGTAACGGTCCCTACCGCGTACGCATCGGCTTTGCCAAAAACAGCTTAGCCAGCTACAGCGGTCGCGACATCAATGTGGCCGAGCACATGGTCGACCAAAAAACCGCCGCCTTCACTGCCGGCGGCCAAGATGATGCCGCCCAATAACCATACCTGTTTATGAACACAACCCTTCCTTCCCGCCGGCGCACGCATCAGGTAGAAATTGAACACATCACCGTCGGTTCCGGCTCGCCGGTGGTGGTGCAGTCAATGACCAACACCGACACCGCCGACGCCGAAGCCACCGCCTTACAGGTAAAAGAACTCAGCGAAGCCGGCTCGGAAATGGTGCGGATTACGGTAAACAACCCGCAGGCCGCCGCCAAAGTGGCCGAAATCCGCAGCCGGCTCGATGACATGGGCTGCCCCACCCCGCTCATCGGTGATTTCCACTTCAACGGCGAACGCCTCTTGGCCGAATTTCCCGAATGCGGCAAGGCCTTAGCCAAATACCGCATTAATCCTGGCAACGTGGGCAAAGGCACGAAAGGCGATGAGAAATTCGCCTTTTTAATCCGCACCGCAGCCGAAAACGGCAAAGCCGTGCGCATCGGCGTGAACTGGGGCAGCCTCGACCAAAGCTTGGCCAAACGCCTGATGGATGCCAACCGCAGCCGCCCCGAGCCGCAGCCGCCCGAAGCCGTGATGAAAGAAGTACTGGTGCTTTCTGCGCTGGAATCTGCACAAAAAGCCGTGGATTTGGGGCTACCTGAAAACAAAATCATCCTGTCGTGCAAAGTCAGTGCCGTGCAGGATCTGATTCAGGTGTATCGCGATTTAGGCAGCCGCTGCGCCTATCCGCTGCATCTGGGGCTTACCGAAGCCGGCATGGGCAGCAAAGGCATCGTGGCTTCTACTGCCGCGCTGTCTGTATTGCTGCAAGAAGGCATCGGCGACACCATCCGCATCTCGCTCACCCCCGAGCCAGGCAGTTCGCGCACGCAGGAAGTGATTGTGGCGCAAGAAATCCTACAAACTATGGGATTGCGCTCTTTCACACCGATGGTAACCGCTTGCCCGGGCTGCGGCCGCACCACCAGCACCGTATTCCAAGAGCTGGCGCGCGATATCCAGCTGCACCTGCGGATGCAGATGCCGGTGTGGAAACACAAATATCCCGGCGTGGAAAGCCTGAACGTGGCCGTGATGGGCTGCGTGGTAAACGGCCCGGGCGAAAGTAAACTGGCCGATATCGGCATCAGTCTGCCCGGCACCGGTGAAACCCCGGTTGCTCCCGTGTATGTGGATGGCGAGCGCAAAGTAACACTTAAGGGCGACAAGATGGCTGCCGAGTTTTTGCAGATTGTGGAAACCTACGTGGCTGAAAACTACGGCGAAGGCGGTAAAAAACGCCTTAGCCAAGCCGCCAAAATCATCCCTATCCGCCAAGCTTAGCCGGATTGGCGTACGAAAACGAAACTTTTGCCTTGATTGGCAAAGGGTTTTTATTTTCAGGCAGCCTCAGCTGCATCGTTGCAAGCTACCTGAAACGTCGTAGCGAAAATTCAGCTAATCCACCATATGTATAGTGGATAAAAATGAGAATGGGACAAGGCGAGCCACGCAGTGGCGTTCTTATTTTAATTCACTATATAAAGATGCTTCGGCCATCACTTGCCCATGTAGAGCTTGCTCTGCAGATTGGCTATAATGCCCACCAACCGCAGCTATAGCGGGCACATAAAGGGAAACATCATGGCCGCCGACCTCCGTCAGCTTCTGCTCAAACTCTATCTACTCAACAACCCCAAACTCGAACACAAGGTTTACATCTACTCCTATCGCGGCGTAACTGATGTGGCCACCAACCCTTTCCAATACGTGAGCGGTGATGTGGCCGAAAACGTGAAGAAAAGCCTGATCCTGCAAAACCTGGCCAGCGGCGAAATGCTGCAGGCCTTCATCGTGCCCACGCCCGATAGCAAAGGCAAAACCCACAGCGCCTACGAAATTGAAAACACCGTGCTCTATGGCAACAAAGCCGGCGTTATCATCGAAATCGGGCTCGACAAAGACAAAATCGAAAAAACCGATAAATATCGCCAGTTCAGCCACTTGGCAGTGAGCATGCTGCGGCAGTTTATCGACTAAACCACAACCCAAGCCCATACAGGCTACCTGAATTTCAGGTAGCCTTTTTCACGCCGCAAAGGCTACCTGAAAAACACCAGCCCACCGGATCTGCTTTGCGGGGCGAGCAGTAGAACTGCTATAATACGCGGTTTCCAAAATTATTTTCCGCACTCGCTGCGACCAAAACTAACATGAAAAACATCCGCAACATCGCCATCATCGCCCACGTCGATCATGGCAAAACCACACTCGTAGACCAACTCCTGCGCCAATCCGGCACCTTCCGCGCTAACCAGCACGTGGATGAGCGCGTGATGGACAGCAACGACATCGAAAAAGAACGCGGCATCACCATCCTGGCCAAAAACACCGCCATCGAATACGAAGGCTACCACATCAATATCGTCGACACCCCCGGCCACGCCGATTTCGGCGGCGAAGTAGAACGCGTGCTCGGCATGGTCGATTGCGTGCTGCTGCTGGTGGACGCGCAAGAAGGCCCGATGCCGCAAACCCGCTTCGTCACCAAAAAAGCCCTCGCACTGGGCTTGAAACCCATTGTGGTGATCAACAAAATCGATAAGCCCACCGCCCGCGCCAGCTGGGTGATCGATCAAACCTTTGATTTGTTCGACAACCTTGGCGCCAGCGAAGAGCAGCTCGATTTTCCCATCGTCTATGCTTCCGGCCTTTCCGGCTTTGCCAAGCTGAACGAAGAAGACGAGAGCAGCGACATGCGCCCGCTGTTCGACACCATCCTCAAATACACCCCCGCACCTTCAGGTAGCGCCGATGCGCCGCTGCAGCTGCAAATCTCCCAGCTCGACTACGACAACTACACCGGTCGCCTCGGCATCGGCCGCATCCTCAACGGCAAAATCCGCCCCGGCCAAACCGTGGCCGTGATGAACCACGACAAACAAATCGCCCAAGGCCGCATCAACCAGCTGCTCGGTTTCAGCGGGCTGGAACGCGTGCCGCTGCAGGAAGCCGAAGCCGGCGACATCGTGCTGATTTCCGGCATTGAGGAAATCGGCATCGGCGTAACCATTTGCGACAAAGACAACCCCGTCGGCGTGCCAATGCTGAGCGTGGACGAACCCACCCTCACCATGGACTTCATGGTGAACACCAGCCCGCTGGCCGGCACCGAAGGCAAATTCGTTACCAGCCGCCAAATCCGCGACCGCCTACAACGCGAACTGCTCACCAACGTGGCTCTGCGCGTGGAAGATACCGCCGATGCCGACGTATTCCGTGTGTCCGGCCGCGGCGAGCTGCACCTCACTATTTTGCTGGAAAATATGCGCCGCGAAGGCTACGAACTGGCCGTGGGCAAACCGCGCGTCGTGTACCGTGAAATCAACGGCCAAAAATGCGAGCCGTATGAAACCCTGACTGTGGACGTGCCCGACGAAAACCAAGGCGCAGTGATGGAAGAACTCGGCCGCCGCCGTGGCGAGCTCACCAATATGGAAAGCGACGGCCACGGCCGCACCCGCCTCGAATACCACATTCCCGCCCGCGGCCTCATCGGCTTCCAAGGCGAATTCATGACCCTCACGCGCGGCGTCGGCCTGATGAGCCATGTGTTCGACGACTACGCCTCCGTGAAGCCCGATATGCCCGGCCGCCACAACGGCGTGCTGGTTTCCCAAGAGCAAGGCGAAGCCGTGGCTTATGCCCTGTGGAACTTGGAAGAACGCGGCCGCATGTTCGTGTCGCCCAACGACAAAATCTACGAAGGCATGATTATCGGCATCCACAGCCGCGACAACGATTTGGTGGTGAATCCGCTCAAGGGCAAAAAGCTCACCAACGTGCGCGCCAGCGGCACCGACGAAGCCGTGCGCCTCACCACGCCGATTAAGCTCACGCTGGAAAGCGCAGTGGAATTTATCGACGACGATGAGCTGGTGGAAATCACCCCCAAATCCATCCGCCTGCGCAAACGCTACCTGAGCGAACTGGAACGTCGCCGCCACTTTAAAAAATTGGACTAAGGCTACCTGAAAAGCCTCAGGCCGCTTAAAATCCGGTAACAGGCTACCTGAAAACGAAGCTGAACATCTCCGCCATCTTTCAGGTAGCCTTTATTCCAATCCAACCTTTCAGCCATATCCACCAACATGAGCCTCCCCGCCTCCAACAGCAGCCTTTCCTACCGAGCCGATATCGACGGTCTACGCGCTGTGGCCGTGATTGCCGTTATCCTGTTTCATATTCATGCCAAGCTGCTCCCCGGCGGCTTTCTCGGCGTGGATATATTCTTCGTTATCTCCGGCTATTTGATTACCTCCATCATCCACAAGGAGCTAACCGGGCAACGCTTTTCGCTGCTCAATTTCTACCAGCGCCGTGCCAAACGCATTTTGCCCGCCTTCTTGTTTGTGCTCGCCGTCTGCACGGCCGTGGGCGCATGGCTGCTGATGCCGGACGATTTTTTTAACTATCTGCGCTCGCTGCGCTCCTCGCTGTTTTTCGGTGCCAACCTGTTTTTTGCCAAAAGCGGAGGCTATTTTGATATTGCTTCTGCCGAAAAACCGCTGCTGCACATCTGGTCGCTTTCCTTGGAAGAGCAGTTCTATTTTGTTTTCCCTCTCTTGATGTGGCTGGTGCACAAATATCTGCCCAAATACACCGTACACGCTGTTATCGCCATGATTACCGCCAGCCTGCTCTCCGGCTTGGTGCCTTATGAGGCAGATGCCTACTACCTGCCGCAAGTGCGCGCATACGAATTACTAATCGGTTCGCTGGCTGCCGTGGTGCCGGCTCGCTGTAAAACCCCGGGCAAAAGCCTAAACCCAACCGCTTGGTTAGCCGCTATTGTTATGCTGGTTTGTTTGTGTTTGCCCGACGGCTTCCTGCCTGGCAAAGGCTATATTGAGCGCTTGGCCGTATGCAGCGCTGCTGCCTGGCTGATTGCCGCCGGCAACGGCAGTCGTTTCAACCAGCTGCTCGCTTGGAAGCCGATGGTGGCCATCGGCCTGATTTCCTATCCGCTGTATCTGTGGCACTGGCCGGTGCTGGCGCTGCTGCGTTATGCATATATGGACAGCGTATTGCCGTTGGATGTGGTATTGGTGTCAATGGCCGGCGTGGTATTGGCTTCGTGGGTATCGTACCGCTTGATTGAGAATCCGATTCGGCACAGCAAAAAACTGTCTGGCAAGGCGTTTGCCAGCGTGATGGCGGTTTATTTCGCGCTGGGGATTGGGGTGAATGCAGGGCGTTCAGCTTACGATAAGCAGCTTCGCCACACTCCGGAAAAACAAGAGTTGGGTTGGCATACTGGTATCTGTAATGATGGAGAAAATAATGATTGCGTTAAAGGCGACCGCAACAAACCGGTAACCATCCTGGCTGTTGGCGATTCACATACCGCGCACTACAACACTTTCTATGAAGTAGTAGGCAGGCATGAAGGTTGGGCAGCATATGTCGTATCTGCTGGTAGCTGTGCTTTCCTATACAACACCACTACAGTACATAAAAACTTAGAACGGCCAGAATGGCGCGAGCGGTGTTTGGCCATGCGCCATCAAGTGGAACAGGATTTAGATAAATATCAAGTAGTAATTTTGTCTAACCGCTGGCAACAACGGTTAGAGCAGCCTGATTTCCCGAAAAATTTCGATAAAACCCTACAATTTCTGCTTAACCGGCAGAAAATTGTTTATGTATTGAAAGATAATCCTAACGCTGGAGTAAACATCCTTCGTAGGAGATACCTCCAATCCATTGGCCTATTTCAGCAACTGACGGAACGGCAGCAATTTATCCGTCAAGACTCGGAAGCAGCCAACCAAACCATTTACGAGATTGTCCGCAAATATCCCCAAGTACACTGGATAGATTTTACTGATTTGGTCCCTTCAGACTTTACCGTTGATGGCCTGCCCATCTATGTTGATAGTGAGCATTTCAACCCATACGGCTCGGAACAAATGGGCAAACGCTTTATCGCTTCCGGCCGCCGCTTATTGCAGCCGCTGCCTGATAAACCAGCCGATCGACAACCGGTAAACCATCAATAGCGCGATTCTGCTCTACCAAAAGGCTACCTGAAATCTGCCCATCGGTTTCAGGTAGCCTTTTCATATCAGCCGAAGAGTACGGCAGAATCGGCTATAATGCCGCCGTTTTCAATTCTTGATTTCAGGAAAGGCATCATGAGCGATTTTCGGCAGGACTTTCTGCGCTTTGCGCTGGAGCAGGATGTGTTGCGCTTTGGTGAGTTTGTTACCAAGGCAGGGCGGCTTTCGCCCTATTTTTTCAATGCCGGGCTGTTTAACGACGGCGCCTCTACCCTGGCGCTGGCGCGGTTTTATGCGCGTTCGATTCTCGAGAGCGGGGTAGAGTTTGATATGCTGTTCGGCCCGGCTTATAAGGGCATCGTGCTGGCTTCGGCCACGGCGATGATGCTGGCCGAACAAGGGCGCAATGTGCCTTTTGCCTATAACCGCAAGGAAGCCAAAGACCACGGCGAAGGCGGCACGTTGGTGGGTGCGCCGCTGGCCGGTCGGGTGTTGATTGTTGACGATGTGATTTCCGCCGGCACTTCGGTGCGCGAATCGGTGCGCCTGATTGAGCAGGCAGGGGCCATGCCGGCCGGGGTGGCAATTGCGCTCGACCGCATGGAAAAAGGCACGGGCAGCCAATCGGCGGTGCAGGAAGTGCGCCAGCAATACGGGCTGCCGGTGGTGCCGATTGCCAGCCTGGCCGATTTGCTCGCACTCTTACAAGACGATGCGCAGTTCCGGCAATATCTGGCGCCGGTGCAGGCCTACCGCGACCGCTACGGAGTGGCGGATTAAGAATAAAGGCTACCTGAAAGCGATGTCTTGGCGAAGCTAAAGCGCCAGCTTCAACGCAGTTAGAACGAGGCTCTGGCGCAGTCAAAGTGAACTTCTTGCGAAGCTGAATTTTTCAGGTAGCCTTCAACGTTCCATCCGCCCGCAGCCGCATTATTCGGTAGAATACCGCATCTTTATTTTCCAGCCGTTCCCACCATGAACACTTCCCCCCTTATTGCCCTGTGTGCCGGCGAAGCTTCGGGCGACCTGCTCGGCGCGCACCTGATTGAGGCCATCCGCGCGCGCTGCCCGCAGGCACGGTTTACCGGCATCGGCGGTCCGCGGATGCAGGCGGCTGGGCTGGAGAGCCTGTTCGACCAAGAAACGCTGGCGGTACGTGGCTATGTGGAGGTGCTGAAAAACCTGCCGGCGATTTGGCGTATCCGCAAGGGCTTGATTGGCGAAATGAAACGGCAGCGGCCAGATGTGTTCGTTGGCATCGACGCACCGGATTTCAACCTGGGTGTGGCTGCTGCGCTCAAGGCCGCGGGCATTCCCACGCTGCACTATGTGAGCCCTTCGGTGTGGGCGTGGCGGCGCGAGCGGGTGCATAAAATCGTGCAGCAGGCAGATGAAGTGCTGTGCCTGTTCCCGATGGAGCCGGAGCTATATCGGCAGGCCGGCGGGCGGGCGCGTTTTGTGGGACATCCGTTAGCGCAAACCCTGCCTTTGGAAGCCGACCGCGCCGCCGCACGCCACGAGTTGAGGCTACCTGAAACGCAGCCCGTATTCGCCCTGCTGCCCGGCAGCCGAGTGAGCGAAATCGACTATATGGCGCCGCTGTTTCTGCAAGCTGCGCAATTGGTGTGGCAACAAATTCCCGAGGCACGATTCCTGCTGCCCTACGCCACCGAAGCCACCCGCGCACGCCTGCAAAGCCTGCTCGCCACCGAGCCATATTGCCGCCTGCCCTTGCAACTGCTCCCGGGCGGCACGGCGCAGGCCTGCACGGCGGCGGATGCGGTGCTGGTCACCAGCGGCACCGCCACCTTGGAAGTGGCACTGTGCAAGCGGCCGATGGTGATCAGCTACAAAATCTCGCCGCTCACCTATGCGCTGGTGAAGCATAAAATCAAAGTGCCCTATGTGGGGCTGCCCAATGTGCTGCTCGGCCGTGCCGCCGTGCCGGAGCTGCTGCAGCACGATGCCGAGCCGGAAAAGCTGGCTGCCGCGCTGCTGGATTGGTATCGCTCGCCGGAGAAAACCGCCGCGCTGCAACAGGATTTCACCGAGCTGCATCGTTTATTGCGCAAAGACACCGCCGCCGAAGCCGCAGCGGCAGTGCTGGCCGCCGCGGGGGCAAACCCATGATTTGGCAGGCCGGGGTGGACGAGGCCGGGCGCGGGCCATTGGTCGGCAGCGTGTTTGCCGCCGCCGTGGTGCTGCCGGACGAATACGATTTGCCGGGGCTCACCGACTCGAAAAAACTCAGCGAACGCCGCCGCGACGAATTGGCGGTGTTGATTAAACAGCAGGCACTGGCTTGGTGCGTGGCCGCCGCCTCGGTGGAGGAAATCGACCAGCTCAACATCCTGCACGCCACCATGCTGGCCATGCGCCGCGCCGTACACGGGCTAGGAAGGCTACCTGAAAAAGCATGGATAGACGGCAACCGCGTGCCGCCCGATTTGGGCTGCGAGGCCGAAGCCGTAATAAAAGGCGACAGCAAAATCATCCAGATTTCCGCCGCCTCTGTGCTGGCCAAAACCGCACGCGACGCGGAAATGTATGCCCTGGCCGAACGTTATCCGCAATACGGCTTCAAACGGCACAAAGGCTACGGCACCGCCGAACACCTTGCCGCCCTGCAACGCCACGGCGCGCTGCCCGAACACCGCCGCAGCTTTGCTCCGGTGCGGGCAATATTGGCACAGGGTCGGCTGTTTGAGTGAATCAGGTTTGCGCCTGCAGAAACTCAGCTTTGCCTTCGTCAAACCATCGCTTTAGCTTCGCAGAAGCGCAGCCTTGGCTTTGCCAAGACATCGCTTTCAGGTAGCCTGCTGGGCAGAAAGCCAAATTGCGCAAACAAAATTAATCAAACAATGCAGGCCAATAGTCTTTATGTGGCGCACAAACTTGACAAGCTCCGCCAAGGCGCGTATAGTCCACTTTCCCTGACGCGGGGTGGAGCAGCATGGTAGCTCGTCGGGCTCATAACCCGAAGGTCGTAGGTTCAAATCCTGCCCCCGCAACCAAATTCAAACCTCCCGGCAATTTGCCGGGAGGTTTTTGCATTCCGGCAATTTTATGCCTTCACCTGGCTAGAAAGTAAAACGATGTGGCGAAATTTCGTTGAGCTCTGGCAATCTGTTGGAAATTTACCAATTCTAACATTATAGACCCGTGCTGTTTTGGCCGCTGAGTTTTATTTCTGCACGAAGTTTCGTGTAGAATAGTTATTCAACGTTAATAGCCAAACAGCTTCATTATTATGTATGCGGGGCAGCAAGCCGCAACGGATGCAGATGTTTAGCTGTATGGCGTAACGTTTCAGGTAGCCTCTTTCATCAAGGCTACCTGAAAACTTGCCTGTTAATCGACAAACACTTATTTCTTTAACCGAATACATCATGATAACCCGCCATTTCTCCCGCTTAGCCTTGTTGCTGGCCGCCGCCTTCTCCACCCAAGCCTGGGCTTCCGGCTACCATTTCGGTACCCAGTCCGTGAGCAGCCAATCCACGGCCAATTCCTCCTCCGCCGAAGCCGCCGATCCTTCTACTTTATTCCACAACCCGGCCGGCCTCACCAAACTCGAAGGTACGCAGGTCAGTATCAACGTAAACCTTGTTGCCCCCAGCGTGAAATACAGCGATGCCGAAGCCTACTACCCCGGCACCAACCAACCCGTGCAAGGTGCCACTTCCGGCAACATCCGCCCGAAGAGCATAGTGGTTGCGCCACATTTTTATTTGTCGCACCGCCTAAACGACAACCTTGCCCTCGGCTTGGGCATGTACGTTCCCTTCGGCTCCGGCACCGAGTACCAACATGATGCCGTTTTGCGCTACAACCTGAATGAGTTGAGCGTGAAAACCATCGCCATCCAGCCCACCGTTGCCTATAAAATCAACGACCAGCACTCCATCGCCCTCGGCCTCGTCGCACAACACACCACCGCCAAGCTGCGCCAATATGCCAACTTCGGCGCTTTCCCTCCGCTGCGCCGTAACGGCTTTGCCGACGGCTACGCCAGCGTGGAAGGCAGCGATTGGGGCTTCGGCTACAACCTCGCCTGGCTGTGGGACGTGAACGATTCCCTGCGCTTGGGCGCAAACTACCGCTCCAAAGTCAGCCACAACCTGCGCGGTGATGCCGAATGGAAACTGGTGGGCGCAGCCTTCCAAACCCCGATGGGCGGCGCACTTTCCAACGCCCTCCGCGCCAATGGTTACGCCGAATCCGAAGCAGCCAACGTACGCATCGTTACCCCCGAATCCTTCTCCCTGCACGGCATGTACAAACTCACACCGCGCTGGTCGCTCTATAGCGACGCCACTTGGACGCGCCACTCCCGCTTCAACCGTGCCGAGCTGAATTTCGGCAACACCAAAACCGTGGCCAACCCCCAAACCGGCGGCCTTGCCCGCAGCAACCAAACTATCCTCACCCCCCAATGGCGCAACACCTATAAGCTCTCCCTCGGCGCGTCTTACCAAATCACCGACCCCCTGCAACTGCGCTTCGGTATCGCCTACGACCAATCCCCCGTACGCGGCGCCAACACCCGTATGAGCACCCTGCCCGATGCCGACCGCCTCTGGCTCTCTCTGGGCGGCAAATACGACATCAATCAGCAACACAGTGTAAATCTTGCCTACAGCTATGTGCACGTGAAAAACACCTCCGCCAACGTAAACGGCTGGTGCGGCGGCACAGCCTCCGGTCCCGGCTCGCAAGCCTGTGTGTCCAGCCGCACCCACGGCTCCGCCAAATTTAGAAGCCACTCCCATATCTTAGGCTTGCAGTACACCTATAAATTCTGATTAGATTAGTGGCAACGGAAAAGGCTACCTGAAAATACCAAAAAGCAGCCTGCACTTTGCTGGGTAGCAAGTGCAGGCTGCTTTTGTGTTTTAGTTTGTGCTGAAGCCAATGCTTTCAGGTAGCCTCAAATGATGCTTGCCAATGATGCCGAGGCAGGCAAGAGGCTACCTGAAAAATGAGCTGGAACCTAAAACGGCGGTATGGTGATACCGCCTAAGTTTTGTCGAGCATAAATACCAGTTTGCGGACTTTCAGGTAGCCTTTCAATCGGTTTTGGAGGCTACCTGAAAGCTCACCCGCTTATCCGCACTGCTGCACGCCCACGGTTGCGGCCAGGGCTTGGAGGCAGCGTTCAGATTTTCCCACGTAGGGGTTGCTGCCATCCCAGGCGTAACCGGCGAGGATGGAGCTGATCATGCGGCTGATTTCGGGGTTGCGGTTGGGGGCGTAGATGGCGTCTTGGAAGCTGCCGTCATACCAGCCGTTCACATAGGTGCGGAAGGCGTTGACGCCCGTCATCAGCGGTTCGGCGAATTCGCACTGCCAGTCTGCTTCTTGGCCTTTGAGCTGGCGGGCGAGCAGGTCGGCGGCGAGTTTGGCCGAGTGCATGGCGATGGTGACGCCGGAGGAGAAGACGGGGTCGAGGAATTCGGCGGCGTTGCCCAAGAGGGCGAAGTGGCGGCCGTGCAGGGTTTTGACGTTGGCGGAATAGCCTTTGATGTGGCGGAAGGGGAAGTCGTTTTCCCATTGGGCGTTGCCCAAAATGCGCGCGAGCATGGGGATTTCGGCGGCGTAGCGGCGCAGGATGGCTTCGGAATCGCCCAGGCCGGCGAAGCGTTCGGGCAGGCCGACCACGCCGATGGAGCAGCGGTTGTCGCCGAAGGGGATGAGCCAGAGCCATACGTCGCGGTGCACCGGGTGGGTGGAGATGAGGATTTTGCTGCGGTCGAAATCGGGGTCGGCGATGTTGTCGTCGATGTGGGTGAAGTGGGCTTCGCGCATGGGCAGGTCGGACGGGGTGTCGAGGCTGAGCAGGCGGGGGAGGACGCGTCCGTAGCCGCTGGCGTCGAGCACGAAGCGGGCGGTGAGTTCGTAGGCTTCGCCGTTGTCGGTTTCCACGCTGAGGCGGGCGGTGTCGCCGCTGTTGTCGAAGGCGGTAACGGCGTGGCCGAAGCGCACATCCGCGCCTTGTTTGGCGGCTTCGTCGATTAGGATTTTATCGAAGATTCCGCGGCGCACTTGGTAGGTGGTGCCGGGGCCGGGGGTGAATTTGTCGGTGAAGTCGAAATAGGTGTAGCGGCTGCCCCAGGTGAAGGCGGCGCCGTTTTTAAACTGGAAGCTGGGCTCGGCTTCTACGGCGGGCAGGAAGCCGGCTTCTTCGATGAATTCCATGCAGTGCGGCAACAGGCTTTCGCCGATCACGAAGCGGGGGAAATGCTGCTTTTCGAGCACACACACGGAAAAGCCGTGTTTGAGCAGCAGGGCGGCGGCGACTGCGCCAGAGGGGCCGGCACCGATGATGGCGATATCGCAGGATTGGGGGCATGTTTGGTCTCCTTAAGGATGGGGGTGTGGGTTTCAGGTAGCCTTTCAGACGGCCTGGAAGGCTACCTGAAAATCGTGGGATAAGGTTTGCGCGGCATCAATATATAAAACCGTATGGGTTTAAGTTTCAGGTAGCCTTTTTCAGACGGCCTCCCGCCCCGCTCCTTCCTTCTTCAGCAGCCAGGCCGAGAGCAATACGTTCAGCCCCACGCCGAGCGATACGGTGATGCCGAAGGCGGCGACGGCGGGGGTGGTGCTGATGGCGAGCAGCAGGAAGGAGATGGCAGTGGTGAGGGCGGCGAGGAGGATGCCGCCGAGTTTGGCGGCGGGGGTTTCGCGGGCGGTGAGGGCGTAGACGGCGTAGTCCGCGCCCACGGCGGCTACCAAGAGCAGGCCGAACATGGCGAACAGGCTGATGGGCAGGCCGAGCCAGCCGAGCAGGCCGATGGTGGCGGTGGCGGAAATCAGCGGCACGGCGAGGATGAGGCTGCCGCGCCGTGCGCCGAAGATGCGCCACAGCACGAGCCAGGCTAGGGCGAAGGAGGCGAGTTTGAGCCAGGCGGCGTGGTTGCGGGTGTGGCGGAAGAGTTCGTTCAGCCGGGCGCGTTTGTCCACCAGCCGGGCGCAGGTGCCGCCTTGGTTGCAGGGCAGCGCGGAGAGCGCAGTTTGCACGGCGGCGGCATCGTTCAGGCCTTGCACGCGCACGAGGGCTGCTTCTTGGCCTTGGATGTTGCCCAGATAGAGGGTGCGCCAGGCTTCGGCGGTTTGCCCGCTTAAGGCTTGATCAAGCGGGACGACGGGCTGGGTGGCGGCTTGCTGCAGGGCGGTTTGGATGGTGTCGAGCTTCAGGCCGAGCTGGAGCATGGGATCGGCCGACGGGGCGGATTGTTCGGCCAGGCGGCGCAGTTGGGCGAGCAGGGCTTGCTGCTCTTCGGCAGGCAGCAGCCACTGGTTGAGCGACTGCACGCCGCCGAGACCGCCTTTGCCGACCAAGGGTTGCAGGGCGGCTTCCACTTGCGCGCTGCGGCGCAGCAGTTCGTCTGCGTTGTCGGCCTGCACGAGAATGCTGCGGCCGCCAGTGTCGTTGCCGCTGATGTCGGCCACTTGGCGCATTTCGGCGATGAGTTGGGGCGACAGGGCCGCCCAGTCGCGGATGTCGTCGCGCCAGTCGGTTTTCAGGTAGCCTGCGGCGGCCAGCGGCAGGATGGGCAGGAGCAGCCAGTGCAGGCGGGCGGCGGCGAGCTTGTGCATGGCGGCGGCAAACCAGGCGGCGCGGGGGTGGTAGCCGTGAAACAGCGGCGGCAGCAGGAGCACGGTGGCGGCAAACGCGCCGCCGAGCGCGGCCACGGAAAACACGGCAGTTTGGCGCAGCACGGGCAGCGGGGTGAAGGCGAGCAGCAGGTAGCCGGTGGCGGTGATGCCCAGTCCGGCGAGGAAGGCGGGCAGGACGCGGCGCATGGCTTCTTTGGCCGCCCAGTCGGGCGAAAACACCGAGGGCGTGAGCCAGTGCAGTGGAAAGTCCACCAGCATTCCCACCAGGCTGGTGCCGATCACGACGGTGAGGATGTGAATCTGCCCGAACGCGCCCACCACGGCCGCCGCGCCGAGCAGCATGCCCGCGCCCAGCGGCAACACCAGTGCAAACACGCGCGGGCTACGGAACACGGCCAACAGCAGGGCGAAGGTGAGCGTGAGGCCGATGGCGGACATCAGGCCGCTTTCGCGTTCGGATTGGGTTTTGGCTTCGGCGGCAAACAATGCGCCGCCGGCGGCCAGCAGGCGGTAGCCGCCGCGCTCGGCTTGGGCGCGGGAATCGGCCAGAAGCGGCAGCAGGCGTTCGGCCTGATTGGAGGCGGCTTTTTCAGGTAGCCTGGCGCGCAGCCACACCCAAGTGATGCCGTCTTGTTCGCTATACATCATGCCGTTGCCGCTGTGCCATTGCAGGCGGCTGGAAGGCTGTTTTTGCTGCACGAAGCGGGCGAAGCCGAGCCAGTCGTCTTCCAGCGGCACGATTTGCGCAGCAAACGGGTTGGCCGCGTCTTCGGCGCGTTGTTGGAAATAGGCGGCGGGGTCGTGCAAGAGCAGCTGTTGCTGTTCGCGCGGCAGGGCGTTCACGCCGAGGCGGCGGATTTCCTGCCGCAGTTGCGCCAAATCGGGGTTCAGCCGGCTGTCCACCGCGGCGAACAGGCCGCTTTGCTGCCAGCGGTCGGCCACTTGTTCGGCGGCGGCGAAGGCGCGGTCGGCATCTTCGCTGCCCACCAAGAGCAGGATTTGGCCGTTGAGCTGTTTTTCGCCCGCTTCGTCTGCCGCGCGCCACACCGCGTCTACCTGCGCGTCGGCGGGCAACAGCGCGGTGAGGTCGGTTTGCAGACGGCCGCCTTGCGCTATCCCCCAGCCCAGCCACGCGGCGGCGAAGGCCAGCAGCAGGGCATACAGCCACGCGAGCCTAGTCATGCAGCGCCACCCTGCCCGAAGCGCAAGGCGTGTCGCCCTGCCTGATGGCGAAATGGATTTTGTTTTTCGCCGCGTCGTGCCGCAGCGTGAGCTGCACGGTGTCGTGCGGGCGCACAAAGTGTTGGTATTTCAGGTTTTCGATGTGTTGCACCGGTTTTCTGCCCCAATCGAAGCGTGCCGCCAAATCCATCGCCCACTGCACTTCGATCACGCCGGGCACCAGCGGGAAATCGGCGAAATGGCCGCCGAAATACGTCAAATCCAGCGGTACAACGCCTTCAAACGCATATTCGCGCGTTTCTTCGTTTGCGTGCAGCAAAGCCCATTGCGGCGCGGTTTGCGGCTGGGTAAAGGCTACCTGAAAATCCTGCGTGCGGATTTTCGCCTGCGAATTGCGCGGCAGGGCGGCGGCAAAACGCCAATAGCGCGGCAGCGCGGCGGTGTCTTGCGTTTTGGCCAGATGCTGTTTCAGGGTTTGCACCACGGCGGCGCGCCCCTGCTCGCGCAGCGCGGCAATGCCCGCTTCGCCCAATGCCGCCCAGGCGGCAATCCGGCCGTGTTGCGGATGGCGGGCGCAATGCGCGTCGGCCACCCAGCCGTGCGCCAGCAAATCGTGCTCCAGCTGCGCCAGCGACACGCGCTTGTCTTCCAGCTTGATGATGCGGTCTTGGCGGCCGAGCAGCTCCAGCCGGCGCCCGTCCAGCCGCACCGCATCTGCGGTTTGCCGCACCCCGCCGCTCCACGGCGAGGCTACCTGAAAAATGTTTTCTTCGTTCACCGAAGCCTCCACTTCGGGCAGCAGTTCCCAAGCGCCGCCCTGCCGCAGCGCGATGACGCCGGTTTCCGTGCTGCCGTACACATCGTGCGGCGCGAAGCCCAGCTTCTCTTGCAGCAGCGCGGTGGTGGCCTCCGGCAGCATCCCGCCCGCGCTGATGATGCCGCGCACATTCTGCCGCAGCCGCGCCCAATCGCGCCCCTCGCCCAAGCGGTTCAACAGCGCGGGGCTGGCAATCCACACGCACTCGCGGCGCGAATCGGCCAGCAGCAATTCGGGATACACGCACTGCCGCCGCCCGATTGCCCAGCCCGCCGCCAGCGACACGAACACGCGGAAAGTCAGCCCGTATAAATGCTGCGGGCTCACGCTGCCCACGGCGGCCAAGCTGTGCCAGCTTTCAGGTAGCCTGTCGGCCACCGCCGCCGCTTCGGCCTGCATCTGCGCGCGGGTTTTGGTTTCCACCTTCGCTTCGCCCGAAGAGCCGGAAGTTTTCAGATACAGCACGTTTTCACGCGGCCATTCCAACGCTTCCGCCGGCGCAGCTGCCTGCTCCGCCTCCCCGTCGTACAGCCAAAGGCCGTTTGCAACGTCGGGCACGTCGCTCAACCACACCGCCCCGCCCGCTTCCGCCCAACGGCGGTTTTCCTCTGCCAGATTCGGCGGCAGATACACCTCCGCGCCCGCCAGCCACGCGGCCAGCAGCGCGGAAGCAAGCCGCGCCGCATCGTCAAACCACAACGCGGCGGCCTGCACCTTGTGCGCACGTAAACGCGCAGCCAAAGCCAGCGTGGCGGCGGAAAACTGCGAGGCTGTCCAGCCTTCGGCCAACAGGGAATCGGGGGAACGGTTTAAAAGCGGGAGTATGGGCATGGTTTCGGGTTGGATGTTGGATAAGGGATTGGCGGTGTTTCAGGCAGCTTTAGGGGCTATCTGAAAAGTGTCGTATAGGCAGCCCACTGTTAGGCTTGGAACGGTGGGCCGAAGTCCCTGCGAGCCGAAAAATAAAACGAAGTGGCACATGGGCGGCGGAAGCTGCAAGTCACTTGTGCAGGTTACGCTTGGCAAAAGGCTACCTGAAACTTTCAGGTAGCCTTTTTGGCTGTAACCGACTTAACGATGGCCGTAGATACTGTAATCGTAGCCCGTGCAGAAAGCCATGCCGTTTTTAGTACGCGGGTTCAAATAGCTGCATTGCCCTTGCCCATGTCGGGCTTCGCAGGCTTGTATGGATTTGGCCGCGGCTCTTGAGTCATCGGTATCAATGCCGACAAACAAATCTTCTGTTGAGCGCGCGCCCCTATCCGGGCGCGTAACCACAGCGCAAGCGTTTGAGAAGGTTGCAAATACCCGGCAATTGGATGTTTTGCATTGTTTCAAGCTTCTCTCAACTGCCCGGCGTTCAGAATAATAGCCACCGGCCCACATGATTTCAAACGTACCGAAATCATAGGCAATCGCCATGTAAAACGGCGTGCGGCGCAGTTCCGCGATTTCTGCTTGCACCTCCGCCTCGCGCTGCTCCCAGGCGCGTATTTCGGCGGTGGTGGGGCCGTGGTAGGTTGGCTGTTGTTGTGCTTCGCGGTTCTGCTGGATTTGCTTGTTCAGCCCGTCTGCCAGCCACGGGTCGAAACCATCCGCCCAAGCCAAGCCCGCACTGCCCAATAGCAGCGCCGCCAATACGCCCGCTGCCGTGTTCATCATGGTTTGCTTCATCTTGCCGCTCCTGTCTGTTTTGAAAGGGGAATAAGGGTATTGCCGATGATCGGATTGTAACAAAATACAAGATATTGTAAACATCTATCCCGCTGCTTGAAGGCTACCTGAAAACGCAGCTCCCGCGTAGTTAAAAGTGATTTCTGGCTTGGCTTATTCGCCCAAGGCTTGTTGGGCGGCGGGGTTGAGGGGCCGGTTGGTTTGCAGCTGGTTAAACTGCATCACGATGCGGTCGCCCTGTTTTTCATCCAGCTCCACTTTCTGCACCAGCTGGCCGCCGTTGATAACGATTTTGTTGAACACCTGGCGCATCACGGCGGTTTTCGGGGTGAGGGTGAGCTGCCATTGCCGGGCGTTGCCGGAAAGGGCGAGGTTGAAATGGCGTTGCAGCTCGGCCGTGTCGCCGCCGAGCACGGCCATGAAGAGTTTCACTTGTGCGGCCTGCGCGGTTTGGCTACCGTTTGCACGCCACTGGCCTTGCGCGTCTTGGCGGCTGATGCCGTCGCGGTGCACGCGCAGTTTCATTTCAAACGGTTTTTGCAGATGCCAAAACAGGCCGCGGCCGGGGCGCAGGGCGAAACGGCCGCCGGTTTGCACGGGTTTGTCCATCGAGCGCAAAAAACGCTGCTGGATAAACCCGCCCTGCACGCTCTGCGGGGCTTGCAGCTGCGTGGTGAGCTCGGCGGTGCTGAAGGCAAGCGCAGGGAGGACGGCAAGGGAAAGGAAGAGGCTGAGGAGGAGTTTTTTCATGGTGCCGGAGTTATGTGGGGAGGATGAAGAGAAGCGTAGTATAGTGGATTTGCGGGGCGTGCGGCGCGAAGAGGTTACAGGGTTTCAGGTGGCCTCAATCCTTGGCCAAGGGCACGAATCCTGCAAACTGCCGCACGGCCTGTTGCCAGCTTGCGGGGGTTTGGAACTGCATTTCGCTGTTGTCGATGCGCTGGGCAACTTGGGTGGTGTGGGCTTGGGTGAGTTTGATGCCGCTTTCTGCGTCGCGCAGGATGTAGTCGATGCGCAGGCAGCTTTCGTATTCGGTTACGGCCATTTCCACGCGGATTTTTTGGCCGAAGCGGGCGGGGTGGATGTATTTGAGGTCGAGCTTTACCACGGGCCAGGCGTGGCCGTGCTTGAGCATAACGGTGTAGTTGTAGCCGATGGCGTCGAGGAAGGCGCAGCGGGCGATTTCGAGGTATTTTACATAGTGGCCGTGCCAGACGATCTGCATCACGTCTACGTCGAAAAAGGGGACTTCGATCTCGGTGTGGTGGCGGCAGTAGATGTGTTTAGCCATGTGGGGTGTTGCTCCAGAAGTCGTAGAAGTTGAACCATTGCAGCGGCGCGCGGGCGGCGTGGGCGGCTAAAACGTCGGCATACTGTTGCGCCATGTTTTCAATCATTTGTTTGCGCGTGGCGGCGGTCCAGCTTGGGGCTACCTGAAAACGTTTCAGGCAGAGGTGATAGCGGCCGTGTTCTTTTAACACGAAGACGGTGTTGGTGGGTGCGCGCAAGAGGCCGGCCAAGAGCCAAGGGCCTTGCGGCAGATGGGCGGTGTGGCCGAGGAATTGCACGGGCACGGTTTTGTTGCCGCGCACGGGGGTGCGGTCGGCGGCGATGGCGAGCCATTCGCCGGCATCGAGTTTTTGCGAGAGCTGGAGCATTTTGGCCGCGTCGAGGTCGGCTACCTGAATCAGCTGCAAATCGCTGGAACCGGCGGCTTTGAGGGCGCGGTTGAAATCTTCGGCGTGGGCGTTGTGCACCAGCACGTTGAGTTTGAAGCCTTGGTGGTGGGAGACGAGGGCGCGGCACACTTCAATATTGCCCAGATGCGAGCAGATGATGATTTGGCCGCGTACGTTGTGGTTGTCTATATCGGCATACAGGTTGTCGGGGTCTTCCACCACGAGGTCGGGCACGGTAATTTTATGCTGCCACACGGCAAAGCGGTCGGCCACGGCTTGGCCGAAGGCGGCGAATTGGCGGTATACGGGGAAACACGCGGGCAGCGGTGCGGTGGGGAAACTGGTTTTCAGGTAGCCTTGATATTGGCGCACGCTGCGGCGTTGGGCGGCGGAAGTGAGGTAGAAATAGGCGGCAACGAGTGCGGCAATGCCGTGTACCGGCCACAGGGGCAGGTAGCGCACCAGCCATTCGGTAATCTTGAGGAAGAGGCGGTGGCCGCGTTCGCGCTGTGCCGACCAATGCGCCTGAGCGGTTTGTGCGGCTTGAGGCCGTCTGAAAAAGCGGCCGAGGCGGCGGGCGACCATGCCGCAAAACAGGCGGGCATGCATTTTGCTGATGAGCAGGTTGTCGCGGCGCACGTTGAAGTGCGATACGCCACCCGCTTCGTAGCGCACGGGCGTGTCCAGCCACACGAAGGGCGCGCCCGCCCAATGCAGGCGAATGAGGATTTCGTTGTCGAAATCCATGCGCTCGCCGATGATGCCGCCGCCGTATTGGATGGGCAAAACGGCATCCAGCGGATAAACGCGGAAGCCGCACATGCCGTCTTTGATGTCGAACGACCAAGTGTGCAGCACGTTCCAAAAATCGGTGATTTTGCGGCCGTAGAGGCGCGATTTGGGCACGTCGCCGCCGTATACCGGCCGCCCGCACACCACGGCCTGCGGCTGCGACTGCGCGGTTTCGATAAAGCGCGGGATGTCGGCAAAGCTGTGCTGCGCGTCGGCATCAATCTGTAAAACGTGGCTGAAACCCTGCTCCGCTGCCAATTTGAACCCCCATTTCATCGCGCTGCCTTTACCGCCGTTCACCGGGCGGAAGGCTACCTGAACGCCTTCTTCGCGCAAGGCCTCCAAACCGGCGCGGCAGTCTTCGCCTGAGCCATCGTCCACCACCAAAACGGGCAGGCCGCAATCTCGCAGGGCGAAAACCACCTGCGGCAGCGTGCCGAGATGTCGGTAGTGGGGGATGACGGCGAGGAGCTTCATGATTGGGCGGCGGTGGGAAAGGCTGGATTGTAGCAAAAGGGCGGAAGGGCTACCTGAAAGCGCAGCTTCAACGAAGCCAAACTTAACTCTCCCCGTTCTGCTTCGCTTCCAGCATCTCCCACCGCTCCAATTTCTCCAGCAGCAGCATTTCGATTTCTTCTGCGCGCGTTTGCAGGCTGCCGGCTTTTTCGTAGTCTTTGAAGATTTCGGGGTTGGAAAGTTGGGCGTTCAAATCGGCCTGTTCGGCTTCCAGCGCGGCGATTTCGTCAGGCAGGGCGTCGAGTTCGCGCTGTTCTTTGTACGACAGTTTCACGCTGCGGTTGGGCTTGGGTTTGTCTTTTTCTGGCTGTTTTTCGGGCTTGGCGGCGGGGGCGGCAGCAGCCTGCACTTTGTCTTCGCGCGCTTTTGCGTCGGCATAGTCCTGATAGCCGCCGATGTATTCTTTCAGACGGCCTTCCCCTTCAAATACAATGCTCTGCGTAATCACGTTGTCCAAAAACATACGATCGTGGCTGACGAGGAACACGGTGCCGGCGTAGTCGCGCAGCAGTTCTTCCAGCAATTCCTGCGTGTCGATGTCCAAATCGTTGGTCGGCTCGTCCAGCACCAGAATGTTGGCGGGGCGGGTGAACAGTTTGGCCAGCAGCAGGCGGTTGCGCTCGCCGCCGGAAAGCGACGACACGGGCGACTGGGCGCGGGCGGGGTGGAACAGGAAGTCTTCCAGATAGCCCATCACGTGCCGCTTTTTGCCGCCGATTTCCACATAATCGTTGCCCTGGCCGAGCGTGTAGAACACGGTGTCGTTTTCGTTCAGCGCGCTGCGGAATTGGTCGAAATACGCCACTTCCTGCTTGCTGCCGAGGCGGATTTTGCCGCCGGTGGGCGCGAGTTCGCCCAAAATCAGCTTCAAAAACGTGGTTTTGCCGATGCCGTTCGCGCCAATCAGGCCGATTTTGTCGCCGCGCTGAATCACGGCGGAAAAATCGTTCATAATCAGTTTATTGCCGTACGCAAACGAGGCGTGTTCCAGCTCGGCGACGATTTTGCCGCTTTTCTCGCCCGAATCAAGCTTGAACGACACCTGCCCCTGCCGATCGCGCCGCGCCGCGCGCTGTTTCCGCAATTCTTCCAAACGCTTAACGCGCCCTTCGTTGCGCGTGCGCCGCGCTTCGATGCCTTTGCGAATCCACGCCTCTTCCTGCGCGTGGAATTTGTCGAACAGGCGGTTGTGTTCGGCTTCTACCGCCAGTTCTTCCGCCTTTTTCTCGCTGTATTTGGCGAACGAGCCGGGATAGGAGCGCAGGCTGCCTCGGTCGAGTTCGACGATGCGGTTGGCCACATTGTCCAAAAAACGGCGGTCGTGGGTAATCACAATCAGGCTGCCTGAAAAGTTTTTCAGCAGATTTTCCAGCCACAAAATCGCGTCAATGTCCAAATGGTTGGTCGGCTCGTCCAGCAGCAGGATGTCGGGCTTCTGCACCCACGCCTGCGCCAGCGCGACGCGCTTTTTCTGCCCGCCGGACAGATTGGCGATTTTTTCGTTTTCAGGCAGCCCCAGCTCGCCGATGGTCTGGCTGACCAGCGCGTCGAACTGCCAGCCGTTTTGCGCTTCGATTTGGTTTTGCAGTTCGTTCAATTCTTTGATGAGGCTGTCGTTTTGTCCGTTCGCCAGCTCGCGGCCGATTTCGTGGTAACGCCGCAGCACGCCGCGTAGGCTGCCCAGCCCTTCGGACACCATGTCGAACACGGTGGCCGCGCCGTCGAAAAAGCTCTCCTGCGGCACATACACGGTTTTCAGCCCGTTTTGCAGGATGAGCTGGCCGTCGTCGGGCTTCTGCACGCCGGCGAGGATTTTCAGCAGGCTGGATTTGCCCGCGCCGTTGCGCCCGATAAGCCCGACTTTGTCGCCCGCGGCCAGTTGGAAAAACGCTTTGTCGAGCAGGGCGACATGCCCGAAGGCGAAGGAAAGGTTTTCGGCTTGGAGGATGGTCATGGGTGTCCTTGGGGTGAATGTTTCAGGGTTGCAGCCTGCATTTGGTTTCCAGATGGGGTTTCAGGCAGCCTGCAGGCGGTAGGTCGGATACAAGTATCTGACCTACAGCTGCTACATCCGCTCAAATACCAAATCCACAAATTCACGCCGTACCAGTTTGCCGCTTTTGCTGACTGCCCAATCGCGGCTGCGCTGTTCAAGTACGCAACGCAACGGCAGGTTATCAGTTAGGGCATGGATGTCGGTGGCGTTGTAGAACGTGAAGCCGTGAGCTGCAAACGGCAATTTGGACATGAATTCTTTTTCACAGAAATTCAGGCACAGTCGGCCGGCGGGTTTCAGTACGCGACAGAATTCGGACAACATGAGCGGCGCATCGTCCCAAAAATAGACGGTGTTGACTGACACGGTTTTATCGAACGAGGCATCGGTAAAGGGCAGCGCGCCGCCGTCATACAGCAAATAATCTGCCTGCCCTGCGGCAATAAACGGCGCGTTGAATGCCTGCGCCTGTTCACACATCAATGGCGAAATTTCCAAGCCGGTGTAGTGCAGGTCGTTTGCCTGCGACAGGATGTAGCCCAGCAGACCGCCGTTGCCGCAGCCGGTTTCTAAGATCTTGTCGCCGTTTCGCAGGTGGGCGGCGGCGAACGCGCTGATGATTTGGGCCAGGTTGCGCAGGTTCATCACCTGCCCGAACAGCACTCCCGCTTCATCGTGCGGACAGCGCAGTTGGGCGGCAGTTTGTTCAGCGGATAATTCCATTATGGCTCCTTAATGTCTGTAGTTTAAGTAGGTGTAGTGTAGGCAGATGATACAAATTGCCGATTGTTGTAGGGTGGGCATTTATGCTTATGCGGTTTCAAGTAGCCCCAAATACAAAACGTTCAGGTAGCAAGTGTCCACCTTGCTCATAGCTTATGGCTTGCCGCGACAGATAATATACCTACAGCCCCTGCGGATGAGCCCATGAAAGATACATATATGGGGTGTCGGCAGTTTGGTAAAACGCCAATGTGGGAAAGTTGGCAATATTGTTTGCCGTAATTTGGTGTACGGTAATACTTTCCAAATCCAAAATCCATTTTGTAGGCGGATGTTTTCAAACTAAAAATAAGCAACGTTTTGGAATAACAGTGTTTCTCCGTTGTTTAAAAACAGTTGCAGCGCTTGTGCGGCAGGGTTGTGGTGGTGACTGTGGCTTTCTTTGTCGTGGTGCATTTTTGCGGCGGGTGGTGTTGGGCAGGCAAAAGCTGTCTAAAAATCAAGCTTTCCGGCAGCCTGATAGGGGTTCCAGACTCGAAATTCGGTCTATGTGTTGTACGGTTTATGAAATTCCCAAGCATCATCATGCCCTTTGAATGCGTGAGCTTTGCTTGACTGATGAGCCTTATTGAGCATTTCGAACGTCTGCTCTGGCTCGTTTAAATGCGGACGGGCCTCGCCGATAGCGATTATAGTCATCATCATGGGATCTATTCAGGAATTTGATTAGGCTGACAGCCAATTCCAAGGCTTCTTTAATAGCGTTTCTGTTTTGTCCAAGCAAGCGTAATTAAAGTCTGCATTATTTAGTTTTTCAGTCAAGGTCGCTTATCCTGTGGTTGCGTAGGGCGATTTTGTGGTTCAGGCTACCTGAAAACCATACAAATCGTTGTTCGTACGAAATTTTGTGATAATATTGAAATGTTAATTTTAACACTTAGGAGAGCCTCATGTTGTGGATTGTCCTTCTTTTATCGGCTGCGTTGAGTGTGGTGGGCGTGATGGTGTATAACCGTTTAGTGATTTCGCAAAACCAATACCGCAACGCCTTCTCCCAAATCGGCGTTCAGCTGCAACGTCGGCATGACCTGATTCCCAATTTGGTGGCTGCCGCCAAAGGCTACCTGAAACACGAAAATGACACCTTTACACAGGTTACGCAGGCGCGCAATCAGGCCGCTGGCGTGCTGAGTGTTGCGCGGCCGGAAAATGCGGAAGCGGTGGCGCAGCTTTCTGCTGCTGAAACCCTGCTCACCCAAGCTGTGCGCAGCTTGATGGTGCAGCTTGAGGCCTATCCAGATTTGCAGGCTGCTGCTAATATGCGCCAGCTGGCCGAGGAAATTACCAGCACGGAAAACCGTATCGCCTTCGCCCGCCAGGCCTACAACGACGCGGCCATGGGCTACAACATGCTGCGCCAGCTGTTTCCGCACAGCATTATCGCCGCCTATTTCGGGCACCGGCAGCCGGCACAGCTTTTGGAGTTTCCCGACCGCGCCAAACACCAAGTGCCGCCTGAGGTGCGGTTTTAAGGGTAGATAATGAGGTTTTCAGGTAGCCTTTTTGAATCCATTCGGTATGCCCAAGGCTGATGTGGTTTTTGCATGGGTGACAAGTTGCTTCAGCTATATGTGCTCTGCAGGCTAGGACAATAGTAAGGCAAAAAGTGTTTTCAGGCAGCCCTTTCAAAATGCGAAGAGGCTTGAAAATATTTTGAACAATAATAACAACACATTACCATAACCCGTAGAACGCCAATCGCAGCATGCAGAAAAACCGCTTGAAAGGACATGCCCTTTCAAGCGGTTTGGTTTCGCTAAAGCTAGAGTCAGCAGCAGCGACCGCCGTTGGCGCCACAGCGGCGTTTGCGGCAGTAATCTGCAAACTGCTGTTCGGTCATCACCGGTGCGTTGGGGTTATAGCGCCTTTGGCGTACCACATAGTTGGCGTAATCCGGTACGCCCACCATCAGGTTGGCGGTCAACTTGGCTGTTTCCCAAGCCTGATGTAGGTGCTGTTTCAGTTTATGCTTCATTCACGGACTCGGTGTTTGCGCCGGCGGTTTCGTTACGGAATACCGGCGGGATTTCGTGGGCGGTGGCCCAGCCGACTTTGCGAGCTTTCATGGCTACCTGGAAGCCGTAAACAGCCACAAATACCACCACAGCCAAGAACAGCACGGTTAGGCCGGAGTTCACATAGTCGTTGAACGCGATGCGGCTCATTTCTTCGGCGGTTTTGGCCGGAGCCAGGATTTCGCCGTTGGCCAAGGCTGCTTTATATTTGGCAGCGTGAGCCATAAAGCTGATACGCGGGCTGGAATCGAACACTTTCTGCCAACCGGCATAGCAAGTTACCACTAATACGCCGATAGACGGTACCAAAGTAACCCAAATGTAGCGGTCGCGTTTCATCTTAATTAGAACCACAGTACACAGGATCAAGGCCACGCCTGCTAGCATCTGGTTGGCGATACCGAACAGTGGCCATAGGGAGTTAATACCCCCCAGCGGGTCGGTTACCCCGGTGTAGAGGAAGTAGCCCCACAGAGCCACGGCTATGAAGGTAGCAATCAGGTTGGCAGGCAGGCTGTCGGTGTTGCCGAACGGTTTGTAGAAGATACTGCCCAAGTCTTGAATCATGAAGCGGGCCACACGGGTACCGGCGTCCACTGCAGTTAGAATGAACAGAGCTTCAAACAGCAGCGCGAAGTGATACCAGAACGCCATCATGCCTTCGCCGGGAATCAACTGGCTCATGATGTGCGCCATGCCCACAGCCAGAGTCGGCGCACCGCCTGCACGGGACAGGATGGTGAGCTCGCCCACTTCTTTGGCAGTATGCAGCAGAGTGGCCTCAGTTACCGGGAAGCCCAGCTGGGTGGTGATCACGTGTGCGGCATTGGCAGCATCGGTGCCGATGAGGGCAGCCGGGCTGTTCATGGCGAAATACACACCAGGATCAAGCGAAGCAGCAGCAGCCAGCGCCATAATAGCCACAAAGCTTTCCATAATCATGCCGCCGTAGCCGATCATACGCACGTGTTCTTCGTTTTCCACCATTTTCGGGGTGGTGCCGGAAGAAATCAGGGCGTGGAAACCAGATACCGCACCGCAGGCGATGGTAATGAATAGGAAGGGGAAAAGGCTACCTGAAAACACCGGGCCGGAGCCGTCGATAAAGCGGGTAACGGCATGCATTTGCAGCGGCGGGCTAACAATAATGATGCCTAAGGCCAATGCAATGATGGTACCGATTTTCAGGAAGGTGGAAAGGTAGTCGCGCGGAGTGAGCAGCAACCATACCGGCAGTACGGAAGCGATAAAACCATAGATCATTACCGCCCAGGCGATAGACAAGCCTTCCAAGTCGAAGATATGCCCGAAGGAACTTTCGGCCACGTTTTTGCCATACACAATCGCCAACACCAGCAGGATAAAGCCGACGATGGAAATCTCGCCGATTTTGCCTGGACGGATGTAGCGGGTGTAGATACCCATAAACAGGGCAATCGGGATGGTGGTGGCGATGGTGAAGGTACCCCATGGGCTGTGGATCAAGGCTTTCACCACAATCAACGCCAGCACGGCCATAATGATCACCATGATCATCAGAATACCGATGGAGGCAATCACGCCAGCCACGGTGCCCAGCTCTTGTTTAACTATATCACCCAAGGATTTACCGTCGCGGCGCATGGACACGAACAATACCATCGCGTCCTGAACCGCACCGGCAAACACTACGCCGAAGATAATCCACAGCGTACCAGGCAGATAACCCATCTGCGCGGCTAGTACTGGGCCTACCAAGGGGCCGGCGCCGGCAATGGCGGCAAAATGATGGCCGAACAGCACACCTTTGTGCGTCGGCACATAGTCCAAGCCATCGTTGTGGCGCTCGGCCGGCGTGAGCCGGTTGGGATCGAGCTGCATTACGTTTTTGGCAATATAGAGGCTATAAAAGCGGTAGGCAATAGCATATACGGAGACGGCAGCAATTACCATCCAGACTGCACTTACCTGTTCACCGCGATGGATAGCCAAAGTGGTAAAGGAGGCCAAGCCAGCCAGCACCACAGCACCCCATATCAGGAAGCTTTTGAGTTTGTTCATGATAACAACACTCCGATTCAACAAAAATAAAACGGCTGTCCGGCCAGGCCGTACTGCCCAACTTCGGCAGCCCCCTATCCGGTAATCGGACGTTGTACCATTAATAAGGCACAAACGTCTTAAACTACCAAACAGTATAAGCTTAACATATTTGTGGAAATAATTACGTTAAATTTTCAAGAGCCAGCTGCTATTTTTGCCATGGTTTAGACAGAAAAGCCTAAATTCAGTACAAAAATGCACTTAAACAAGGATGATTTGACTTAAATCAATAAATAGCTATATAGATTTAAAGTAACCTATTAAATTTTACAAAAAATCGGTCGGGAGAAAGATTATAAAGATTGCTTTGTGGAGTTTGGCCACGCTGACGCTTTCAGGTAGCCTTTGGCCACTACCACTTTGACGATTGCCCAAAGCCTAATAGGCTGCCTGAAAACAGCAAAACCGGATAGCTGTGTGCCTGTCCGGTTTTTGTGGTTCAGCCGATAATCCTGATACCCCGCCTACTGTGCGGGCTGTGCCGTTTGGGCAGGGGCTTTCCGGTAGCGCCCGGCCATGGCTTTATACACCATGCTTTCGTAACGCAGGGCTTGATAGCGGGCCTCAAGCAGGCTTTGTGCACCGGAATATTCGGTGTTCAGCGCGGAAAGCCAGTCTTTGAGCTCGTTGCGGCCGTGTTGGTAGCGCACACGGTAGTAGCGGCTGTTTTCGGCATCGAGCCGGTGGCGGCGGCGCTGGTTTCCTAGGGTTTGGCTGCTGGCGCGGTATTGACGGTAGTTGGTATCGACTTCGTTGAGCGCGGTGGTGAGGGCTTTTTCGAAGGCGAGTTTGGCGTTTTCAAAGTCGGCTTCGGCGCTGCGGTCTTTCCAGTGCATGGTACGCCAGTTGAGGAAGGGCAGATTGAGGCTGACGCTGCCGCCCAATATCGGCACGTTGAACAGGTTCTCGCTGTGTTCAGACGAGGTGCTTAGCGCGGCATTCAGCGTGATGCTGGGATACCAGCTGCGGTATTGCGCCTGCTGGCTTTTGAGGGCGGACTGCAGGCGGTAGTCGGCGGCGATGAGGTCGGGGCGGGCGGCGAGGGTGGAGATGGGCACATTCAAATCGAGCTTGCCGCCTTCGGGTAGTCGGAAGGATTCGGGCTGCACGGCCATTGCCTGGCCGGGGCGCAGGTTGAGTAGGTTGCGCAGGGTGGCTTCGGTGTTGCTGCGGCTCTGTTGCAGGGACAGCAAGCTGTTTTCGGCGGCGAGCAGGGATTGCTCGGCTTGGGTAACTTCTATCGAGGCTACGCGGCCGTGGCGGTATTTGCTGCGGGCGATTTGCAGGATTTGTTTGTATTGCTCGATGGTTTTTTCGGTGAGCTTGACGGCTTCGTTGAGATAGGCTACCTGAAAATAGGCATCGGCCACATTGTTGATTACGGTGAGGCGGGTGGCGGCCAAATCTTGTTCGGTGGCACGCTGCTCCCACGCCTGGGCGGAGGCGGTGGCGTTGAGTTTGCGCCATAAATCGAGCTCATAGCTTAAGCCGAGCTGGCTGCTGTAGCTGTGGCTGTTTTGGCGGGTGTCGAGGTTGCGGTTGGCGTTGGCACCGAGCGAAGCGTTGAATTCTGGCACGAGGTTGGCGCCGAGAATATTGGCCTGATACAGGGCTTTGTTTACGCTAACGGCGGCTTGTTTCAAATCCACATTGTTGGCCAAGGCCTGCTCTACCAATGCATTGAGCCCGCTGTCGCCGAAAGTTTGCCACCAATCGCCTTCAGTTTGGTAGGTGCAGCCGGCGGGATCGGGGCAGTGGCCGCTTTCGCTGGCGGCGGTTTGTACGCTGCCATCGCGCTGAGCTTGGGCGAGGCCGATTTGGGTGTTGGGGGCTTGGTCGATGGCGCAGCCGGCGAGCAAAAGCAGAGCCAGCGCGGCCGCACGGATGGGCAGGTGGGTTGTGTGGTTCATAAACCCTCGTTTCTTGGTTGGGTGTCGGGTGGGTTTCAGGTAGCCTTGGTTGCCGGTTGTAGGCTACCTGAAAATATCAGGCAGCGTTTTAGCTTCGTGGCTTCTCACGCTCCCAGGGGTCTCTAATCGCGCGACAGGGCGGTAATCGGGTTGAGCTTGGAAGCGTTTTTGGCGGGCATGAAGCCGAACAGCACGCCGATGAAGGTGGAGCAGCACACCGCGCTCACAATCGACCAGGTGGAGAATGACATGGCAAACTCGCTGGCCAGAGCGTTGAAGCCCAAGCCGATTAAATAGGAAAGCAGAATACCGGCCGCGCCGCCGATGAGGCAGATGAGCACGGCTTCAATCAGAAACTGCTGCAAAATATTGCCCTGCCGCGCGCCGATAGCCATGCGTACGCCGATTTCCTTGGTGCGCTCGGTTACCGACACCAGCATGATGTTCATCACGCCGATGCCGCCAACCACCAATGAAATCAGGGCGATACAGGAGATCAGCAGAGTCATCGCACCGGTGGTTTTTTCGATGGTCTGCTTGATGCTATCGCTGTTGCTGGTGAAGAAATCTTCTTTGCCGTGCCGCGCTAGCAGCAGCTCTTTGATGCCCTGTTCGGCCACGGAGGTGCTCACATCGTCGCGGATTTTTACGGTTACCGAGCTGATATAGCGTTCGCCGGAAATGCGGTTCATCACCGTGGTGTAGGGCGCCCACATTTGCAGGCTGTCGTTGCTGCCGAAGCCGCTTTGGTCTTCGGCACTGATGCCGATCACACGCAACGGGCGTTTGCCGAACAAAATGGTTTGGCCGATAGGGTTGGTGCCTTCCGGGAACAATTGTTTGCGGGTGTTCGGGTCGATAACGACGACTTGCGCGGCGGTGTCCACGTCGTCTTGGTTAAACAGCCGGCCTTGATCGAGCTTGATGCCGCGTACGTTGAAATACTGCTCGCCCGCGCCGTAGAGCTGGGCGGTAACGTTGGTGTTGCGGTAGGTGGCGGTGGCGCTGGAAGTGGTCGTCGGAGTAACGCTATCGACATAGCTTTGCTTGCCGATGGCTTCGGCATCGGCAATGGTAAGCGTGCGGATGCGGCCTCGGTGGCGGTCGCCGAAGCCTTTGCCGGGATACACGCCGATGGTGTTGGTACCGATAGCGCTGATGTCGGAAAGGATTTTCTCCTGCGTGCCGCGCCCCAGCGCCACCACGGATACCACTGAAGCAATGCCGATAATGATGCCGAGCATGGTGAGCAGGGAGCGCATTTTGTGCGCCATGATGGCCTGCACCGACATTTTGAAGGCTTCCACAAACTGGTCTTTATAAAACAGCCAAGATTGCTTTTCGGTGCGGCTTTCCACGCTGCTGGGTGGGATTTCGGCATTTTTGCTGGTGTCGGCGATGATTTCGCCGTCTTTGATTTCAATCACGCGGTTGGCGAAGGCGGCGATTTTCGGGTCGTGCGTAACCAAAATAATGGTGTGGCCTTTGGCGTGCAGCCCGCAGATGATTTCCATCACCATTTCGCCGCTGTGCGAATCGAGTGCACCAGTGGGCTCGTCGGCCAGGATGATTTCACCGCCGTTCATCAGCGCGCGGGCAATGGAAACACGCTGCTGTTGGCCGCCGGAGAGCTGGTTGGGGCGGTTGGCTTCTTTGCCTTCCAGACCCAAATCGGCCAGAAGCCGGGTGGCGCGCTCGTATCGCTTTTTCTGATCCATGCCGGCATACACGGAGGGCAGGGCCACGTTTTCGCGCGCGCTCAATGCGCCCAAGAGGTTGTAGCGCTGGAAGATGAAGCCGAATTTGCGCCGGCGCAGTGCGGCCAGCTCGTCACCGCTCATCTGTGCGGTTTCCACACCATTGATTTGATACGAACCGGAAGAGGCGCTGTCGAGGCAGCCAAGGATGTTCATCAGCGTGGATTTACCGGAGCCAGATTGGCCAATGATGGCGATGAAATCGCCTTTTTGGATGGTGAGGTTGATGTCTTTTAAAACATGAACGCGGTTGGCGCCTTCACCAAAATAGCGATTGATATTACGGCATTCGATTAGGTTCATATGCGTACGGATTTTGTTGTGGCAGGAGCCACCTGAAAGCATAACTTCAACGAAGCTGAAACAGAGCGCCGCGGAGTTGCTGCGAAGCTAAATTGTCTATACGGCTTGGGTTGAGGGTTTCAGGTAGCCTTAACTTAAGACAGGAGTACGGTGAAAGTGTCGGGTAGTCTGCAGGCACATCTGCTGTCCGACACCTCTTATTACATCGGCGGACCACCCTGCCACTCTTTCACCGTGCCATCGCTCTCCGACACGATCACTTTCTCACCCTCTGTCACGCCCGATTTCACTTCGGTGAGTGTGCCATCGCTGATGCCCACGGTAATGGTGCGTTCTTCCACCTGATTTTCCGCTTTCAGCACGCGCACATAGCGCTCGCTGCCGCGCTGCTTCACGGCGGTGGCAGGAACGGTGAGCACGTTTTTGGCTTCACCGATCACAATGTTGTTTTGCGTGGTCATGCCGATGGCAAGCTTGCCGTCTTCGTTCGGTACGAGGGCGCGGGCGTAGTAGTAGATGGCGGTGTTGGTAGTGTCGGTGCTAGTGGTGTAGCTGCCTTGCGACATGGTAGTCAAGCCCGGATCAATGCTCTCCAACTTGGATTCCCGTTCGCTATTGGGGTCGGCCAGGGTGGTGAACAGCAGGGTTTGGCCGGCTTTCACGCGGGTTACGTCGCCCTCGGCAATCTGCATTTTATTCAGCATGCGGCTCAAATCGGCCACTTGGCCGATGGCGGGTGTGCTCTGCGCCGCATTCACGGTTTGCCCTTCTTCCACTTTCACTGAAACCATCGTGCCGGAAATCGGCGCGGTGATGCGGGTGTAGCCCAAATCAGCTTCGGCCGTGTTGATGGCAATGCGGGTTTGGCGGATAGAAGATTGCAGCTCGCCCACCTGCGCCTTGGCGGCGGCATACGAGCCCTGCGCGCTTTCCAGCTCTTCTTTGGAAGTGGCATTTTCCGCCCACAAGGCCTGCTCGCGGCGGTATTTGCGCTCGGCGTTTTGCAGTGCCACCCGTGCAGATACGAGCTGTGCCTGATAGGTTTCCAGCTTGGCCTTGTTTGTGTTCAGTGTGTTGAGCTGGGTGGTGGAGTCTATTTCGGCGATGAGGTCGCCTTTTTCCACATGCTGCCCGAGCTTCACATACAAGTGCTTGATTTGGCCGGAAGCCTGGGCGCCCACGTCTACCAGCTGCGCAGCAGAGATTTCGCCGGTGGCGGATACGGTTTGGCGCACGTCGGCACGTTTCACTTCTTCGGTGAGATAGGTGGTTGGTGGCTTGCTTGGATTCAAAAAGGCATAACCAGCCGCACCCATGGTCAGCGCAGCCACTGCCCACAACGTCCATTTCAATGGTTTTTTCATTTTGCTCTGCCTGCCCTTTCCGGCAGCTGTTGGGAAATGCGGCTATTCTAGGAAACTGTCGCTGTTTGCGCCATCTGATTAACCTATCCTTACCCCGGTGGGACTTTGTTGGCAGGGTTTTACGGAAATTAGGGCTTGTGCGGGGAAAGCTACCTGAAAACAGCTGCTCAGGCACAATCGTTTCAGGTAGCCTCTTGACTCAAATACCGTGCTACCAACGCTTAAAGATCAGCGACGTATTCACGCCGCCGAAGGCGAAGTTATTGTTCATCACGTATTCGGTGTCGATGCGGCGGCCGGAGCCGGTGAGGTAGTCGGCTTCGCCGCAGCGGGGGTCGATGTCGTTCAGATTCAGGGTGGGGGCGAACCAGCCGCTGCGCATCATTTCGATGGCAAACCAGGATTCGAGTGAGCCGCAGGCGCCGAGGGTGTGGCCGAGGTAGCTTTTTTGCGAGCTGATCGGGACGTGGCCGAACACGGCGGCGGTGGCTTGGGTTTCGGCAATGTCGCCCTGTTCGGTGGCCGTGCCGTGGCCGCTGACATAGCCAACGGCGGAGGGCGGTAGGGCGGCATCTTCGAGGGCAAGCTCCATGCAACGTTGCATGGTACGCATCTCGGGGCGGGTGATGTGGCTGCCGTCGCAGTTGGCGCCGTAGCCGACGATTTCGGCGATGATGTGCGCGCCGCGTGCCTGTGCGTGTTCCAATTCTTCCAGCACCATCATGCAGCCGCCCTCGCCGAGCACGAGGCCGTCGCGTGCGTTGTCGTAGGGGCGGGGGGTGAGTTCGGGTTCACCGTTGCGGCGGCTGGCGGCGTAGAGGCTGTCGAACACGTATGCTTCGGATGGGCAGAGCTGGTCGGCACCGCCGGCCAGCATCATGGGGATTTTGCCGTATTTGATGGCTTCGTAGGCATAGCCTATGCCTTGGCTGCCGGAGGTGCAGGCGCTGGAGGTGGGAATCAGGCGGCCGGTGAGACCGAAGAAGATGGCCACGTTGGCGGCGGTGGTGTGCGGCATCATGCGCACATAGGTGTTGGCGTTGAAATTGTTGGGCTGGTGTGCGAGCAGCAGGCCGATGTCGAGCACGTCGGCAGTACTGCCGCTGGAAGAACCGGCGGCCACGCCCATGCTGCCGCTGCGGATGAGGGGGGCGTCGAGCAAACCTGCCTGCTTTAGTGCTTGTTCGGCGGCATCGGTGCAGTATTGCGCCAGCGGACCCATGCTGCGCAGCTGTTTGCGCGTCCAATGTGCGGGCGGCGCATAGGCGGGCAGCGGCGCGCCGAGGCGGGTTTCCATTTCGGGGAAGGCATCCCACGCTTCCATGCGGCGCACGGCGTTTTTGCCTGCGCGGAAAGCGGCTTCGATTTCGTGCCACTCGCGGCCGAAAGCGCACACCGCGCCCACGCCGGTAATCACCACCCGTTTTGTTTTCATCAACACAATCCTCCGTTTACCGCAATCACCTGCCGCGTGATATAGGCGGCGTGTTCGCTCATTAAAAAGCGCACGGCATGCGCCACTTCTTCAGGCAGCCCCATGCGCTGTGCCGGAATGGCTTTCAAAATTTCTTCCACCGGCACGTTTTCATCCAAAATTTCCGTATCAATCAGGCCGGGGGCAACGCAGTTGACCGTAATCTTGCGTTTGGCCAGCTCCACAGCCAAAGCCTTAGCCGCGCCAATCAGCCCCGCCTTCGACGCACTGTAGTTCACCTGCCCGCGGTTGCCTATCAGGCCGGACACGGAGGCCATGCACACAATCCGCCCCGGCGCGCGGCGGCGGATCATCGGCAT
This sequence comes from Eikenella exigua, assembly GCF_008805035.1. Lineage (NCBI taxonomy): Bacteria > Pseudomonadati > Pseudomonadota > Betaproteobacteria > Neisseriales > Neisseriaceae > Eikenella > Eikenella exigua. Next base: position 1,711,074 of record NZ_CP038018.1, on the reverse strand, counting down.
GATGAGCGGGTGCAGCACGTTGTAGAAGCCGTCCAGATTGGTGCGCAATACGCGGTCCCAATCCTCGTCTTCCAGCGCGGGGAAGGCATTGTCGCGCGTCAGCCCCGCATTCAGCACCACGCCGTAATACGCGCCATGCTCTTCAATATCCGCTTCCAGCACGCGGCGGCATTCGGCGCGGTCGGCCACGTCAAACTGCAACACCCGCGCTTGCCGCCCCAGCGCGCGGATTTGTTCCGCCACCGCCTCGGCATCCGCCATGCGGCTGTGGCCGTGTACCACAATGTCGAAGCCGTCTTGTGCCAAGGCCAAAGCCGCCGCACGGCCGATGCCGCGGGTGGAGCCGGTGATGAGGATGGTTTGGGTCATGATGGGGTTCCTTTGATATGGGTTGGAGGCTACCTGAAAACAAAGCGCGGCAAGTTTCCACCAAGCTGAAGTTTGGGCTGTATTTGGATGGGATGCGCAGCACATGGATTGTACCTGCGAACCGGATTTGTCGGAATGGCTATGCGGCTGTTTTGGCATTTCGTTGCCGTTTCATATTTGGATGGCATTGAAATTCTGTTTTCAGGTAGCCTGTGGAGGCTTGAGGCCGTCTGAAAGAGTGGATGTTAATAAGATTAAATGAGGCCGGCCTCTGTATGCGGGTGGAAGTTTTGGTGAGGCCATGTGAGATAGTATGAAATTGAAGATATGGATTGAGTGATACAATACCTATGCTCCATCACCCGTCAAGAGGGAATATGCTTCAACGCTTCACCGATCCGAACGAAAACATCTTATGGCAGGGCAATCCGCACCGTTTTTTATACGTATTGGGCAATCCGCTGATTTATCCGTTCGCCCTGTGCTGGGGCTTGTTCGACTTGTTTTTTATCGGCAAGTTTAATGCAGCATCGCATGGTGTGTTCCCCTATGTGAATTTCTTCATGCTTTTTCATCTGGCTCCGGTGTGGTACGCCATCTTTTCGCCGGTTTATCGCTTTTTCAACTGGTACCGCATGGATTACGCGCTCACCGATAAACGCCTATATTTCACGTCGGGAGTGATCGGGCTGGATATTGCCAGTGCCGAACTGCCTGAAGTGCAGAATTTGCGGGTGTATGTGGGCGTGTTGGAAGCCATGTTCAAACGGGGCACCATCCGCTTCGGTGGCAGAAACGCGCTGCGTTATGTGGAAAATCCCTACGAAGTGTATAAGCTGATTCAGCAAACCGCGGTGGACATCACCACAGACCGCCAATTCCCCAACCAATTGCGCCCCGAAGAAAATCCGGGCTACCGCACCCGATATAAGCCTTAATAATGCAGGCTGCAAAAAGGCCGTCTGAAACAGATTTTGCTGTGTTCAGACGGCCTCTTATTGCTTAAAGCAAGGGGAAGAAACTTAATTCCCTAGTTGCGTGGTTTTATTAACAATAATCTCCACACGGCGGTTTTGGGCGCGGCCTTCCGGATTGTCGCTGCCGTCGGGGTGGGTGTTGGGCGCAATGGGGCGTGTGGCGCCGAGGCCTTCAAGCTGATAATTCTGCTGCAGGCCTTTTGCTTCAAACCAGTTTTTTACTGCCTGTGCACGAGCCAAAGACAAGCGTTGGTTGTAGGCATCAGAGCCTTTGCTGTCGGTATGGCCGGTAATCAGGATTACCCCTTGGCCTTTTTGGCGGATGATGTCGGCAGCTTTTTGCAGATCGGCATCAGCTTCGGGTTTGAGTTCGGCTTTGTCGAAATCAAACAGCACATCCGACGACAAATTGATTTCGATATTAAACCCTGTTTCGGTAGCGCTCAAACCGCTGCCTTGTGCAGACAGGTTGCTGCCTTGGGAAGAAAGGCTGTTGCCCTGGGCGGAAAGGGCAGATGATGCTGATGCAACAGCAGAGGCCTGCTCGGTAGCAGGTGCTGAGGAATTAGATGCATCAGATGCGGTTTGGGGCATGACTATGGTGCTGGCGGCAGATGCCTGCGCTTGTGGCTCAGCAGGTTTGGGGTCTTGTCCGCAAGCACATAGAGTGGCTAGCGCTGTAATACAAGCAAGTAAACGTAAATTTTTCATAAAGTCACCTCTAACTGGGGCTGCATATAGGCTGCACGAAGCAGCCTGCACTTTGCCAAGTGGAAAATCAGCGGCTTACCGGCACCGAATCAAACGAACCGGCACCCGGGAAATCGATGGTGATGGTCGGCGATGTGGCGGGCGGGGCGGGGAATTTCAGCGCGACGATTTTGGGCGAGCTGCCTGTGAGACTGATTGTATTGCTCACTTCGGCGGCAGGATCGGTCATGTATTTACCGCTTTCATCTTGCAGCAGGCTGATGCGTTTGCTGGTGGATTCATCAACGTAGGCAAAATCGGTGATTTTACCGGAGTGCATATTAGTGAATTGATAACTGCCTCTTTCATTTTTCGGCGGGATATACATAAATTCCACGTTCAGAATCTGGCCGACTACTTTAACTTTGGTCAAAGCCAGCGTGCCTTCACCAAACGGTTTGGACTGGATGGCCTGTGCAGCGGGATCCTGCTGTTGTTGCGGGGCGGCTGGTTCGCGAATCAGGCTGGGGTTGGATGCTGGTGTGGGAGTAGGAGCAGGCGGAGCGGGATTAGGGTTGGGGGCTTGCTCCTGCGCTTGAGGAGGCGGAGTTGGCTCAGGTTCTTTCTGGCAGGCAGTCAGCAGGGCCAAAGCAGATAAAACGACAAAGGCACTTTTAGAAACACGCATTTTGTATACCTCTCTTAAGGTTGGATACTGCAGTGAAATATGATAGGACTGCATTTCGTGTATACCAAAAATCCCAATGAAATTCAAGCAAACTGTCTCTAGTGTGGACTTTTGAATTCCCATATAGATAAAGATTTCGCCCTTATTGGGCTGTGCTGAAATTTCATTTTAATTTTGTTGGAATTTTCTTTCAGACGGCCTTTTTCGGGCTTGAAGCCGTCTAAAACCCAGGCAGCCACATCCACTATACCGCCGTTTTTTACTTTACTATTGCTGCCAAAACTCCTCGTCATGGAATTTCTCGGGCAGCGCGATATTTTTGACTTGGTATTTTTCTTGCAGCCGATGCAGGGCAGATACATCGTTCAGGCTACGGGCATGGCTGATGTCGATTGTTTCCAAGGCGGTTAGGTTTTCGATGCCGTTTAATGTGCACACGGAGGGGCGAACCAGCAATAAATCTTTCAGCCGTGTCAGGTTTTGGAATTCAGTTAAGTCTTTGCCTTTGTAAGACCATAGGTATAAACGTTCCAAACGGGTGCATTGCCCGATATTTCGGATTTTTTTGTTGTAGTCCATCCTTAAGTCTTTAAGCGCGGGCAGTTGGGAGAGGTCGATGTCGATTGGCTGTCCGATTACCAGGGTGTCCAATTGCTCGAAGCGGTATAGGGCATCCGTATTGATGAATTCGGGCGACTCAAGATCGTGTTCGATTTGGAGGTGCGGCAGTTCGGGATAAGCGGCCAAATCGGCAAAATCCACCACGGCGTGTTTCGGCGCGGGTGTCGGGTTGATGACAACAGTCGGCCGGCTCAAGATCCGAATGCCGCAACGGTAACGCTTGGCCTGTCGCATGGCGGTGCGGATAAATGCGGGCTGAACTTCGATGAGGTTGATGTTTTTATTGTAGAAATACGTTTCCATGGGTGTACTCCGATTCGTGGGCATGCTGGCAAACGTAAGTTCAGGTAGCCTTGGAGAGGTTTGAGGCCGACTGAAAACGGGATGCGGCAGTACCAGCAGCGGGCTTCAAGCCCGCTTTGCTTCATTCATGTTGCAGTTTCGTAGCAAACCATGTTTTCAGGTAGCCTTTCAGACGGCCTCAAGGCTACCTGAAACTTATCTGCCCAAAATCGTGTCCAAGGTCTCGCGGTTGGTGGGGCTGAATACGTTGAGCGCGCCGGAGAGGAGCAGCGTGCCGGGGGTGAGGTCGTCGCAGCCTGGGGGTGGGATGCGGCAGGTGAGGGTGCAGTCGAACACGCCCATGTTGGTGGCGTTGTCTTGCCAGGACAGGGTGATTTGCACATCGAGCACGGTGCCGACGGGGATTTCGGGATGGGCGAAGTGGAGTTTGCGCGTGCCGAGCAGGAAGCCGAGTTGCACGGGGCGTCCGGCGTCCAGCGCGTGCGCGCCTGCCCATGCGCCCACGCCTTGCGCCATGATTTCGAGGCCGAGCCAGCCGGGCAGGGCGTTTGCGCCGTCGGGGAGCAGGATGCAGACGGGTCGGATGGTGCAGACAGCGTGTAGGTTGTTGTTGTCGTAGGATAAAACTTTGTCCAGCAGCACCATGCGGCCGCTGTGCGGCAGGAGGGCGGCGGGTTGTTTAATCGGGCATTGGGGCATGTTCTTCTCCGATGATGAGGACGCTGTTGTTGCCGCCGAAGGCAAACGACGAACTCGCGCCGATGCGCCGCCCTTGCGGCCATCGGCTGCCTGAAACGGTGAGCGCGATTGAGGGCAGTTCGGGGTCGGCTTGGCTGTCCCACAGTTGGGGCGGCAGGCTGCCTTCGGGGTTGTTGCGGCGGCTGGCGATGCCCCATACAAACGCGGCTTCGAGCGCGCCGGCTGCGCCGAGGGTGTGGCCGGTGAGCGGTTTGGTGGAGGTGGCGGCGGTATGGCTGCCGAACACTTCGGCCACGGCGCGGCTTTCCATGCCGTCATTGAGTTGCGTGCCGGTGCCGTGTAGGTTGATCCAGCCGATGCTTTCGGGCGGCAAACCCGCGTGGCTTAAGACTACCTGAAAAGCCTGCGCCGCACCGAGGCCGTCGGGGCGCGGGGAAGACATGTGGTGCGCGTCGCTGCTGGCGCCGTAGCCCAAGAGCGGCAGGGTGTCGCCGTCGTCTTCGCGGGTCATCACGAATACGGCGGCGGCTTCGCCGATGTTGATGCCGTTGCGGTTGCGCGAAAACGGGTTGGCAATGCCGTCGGACAGCACTTCCAGCGAAGCGAAACCGTTGATGGTGAGCGGCGAGAGCGTGTCCACGCCGCCGCACAACACCGCGTCGCACACGCCCAGCCGCAGCAGCCGTGCCGCGCTGATGAGCGCCCGCGCGCCGGACGTGCAGGCGGTGGATACGCCGTAACACGCGCCCCGTAGGCCGTACGCCGCCGCGGCAAAATCGGCGGGAGAGGAAAGCAGTTGCGCCTGCTGTTTGAACGGGATGCCCGCCCAGCCGCCGCCGTTTGCAACGTGTTGGAACAGCGGGATATTTTCATCCGCGCCGCCCACCGACGTGCCGATTACCACACCGATTCTGTCCGCGCCGTAGCGGCTGAGGGCTGCCTGAATTTGCGGCTCGATTTGCGCCAAAGCGTCCCACAACAATTGATTGTTGCGGCTGCGGTGTTCGGCGGGCAGATTGTCGGGGAACGAGCGCAGCGGCCGGTTTACCGCGCCGAAAGCACGGTTTTTGCCCTTCACCCATTCAGTGGAAAACGTGAGCGGGCTGTTTTCAGACGGCCTCAACAGGCCATCCAAATGCTCCGCCAAACCGCTGCCCAAAGCCGACACCAAACCCGGCTGGCCGAGGTATACCCGTGCCTTATTCATCACTCTCTCCCAAAGGCGTCAGCCGCCATTTCGCCCTGCCGCTTTCCAACTCGCGCGGCCGGCCGTCTGAAAAACCGTTTTCCAACAGCGGGAACATCGCCGTGAACACCGCCTGCGCGGCATGGTTCGGCGGCACAAAACCGTCGCGCCGCCAGCCGCTCTGCGTGGCCAGCAAACGCGCCAGCGGCGCACCAAACGCATCGGTTTGAATCCAGCGCGACTTCCCGCCCGCCTCGCCCTGCACCACCAACAGCGACACCTGCTCCGCCGCGCCGGTTTCATCCAGCCGCTCCAGCTTGAAACGGCGGCTCTCGCCCGCCGCCAAATGCGGCAAATCCTGCGGCGCGAAAGTGGCACCGCAGGCGGCAAGCAGCAGCGCGGCAACGATGGGGGTGAGAAGCTTGGGGAAGGTCATTTCAGGTAGCCTTTGCGGAATGGGAATGGGGTGGGATTATAGACGAAGCGGGGCGGGAGTGGATTGTCAGGGATGAGTGTCTTGTTTATAGGGTTTCAGGTAGCCTCAAATGAAATCGGCCAGCTATAAGGCGCAGGCACATGGGGCTACCTGAAATATGGAAGGCTACCTGAAATATGGAAGGCTACCTGAAAAGGTATGAATCACTTTTCAGGTAGCCTTGATTTCCTCCTCTGCTATTGCTGCGACTGCTGTGGGGTTGGGGCACTGCTGTGTTTGCGCGCATACAGTACCCAATACAACACGGCGCAGGCGGCAAACCAGATGGGCATGCACATCAGCCCCAGCCTAGTATCGGCATCGCGCGAGAAGAGCACCAGCACAAAGGCGAGGAAGGCGAGACATACCCACACCATAGCGGTGCCGCCGGGCAGTTTGTAGATGGATTTTTCGTGCAGATGCGGGCGGGTTTTACGATATTTGAGGTAGGCTAGCAGGATAATCGCCCACACGAAAATGAAGCCGATGCTGGAAAGGGTGGTGACCACGGTGAACATGGCCATGATGTCGCCCTCCTGATACAGCAGGAATACGGCCACAATCAGGTAGAGGCAGGAATACAGCAGGCCGGTGGCGGGCACGCCGTTGCGGTTGAGGCGGCTGAACATACGCGGAGCCACGCCGGCTTCGGAGAGGCCGTAGAGCATGCGGCCGGTGGAAAACATGCCGCCGTTGGCAGAAGAAAGAGCGGAAGTGAGCACCACGAGGTTAACCAGCCCGGCGGCAATCGGAATGCCGATGAGGGTAAACATATTCACAAACGGGCTCTTGGCGGGGTCGATTTCGTTCCAGGGCGTTACCACCATAATCACGCTTAAGGCCAGCACGTAGAAAATAATCACGCGCACAGGAATGCGGTTGATGGCTTTGGGCAGGTTAACTTCCGGGTCTTTGGTTTCGGCAGCGGCCGTGCCCACCAATTCAATGCCCACAAAGGCGAACACGGCAATCTGGAAGGCGGAGAAGAAGCCGCCGATGCCGTTTGGAAAGAAGCCGCCGTGGTTCCAGAAGTGGCTGAGCGAGGCTTTTTCGCCGGAAGTGGGGTCAACAAAGCCGCTGGCCACCAAAAAGCAGCCCACGGCAATCAGGGCAACAATGGCCACGATTTTCACCAGGGCAAACCAAAATTCCATTTCGCCGAAGAGTTTTACAGTGAGCAAATTCATGCCGGCCATGAGGATGATGCACAACAGCCCGGGCAGCCACAGCGGCACATCCGGCCACCAGAATTGGGTATAGCCCGTAATGGCGATGATGTCGGCCATGCCGATTACCACCCAGCAAAACCAATAGGTCCAGCCCACAAAAAAGCCGGCGGCCGGGCCAAGCAAGTCGTGGGTGAAGTCGGTGAAGGATTTGTATTCGAGGTTGGAAAGCAGCAGCTCGCCCATGGTGCGCATGATGAAAAACAGGAAAGTGCCGATGATGATGTAAGTGAGGATAACGGAAGGGCCTGCCAAATGGATGGTTTTACCCGAGCCCATAAACAGGCCGGTGCCGATGGCGCCGCCGATAGCGATGAGTTGCAGGTGGCGGTTTTTCAGGTTGCGTTGCAGGCTATGCGGGGTTTCTTGGTTGGTGCTCACGGGTATTCCTTTGTACTTCCTATCACGGATGAAGTCTGAACTTAATCCGCTCTAACTTAATCGGCCGCCGCAGCATTGTGGCAGCCCGAGTCGGAATATAACTCAGCCAATAGCACATATACAACTGATTTTTATGGATAATATTAAATTATCGCTGTTTAAAAACCCTTTCCAACCCGTTTTTGGCATGCATTTCCCCTGGGAAATATAATTTCGCATGAAAAATGCCGACCAGAATCACTGGTCGGCAGGGATTTTCAATGCTTAGCTTAATTCGTTAAGCAATCCGTTTGAGCAAATCCAGCAAAATGCGCCAGCACTCTTCCACGGTATCAATCTGCACCCGCTCTTTGGGCGAGTGAGCGCCTTTGATGGTCGGGCCGAAGGAAATCATTTCGGTGTGCGGCAGGTGTTTTTGCATCAAACCGCATTCCAGGCCGGCGTGTACCACTTCGATTTGCGGCTGCTGCCCGCGTACGGCGGCAAAGGATTCGATGGTTTTCTGCAGCAAGGCAGACGACATATGCGGCTCCCAGCCGGTGTAGTCCTGCTCGGTATGCAGGGTGGCGCCGGAGAGGCGGGCGATTGAGCCAAGCAGGCGGCAGAAGTCGTCTTTCGGCCGTTCGCGCAGTGAGCGCAACAGCATGGAGGCAGTAAATTGGCCGTCTTCCGTGTGCACCACACTTAAGCAGTTGGAGGTGTCCACCACGCCATCGAACTCTTCGCTCCATTTAAGCACGCCGCTGGGAACGGCAGCGAGCAAATCAATAATGCGGCGGCTGTCGGCATGGCTGGCAGCTTGTGCACCCTGGCCGAGTGGGGCTACCTGAATCACCAATTTATCGGCAAACTTGCCCAATTCGTTTTGCGTTTCAGCGCGCACGGTGTCGGCCAGTTCGGCCAATGCGCCGGCAAACGCTTGAGGCAGCACGATTTCGGCTTCCGCCTCGGAGGGAATCACGTTGCGCAACGCACCGCTGTGGAAAGCAGCCAGCCGCCAGCCGCTTTCTTCCGGCAGGCGTGCCAACAGATCGGCCAATACCTTAATGGCGTTGCCGTGGCCGCGATGAATATCGATGCCGGAGTGCCCGCCCAGCAAACCGGACACGGTAATGCGCACATGCTGGCCTTCGGCGGCTTCGGTGGCAAAAGGCAGGCGCAAATCGGCATCGCGCCCGCCGGCACAACCCACATACACGCAACCGGCTGCTTCGGTATCCAAGTTGATCAAATAGCGGCCTTGCAGCAAATCACCACGCATTTGGCGCGCGCCATCCATACCAATTTCTTCTTCCACCGTGAGCAACACTTCCAGGGGCGGATGCTCGATATCATCGGCAAACGCCACGGCCAAGCCCATAGCCGAACCGAGGCCGTTATCTGCGCCCAGCGTGGTTTGCGTGGCATGTACCCAGCCGTCGATGATTTGCGGCCGGATGGGGTCGGTGGCGAAATTGTGCGGCGAATCGGGAGTCTTTTGCGCCACCATATCGATGTGCCCCTGCAAAATTACGCCGGGCTTATCGGCCATGCCCGCGCCGTGTGCCGGCTTGCGGATATAAATATTGCCTTTTTCATCTTGCTGCACCGCCAGGCCTTTTTCCTTGGCGCGGGCAACAATCATTTCGGCCAGCGCGGCTTCCTGATAAGTGGGGTGTGGAATGGCGCAAATATCGGCAAACCACTGCCAAACAGCCTGCGGCTGCAAAGAATGAAGCGGATTCATGGGGTCTCCTTTGGGAATGATGGGCTACCTGAAAATGTAGCCGAAGCAAGAGCCGATACCATTTGGCAAACGCATCGGCGCGAATAAACGGCTTGAGTTTAAACCTGCATCGCACGACAGGCAAGTGGAGTAAAAAGACTACCTAAAAGCATGAGCTTCCACGCAATGAAAAACTGTTTTATTTTTCAGGTAGCCTCCCCGCTATTAGCTTGTCCGTTCCCTTTTCCATTACAATACTACTTAACCCATCTTCAAGCCATCTGCATGCGCACCCTCGTCTTCCTCCTATTCCACACCCTGGCCGCACTGCCGCTTTCCGTGCTGCACTTCATTGCCAACTGCGCCGGCGGCCTGCTTTATTGTTTCGCCCGCGCCGACCGCGAACGTATCCGCAACCACCTGCATACCGCTGGCCTGCCCAACGATGCCGCCCACGTCCACGCCGTGTTCCGCGAAACCGCCAAAGGCGCGCTCGAGCTGCCGCTGGCCTTTTTCCGCAGCCCCGAGCAGGTGGCCGCCCTCTTCGCGGAAACCCACGGCTGGGAACACATCCAGGCCGCGCTCGATGCCGGCGAAGGCCTGCTGCTCATCACCCCCCACATCGGCAACTACGACCTCGCCGGCCGCTACATCAGCCACCGCCTGCCCTTCCCGCTCACCGCCATGTATAAGCCGCCGAAAATCAAAATCCTCGACGACATCATGCAAGCCGGCCGCGTGCGCGACAAAGGCCGCACCGCCCCCACCAACCTACACGGCGTGAAGCAAATCATCCAAGCCCTGCGCCAAGGCGAAGCCACCATCGTCCTGCCCGACCACGTGCCCGACGAACACGGCGACGGCGTATGGGCGCCCTTCTTCGGCCGCCCCGCCTACACCATGACCCTGGCCGGCCGCCTCGCCCAAGTAAAAAACGTGCGCCCCCTGTTTTTCGCCGGCATCAGGTTACCTGAAAGCCGCGGCTTCGTCCTGCGCATCGAGCCCGTGGAAGGCAGCTTCAACGGCGACAAAGCCCACGACGCCGAAATCATCAACCGCAACGTGGAAAACTGGGTGCGCCGCTTCCCTGAGCAATATCTCTTCGCCTACAACCGCTACAAACATCCTGCCGGTGCCCCGCTGCCGCCTCAGGAGTAAATCACGCCTTTAGTTGAGAAAATATCTATTAGAATAAATAGATTAGAGGCTACCTGAAAATTTCAGGTAGCCTTTCTTGCCATAGCCTTCCGCCAAATAGCCAAGCACTTTTTGCTATAATTACTTCTTTTGTTTTCTCTCAACTTTCTCCAGCCAAATGCCGCAGCAAGATTTCTCCCAGATCCTCTCCAAAGACCGTCACTTTCTGCAATCCGCCTTCAAAAATCCCAACAAATACGGCGGCTTGTCCAAAGTCGAAGAAAAATACCGAAAATCGCACGACCTCTATCTGCAACGCCTGTCCAAACTGCCCAAACCCGAGTTCGACAGCACTCTGCCCGTTCACGAAAAACTCGAAGAAATCAAAAAAGCCATTGCCGAGAATCAGGTAACGATTATCTGCGGCGAAACCGGCTCGGGCAAAACCACGCAGTTGCCCAAGATTTGTTTGGAACTCGGACGCGGGGCGGCGGGGCTAATCGGGCATACCCAGCCGCGCCGTTTGGCCGCGCGTTCGGTGGCAGAGCGGATTGCCGAAGAATTGAAATCAGAAATCGGCAGCGCGGTCGGCTATAAAGTGCGTTTTACCGACCACACCTCGCGCGATGCCTGCGTCAAGCTGATGACCGACGGCATCCTGCTGGCAGAAACCCAGACCGACCGTTATCTCTCCGCCTACGACACGATTATCATCGACGAAGCGCACGAACGCAGCCTGAACATCGACTTCCTCTTAGGCTACCTGAAACAGCTGCTGCCGCGCCGCCCCGACTTGAAAGTCATCATCACCTCGGCAACCATAGACGCAGAACGCTTTTCCCAACACTTCAACGGCGCGCCCGTGCTGGAAGTGAGCGGACGCACCTATCCCGTCGAAATCCTCTACCGCCCGCTGACCAGCAAAGACGAAGACGACGCAGAAGTGGAGCTGACGGATGCGATTGTCGATGCGGCGGACGAATTGGCGCGACACGGCGAAGGCGATATTTTGGTGTTCCTGCCGGGCGAACGCGAAATCCGCGAAGCCGCCGAAGCCCTGCGCAAATCCACACTGCGCCGCAACGACGAAATCCTGCCCCTGTTCGCGCGCCTGTCGCACGCCGAACAGCACAAAATCTTCCACCCCTCAGGCGCGAAACGCCGCATTGTGCTGGCGACCAACGTCGCCGAAACCTCGCTCACCGTGCCGGGCATCAAATACGTCATCGACACCGGCCTCGCGCGCGTCAAACGCTATTCCGCACGGGCGAAAGTGGAACAGCTTCATGTAGAGAAAATCTCCCAAGCCGCCGCACGCCAACGCTCCGGTCGCTGCGGACGCGTCTCTGCAGGCGTGTGTATCCGACTGTTTTCAGAAGAAGATTTCAATAGCCGCACCGAATTCACCGACCCCGAAATCGTCCGCAGCAACCTAGCCGCCGTCATCCTGCGCATGGCGGCATTGAGACTCGGCGACGTGGCAGCATTCCCATTTTTAGAAATGCCCGATTCGCGGTATATCAATGATGGGTTTCAGGTGTTGTTGGAATTGGGGGCGGTTAATGAACATAACGGACTGACCAAACTCGGCGAACAAATGGCGCGCCTGCCCATCGACCCGAAAATCGCGCGCATTTTGTTGGCGGCAAAGAAGCACGACTGCATGGCGGAAATATTGGTGATTGCGTCCGCGCTGTCGACTCAAGACCCGCGCGAGCGGCCGCTGGGAGCGCGCGATGCCGCCGCCAAGGCGCACGAGCGTTTTACCGACAAGCAGTCTGATTTCCTTGCCTATCTGAACATTTGGGACAGCTTCCAGCGCGAGCGCGACAAAGGTTTGTCCAACAAGCAGCTGGTGCAGTGGTGCCGCCAATATTTCCTGTCGCACCTGCGGATGCGAGAGTGGCGCGAGCTGCACCACCAGCTTGCCCAAACCGCGATTGAAATGGGTTTGACCACCAAGGAAGCGGCTTTCAGACGGCCTCCCGAAGTCAGGCAGCTCACGTCGTCTGAAAATGCGGGCGACCAAGACCTATCCGCCAAACTCAAACAAAAACAACTGGATAAGAAACAACACCGCGCCCAAATCCGCGCTGCCAAAGAAGCGGGCTACGAACAAATCCACCGCGCCCTGCTCACCGGCCTCATCGCCAACGTCGGCATGAAATCGCCCGACGGCAACGACTACACCGGCGCGCGCGGCAGCCGCTTCCACCTTTTCCCCGCCTCCGCCCTGTTCAAAGCCAAACCCAAATGGGTGATGGCGGCAGAACTCGTTGAAACAACGAAACTTTATGCCCGCGATGTGGCCGCCATCCAGCCCGAATGGATCGAGCAGGAAGCGCCGCACCTCGTCCGCTACCACTATTTCGAGCCGCACTGGGAACAAAAACGCGGTGAAGTCATCGCCAGCGAACGGGTAACGCTCTACGGCCTGACCGTCTTGCCGCGCCGCCCCGTGTCCTATGGCAGAATTGCCCCCGAAGAAGCACGCGAAATCTTTATCCGCAGCGCGCTGGTGGCACAGGAATGCGATTTGAAAGCGGACTTTTTTGTCCACAACAAAAAGCTGATTAAGGAAATTACCGAACTCGAACACAAATCGCGCAAGCAAGACGTGCTGGTCGATGACGAAGCGCTGTTTGCGTTTTATCACGAACGGCTGCCCGACATGGCTTGGAAAGACGCGCAAGGCAGCGTTTGGGGAAGCGAAGACTCCGTACGGATTATTGAATCTGACAAAGCCGAGAGGTCGTCTGAAAACGAGCATTGCAAGTTTCGCCAAAATGAAAATCACGGTAACACCGTAGGTCAGGTTGCAGACTCAACACCCGCTGAAACTGCACAAACCATTAGGTTTGACAATCCAACCTACGCCGCCCAGCAAACTACCCCCTCCCCCGTGGGGGAGGGTCGGGGAGAGGGCAAAACAGTTGCCGCACAAACCAACTTTTCTGCAATCTCAGCAATCCCTCTCCCACAGGAGAGGGAACAGAGTGCCGCAGCTTCAACGATTTCAGACGACCCCAAAGCTCAAAGGCTACCTGAAAACTCCCTATGCTACGCCGACGGTCAACCAATACTGCTGGGTGACCGTGTAACTATCGACAGCAAACAATGGCACGGCAAAATCGTTGCCTTGATTGCCGAGCAGCAATGCGACCCGTCCATCGGTTCCGCCGAAGAATGGGCGGCATTACAAAGCGGCGTAATGGCGCAATTTGACGAAGCAGGCTTGGTGCACTATCCCGATGCTGAGACTGCCGACGAACTCATTTTGTTGGCACGAGCGGATGCAGCAGATGTCCTAAAATCTAAAAAGCACAACGTAGGGTGTGTGGCGCAAGCCACGCACGCGGATTCCAAAGATACAAATAACCGCGTGCGTGAACCGAGTTCACACACCCTACAAAATGTTTCAGTTTCAGCCGACCCCAAACCCAAAAAGCAGCCTGCACCCCAAAAAGGCCGTCTGAAACCCCTCCCCCTCGCCGACATCCGCACCTTCCAAGCCTGGCTCAAAACTGCCGAGCGCGACAATCCGCGCCTGCTGTTCCTCAGTCGCGACGATTTGATGCAACACGCCGCCGCACACATTACCGAAGAGCAGTTCCCCAAATTCTGGCAAACCGCAGACGGCAAATTCAAACTCAGCTACCGCTTCGAGCCGCACCACCCGCTCGACGGCGTTACCCTCACCCTGCCGCTCACCGTCCTCAACCGCATCAGCCCCGCCGCCCTCGAATGGCTCGTGCCCGGCATGATACGCGAAAAAATCCAGTTGCAAATCAAAGCGCTGCCCAAGCAAATCCGCCGCATCTGCGTGCCCGTGCCCGAATTCATCACCCAATTTTTAAACCAAAACCCCGACCGCAACGCCCCCATCCTGCCCCAACTCGCCCAAGCCATCGCCAAAACCGCAGGCGACATCCGCATACTCGAGCAAATCAACCAAGACGAAAGGGCCGCGTTCAGACTGCCCGAACACTGCTATTTCAACCTCCGCATCATCGACGACGGCGGGCAAGAATTAGCCATGGGGCGCGATTTAATCCAAATCCAACAACAACTTGGCAAAGCTGCCGCCACCACCTTCCGCGACAACACCCAAGAATTCGAGCGCGACAACGTCACCACATGGGACATCGGCACCCTGCCCGAATCCATCAAATTCGCCCGCGGCAAACAACAGCTCACCGGCTACCTCGGCCTGCAAAAAGAAAAAGACGGCCGCATCGCCCTGCGCCTGTTCGACACGTCCGCCGCCGCCGAACAAGCCCACAGGTTAGGCGTGATCGAACTCATGAAACTACAACTAAAAGAACAAGTTAAAGACCTGAACAAAGGCATCCAAGGCTTCACCCAAGCCGCCATGCTGCTCAAACACATCAACGCCGACACCCTGCGCGACGACCTCACCCAAGCCGTCTGCGACCGCGCCTTTATCGGCGAAGACGAGCTGCCGCGCAACGAAAAAGCCTTTAAAGAACAAATCAAACGCGCCCGCAGCCGCCTACCTGCCGTCAAAGAAGCCCTCAGCCGCTACCTGCAGGAAACCGCCGCTGCCTACGCCGAACTGAACGGCAAACTCGGCAAACACCCGCTCACCCACCTCCTGCGCCAACGCCTGCAAACCCTGCTCGCCGCCGGCTTCGCCACCCGTACCCCGTGGGTACAATGGCCGCGCCTCCCTATCTACCTCAAAGCCATGACCCTGCGCCTCGAAAAATACAGCGGCAACCCCGACCGCGACGCATCCCGCGAAGCCGACATACAGGAATTGGAACAAATGTGGCAGGAAAAAACCGACGGTTTGGTAAAACAAGGACAACCCGTTTCAGACGACCTCGCCATGTTTAAATGGATGATTGAAGAATTGAGAGTGTCGCTGTTCGCGCAGGAATTGAAGACACCGTATCCAGTGTCGGTGAAAAGGTTGTTGAAGGAGTGGGAGAGGTTAGGTAACTAAGCTTTAGCTTTGTTTCAGGCTATCTGAAAAATCAACTTCTTTGTTGATAACGATGTTACTATGCACGAAATCGAATGCACGTACTTGTCACACCGTCTTTCTCATCAACGAAGCCAGCTATGCTGATATTTTGCATTAAGTGCGTACGCAGGAATTTTATGCGGAAGTTCAGAATATAAGGTTACCTGAAAAGTGTGAACCCATTTTCAGGTAGCCTTTATTTATACAGCCAAACTAAGGCGCAAGCCTCTCTTTAATCCACTTATCACCCTCCAGCCGATATTGAATGCGGTCGTGTAGGCGGCTGGGACGACCTTGCCAGAATTCCATCCGGTCGGGAATCAGCAGATAACCGCCCCAGTGCGGCGGACGCGGTACGTGCAGGGGGTGTTTCACAGCTTCAGCCGCTGCGCGTGCCACGATGATACTTTTACCAGCAATCACGCTGCTCTGCTCGCTGGCCCACGCGCCCAAGCGGCTGGTGTAGGGGCGGCTGGCGAAGTATTCATCTGAAGATTTAGCGTCCAGTTTTTCCACCCGCCCTTCGGCACGCACCTGCCGCTCCAGCTCCGGCCAGAAAAAGGTGAGCGCGGCAAACGGATGCGCCGCCAGCGCGCGGCCTTTGCGGCTTTGATAGTTGGAGAAAAACACAAAGCCCCGGTCGTTTACCTCTTTCAACAACAGGATACGGCTGTTGGGCCGGCCGACTTCGTCCACCGTGGCCACGCTCATGGCGGTGGGCTCTTTAGCGGCAGAATGGATGGCCTCGTTCAGCCATTTTTCAAACTGCGGCAGCGGCGTATTGGCGCAATCGGCCTTGGAAAGCTCCTGTTTGCTGTAGTCTTCGCGGATATTGTGCAAATCCATCTGTTTCTCCTTTTTGAAAATTGCTAACTGACAAACACTACTATCTTGAAGTTATTAAAAAATTTTATTCACCATCCAGTGCGGTTTGGCTATAATAGCGCAGTTTCGGTTTTTGGGATAATCCGCCATGCAGCTTACCGCCATCGGCTTGAACCACCAAACCGCTCCGTTGAGCATACGTGAGTGGTTGGCTTTTGCTGCCGCCGCGCTGCCTGAAACATTGCGTGAGCTGGTGGGTAGCCGCACGGCTGAAGAAGCCGTGATTTTGTCCACCTGTAACCGCACCGAACTCTATTGCGTGGGCGAGCCGGACGATATTGTGCGCTGGCTGGCCGACTACCGCAAGATTTCCAGAGCACGCTGGAGCCCTACCTCTATCTCTACCAAACCGAAGCCTTGGTACAGGTGTATGAACTAAATTCTAGATAAAGCACTTTCTTGAAAGCTTGGTTGTTGAGCAGGAAAAGGCTACCTGAAAATCTCAGGTAGCCTTTTCCTATGCAGCCGGGTTATTTACTTTAACTTCGTTGTGGATTACGTGTTTGGTACAAGCATTCGAACTGCTGTTTTCAAGTAGCCTTTTCCGCCTTAGGCTTCGCCGGCTTCGTCCATGCCGACGATGGAGAGGCTGTCGATGCCGGATTTGTCGTTGTCGCGGCCGCGTTTGCTGTTGAGCTGGATATTGAGGCGCAAATCGTTCACCGAGTCGGCGTTTTTCAGGGCATCTTCATAGGCGATGTGGCCGGCTTCGTAGAGGTCGAACAGGGATTGGTCGAAGGTTTGCATGCCCAAATCGCGGGAGCGGGCCATGATTTCTTTCACGCCGTGGATGTCGCCGTTCAAAATCAGCTCGGAAATTAGCGGGGAGTTGAGCAGTACTTCCACGGCGGCCACGCGGCCTTTGCCGTCGGGCTTGGGCACGAGGCGCTGGGAAATGAAGCCTTTGAGGTTGAGCGAGAGGTCGTTCAAAAGCTGGGTGCGGCGCTCTTCGGGGAAGAAGTTGATGATGCGGTCGAGCGCCTGGTTGGAGTTGTTGGCGTGCAGGGTGGCCATGCAGAGGTGGCCGGTTTCGGCGAAGGCCAGGGCGTAGTCCATGGTTTCGCGGTCGCGGATTTCGCCGATGAGGATGACATCGGGGGCTTGGCGCAGGGTGTTTTTGAGGGCGGCAAACCAGTTTTCGGTGTCCACACCCACTTCGCGCTGGGTGATGATGCAGTTTTTGTGCGGGTGTACGAATTCGATCGGGTCTTCGATGGTGATGATGTGGCCGTGGCTGTTTTCGTTGCGGTAGTCGATCATGGCGGCCAGGGAGGTGGATTTGCCGGAGCCGGTACCGCCCACGAAAATCACGAGGCCGCGTTTTTCCATCACCACCTGTTTCAAAATCGGCGGCAGGTTCATGTTGTCGAACTTGGGAATCTGGCTGGTGATCACGCGGCACACGAGGGCGGCGGCGCCGCGCTGCACCATGGCGTTGATGCGGAAGCGGGACACGCCGGCCAAGCTGATGGCGAAGTTGCATTCTTTGGTGTTGTCGAATTCCTCGGCCTGTTTGTCGTCCATCAGGGCGCGGGCGATGAGGGCGGTGTGGTCGGCGGTGAGCGGTTTGTCGGTAATCGGGGTGAGCTTGCCGTCGAGCTTCATGGCCGGGGGAAAGCCGGCGGTGATGAATAGGTCGGAGCCTTTGCTCTGCACCAGGTGGTTGAGCAGGCCGTGGATGAATTTTTTCATCTCTTCGTTGTAAGCGGGGATTGCCATAGGACGTTTTCCATTTGGGTTAAGGTTGTGGAGTATTTAGATGACGTTTTCAGGTAGCCTTTCTGCGTGGGCAGGAGGCTACCTGAAAATATATTGAAGCTAGGCTTCACTGTCCGGACGGCGGAACAGCAGCACGGGCATGGGGGCTTGGCGCAGCACGCCTTCGGCCACGGAGCCCATCAACAGATGCAGCAGGCCGGAGAAGCCGTGGGTACCCATGGCGATGAGGTCGCACTCTTGGCGCACGGCCTCTTTAATCAGCACGTCGGAAATACGCATGCCGTCGTTTTCCAAGGTGGAGACTTCATATTTCACGCCGGCCTGTTTCATCACGGCTTCGGCATGGTCGGCCACCTGCATTTCGGCCGCATACAGCTCTTCAGAATTAGGCAGGCGGCTGGCTTCGCGCTTGAGATCGGTTAAATCCACCACGTGCACGGCCACCAACACGGCATCGGTTGCCTTGGCCAGCCGGCAGGTCTGTTCCAGGGCGTAGAGAGAGGTTTTGCTGTCGTCTATCGGAACGAAAATCCGTTGATACATTTTGCCACTCCTTTTAGTTGCTGGCGGCCGGGCAGGATTGCCGCCGCCAATTCTTTGCAGACCGAATCACTTTACCTGCGATAGGATTGTAAAGCAAATTGCATCACTTTACAGCGACTGCTCTATTTCCTGCGGCAGGCTACCTGAAAACTGTGGCAGTTTGGTACGGCAGCATATCTCACCAAGCGGTACTACACAGCTTAAAGGCTACCTGAAAAACGGAATGGGTTTTTCAGGTAGCCTTTAATAATAGACACAAACTACTTTTCGTCTGGCGGCAAATCGGCGCTGCCCATGCGGCGCAGGATGATGCGGGTTTTATTGCGCAGGCGGCGGTCGTTGCGGTGTTGCTGGAAGTATTTGGGGTTGGGCAGCATGGCGATGAGGGAAGCAGCTTCACCGGCGCGCAGGCGGGATGCCGGCTTGTGGTAATAATGCTGGGCGGCGGCTTCGATGCCATAAATGCCTTCGCCGAATTCGGCCACGTTCAGATACACGGTGAGGATGCGCTCTTTGTTCCACATGCTTTCCATCATCACGGTAATCACGGCTTCTTCGGCTTTGCGCACATAAGAGCGTTCGGCAAACAGAAACAGGTTTTTGGCCAGCTGTTGGCTGATGGTAGAGCCGCCGGCGCGGATGGTGCCGCTGCGCTGGTTGCGGCGCATGGCGTGTTCGATGCCGTTCCAGTCGAAGCCGTCGTGGTTGCTGAACTGGGCGTCTTCGCTGGCGATGGCCGCCTGTTTCACCACGCGGGCAATTTGGCTGTCGTCCACCCAGGTTTGCTGCACGCGGGAAAAGGTGGAGAGGTTGTGGCGCAGCATAAAGGCGCTGGTGTGCACGGGCTGGCCTTTCCAATAAGCTAAGAGCAGAAAAACCAACAGGTGAAAGCCCAGCAGCAAGAGAATGATGCTCCACACTAGGCGCTTAAACCAACGGCGCAGCAGGCCGGGGCGTTTTTTGGCGGGCGGTGCGGCGGGTACGGGCTGGGGGGTGGGGCTGGAAACGAGTTCGGGAGACGGGGTATCCATCGGCAAATCGATAATGATAAGACGGGGCGATTATAAAGGAATCCGGTTTTAATTTTGGTGAAGCTTGCGTTTGGGCTTTGCAGAAACTCAGCCTTAGCTTTGCCAAGACATCGTTTCAGGTAGCCTGGAGTATGGGTAACAGGCTACCTGAAAGCATTGGCTTCGACCTGACTTGTGCAAGGCTGAAGTGAAACAGCCAACCATCAAATCGAGAAGTCTTCGCGGATGGGCTCGTATAGCGCCTGCTCAATGCGGTCGCGGGTGAGGCTGGGCAGGTAGAGCTGCATAAAGTCGTAGGCATAATTGCGTAGGTAGGCATCCTGCCGCACCACAATATAAGTAAACGACGGCTTAAACAGATGGTCGGCCGGCAGGCAAACCAAATCGGCATCGCGCTGCGGATCGTAGGCGGTATCGGCTAGAAGCTCCCAACCGGTGCGCACATAAGTTTTAATCATGCCCTCATTCATGCTGGAAAGTGCCACCTGTGGCAAAGCCAACCTGCTGTCAGTGAAGGCTTGCTACAATGCCGCATCCTGTTCGGCATCGGTGTAACCGATGAGCGGTGCGGACGACAAATTTACTAGGTTGATGCAACTTTGCCCGTTAGCGCGTGCCCCTGCGGTACCAATACGCAGCGGTTCCAAGCCCGTACTGATGTGACGCAACTTGGAATGACGCGCATCCCCTCCGAATTGATGGTGAAATCGGCTAAGCTATCGGCCACTAACGGTGGCAACACATGCCGTGCCTAAGGCGTAGGCAATCATTTAGCCACTATCCTGCTCGGCAAGTTCAGTGCCGATGCTGCGGATGCTCTGCACCTTGAGGAAGATGCGCTCGGCAATCCCTAGTACGGCCTGCCTCAGCAGCGTAACTGCCACAATGCGCTTGCCGTGCTGCACAAACAGCTGCTTGCCCAGCTCGTCTTCTAAAAGTTTTATTTGTTTGGAAATGACCGGCTGGGAAGTGAAAAAATTTCTACCACCTCCGGAATATTCAGATTGCAGCGGTAATCTCTAGAAAATAGCGCGGTTGTCGCAGTTTCATGATGTATCCAAGTGGTGTTTGTCGGATTTATGCGACAAGCCGGTCGACGAAGTGCCACAGAAATCACCGGTTTCGCCTGAAACCGATAAAGATTGGATGGTAGCATGACCTGCCAGCATTATTTTGCCGTGTGCTGGTAATTTGCGATGGGATTTGTTGTTTTTTAACAACTTACAGAGAAATAACCCTTTCTTTTGCCATTATACTGCTGACAGTAAGGGTAATTTTGGGCATGATTGGGTACGTAGGAAACGGAGGCGCCCGTGTGGCGGGTAGCCAATTCCTTATTGACAGTTCGGGCACGGTTTTTTATAGTGATACCCCGAATATATTTGGATTACCGCAGTATCTGGGCGGTCCGTATATGGTGATTTTTGTGAAGACCGGTATGCTGTAAAGCTTCCCAGGTCTACGCATAACAAACTTTTTGATGAGGGAATAACATGACCAAACAGCTTAAATTAGGCGCTTTGTTCTTGGCCTTGGTTGCTTCCGGTGCCGCCATGGCGGACAGCAGCTTCAATAATGAAAAATATGGCTACACTATCAGCGAGCAGTCTCGCGAAGTAGTTCGCTCCAACTATGAGCCCAAAGGTGCTCACGAATGCTGGGAAAACAGCTTCTTGAATGCTGAAGTGGATCGCTTGGGTCTAGTAGAGTGTGGCGACCGTCAGCCAGAAGCTCCTCCTACCGAACCGCAAGTACGTGAAGAGCTGGTGTCCTTGTCATCCAACTTCCTGTTTGGTTTTGACAAATTCAACCTGCGTCCCGAGGCTCGCACTACTTTGGATGAGCTGGCTCAGCGCTTGACCGGCAGCAACGTACAATCTGTACGTGTTGAGGGTAACACCGACTTCATGGGTAGCGATGCCTACAACCAACGCCTGTCTGAGCGTCGT
The DNA here is from genome assembly GCF_008805035.1 of Eikenella exigua. NCBI lineage: Bacteria > Pseudomonadati > Pseudomonadota > Betaproteobacteria > Neisseriales > Neisseriaceae > Eikenella > Eikenella exigua. The sequence continues at coordinate 1,689,500 of NZ_CP038018.1, read as the reverse complement.
GCTAACACTGTTAGCGAGTACCTAGTTGGCCGTGGCGTACCGGCTGAGAAAATCTCTGCTGTTGGTTTGGGTGAATCTCAAGCTAAGATGACTGAGCAGTGTCAGCAAGAAGTTCGCAACTTGGGTCGTCGTGTTTCTGCTGCCCGCAAACGCAGTGCTCTGATTGCATGTATCGAGCCGGATCGTCGTGTAGACGTTCGCATCCGTACTTTGGTTGAGCAACCTGCTCAGTAATCGTTATCCAATTAGCATTTAATACAAAAAACCGGACTTTATACAAAGTCCGGTTTTTTGTATGCATTACTTGTAACTAGGGGAATGCAGAAATAGCTGCTTGCCAACAATTTCCCATTGCTAATGCAGGTGGGATGGAGCAAAATTTGTCTGCTGGAAAATATTTTATTAAAAATAATATTATGCTGGAAAAACTTCTACTCCTCTGCACACACCACTTCCGCCTGCTGTTGGCATTTGCTTTATCCTTTTATTTTCAGGTAGCCTTTGCCATCGATTTCGGACGTATCCCGCCGGAAGAGGCGGCCGTTTATGTGCAAGACCTCGACAGCGGTGAAGTGTTGCTAGCGCACCGGGCCGATGTTTCCATGAATCCCGCCTCCACCATGAAACTGGTTATCACCTTTGCAGCCTTGCGCGCATTGGGCGTTGATTACCGCTGGCAAACCCAATGGCGCAGCAGTGGTACGGTGGCTAATGGTGCACTACAAGGTGATTTATACTGGGTGGGCAGTGGCAACCCTGCCTTCGACCAGCCCGATCTCTTGGATATGCAACAGCAGCTAGTGCGGCAGGGCATCTTGTCGTTAAATGGCAAAGTGGTGCTGGATCGGCGTGTTTGGGGTGGCCTTGCTAGTGCTGAAGGTTTTGAAAATGACGCAGGCGAAAGCTTTGTTGTGCCGCCTGATCCACACATGATTGCTTACAAAGCCCTTTGGATTACTGCCGCCCGCAATGAAGCCGGACAGCCTGTTTTCTTGCTCAATCCGCCACTCTACGGCATCCAAACCGACCTCAGCCAACTTACCGAAACCGATGGCCGCTGCGGCAAACTTTCCAATCATGTTTCCGCCAAATTTGAAAACGGCGTGTTGGTATTCCGCGGTCGCCTGCCTGCTGCATGTATGGGCGAGAAAATGTTCATCAATTTGTTCGATGCCCCTCGCTTTGCCGAAGAAAGTTTTCGCGGCTATTGGCTTGCCCAGGGCTTAGGTGGTCTCTATGGTTTTGGTCGGGGAGCTGCCCCTAGCAACAGCCGCATCTTGGCCACGCACTTTTCCAAACCGTTAGGCGAAGTGCTGACCGATATGAACAAACATTCTAACAATCTGATTGCACGCAGCGTTTTTCTCACGCTTGGCCACCAGGCAAACGGACCGCACAGCGTACAGAATGCCGAGGCCGCTGTGCGGCGGCAGCTGGTTTCTGCCGGATTGGATGACGAAGCGCTGGTGTTGGAAAACGGCTCCGGCCTTTCCCGCCGTGAGCGGCTTACTGCCCGTTTTCTCGGCAGCATGCTGTTTCAGGCCTACCGCTCCCCCTTCCGTGATACTTTCATTCACACCCTGCCGATTGCCGGTACCGACGGTACCCTGCGTGGCCGCTTCCGTCAGCTAGGCCGCTCGCTGCGTATGAAAACAGGTACGCTGCGCGATGTGCGTGCGTTGGCCGGCTACTGGTTGCCACCCAATGGGCGCAGGCTGGCTGTGGTGGTGATTATTAACAACCACCGTTCCGGCGGCTACCTGCCCGATATGGATGCCATGGTGCGCCGGATTGTGCATGATGCCGATAGATTGGATAACGTTCAAACCGTACCCGCTCAATAATCGGCAAATGCAACGGGAAAGCTGCCGAATACCTTATCTCACAAGGAAAAGCTGGCAAAGTAGAGCATTTTCAGGTAGCCTAATGTGGTTTATAGCGGATCAATCCGCCATATCTCCATTTTGACTTTTTCACCCCCTTCTCAGGAGTAAACCATGAGCGAACAAGAACAACAGCAACCGATTTTCAATGTAGAAAGACTGTATGTAAAAGATTTGTCTTTGGAAGTGCCGCACGCACCGGAAGTATTTCTCGGCCAGGATGCTCCGAACGTGGAAATCCAAGTGCACACCGATTCTAAGAAACTGGAAGAAGAACACCACGAAGTAACCGTTACCGTAACCGTCACCGCCAAGTTGCCTGATGGCAAAGTATTGTTCCTGAACGAAGTGGCACAGAGCGGCATTTTCCGTTTGGCAAACATTCCGGAGCAAGATGTGAAAGTATTGCTCGGCATTGCCTGCCCGAACATCCTCTATCCCTACGCCCGCGAAGCTGTGTCTTCCTGCATCACCCGCGCCGGCTTCCCGCCCGTGGTATTGATGCCGATCAACTTCGAAGCCATGTACGAACAGCAACAAGCCGCTGCCAACGCTCCGGCTGCCGGTAACGCTTAATTCGAGGTCAATAAGGCAAGCAGGCTATGGTAGGAAATGCCATAGCCTGTTTTGCGTTTTGCACAAAGAGGCTGTTTATTTTTCAGGTAGCCTCTTTAATCATCTAGAAGGCTACCTGAAAACTTCCGGCAGCCCAAAAGCCAATCTTCAAGGGAATGCCTAAAGATTATTCTGTTATTCCCCTGATTCGTTTTATCTCTTTCTCGTATTTACGGTCATTGAAATAATCGCCTGCACTTATTTCCAGTTTGCCGCAATCGGAAATGAGGCGGTCTTGTGTGTCATAAATTTTGTAAGTTTGTTGAATGTTTCCTATCGCACATTCGCCATCCAATCCTAACGATATGGTGTAGAACACATCATCCAGCAGGGTGTTGATTGTTTCTTTAAGCTATTCGGTTTGGCTATCGTTAAGCAGCAGGGTTTTTATTTTGGTATTTACTGTGCTGGGGGGGGGTAGGCCGGCTGTTGTTCAAAACAAGATTTGAGAAATTTCAGCTTTCCCAGATAGAGATTTTTGGCAAATTCGTCTGCAGGCATAGCTATCCCTTCTTCCCGGAGAGATGTCGGTAAGATAGCTGGCAGGCTTGCGGATGTTTCCCAATTAAGTTTTAGCTTCGCAGAAACGCTGCTACGCTATGTTTCTACTCCGTTGAGGCTGACGCTTTCAGGTAGCCTAGCACAACTAAAAGGTTACCTGAAGCTTATAGAAGCTGTTTTTCAGGTAGCCTTTAATCAGAAAACCGCATTTAGCACAATAAAGCAAATCGATGCCAGCAGGCCGGCGGCCGGCACAGTAATTACCCAAGCTAAGGCGATTGGTTTCATCAGCCGCCAGTTGGCATTGCGGTTTACCAGCCCAATGCCGAGCACGGCGCCAACGAGGATGTGGGTGCTGGATACGGGCAGCCCCAGTGCGGAGGCCAGCATAACGACGGTGGCGGCAGAGAGCTCGGCCACGAAGCCGGAAGAGGGGTGCATTTTGGCCAGGTTTTCGCCCACGGTGGCAATCACTTCCCGCCCGATAAACCACAGCCCCACCACCAGCGACACGCCGAAGGTGAGCATAGTAATCGGCGGAATGTCGCCGCTGCTGCCGATGGTGCCGCTGCGCAGTACGTCCATGATGGCGGCAAACGGGCCGATGGCGTTGGCGATGTCGTTTGAGCCGTGACTGAAGGCGAAGCAGCAGGCGGTGAATACTTGCAGCCAGCTGAACATAATGAAGGTGGCGCGGTCGAGGTTGGCGCCGGTTTTTAAGGTGCGGGCGTAGGCAAACGTGCCCATCCACAATACCGCGCCCACCATGCCGACGATTAACAGGGTATCCAGCGTGCTCAGGCCTAAGTTGAGGTGTTTCAAGCCTTTAAACAGCAGCATCGCGGCCATTACCATGCCGCCCACTGCGCCTGCCAGCGGCACCCACAGGCGCAGGGCGCGGAAGGCGTTGATTTCATCTTTACGGCAGTCGATTTCGTGCAGGCCGCGATAGTAGTCGGACACCAGCTCTTCGGGCTGGTAGTTGCCTTCGTTGTAAAGCTGGGCATCACGCACGATGGTGGCGGTGTAGGCCATCTGCTGCAATTCGCTCATCTGCTCGAAGCGTGTTTTGTGTTCTTTTTTGTAGGCCAATTTCTGCTTGCGCAGGCGCTGCACATGGCGGCTGGAAGCCACGTTGTAGCCCAGGATATAGGTTTTGATGTTTTTAAACACCAAATAGGAAGTTACCCCGCCCAAGAGTGGCGAGAGTACCCAGGAAATGGCAATTTCGCCGATTTTTTCCCAGCGCACCATATTCAAACCAGCTAAACCGTTGTTGTAAAAGCCCAAAACCATCGCTGCTCCCACGATGCCGCCGATGATGGAATGCGTGGTGGATACTGGTAGGCCTTTTTGCGAGGCAAACAGCAGCCACAACGAGGCGGCGGCCAGTGCAGCCATCATAATATGGACAAATTGCACAGGTTCCAGTGGCATGCTGCCCAAATCCACGATGCCGTTGCGGATGGTATCGGTAACGCCGCCGCCAACCAGTATCGCGCCGCTCACTTCAAACACCGCCGCCACGGCCAGCGCCTGCGGGATGCTCAGCGTGCCTGCGCCCACCGAAGTGCCAAAGGAGTTGGCCACATCGTTGCCGCCGATATTGAACGCCATAAAGATGCCGAACAGTGCCGCGAGAATAAACAGCGCGGAATGGTTATGTTGTATATAGCCTAGCCCCCAATAGATGAAATAGCAGGACACGCTGAACAACAAGGCCATACCGAGGAAATTGACGCTTTTCAAACGCAGCGAGGCAGAAGAACCGGCCATGGTGAAAATCTTTACAAACAAAATGTTGAATACGGCAGCCGCAGCAATTCGTGCTGCAGCCGAACAAACGGCGCAATTATACCAAACCAATTTGTGCTACATGCAAAATCAGGCTACCTGAAAGCATCGCCTCAGGTAGCCTGATATACAGAATGGGCTGATTACTACACTTTTGCCTGGCTGTATTCCTGCAATAGCGCACGGAATGCTTCCGCCGTTTCCGGGTGTTTCAGCCCGTAGGCCAGCGTGGCTTCCAGGTAGCCCAGCTTGCTGCCGCAGTCATAGCGTTTGCCCGCAAAGGCGTGCGCCAGCACCGGTTCGTGTTCCAGCAGCTTGGCGATGCCGTCGGTGAGCTGGATTTCGCCGCCCGCGCCGCGCCCTACGGTTTGCAGCAGGGAGAAAATGCGCGGCGTGAGAATGTAGCGCCCCACCACAGCTAGGTTGGATGGTGCTTCTTCTGGCTTGGGTTTTTCCACAATGCTTTGAATGCGCTGATATTGCTGCCACGGCGACACTTCCACGATGCCGTAGGAGCCGGTTTGCGAAGGCGCTACGGTTTCCACACCCAGCACGCTGTTGCCGGTTTGGCGGTACACCTCGGCCATCTGCGCAATCGCGCCCTGCGGCGCGTCGATTAAGTCGTCGGCCAGAATCACGGCAAAGGGCTCGTTGCCCACTGCCGCGCGGGCACATAGCACGGCATGCCCCAAGCCCAAGGCCTCGGCCTGGCGGATATACAGGCAGGTAACATCGGGCGGCAAAATATCGCGCACATGTGAGAGCAGCGAAGTTTTGTGGCGCTGTTCCAGTTCGGTTTCCAGCTCGTAGGCCTTGTCGAAATGGTCTTCGATGCTGCGTTTGTTGCGGCCAGTAACGAACACCAATTCGGTGCAGCCGGCGGCTACTGCCTCTTCCACTGCGTATTGGATCAGCGGCTTATCTACAATCGGCAGCATTTCTTTGGGGCTGGCCTTGGTGGCGGGCAGAAAGCGCGTGCCCATCCCGGCCACGGGGAAGACGGCTTTTTTGATTGGAACGGGATTTTCCATGGTTTTGCTTCGGTATAGGTTGGAAAGATGCCGCATTATAGCAGCGGCTGAACATAGGATGTTTTAAAGGCTACCTGAAAGTGAGGCTTAAATTGCAGTTTCGTTGAAACTTCGTTGCACGGCGGTTGAGCTGTTTGCAGCTTACGCTTTCAGGTAGCCTCTTGAAAGCCATCTGCTGCTGTTCTAAGCAGACACAGCATCGGTTGGGCTCAGCGTTTCCGACGTTTGTCAGCTTTCGGGGTGGGGTGGCGACGGGCGGAGTGTGCCGCAACCGAACACAGCTGACGGCATGCCACAAGCAGATAATGGGCAGAGCCAGCAACATGGACGCTATCGGGGCAAGCAGCCAGGCATACCAAACCAGCGTGCCGAAGTGCCACCAGCTGAGGGCAAGGCACAACGGCGTAAACAGGCAGAGAAGCCCGAAGGCGAGCTTTGGGTATCGGCTGAAGGTGTTTTCCAGTATCCACTCAAACAGCGCCTCTATGGGGAGGAAGACTAGGCGGAGCAGGAGTTCAAGGAGGAAATCCATGTTGGGGAGGTGAAGGATTGGTGAGGCTGGTGGTTTTGCTTGGCATGAATGGCCGGTCTATTGGGGTGTATTGCAGAAGCATCTGATAAAGGCTACCTGAATTTCAGGTAGCCTTTTGGTTTGCGTCTCAACGCCATGCGGCCAGGAACTCCTGCCAATGCACTTTGTCTTCTTGGGTTTTCAGGTAGCCTTTGAGCCGCCGGATTTCCATTTCGTATTCGTCGGCATCGGCGGCGCCGCTCATTAGGCGGAAGCGTTGGAACATCAGGTAGGTGTTGGCGGCGTCGGTTTCGCAGTAGTCGCGGATTTCGCGCAGGCGGCCTTCGTGGAAGGCCTGCCACACCTTGCTGCCGTCCATACCCAGCTTGCCGGGGAAGCCGCACAGCTTGGCCATGTCGTCTAAAGGCACGCTGGCGCGGGGCTGGTAGAGGGCGAGTAGATCCATTAGATCGCAATGGCGGTTGTGGTAGCGGTTGATGTAGTTGTTCCACTTGAAGTCGCGGCTGTCGCCGAAGTCGCCCTCGCCGGTGTCCCAATAGCGGGCGGCGGAGAGGCCGTGAATCAGGGCACGGTAGTGCAGCACGGGCAGGTCGAAGCCGCCGCCGTTCCAGCTCACCAACTGCGGGGTGTGGTTTTCGATCAGCTCGAAAAATTTGGCGATGATGGTTTCTTCGCTATCGCCGATTTCGCCGATGGTGCCCACATGGATTTTGTCGCTACCCCAGCGCATGCAGCAGGAAATGGCCACCACCTGCTGCAAATGATAGGGCATAAAATCGCTGCCGTTGTGCGTGGCGCGGCGCTGCTGCTGCGCCCAAGCCACCACGTCGGCATCGGGCGTATCGGCGGGCAGGCCGTGCAGCAGGCGGATGCCGTTGGTATCGGGAACGGTTTCGATATCGAAGGCGAGGATCGGAGTCATGATGGGCGGCGTGAGGTGGGAACAGCATGGATTGTGGCACGAAGCGGGGGTTTCGCCAAGATTGGTCGATGAGTTTCAGGTAGCCTGCGGCTGCTTGGCCAAATCACTGCAATAAAATTGCAGGCACGGCCTCAATTTTTAGTGGAACCTTTTATTTGTATATCCTGATCAGCTGTGAAAAAAGAGCCGCAAATCATTTTGCAGCTCTTTTTGATACCTACCTTACCGCTTCAACTTCGCAAACGCATCCGCCATTGCCGAATTGGCAGGCTGCTTTTCGCGCTGTGGCTGGCCGGAACGGCTGTTTGCGCCGCGTTTTTCGGTTTCAGGTAGCCTTTTGCCGCGCTTCTCCGCGCCCGCTTCGTCATCCAAGCGCATGGTCAGCGCGATGCGTTTGCGTGCGGCATCGACTTCCAGCACTTTCACCTTCACCACGTCGCCGGCTTTCACCACTTCGCGCGGGTCTTGGACGAACTTATTGGACAGGGCGGAGATGTGTACCAAGCCGTCTTGGTGGACGCCGATGTCCACGAATGCGCCGAAGTTGGCGACGTTGGAAACCACGCCTTCGAGTATCATGCCGACTTGCAAGTCGCTGATTTCGTGGATGCCTTCAGCGAAGGAGGCCGTCTGAAACTCGCCGCGCGGGTCGCGGCCGGGTTTTTCCAGCTCGGACAGGATGTCCAAAATGGTCGGCAGGCCGAAGCGTTCGTCGGTGAAGTCGGACGCTTTGATTTGCTTCACGCGCTCGCGGTTGCCGATGAGTTCGGCGGCGGTAATGCCTTGTTGCGCCAGCATTTTGGCGACAACGGGATAGGCTTCGGGGTGGACGGCGCTGGCGTCCAGCGGCTCTTTGCCGCCGTTAATCCGCAAAAAGCCCGCCGCCTGCTCGAAGGTTTTTTCACCCAAACGCGGTACTTTCAGCAATTTTTTGCGGCTGTCGAATGCGCCGTTTTCATCGCGGTAGGCGACGATGTTTTGAGCAAGGGTTTGATTCAAACCGGAAATCCGCGCCAAGAGCGGGGCGGAGGCGGTGTTCACGTCCACGCCGACGGCGTTCACGCAGTCTTCGACCACCGCGTCCAGCGATTTGGCGAGCTGGCTTTGGTTCACGTCGTGCTGATACTGCCCCACGCCGATGGATTTGGGGTCGATTTTGACCAGTTCGGCAAGCGGGTCTTGCAGCCTGCGGGCGATGGACACCGCGCCGCGCAGGGAAACGTCCAAGTCGGGGAACTCGCGCGCCGCCAGTTCGGACGCGGAATAAATCGACGCACCGGCTTCGGAAACGACGATTTTGTGCAGGCTGCTTTCGGGCATTCCGCGCACCAGTTCGCCCGCGATTTTGTCGGTTTCGCGGCTGGCAGTGCCGTTGCCGATGGCGATGAGCTTCACGCCGTGTTGTTTAATCAGGCGCGACAACGTTGCCAACATATTGTTTTCTTGATGTAAATAGACGATGACGGTATCCAGCAGCTTGCCCGTGTCGTCCACCACGGCGCATTTCACGCCGTTGCGGTAGCCTGGGTCGAGACCCAAAGTGGTCAGCCGTCCGGCGGGCGCGGCGAGCAACAAGTCTTTGAGATTGCGGGCGAACACGGTAATCGCGTCGGTATCGGCGGCTTCTTTCAGACGGCCTAAGGCTTCGAGTTCCAACGACAAAAAGATTTTCGCGCGCCAAGTCAGGCGCACGGTGTCGAGCAGCCATTTGTGGCCGTCTGAAACCTTGAAGCGGCGGGCGATGATTTGCTCGTATTCGCTTTGCTGGGTAATCGGCGTGTCGTCGGGCTGGTATTTGAGCGCGATGTTCAACACGCCTTCGTTGCGGCCGCGCAAAACCGCCAGCGCGCGGTGGCTGGGCATGGTGCGGACGGGTTCGCGGTGGTCGAAATAATCGCTGAATTTTTCGCCTTCGGTTTCTTTGCCTTCAACGACTTGCGCGTGGATTTCGGCTTCGTTCCACAGCTTGTCGCGCAGCGTGCCGATGAGTTCCGCGTCTTCGGCAAATTGTTCCATCAGAATCGCGCGCGCGCTGTCCAGCGCGGCTTTGGTGTCGGGAACATTTTCGTTCAGGTAGCCCTGTGCGGCGGCTTCAACATCCTGCGGCTGCTCGGCAAGCAATACGTCCGCCAGCGGCTGCAAACCGTGTTCGCGCGCGATTTGCGCCTTGGTGCGGCGTTTGGGCTTGTAGGGCAGATACAGGTCTTCCAGCGCGGTTTTGTTGTCGGCGGCTTCGATTTGCGCCCTGAGGTCGTCTGAAAGCTTGCCTTGCTCTTCAATGCTTTTTAAAACAACGGCTTTGTGCTCTTTCAACTCGCGCAGGTATTGCAGCCGCTCGGCAAGCTGGCGCAACTGCGTGTCGTCCAGCCCGCCCGTGGCTTCCTTGCGGTAGCGGGCGATAAAGGGCACAGTCGCGCCGTTGTCCAAAAGCTCGACGGCGGCGGTAATTTGCGCGGCGGTGGCGGAGAGTTCTTGGGAGAGGATTTGGGTGATGTTCATGAGGGTCCTTTTGATGGGTGCAGGCTGCTTTTGGGGTGTAGGTTAGAACGAAAATAAATTTTCAGGTAGCCTGAAAAGTTATTTTCGAGAATTTTGTTTGTATTTCTAAGTTTCTAGTAAATAAACTGCTAGTGTTCCTGATAAATTAATGGCTAATTGTGCATGACGGGGCTTGGGATTAATACCTATTTTCCCTTTCCGTGCGCATCGCTCAAACGGTTTCGTAAAGAGCCTAATCCTTCAACGATAGCTGTACAGCCGCCTAATATTTGTTTGAAGATAATCTCCGTATGCTGTGATGGTGCGAGATTGAGATATTCGGCAGTTTGTTTATATAGTTTCTGCAAATCCTGTTTATCATCGTAAGCGATTTTTGCTTCATCTAAGATATATTTGCATACACTTTCTATCAATGTTCGTGCAGATGTAATTGCTCCTTCTGGGTCATCAATCCGTCTTTCGAGAGCCTTTTTCCAAGCATTTTCTATATGTATAGCATCGAGTTTTTTAATGCCTTGATTGATTAATTCGTCAGAAGGACAAGTCTTGCCATAATTAAATTCTATAAAATTCAATAATGGTTCAAATGCTTTATAAATAAATTCTCTGCGCTCTGCATATTTCTCAAATCGCGGTGCTTTTACTTCATTCCAAAATTGATGTAAATCCCTACATGTAAGTAAAAAACTTGGGATGTATTTTTCAAACTTTTTGTTTGAGATAAATAATTGCCTTAGCTGTAAATATTGTGCATTAGATTCTCTTTCGTTGGCGGATATAATTCCGCCGGTGGCACGGGAAATTAATAAATTTTGTAGACTTTGTGCTTGAATTAATAAATCTTGCATTTTTATACCTATCTGTTCATTTAATTTATCTATTTCAGGCTACCTGAAACTACCGTTTCAATACTTCTAATTCGGCAATATCTTCCGCTTCCGCCTGCCGCGCCATGTGCGCCAAACGGTTTTGCCTGAACAGTCCGTATTGTTCGCCGGCAAACGCTTCCATTTGTTTGTGGCTGCGCGTGCCTTTGCCTTCCAATACGGCGAAGCCGTTGTCGGCGATGATACTGTCTATGCGGCTTTGCCAAAACGAAAGCGTCAGGTCTTGCCGGTTTTTGGCGCGCAGTTCCGCACTTTCCAGGAAGATGACGGTCAGGCGGTTGAGTGTGTCGATTTCGTTGGCGGTCAGGTAGTTTTTGGCGATGACGATGTCGGCTTTGCGCACGCGTTCGCCGCTCCATGATGTCAGCCCCATATTGGGGGCGTTGCCGTCGGCGCGGTTGCAGACGAGTTCGGCGGCGGTTTGCTGAGTTACGGCGTAAATCAGTTTGTTTTGCGCTTGGGCGAAAAACATCTGCGTGGCTTTGTCGGTGGAGTCGTAGTCGGTAGAGAGTTTGAACAGTTCGCGCACTTTTTGATAAAACCGCATTTCGCTGGCGCGGATGTCGCGGATTCTTTCCAGCAGTTCGTCAAAGTAATCCACGCGTCCGTTGGGATTTTTCAGGCGTTTGTCGTCCAGCATGAAGCCTTTTTCCAAATAGCCCGTCAAAACCTCGTTAGCCCAACGGCGGAACTGCACGCCGCGTTTGCTGCGTACACGGAAGCCGACGGACAGAATCATTTCCAAAGCGTAATGTTTGACTTGGTATTGCTTGCCGTCTGCAGCAGTTATTAAGAAATTCTTAATAACTGAATCCGCATCCAATTCTTTGTCTTCAAATATATTTTTGATATGCGTTGCAATGTTTGGTACGGAGGTGCCAAAAAGTTCGGCAAGTTGGCTTTGATTGAGCCAAACGGTGTGTTCCTGCACCAGCAGGTTTACGCGGGTGCGGCCGTCTTCGGTTTGGTAAATCAGGATTTCGGACATGGGTTTTCCTTGTTTACAGGGCGGGCAGGCTACCTGAAAATCGGATTATGCCATATCCACCAATCAGTTTTAGCCTTGCAGAAAGTCAGTATCCTTATGGTAACTTTAGTTTTCAGGTAGCCCTCCTACCTAAACTCAGGCTACCTGAAAGCCGCCGTGCGCAAACTTTGCTAAAATGCCGCCAACTTTTTCTATGGAAACCGCTATGCAACAGCAGCCAGAAGACCGGCAGGAATGGGTGAGCAAAACCCGCCGCAAAAAAGAAATGCACGATTTGCAGGATTTGGGCATGCAGCTTGCCCGCCTTTCCGGTGATACCTTGAAGAAAATCGAATTGCCCGAGGAATTGCGGGAAGCCATTACTATGTATAAGAAAATCAATAGCAATGGCGCGCTCAAGCGGCAAACGCAATACATCGGCCGCCTGATGCGCGATCTCGATCCGGAGCCGATCCGCGAGTTTCTCGATAAACTGCAGGGCAGTCATGCCGCCTACAACGCTTTCTTGCAGCGTGTGGAGCAGGTGCGCGAAACCCTGTTGGAAAACGATGATGTGCTCACTGCCTTTCTGCGCGATTACCCCGCGGCCGAAGCCGGCCAGTTGCGCACGTTGATCCGCAACACGCGCAAGGAGCGCGAACAGGCCAAGCCGCCCAAACACTTCCGCGCGCTCTACCGCTACCTGAAAGAAGCGATGGAGGCGGATAACCCCGCCGCAGATATGCCGGAGGAGGAAGACGAACAGAGCGGGGAGCAGGAATAAGCGGTTTAGCCCTGGCCAGCAAGACAAAGGCTACCTGAAAAATGGTTTTCAGGTAGCTTTTATTTTGTTTGCGCTGGCTGGTGTTAGGCTTGATGGTTATAGTGGATGAAAGTCAAAATAGGGCAACAGAGGGAGGGCTCATCTTGATTGTGGCTTAACCTTGCCGTTTCAGCAAACGCGCTATAATGCCGCGTTTTCTAGTTTTACCCCGCAGTGGAGCAGCACCATGAATTCATCCAGCCAACGCCCAGCCGATTCCTCCCATGCCGACGGCCAAACGCCGCAGCGGCGCGCGTGGGCGGGCTACACCGACCGCCGTGCCGTGGCCATGCTATTGCTCGGTTTTGCGGCGGGGATTCCGATTTTGCTGATTTTCTCCAGCCTCTCGCTGTGGCTCACCGAAGCAGGCGTCGACCGCGCCACGGTTACCATGTTCAGCTGGGCGGCATTGGGCTATTCCTTCAAATTTATCTGGGCGCCGTTGATCGATGCGTTGCCGCTGCCGTGGCTCACACGCCGTTTCGGGCAGCGGCGCGGCTGGCTGCTGCTGGCGCAGGGGCTGATTATCGCCGCGATTTTGGCGATGGCTGCGCTCAATCCGGCCAATGCGGCGGTGTTGCCGTGGATGGCGGCAGCGGCGGTGTTGCTCGGCTTTTCTTCGGCCACACAGGACGTGGTGATCGATGCCTACCGCATCGAAAGCGCGCCGGGCGATGCGGCGATGCAGTCGGTGATGTCGGCCACTTATGCGGCGGGTTACCGCGTGGGCATGATTGTGGCCGGGGCGGGCGCGTTGTGGCTGGCCAGCGGCTTCGGCTCGGAAAAGGAGCATTATCTGTATGCCGCCTGGCGCAACACTTATTGGCTGATGGCGGCCACCATGGGTGCCGGTGTGCTCACCACGCTGTGGGTGGCCGAGCCTGCTGTCAAGCGCGAGCGGCCGGCCGGCTTGGCGCTGGGAGACAATGCGCGGCTGGTGGGTTTGTTTGTGTGCGCGGTGGCGGCTTTTGTGCTGGTGTTCCGAGTGGTTGGCGGGTGGCTACCTGAAAACCAAGGGCCGCTGCTTTCCCTGTTGTGGGAGGGCGCGCGGCTTTCGGCAGCACTGATGGCGGCGGTGCTGACGGGGCGGCTGTTGGTGTTGCTGGGGCTGGTGCGCGGCGAAGTGGTGCGGCAAACCTGGGTGTTGCCGCTGGCCGACTTTTTCCAGCGCTACGGTCGCCATGCCGCGCTGCTGTTGGCCTTAATCGGGCTATACCGTATTTCGGATATTGTGGCCGGGGTGATTGCCAATGTGTTTTATGCCGATATGGGCTTCAGCAAAGATGAAATTGCCGGCGCAGTGAAAACCTTCGGTGTGCTGATGTCGATTGCCGGCGGCTTCTTCGGCGGCCTCTTGGCGCAGCGGTTTGCCGTGATGAAAATGATGATGCTCGGCGCAGTGCTGGCTTCGGCCACCAATTTGCTGTTTATCTTGCTGTTTTGGCAGGGGCATAATCTGCCCTTCCTCTATTTGGCCGTGGCCTTCGATAATCTGGCGGGCGGTTTGGCCAGCGCCGTGTTTGTGGCCTTCCTCTCCTCGCTCACCAGTATTCGATTTACCGCCGTTCAATACGCCCTGTTCAGCTCGCTGATGACGCTCCTGCCCAAAACGCTGGGCGGCTACTCCGGCAGTATCGTGAACCAAATTGGCTACGATGGATTCTTCCTCTTCACCGCACTCTTGGGCCTGCCGGTGCTCGGCCTGGTGTGGCTGGTGGGACGCAAGCTGCCGCTGCGGAGGTGAGGTTTCAGGTAGCTTCAAGCAGGGATGAAAGGCTACCTGAAAACAGAAATTCCAACGAAATTAATCTTAACTGATTAAAAATAATTATATAAAACAAACCACAATATTCCACCGTAAACACACCGTCCACCTTTTGGTGTAGACTGCACGCCACCCAGCGTTATTTTTAGGAGTCAAACCATTATGCTGAAAAATATTCTCACCGCCGCCGTATTGTCTGCCTTGCTCGGTGCCTGTGCCGCTACCGGCAGCGGCGATGCCTTCCCCGCCCGTGCCGACCAGCTTTCCGCCCGCACTGAGCAGGCTGCCGCCGCCCTGCGCCAACGCGAAGCGCAAGAAAATATCATTGCCTACTACGATGCTGACGGCGACGCTGCCGACCGTCCGATGAAAGGCGGCTATTACCGCGTGCTGCTCGGCCGCACAGCCGACGGCAAAGCCGTGGTGCAGGATTTCTACCAAGACAGCCACACCAAGCAGATTAACCCCGTTATCATCAGCAAAGACAGCGAGCTGAAAAACTCCAGCTCCGAAGTGATTGAAGGCTTGGTGGTGTGGTACACCCCCGAAGGCCGCCTCACTAATTTTGCCGAAATCCATGACGGCAAATCGCAACGTGCCGGCATGTATGCTGAAAATGGCCAGCTGGTGTTGAGCATTGCGGGTGAGCCGGATGTTAAAGATACACCCTTCGAAATAAAAGGCTTCTACGAAAACGGCAAACCGATGTTCGAGCTAATTGATAACCACACCGACAACGGTTTGGTGCGCACCTACTACTACACCAACGGCAACAAGCTGATGCAGAGCGTGGGCAAAGAGAATGCGGTTAAAACCGAATTCTGGAAAGAAGACGGCAGCAGCGCTACGGCAGACGAGGTGCAGACTCAGCTGCGCGAGAGCCTCCAGCGCGTGAATTATCTGATGAGCAAACACCTGCGCTAAAGCTGGTATAAACCATCAAAGGCTACCTGAAGGTTTTCAGGTAGCCTTTTGCTATGGCGGTGTGGGTAGCATCCTGTATGGAAAAATAATGAGTTTGGCTATAGAATTGCATCAATCTGCCAATCGCGCAGATACTCACCAATTCCAATAGGGAAATCTATGAATAAACACTTCGCCACTGTGGCTGCGGCCCTGTTGCTGGCCGCCTGTAATCCCAATCAAAATAATAGCCAAAACAACGCAGCATTTGCACTGCCGGCTGCTTCCAACACTGCCGAAGGCCAGCAGGCGCCTGCTATGGCCTTGCCTGCCGATGCAACAGAACTTGAAGCGGCGGCTGCCAAAGCCGTGGAAGGTTATCAGCCTGCTGCTGAGAAGCAGGTGATTTATTTCGACAAAGATTCCAAACCCACCGATAAACCCAGCGTCGGCGGCTATTACCGTGAAGTGTTGGGCACCATGCCCGACGGCCGCCTAGTGGTGCAGGATTTCTACCAAGACAGCGGTAAACCGCAGATTCTGCCCGCCATCATCTCCAAAGACGGCGATCCGAAAAACTTCTCCACCGATGTGAACGATAGCTTGGTGGTGTGGAAAGAGGAGGACGGCACGGTATTTGCCGCCGGCAAATTTACCCAAGGCAAACTTGACGGCTGGTACGGTATGTACCGCAACGGCCGCCAGGTTCTCCAAGTTCGTGATAGTGGGTCTGAGTCGGATGACGAAGTGGTGTTCTTCTATAACGATGGCAAACCGATGGTGTGGGGGCGTTCCGCTGCAGACAAGCAACGTCTCATCTTAAACCACTATTATCCAGGCGGCGGCATCATGCTTCACTCCATTGTCAACATCAACGGGACAGAGCAACCCGTTCTCTCCGCTTGGGACAAACAAGGCAAACCCACCTCCGTGGACGCCATCAAAGAAGATTGGGAACCTATTCGATCTTCCTTGGTTGAGCTGCAAGAATATATGGAGCAGCTCAAAACTGTGATAGGCGACGGACAGTCTGCTTCCGAGCCTAAGTAACGCAATGACCTTACAGCCGCTTAACGCAGAGTGATGCCAACGCTTTCCTATGCTAAGCGGCTGATTCTTTCTCCACCCCGCTTTTCACACAAAAGGAGCTTCAATATGTCTCAATTCGACGTAGTGGTAATCGGTGCCGGCCCCGGCGGTTATGTTGCCGCCATCCGCGCCGCACAGCTGGGTTTCAAAACCGCCTGTATCGATGCCGGCGTGAATAAGGCCGGCGACGCCCCTGCTTTGGGCGGCACCTGCCTGAACGTGGGCTGCATCCCTTCCAAAGCTCTGTTGCAATCGTCCGAGCATTTCCATGCTGCGCAGCATGACTTTGCCGAACACGGCATCACTGTGGGCAATGTGCAGTTTGACGCCGCCAAGATGATCGAGCGCAAAGACGCCATCGTCACCAAGCTCACGGGCGGGATTAAGTTCCTGTTTCAGAAAAATAAAGTAACCAGCCTGTTCGGCACGGCCTCCTTCGTGGGTAAAAACGGCGATTTCTGGCAGCTGGAAGTGGACGATAAAGGCGCAAAAACCACGGTTGAAGGTAAGCACATCATCGTGGCCACCGGCTCCACCCCGCGCGCGCTGCCCTTGGTGGACATCGACAACGTAAACGTGTTGGATAACGAAGGCGCGTTGAATCTGACCCAAGTGCCGGCCAAGCTCGGCGTTATCGGCGCAGGCGTCATCGGTTTGGAAATGGGCTCGGTGTGGAAACGCGTGGGCGCGGAAGTTACCATTTTGGAAGCCTCCTCCGTGTTCCTTGGCGCCGCCGACCAGCAGATTGCCAAAGAAGCGTTCAAATACTTCACCCGCGAGCAAGGCTTGAACATCCAGCTGGGCGTGAAACTGAACAAAATCACCAGCGGCAGCAAAGTGGTGGTGGAATACAACAACGCCAAAGGCGAAGCGCAAACTGCCGAGTTCGATAAGCTCATCGTGGCCATCGGCCGCGTGCCCAACACCCACGGCCTGAATGCCGAAGCGGTCGGCCTGCAGAAAGACGAGCGCGGTTTTATCGTGGTGGACGGCGAATGCCGCACCAACCTGCCCAACGTATGGGCCATCGGCGACGTGGTGCGCGGCCCGATGCTGGCGCACAAAGCCAGCGACGAAGGCGTGGCCGTGGCCGAACGCATCGCCGGGCAGAAACCGCACCTCGATTTCAACACCATCCCGTGGGTCATCTACACCGACCCGGAAATCGCCTGGGTGGGCAAAACCGAAGAGCAGCTCAAAGCCGAAGGCGTGGACTACAAAAAAGGCACGTCCGGCTTTGCCGCCAACGGTCGCGCCCTGGGCTTGGGCAAGGCCAAAGGCACGGTGAAAATCCTGGCCGATGCCAAAACCGACCGCATCTTGGGCGTGCACATGATCGGCCCGATGGTGAGCGAGCTGATTAGCGAAGGCGTGGTGGGCATGGAATTCTGCGCCAGCAGCGAAGACATCGCCCGCATCGTCCACGCCCACCCGACCCTGTCGGAAGTGGTGCACGAAGCCGCCCTGGCCGCCGACAAGCGCGCCCTGCACGGCTAATCCCGCTGCCGCCTGCCTTGTGCGAAATGGCGCACAGGGCAGGCAGGATGTGATGAAGGCTACCTGAAATGGTTTGCAGATTTCAGGTAGCCTTTTGTGTGCCTGCCGATTATGGAGCGGGCTTGGTTAGGGCTACCTGAAATGCCGGAGAGGCGGGTTTGATGATGTGGGAATTAACGGTGTTGTGCCGCTCGGTCTGCTTTTTTCCCATCCGTTATATATCCGCCCTGTCGCCATAGCTAAGGCTACCTGAAAATAGGGCGAACGTATTTCCGGCTTCGTTGATGCTTTGCTTTCAGGTAGCCTGCAACGTTGCCGACGGCAGCTGATTTCGTGGGGCAGGGTTGATAATCGGCCCGCCCAAGCTGCTGATGTCGTGCTAAAATCCGCCCGTTACCAGATAGGGATAACGGCCATTCCGTTGGCCGGGCGATTTTCAGGTAGCCTCTCCTCGGCTTGAGGCTACCTGAAAATTTTCATATCCATCCGGCCGCTCTTGCCATCCATTCAGAATACGAAAGCCCATGATCCGACACCGCCTCCTCCCAATCTCTGCCGCCCTCCTGCTCGCCGCCTGTACCGGCCTTGGCACGCAAATGTCTGCCGAAAGCTGGCGCGACGATGCCGCCACGCCCGAATTCGAAGCCTCCGGCCGCATGGGCGTGAAGGAAAACGAACGCGGCAGCTATGCCAATTTCGATTGGCTGCGCACAGCCGCCGTGCAGCTGTTTGAAGTGAAAACCCCGCTGGGCAACAGTGTGGGCCGGTTGTGCCAAGACGGCGGCGGGGTGCAGGCGGTGGCGTCCGACGGCCAGGTTTTCCGCGCCGCCACCACTGCCGAACTCAGCCGCCAGCTGCTCGGCTACGACCTGCCCGTGGCCTATATCGACCGCTGGGCCAACGGCCTGCGCGTGCCCGGCGAGCCCTACAGCGTGCTGCCCGACGGCCGCCTGCAGCAAATGGGCTGGAAAATCCAACGCAATTTGGGCGAAGACGGCCAAGTGCGCATGCTGCTGCTGGAACGCACCGGCCTGAGCCTGCGCCTGGTGTTCGACCGCTTCGGCCAGCCCGAGCGCCGCCCCGGTAGCTGCGCCGCCGATGCCGAGCAGGCCGTATGATGCAGCCGCACCCCGCCGCCCTTGCTTTTCCCGCCCCGGCCAAGCTCAATCTCGATCTGCGCATCATCGGCCGCCGTGCCGATGGCTACCATCTGCTCGAAAGCATCTTCTGCCTGATTGATCTATGCGACACAATATGGCTGCTGCCACGCGAAGACGGGCAAATCATCCTGCACAACCCCGCCGGCGGCATCCCGCCCGAACAAGATTTGAGCCATCGCGCCGCCCGCCTGTTGCAACAGTTTTCAGGTAGCCCCAACGGCGTGGAAATCTGGCTGGACAAACATATTCCCAGCGGCGGCGGGCTGGGCGGTGGCAGCTCGGATGCCGCTACCGTGCTGCTTGCCCTCAATCATTTGTGGTACACTGCCGTGCCGCCCGAAACGCTGCGGGCGCTCGGCCTGAAGCTGGGTGCGGACGTGCCGTTTTTCCTGTTCGGCCAAAGCGCTTTTGTGCAAGGCATCGGCGAAATCCTGAGCCCGCTGGCCGTGCCGGAACAATGGTATGTGGTGGTGCGCCCCGATGCGCATGTGGCTACGCCGAAAATCTTCGCCCACCCCGATATCACCCGCAACAGCCCGCCCTGTGCCCAGCCCGGTTTCGCACAACTGCAACCTTTCCGCAACGATATGCAGGCCGTGGTGCTGGCCGAATACCCGCCCGTGGCCGCCGCATTCCGCCTGCTGCAAGATTACGGCACGCCGCAGTTAACCGGTTCCGGCACCTGCCTGTTTATCGCCTGCGCCACGCAAGACGAAACCGAGTATATCTATAGTAGGCTACCTGAAAATCTGGCTGCCTGGTGCGTGCGCGGTTTGGATAGGCATCCCTTGCAAGGCATCCTGAAAATATAGTGGATTAAAAAAAAGAATGCTACGGCGTTGGCCCGCCTTGCCATACTACTTGTGCTGTCTGCGGCTCGCCGCTTTGTCTCAATTTTATCCACTATGACAAAAACATCAGGCACGCTTGACAATATACCGAAAAAAACGCATAATTCGTCCCTTTCTTGAGTCGCCTGCCGCAATAGCAGGATTGTACTGGGGATTCGCCAAGTTGGTTAAGGCATCGGATTCTGAATCCGACATACGTAGGTTCGAATCCTACATCCCCAGCCAGATTCGTAAACAATACATTTGGGGATTCGCCAAGCTGGTTAAGGCACCGGATTTTGATTCCGGCATGCGTAGGTTCGAATCCTACATCCCCAGCCACCTTACAAAAGCATGTACGCGTACATGCTTTTATTTTTATTGTATGCACCATACACCAAAAGGCTACCTGAAAACGAGCGTAGCGAGTTTCGCCAAAACAAAATCGGTTCGAAAACCGGAGTGGTAAGAATTTTCTTGCCGTGGAAACCCGTTTATTCGGTTTTGATTGCTCAATTAAGGGCGAAAGCAAACCATGCTCAGGCATTCGTTGCCCGCCCCCGATATCAAGCAGGTACAAATGGTGGATATTCCGCACAAACAGCACTTTGGTTTTGCCTGCGCTCGGCGTATAATCTACCATTTGCAAGCCAGTCAAACCCAAGCGCGAGGGAGCGGCAATGTTTCCCACAGTCGGCGGCGAGACCGCAAACAACACAGGTAATGAAGAAATGGCATACGAAAGTTTAATGGTATTCGCCGGCAACGCTAGCGCCGGCTTGGCTGAAAATGTGGTGAAACACCTCGGTATTTCATTGGGGAGTGCTTCCGTTGGCAAGTTTTCCGATGGCGAGGTCGCCGTGGAACTCTTGGAAAACGTGCGTGGCCGCGATGTGTTTATTTTGCAGTCCACCTGCGCACCCACCAACGATAATCTGATGGAGCTGCTCACCATGGCCGACGCGCTCAAGCGCGCTTCCGCTGGTCGTATTACCGCTGCCATACCCTATTTCGGCTATGCCCGCCAAGACCGCCGCCCGCGTTCCGTGCGCGTGCCGATTTCCGCCAAGCTGGTGGCCAATATGCTCGCCACTGCCGGCATCGATCGTGTACTGACTGTGGATTTGCATGCCGACCAAATCCAAGGTTTTTTCGATATCCCGGTGGACAACATCTATGCCACCCCGATTTTGGTGCACGATATCCTTCAACAACGCATTGAAAACCTTACCGTAGTCAGCCCCGACATCGGCGGCGTGGTGCGTGCTCGTGCCGTGGCCAAGGTGCTGAACACCGATTTGGCGATTATCGACAAACGCCGCCCCAAAGCCAACGTGGCCGAAGTGATGAACATCATCGGTGATGTTCAAGGCCGCACCTGTCTGATTGTGGATGACATGATCGACACTGCCAACACTCTGTGTAAAGCTGCTTCGGCTCTAAAAGAGCGCGGTGCAGAACGCGTATTGGCCTATGCCACCCACCCCGTGTTCTCCGGCGAAGCCGTGAGCCGCATCGCATCGTCTGATATTGACCAAGTGGTGATTACCGACACCATCGCCCTGTCTGATGCCGCCCGCAACTGCGACCGTATCCGCCAAGTTACGATTGCCGGTTTGCTGGCCGAAACCATGCGCCGCATCAGCAACGAAGAATCTGTCTCATACCTCTTCAACGAGGATGTGGCATCCCCGGGAGCATTGTTCCTCCCGTAATCCCCGCCGTCAGGGTTGGTCGCAGCCCGGCAGACGGCTTTTTTAACTTAAATGGAGTTTTACCATGTCTTTCAAAATTGAAGCCCAAGTGCGCGAAGAGCAAGGTACTGGTGCGAGCCGCCGCCTGCGCCGAGAAGGCCGTGTGCCTGCCGTAGTTTACGGCGCCGGCTCTGACGCCACTGCTGTTTCCGTTGACCACAAAACCGTATTCTTTGCCCTGCAGAAAGAAGAGTTCCACACCGCCATCATCAAACTGGCGCTAAACGGCAAAGAGCACGACGTGATTGTGCGCGACTTCCAGATGCACCCCGTTCGCCGCGAAGTGCGCCACATCGACTTCCAAATCGTAGAAGCCGGCAAACCGATCAAAATCCGCCTGCCACTGCACGTGGTTAATGCCGAGAAATCTCAGGCTGTTAAACTGCAAAACAGCCGCGTGGCTCTGCTGAGCACCAGCGTGGAAGTGCTGCTGGATCCGAAACACATCCCGTCCGAACTGGTTTTGGATTGCGAAAAAGTTGTGGCTGGTGACGTATTGCACCTGTCCGACATCCAATATCCGGAAGGCGTGGAAAGCACCTCCCTGCGCCGTGGCGCCAACTTGGCCGTAGCCACTGTAACCGCCGCAGGCAAATAAGCCATAGCTTTGATAACAAACCCCGCTGCAAAGCGGGGTTTTGTTTGGCCGGTGTTGCGGTGTAAAGGCTACCTGAAAAGTTATAGCTGGCAGTTTCGGGCAGCCTCTTCGTATTTAAAGGCTACCTGAAAAAGCTTCACCGTCTTCTTCAGCCCGCAGCCCTGCTGCGTTTGGTGTTAAAATCCTGCCCAAACCAAATTACGGAAAAACCATGAACCACACTCTTGAAGTCAGCCCCATCAGCCGCCCCGTGCTTGTTCCGCCGGGAGGGCAAAACAAAGTCTTGCTCCATTCCTGCTGCGCCCCGTGCAGCGGCGAAGTGATGGAAGCCCTGCTTGCTTCCGGCATCGACTACACCATCTATTTCTACAACCCCAATATTCATCCGCTCAAAGAATACCTGTTGCGCAAAGAAGAAAACATGCATTTTGCCGACAAATTCGGCATTCCTTTCATCGACAAAGACGACGACTACGAAAACGACCGTAAAGAATGGTTTGAGAAAGCCAGGGGCATGGAATTCGAGCCCGAGCGCGGAGTCCGTTGTACCATGTGTTTCGATATGCGCTTTGAAAAAGCCGCCCAATATGCCTATGAAAACGACTTTCCTGTGTTCACCAGCAGTCTCGGCATTTCCCGCTGGAAAAATATGAGCCAAATCAATAATTGCGGCCACAGTGCCGCCAGAAAACATCCTGGTTTGGTGTATTGGGACTATAATTGGCGCAAAGGTGGTGGCAGCTCGCGCATGATAGAAATTAGTAAGCGCGAGCACTTCTACCAGCAGGAATATTGCGGCTGTGCCTACTCACTGCGTGATTCTAACGCCCACCGTAAATCGCAAGGGCGGCCGCCGATTAGAATCGGGGTGAAGTATTATGGTGATGAAGAGGATGCAGGTTGAATGCTGCTGATTACATGGAAAAGCTACCTGGAATTTTCAGGTAGCCTTTTTATTGCAGCTTTAATTGCAGCGAGCGGGTACGAAACAAGCTGCTACATAGCTTGCAGCGAGCAAAACCGATATAGGCGTAGACTACCTGAAAATTGGGAGGGGCTGCCCAAATCGATGTTTGCGTAGCAACACTGCGCTACAGTTTTCCAACAGAGTAGGGCGGATCGCTATACCGCTACATGAGGCTATCTGAAAATCCCGGCGCACATTTTTCAGGTAGCTTCCACTTCTATTAAGAAAGAGAAAATCGCTGAAAGGCACTGTATTCGGCGTTTGTAAAGCACTTTGGGTTGCTGATTAGGAAAATAAATGTTGGGAAATGCAAATTTATGCTTGCACGCAGGCGCAGTGCATACTAATATGTGCCACACCAAGTCCCCCTTTGTGCAGGAAAAGCGGATGCGGCTTTCATTTGGATACCGTCCGTATTCTTCTGCCAAAGGAGGAATTATTTTTTGTTACAACAGCGCCGCTTGGCCGGAAGCAGGCTTGCCATGGTTGGATGAGGCGCAACGCAGCATTTTTCAGGTAGTCTGTACGCAGGCATAGAAAAACAGACCATTAGCAAGGAATCCTTTATGACTACGCCAACCAATGAACGCTTTACCACTCCCGTCACCGAAGGCGGCTCATCCAAAGGTGATTTTTTCGGCCATCCACGTCAATTGGGTACCATGTTCCATATTGAGCTGTGGGAACGTTTCTCTTTTTACGGCATGCAGGCCATCCTGCTGATTTACCTCTACTACGCCACTAAAGACGGCGGCCTGGGCATCGATAAAAATCTGGCCGGCGGTGTGGTAGGCGCATACAGCGGCAGTATCTATTTGGCCACCATTCTGAGCGGCTGGTTGGCCGACCGCGTATTGGGAGCGGAAAAAACCCTGTTTTGGTCGGGCGTGGTGGTAATGCTCGGCCATATTGCCCTGGCTGTGCTGCCGGGTTTGGGTGGGCTGATTGTTGGCCTGGTGCTGATTGCCTTGGGAAGCGGTGGGGTGAAGTCTTCTGCCGGCGCCATGGTGGGATCGCTATATGAAGATCCGTCGCGGCGGCACCTGCGCGATGCGGGATTCTCAATTTTTTACACTGCCATCAACATCGGCGGCTTTATCGGCCCGTTGCTCACCGGTTGGCTGCAGTTGAAATACGGCTTCCACTACGGTTTCGGCGCGGCAGCCATAGGCATGGCTTTCGGCCTGTGGCAATACTGGCGCGGCCGTAGCCAATTGCCGCCCTCTCCGCCTGCCAATCCGTTGCCGCCCGAGCGGCGCAAACTGGCTGTATCCATTGCGGTAATCGCTTCGATGGTGCTAGGTGGCAGTATTGCGGGTAAGCTGTTGCATCTGGAAAATTTTTCACGTGTACTCTTGATCGTGGTAATTATTACCAGCCTTACTTATTTCGTGCGCATGTTTACCAGTGAGCAGGTTTCTTATGCGGAAAAACGCCATATTCTGGCCTATGTACCGATGTTTGCGGTAATGTGCCTGTTTTGGGCGGTGTGGTTTCAGATTTACACTGTGGTAACCATTTACTTTGACGAAACGTCTAACCGCGTGTTGTGGGGCTTCGAAATCCCCGTGGCTTGGCTGGCCGCTTTACAGAGTCTGTGGGTTATCGTATTTGCCGGCCTGATGGCTGCGCTGTGGACCAAAATGGGCACCCGCCAACCGAAAACACCCATGAAATTTACCTTGTCGATGGTGATTCTGGGTGCATCCTACCTGTGCTTCATTCCTTTCCTTTCCTCCGGTCAGGTTATGCCGCTGGTGGTAATGGCGCTACTGATTCTCACGATTACCATTGCTGAGCTGCTGCTCTCGCCGATTTCTTTGTCGTTTGCCACCAAAATTGCGCCCGAAGTATTCAAAACACAGATGGTATCGTTCAATTTCCTTACCATTTCGTTGGGTTTCACACTGGGTGGGGTACTGTTCGACCAGTTGTATAATGCTACCAAGGTAATTGAATTCTACCAACTGTTGGGCATCCTCGGCATCAGTGCAGGCGTGGTGTTGCTGGTGATGCTGCCTATGTTGAACCGTCTGTTGAGCGACATAGACTAAATTGCATGATTTTCAGGTAGCCTCAAGTTACCCACTCACTAAAACCTCTGCCGGAAAATGCTGTCGTGGTGGTTTTCCATACTTCTCTAACTAGGCAATATGATTGCATTAACTTTGCATTTGAAAAATCATATTTGCCGCTTTGTAAGCGGATTGTTTTCAGGTAGGCTTGCAGCTGCCGGCGATATTTAATATAGCAACGATAAGCGGCAATAAATGCGTACTTTACAATCAGACAAGTTAAAGCAGCAACACCTTGCATCAGCAGCATCTTTACCAGTAACTGCCAAAGGAGTCAGCTATGAGTAATATTCACGCACAACGTCTCGCCGCCCTGCGGCAAACCATGCAAGAACAGAAAATTGACGTTTGGATTGTGCCCTCCGCCGACCCACATATTTCCGAATACTTGCCCGAACATTGGTGCGGCCGTGCTTGGTTGTCCGGCTTTGATGGCTCGGTCGGCACGCTGGCCGTGAGCGCTGATTTCGCCGAATTGTGGGTGGACAGCCGTTATTGGGAACAGGCCAAACGCCAGCTCGAAGGCAGCGGTTTCGTATTGCAGAAACTCGGCCAGAGTTACCCCACCATGGTTGAATCGTTGGCTGAGAGGCTACCTGAAAACTCCGTAGTCGGCATTCCGGCAGATGGTTTGTCGCTCTCACTCAAGCACGAAATGCAGGCTGATTTTGCTGCGAAAAACATCTACCTGCGGCTTGATACCGACCTGCTCAATAACTTCTGGCACGACCGCCCCGGCTTGCCGGAAAGTCCTATTTTCGTACACGAAGCCCGATTCTCATCAGAAAGCGTGCCGGAAAAACTCGCCCGTGTGCGTGCTGCAATGAAAGAACTTGGTGCCGACCGTCATTTGGTTTCCTCGCTCGACGACATCGCTTGGATTACCAGTCTGCGCTGCAATGACGTGCCGTTCAACCCCCTGTTTATCTCCTATCTGCTGATTGATGCCGAACGGGCTACCCTGTTTGTGAATCCCACCAAGCTCACTGATGCCTGCCGCAAAGTACTGAACGAAGCCAAAATCGACGTGGCTGAATACCGCAGCGTGGTGGATGCCGTGGGCAAACTCAGTGGCAGCCTCCTAGTCGATCCCGACCGCACCGCCGTTTACACCTTGGGCAAGTTGCCCGACAGTGTGCGTGTAATTAAAGACATCAACCCCAGCACCCTATTTAAAGCCTGCAAGTCTGAAGCCGAAATCGAACACGCCAAACATGCCATGGTGCGTGACGGAGTGGCTTTGTGCGGCTTCTTTGCCGAGCTAGAGCAGAAACTGGCCGCCGGCGAAATCGTTACTGAGCTGGATATCGATACCATGTTAATCGACCACCGCAGCCGTCAGGCCGATTACATTTCGCTCAGCTTTGATACTATTGCCGGCTTCAACGAGAATGCCGCTTTGCCGCACTATGCCGCTACACCCGAGCACTATAGCACCATCACAGGGCAGGGCATCCTGCTGATCGACTCCGGGGCACACTATCTGGACGGTACCACTGATATCACCCGCGTTATCCCTATTGGTTCGCCTACTGCCGAGCAGAAACGTGACTACACCCGCGTGCTAAAAGCACACATTGCCCTAGCCGAAGCAGTGTTCCCGGAAAATCTCTCCGGTCAAGTACTGGATGCCATCTGCCGTGCACCGCTGTGGAAAGAGCAGTGCGACTACGGTCACGGTACCGGCCACGGTGTAGGTTATTTCCTCAACGTGCACCAAGGCCCGCAGAAAATTGCCTACAACACTTCTGGTCTCAAGTGCAACAATATGAAAGAAAACATGATTACCTCTAATGAGCCTGGTTTATACCGTTCGGGCAAATGGGGTATCCGCATTGAAAACCTGGTAGTGCACCGTCGCGTGAAACAGCCGAAGGAAACCGAATTTGGCCAATACCTGTGCTTCGAGCAGCTTACCCTGTGCCCAATTGATACGCAGCTTATCGAACGCAGTATGTTGAGCGACGACGAAGCCGCTTGGCTAAACGACTACCACTCCCTCGTGCGCGAAAAACTGGCCCCGCATACCGAAGGTGCAGCTAAAGCATGGCTGGAGAAGAATACCCAGCCCATTTGATTTTGATGATGTGGTTCAATAACGTGCTGACAAAAGACTACCTGGATTTCAGGTAGTTTTTTTTGCCTTTCAGGCCATATTTTCTGTCTGGAAAGGGGCAATTTCCGTTTCGTGTAAAGAAATTTTTACATAACTTGTTTTTACAAATAATAGACTTACGGTCAGTAGGTTGTTTTTTGTTGCTTTTCAAGCGAAAAATATTTGGCAGTTGTTTGGCAGTTATGCTAATATTTCACTGCGCAGCAAGGGAAAAATTTTAAGAATTGCGCTGTGTTAGCATATAAAGAAATAGAGATGTGAACCGTTTTCATTTAAGCGCACAGAGAATTTAGCACTTATTGTTTGGTTAATAATAAAGCAAAATGCTAAATTTTGTTTAGGTGGAATGCGGAGCAAGATGACTGATTCACAAAACTACACAAAAACACAAAAACACAAAACATAACATACACTCATCACTCCAAATAAAGAGTTTTCCCATTGCTGCCGCTGTGGTTTGGCGGCGGTGTTTTTAAACACATAGGAGTTTGATATGACGTTTTTGAAAGTAGCAGCCAGCCCGTCTGTTCAACAGGGCTTCACCACTGAGTTAGATGTGGTGGACGTGCAAGGTGCCGACCTCGCAGGTATTGGTGCCGTTGTTGCTTCTACTGCTGACGCAGCCAAGGCTGTAGAGCAGGTTGAAGCCACCGGCTTCGGTATTCCGGTATTTGTTGCTCTGCAGCCCGGCGAGAGCGTGCCCGAAAGCCTGTTGACCCGTGTGAACGGCGTGATTCAATTAGGTCGCGGCAATGAAGAATACTATGGCCGCCAAGTGGATACTGCCGTAAATCAATATGGTTCCAAACTTGCCCCTCCTTTTTTCGGTACGCTGAAGCAGTATGTAAATATCGGTAACGCCCAGTTCGACTGCCCCGGACACCAAGGTGGACAGTTCTACCGCAAACACCCTGCCGGCCGCGAATTTTACGAATTCTTCGGTGAAAACGTATTCCGCGCCGACTTGTGCAATGCCGACGTTCGCTTGGGTGATTTGCTGATCCACGAAGGACCTGCTTGTGCAGCTCAGCAATACGCTGCCAAAGTGTTCAATGCTGACAAGACCTACTTCGTTCTGAACGGTACTTCTTCTTCCAATAAAGTGGTGGCCAACGCTCTCTTGGCTAAAGGCGACCTGGTATTGTTCGACCGCAACAACCACAAATCTAACACCATCGGCGCGCTGATTACTGGCGGCGCTATCCCGGTTTACCTGCAAACTACTCGTAACCCCTACGGCTTCATCGGTGGTATTGACAATGCTTGCTTCGAAGAAGCCTACATCCGCGAACAACTGGCTAAAGTTGCTCCGGAGCGTGCTAAAGAAGAACGTCCGTTCCGCTTGGCTATCATTCAGTTGGGTACTTACGACGGTACCATCTACAATGCTCGCCAAGTAGTAGACCGCATTGGTCACTTGTGCGACTACATCCTGTTCGACTCTGCTTGGGTAGGTTACGAGCAATTCATCCCGATGATGCGCGACTGCTCACCGATGCTGCTGGAACTGAACGAAAACGATCCTGGCATCTTCGTTACCCAATCCGTACACAAACAACTGGCCGGCTTCTCTCAAGCTTCTCAGATTCACAAAAAAGACAGCCACATTAAAGGCCAGAAACGCTATTGCAGCCACAAACGCTTCAACAATGCGTTCATGATTCATGCTTCTACCAGCCCGTTCTACCCGATGTTCGCTTCTCTGGACGTGAACGCTCGGGTTTTGGATGGCGAAGTAGGTCGCAACCTGTGGCGCGACTGCGTAACCGTAGGTATTGAAGCTCGTAAGATGCTGCGTGCAAGCTGCAAGCTGATCAAACCATTTATTCCGGAAACCATCGACGGCAAACCGTGGGAATCCTACCCGACTGAAAAGATAGCCAACGACCTGCGTTTCTTCGAATTTGAACCGGGCGCTAAATGGCACTCCTTCCCTGGCTACGGTAAAGGCCAATACTTTGTTGACCCGTGCAAATTCCTGTTGACCACTCCTGGTATCAATGTGGAAACCGGTGAATACGAAGACTTCGGTGTACCTGCTACCATTTTGGCTAACTTCCTGCGCGATAACGGTATCGTTCCGGAAAAATGCGACTTGAACTCCATTCTGTTTCTGATGACCCCGGCCGAAGACCTGGCTAAGATGGAACACTTGGTTGCTCTGATCTCTCGCTTCGAAAAACACATCGAAGCCGACAGCCCGATGAGCGAAGTGGTGCCCACTGTATACGGCCGCAACGCCGAGTACTACAAAGGCTACACCATCCGTCGTCTGTGCCAAGAAATGCACGACTTCTACAAACGCAACAACATGAAACAGTTGCAGAGCGAGATGTTCCGTGCCGACGGCTGGCCGAAACAAGCCATGCTGCCCTACGATGCACAGCAAGCCTTCATCCGCAACGAAGTGAAACTGGTTCGCTTGAGCGAAATCGCTGGTCAAATCGCTGCTGAAGGTGCTCTGCCTTATCCTCCGGGCGTACTGTGTACTATCCCGGGCGAAGTTTGGGGTGGTGCAGTGCAGAAATACTTCCTGGCTCTCGAAGAAGGCATCAACTGCTTGCCTGGTTTCGAACCTGAGCTGCAAGGTGTATATCTGCAGACCGTGGAAGACGGCAGCCGCCGTGCTTTCGGTCATGTAGTGGTTAAAGGCTAATAAGCCGTATCAGGCTACCTGAAACGGTTTCGGGTAGCCTTTGTTAGATAAATTTGATTGCGCGGCAGCGCAGGCTTCGCCAGAATATTGGCTAAACCCGCCTGCTGCATTAAGAAGGATTAAGTATATGTCAACCTCTCAAAACAAGATGGGCGTGGTGCAACTGACCATTCTCACCATGGTAAATATGATGGGCTCAGGCATCATCCTGTTGCCGGCCAAATTGGCTCAGGTTGGTACGATTTCTATTTTATCGTGGCTAGTTACCGCTGGTGGCTCTTTGGCCTTGGCTTACGCGTTCGCTAAGTGTGGCCGCTTCAGTAAAAATACTGGTGGTATGGGTGGTTATGCCGAGTATGCCTTCGGTAGATCCGGTAACTTTATTGCCAACTACACCTACGCCGTTTCTCTTGTAATTGCCAACATCGCTATTGCTATTACCGCAGTAGGCTACCTTGCCCAGTTGATGGAATGGCAGCTTTCTCCGCAGCAAGTAGCCATGTGGACCATTATCTTCGTATGGGTAACCACGGTTGCTAACTTCGGCGGCGCATCCATCACCGGACGCATCGGCAGCTTCACCGTGTGGGGCGTGGTGATTCCGGTGGTTGGTATTTCCATTATCGGCTGGTTCTGGTTTGATGGCGCTAAATATGCTGCCGCTTGGAACCCGCATAACTACGGTGTGTTTGAAGCACTGCCGAAATCCATCTCAATCACTCTGTGGTCATTCCTTGGCTTGGAATCTGCTTGTGCAAACTCCGATGCTGTAGAAAACCCCGAGAAAAACGTACCGATCGCTGTATTGGGTGGTACCATGATGACTGCGGTAATCTACATTGTTTCTACCAACGTAGTAGCTGGTATTGTAGACAATTCTACTTTGGCTGCCTCTGATGGTCCGTTCGGTTTGGTATTTGCCCAAATCTTTAATCCGACTATCGGTAAAGTGGTAATGGGTTTGATGGTGCTGGCTTGTACTGGTTCCCTGTTGGGTTGGCAGTTCACTGTGGCTCAAGTGTTCAAATCCAGTGCTGACCAAGGTTACTTCCCCAAAGCGTTCAGCTCTGTTACCAAATCTAACACTCCGTTGGTAGGTATGATCATCCTGTGCGTGGTTCAAACCCTGCTCTCCCTGATGACCATAAGCCCGAGCTTGAGTGAGCAGTTCGACGTATTGGTGAACTTGGCTGTAGTAACCAACCTCGTGCCCTACGTACTGTCTATGTCTGCCCTGTATGTAATGCAGAAAGTCAGCAACGTGCCGGCTGGTGAATTGAAAGTAACCACTTTCGTTGCCTTGGTTGGCAATATATACAGTTTCTATGCCCTGTATGGTTCAGGCGCAGACGCCATGCTCGGTGGTGGTTTGGTAACTTTCTTCGGCTGGCTGATCTACGGTCAGGTTGCTGGTAAGAAATTCGACCTGAAAGAGCCGTATTAGTCGGTTATAGCAAACCGGTCTGAATACAGTTTAGACAAACCTGCTAAAAGCAGCCCCCGAATTCTAAATAGAGGAGAGTTCGGGGGCTGCGCTTTTTCAGGTAGCCATTCCGAATCTGTTACAATACATCCCCTGAATTTAACGCATTAAACAAGACAATAATTATGGAAGCCGAACGCATCAACCTGCTCAACAACACCCTCGCCGATTTAGAAAAACGCAGTGGCGAAATTCGCGTGTATCTCGAGTACGACGGCAAAAAAGACCGGCTGGAAGAAGTGGTCGGCCTATCCGAAGATCCCGAGCTTTGGAACGATCCCAAACGCGCCCAAGAAATCGGCAAAGAGCGCAAAGTGCTCGAAGGCATTGTGCTCACGCTCGACAATATCGCCAGCGGCATCGACGACAACCGCCTACTCATCGATATGGCGCTGGAAGAGGGCGATGAAGACAGCTTCGCTGCTATTGAGGAAGACGTAGCTGAGTTGGAAAAACAAATGGCCGAGCTCGAATTCAAGCGCATGTTCAGCCAGCCTGCCGACGTGAACAACTGCTTTATCGACATCACGGCCGGCGCCGGCGGCACCGAAGCCGAAGATTGGGCCGGCATGCTCCTGCGCATGTATGTGCGCTATGGCGAGCGCAAAGGCTTCAAAGTGGAAATCATGGAGCAGGACGACGGCGAAATCGCCGGTATCAATCGCGCCACCATCCGCCTGGAGGGCGAATACGCCTATGGTCTGCTGCGCACCGAAACCGGTGTGCACCGCCTGGTGCGCCACTCGCCATTCGACTCCAACAACAAACGCCACACCTCCTTTGCCTCCGTATTCGTCTACCCCGAAGTGGACGACAGCTTCGAAGTGGAAATCAACCCGGCAGACGTGCGCACCGATACCTACCGCGCATCCGGTGCCGGCGGCCAGCACATCAACAAAACCGACTCCGCCGTGCGCATGACGCATATTCCCACCGGCATCGTGGTGCAGTCGCAAAACAGCCGCTCGCAGCACGACAACCGCCGCGTGTGCGAAGAAATGCTGCGTGCCAAGCTGTTTGAGTTGGAAATGCGTAAGCGCAACGAGGAAAAACAGGCGCTGGAAGAAGGTAAATCAGACGTGGGCTGGGGCAGCCAAATCCGCTCTTATGTGCTCGATTCCTCTCGCATCAAAGACTTGCGCACCAGCTACGAAACCGGTAACACCAAAGCTGTGCTCGACGGCGATTTGGACGACTTCATCGAAGCTAGCTTGAAACAGGGCATGTGATTGCCGCCTAAGTGATTTGAATGCAGAAAGGCCACCTGAAAGTGTGATGAGGGTTTCAGGTAGCCTCAAACGTTTAACTCAAGGGGCAATATGATGACTAAACGACAGCGTGAATACACATTTCGCCTAAGCCAGCCTTACTCAGCGGGTGCAACTTTTGGCGGTATTGGTGTGCCTGAGCCAATTATTGAGTTGGCTGGTGGGAATGGTTTTGTTGAAGGCGTTGGGTTGGCTGGAATTGTCGACAGGGGAACTCGGCAACTTGGCAGGGTGGCAGTGTCTGGAACTTGGGTGTTGGTTGGTTTGCTGCTGTGTTCGGGTTTGGTGTTTTTGTGCTGGCTGTACCGGGCGGCCTGTAATGTGCGGGCTTTGGGGGCGCAGGGAATGCAGGTGAGCCCGGCTTGGGCGGTTAGCTTAGCTGTTTGGCCGCTTCAATGGCGTAATAGGTGAGAATGCCGTCTGCGCCGGTGCGTTTAAAGGCGAGCAGGCTTTCGATGATAACTTTGTTGCCGTCAAGCCAGCCGTTTTTGATGGCGGCTTGGAGCATGGTGTATTCGCTGGATATTTGGTAGGCATAGGAGAGTACGCCGAATTGGTCTTTCATGCAGCGGATGGCATTGAGATAGGGCAGGCTAGGCTTCACCATCACCATGTCTGGTCAAATGCGATTTCGTGCAAGGCTTTGTTGCTGTTGGCGGGACCCATTTGATAAGTGCGTTTGTCAGCCTTGCCTAAGTTGGCGGAACTGCCCACTGCATCGCGGAACGGACCGTAGAAGGTGGAAGCATAATTTAGCAGAATAGGCCATCAGTCGGGTATGGATGTGGCCGGCATCTTCCAAGGCTTCGTGGATGGCGCGTGGATGGAGCCAATACGACCGTCCATCATATCGGAGGGGCAACCACTTGTACGCCGGCTTCAGCGTGGCATATGCTTATTTAATCAGCACTTCTATGGTTTCATCATTATAATACATACGTAGCCATTTTCATCAATCAAGCTGTCTTGGCCGTGACTGGTGTAGGGGTCGAGTGCTACATCAGTCATCATGCCCAACTCGGGAGAGCGGTCGCGCAAGGCGCGTACGGTGTGCGGTACGATGCTTCTGAGTTGTAGGCTTCGCTGGCAGTTAGGTCTTTATGCGGCACTGAAGCAGGAAATAAGGTCAGCATGGGAATGCCCAGTTCGCAAGCTTGCTCAGCTTGGTGCAGCAGGTTATCCAAGGTTTGCCGCTCAATGTCGGGCATGGAAGGAATGGGCTCGTTGCCAGAGCATTGCTCCAGCACGAATACAGGGTAGATTAAGTGAGGGGATGCTTACCGCATCGGGCAACGAGAAAAATCATCTCTACGCATCCGGCGTGGGCGGATGAAGGGAACTTGGCAGGGCGGGAAATTCATACTGGAAACCTATGGGATGTTTTTAACGGCGTATATTCTATGTCGTTTAACTAGAAAAGGGGATGGATGAGAATGGTGGCAGATGTGGTACGCAATTTTCCGCTAATGAAACTTCTTCCGTCTTAGTGATTTAGTTTTTGTTTGTGGATATTTTGTTTTCCGGTATTTGACAAAATATTTTGGTAGGCGTATAGTCCGCATCTTCGCTGTTCCTTACGGCACGGTTTTGTTGTCGGTTTTACGGTTCAGCAGCTCTTTAACAATCAGATTACCGATAAGTGTGGGTGTTTTACACCTGCACTGTTGAGAAGAAGACAAGACGATGTTTAACATTGTTCTGTCGATTTCTTTGAAGCAGACCAGAAGTATTAAGTTAGAGATTGAACATAAGAGTTTGATCCTGGCTCAGATTGAACGCTGGCGGCATGCTTTACACATGCAAGTCGAACGGCAGCGGGGTAGTGCTTGCACTACTGCCGGCGAGTGGCGAACGGGTGAGTAATATATCGGAACGTACCGAGTAATGGGGGATAACCAATCGAAAGATTGGCTAATACCGCATACGTCCTGAGGGAGAAAGCGGGGGATCGCAAGACCTCGCGTTATTCGAGCGGCCGATAACTGATTAGCTAGTTGGTGGGGTAAAGGCCTACCAAGGCGACGATCAGTAGCGGGTCTGAGAGGACGATCCGCCACACTGGGACTGAGACACGGCCCAGACTCCTACGGGAGGCAGCAGTGGGGAATTTTGGACAATGGGGGCAACCCTGATCCAGCCATGCCGCGTGTATGAAGAAGGCCTTCGGGTTGTAAAGTACTTTTGTTCGGGAAGAAAAGGAGGGTGCTAATACCACCCTTTGCTGACGGTACCGAAAGAATAAGCACCGGCTAACTACGTGCCAGCAGCCGCGGTAATACGTAGGGTGCGAGCGTTAATCGGAATTACTGGGCGTAAAGCGAGCGCAGATGGTTATTTAAGCAGGATGTGAAATCCCCGGGCTCAACCTGGGAACTGCGTTCTGAACTGGATAGCTAGAGTGTGTCAGAGGGGGGTAGAATTCCACGTGTAGCAGTGAAATGCGTAGAGATGTGGAGGAATACCGATGGCGAAGGCAGCCCCCTGGGATAACACTGACGTTCATGCTCGAAAGCGTGGGTAGCAAACAGGATTAGATACCCTGGTAGTCCACGCCCTAAACGATGTCGATTAGCTGTTGGGCAACTTGATTGCTTAGTAGCGTAGCTAACGCGTGAAATCGACCGCCTGGGGAGTACGGTCGCAAGATTAAAACTCAAAGGAATTGACGGGGACCCGCACAAGCGGTGGATGATGTGGATTAATTCGATGCAACGCGAAGAACCTTACCTGGTTTTGACATGTACGGAACCCTTTAGAGATAGAGGGGTGCCTTCGGGAGCCGTAACACAGGTGCTGCATGGCTGTCGTCAGCTCGTGTCGTGAGATGTTGGGTTAAGTCCCGCAACGAGCGCAACCCTTGTCATTAGTTGCCATCATTTAGTTGGGCACTCTAATGAGACTGCCGGTGACAAACCGGAGGAAGGTGGGGATGACGTCAAGTCCTCATGGCCCTTATGACCAGGGCTTCACACGTCATACAATGGTCGGTACAGAGGGTAGCCAAGCCGCGAGGCGGAGCCAATCCCAGAAAACCGATCGTAGTCCGGATTGCACTCTGCAACTCGAGTGCATGAAGTCGGAATCGCTAGTAATCGCAGGTCAGCATACTGCGGTGAATACGTTCCCGGGTCTTGTACACACCGCCCGTCACACCATGGGAGTGGGGGATACCAGAAGCAGGTAGGGTAACCGCAAGGAGCTCGCTTGCCACGGTATGCTTCATGACTGGGGTGAAGTCGTAACAAGGTAGCCGTAGGGGAACCTGCGGCTGGATCACCTCCTTTCTAGAGAAAAAGTAGGGGTAGAGCATCCACACCTATCGGTAATCGGATACAGATGCGAAGAGAATGTTGGGTTTGTAGCTCAGCTGGTTAGAGCACACGCTTGATAAGCGTGGGGTCGGAGGTTCAAGTCCTCCCAGACCCACCAGTAGGCGTAGAGTGGAGCAGATCCGCCCAGGTACTGGGGGCATAGCTCAGTTGGTAGAGCACCTGCTTTGCAAGCAGGGGGTCATCGGTTCGATCCCGTTTGCCTCCACCACACAATACTTTCCAAATAAAAGTATGCTAAATATGCGAGCAAGCTGTTACATGTTGCAGTTTTGAGCGGTAGTTTATTTTTATTTGCGAAGTCAAAACGCATCGATCTTTAACAAATTGGCAAGCCGAAATCAACAAACAAACGAAGTAAGGCTTATCCTAAAGATAAGTCATACAGAAATTTGGGTGATGATTGTATCGACCGAATCCTGAAACGCAAAAGGCAGGGTTCGGACACAACAAGCAGTAAGCTTTATCAGAGTGGAGGCCTTAAGCCCCAGCTGTAGTCAACGCAGCGCGGGCGAAGTCAAAGAGGCGCTTCAAATGATAGAGTCAAGTGAATAAGTGCATCAGGTGGATGCCTTGGCGATGATAGGCGACGAAGGACGTGTAAGCCTGCGAAAAGCATCGGGGAGCTGGCAATAGAGCTTTGATCCGGTGATGTCCGAATGGGGGAACCCACACAGCAATGTGTATCCTAAGCTGAATATATAAGCTTAGAGAAGCGAACCCGGAGAACTGAACCATCTAAGTACCCGGAGGAAAAGAAATCAACCGAGATTCCGCAAGTAGTGGCGAGCGAACGCGGAGCAGCCTGTATGTGATAGCCGTCGGGATAGGAGAAGGAATTGGAAACTTCCGCCATAGTGGGTGATAGCCCTGTATCCGAAATTCCGGCAGTGGTACTAAGCATATGACAAGTAGGGCGGGACACGAGAAATCCTGTCTGAAGATGGGGGGACCATCCTCCAAGGCTAAATACTCATCATCGACCGATAGTGAACCAGTACCGTGAGGGAAAGGCGAAAAGAACCCCGGGAGGGGAGTGAAATAGAACCTGAAACCTGATGCATACAAACAGTGGGAGCACTTTATTGTGTGACTGCGTACCTTTTGTATAATGGGTCAACGACTTACATTCAGTAGCGAGCTTAACCGGATAGGGGAGGCGTAGGGAAACCGAGTCTTAATAGGGCGTCATAGTTGCTGGGTGTAGACCCGAAACCGAGTGATCTATCCATGGCCAGGTTGAAGGTGCCGTAACAGGTACTGGAGGACCGAACCCACGCATGTTGCAAAATGCGGGGATGAGCTGTGGATAGGGGTGAAAGGCTAAACAAACTCGGAGATAGCTGGTTCTCCCCGAAAACTATTTAGGTAGTGCCTCATGTATCACTTCCGGGGGTAAAGCACTGTTATGGCTAGGGGGTCATTGCGACTTACCAACCCATGGCAAACTCAGAATACCGGAAAGTGCAATCATGGGAGACAGACAGCGGGTGCTAACGTCCGTTGTCGAAAGGGAAACAACCCAGACCGCCAGCTAAGGTCCCAAATGATAGATTAAGTGGTAAACGAAGTGGGAAGGCTTAGACAGCCAGGATGTTGGCTTAGAAGCAGCCATCATTTAAAGAAAGCGTAACAGCTCACTGGTCGAGTCATCCTGCGCGGAAGATGTAACGGGGCTCAAATCTATAACCGAAGCTGCGGATGCATGCTTCATTAAAACAGCTTGCCGGAGCAAAGTGACGGAAAGCGCCCATCAAAGTCGAGTATGGTAGATGGGGTTAGCTGTTTTAATGAAGCGTGCATGGTAGGGGAGCGTTCTGTAGGCCTGAGAAGGCGTTTCGTAAGGAATGCTGGAGGTATCAGAAGTGCGAATGTTGACATGAGTAGCGATAAAGCGGGTGAAAAGCCCGCTCGCCGAAAGCCCAAGGTTTCCTGCGCAACGTTCATCGGCGCAGGGTGAGTCGGCCCCTAAGGCGAGGCAGAGATGCGTAGTCGATGGGAAACGGGTTAATATTCCCGTACTTGATTTAAGTGCGATGTGGGGACGGAGAAGGTTAGGTCAGCAAACTGTTGGAATAGTTTGTTCAAGCTAGTAGGTGGAAGAATTAGGCAAATCCGGTTCTTCATAACACCGAGAAGCGATAACGAGTATCTACGGATACGAAGTGACTGATACCACGCTTCCAGGAAAAGCCACTAAGCTCCAGCTTAAATCGAACCGTACCGCAAACCGACACAGGTGGGCAGGATGAGAATTCTAAGGCGCTTGAGAGAACTCGGGAGAAGGAACTCGGCAAATTGATACCGTAACTTCGGGAGAAGGTATGCCCTCTGAGGTGAAGGATTTACTCCGTAAGCTTTGGAGGGTCGCAGAGAATCGGTGGCTGCGACTGTTTATTAAAAACACAGCACTCTGCAAACACGAAAGTGGACGTATAGGGTGTGACGCCTGCCCGGTGCTGGAAGGTTAATTGAAGATGTGAGAGCATCGGATCGAAGCCCCAGTAAACGGCGGCCGTAACTATAACGGTCCTAAGGTAGCGAAATTCCTTGTCGGGTAAGTTCCGACCCGCACGAATGGCGTAACGATGGCCACACTGTCTCCTCCCGAGACTCAGCGAAGTTGAAGTGGTTGTGAAGATGCAATCTACCCGCTGCTAGACGGAAAGACCCCGTGAACCTTTACTGTAGCTTTGCATTGGACTTTGAAGTCACTTGTGTAGGATAGGTGGGAGGCTTAGAAGCAGAGGCGCTAGTTTCTGTGGAGCCGTCCTTGAAATACCACCCTGGTGACTTTGAGGTTCTAACCCAGGTCCGTAAACCGGATCGGGGACCGTGCATGGTAGGCAGTTTGACTGGGGCGGTCTCCTCCCAAAGAGTAACGGAGGAGTTCGAAGGTTATCTAGGTCCGGTCGGAAATCGGACTGATAGTGCAATGGCAAAAGGTAGCTTAACTGCGAGACCGACAAGTCGAGCAGGTGCGAAAGCAGGACATAGTGATCCGGTGGTTCTGAATGGAAGGGCCATCGCTCAACGGATAAAAGGTACTCCGGGGATAACAGGCTGATTCCGCCCAAGAGTTCATATCGACGGCGGAGTTTGGCACCTCGATGTCGGCTCATCACATCCTGGGGCTGTAGTCGGTCCCAAGGGTATGGCTGTTCGCCATTTAAAGTGGTACGTGAGCTGGGTTTAAAACGTCGTGAGACAGTTTGGTCCCTATCTGCAGTGGGCGTTGGAAGTTTGACAGGGGCTGCTCCTAGTACGAGAGGACCGGAGTGGACGAACCTCTGGTGTACCGGTTGTCACGCCAGTGGCATCGCCGGGTAGCTAAGTTCGGGAAGGATAAGCGCTGAAAGCATCTAAGCGCGAAACCTGCCTGGAGATGAGACTTCCCTTGCGGTATAACCGCGCTGAAGAGTCGTTCTAGACCAGGACGTTGATAGGTGGGGTGTGGAAGCGCGGCAACGCGTGCAGCTAACCCATACTAATTGCTCGTGAGGCTTGGCTCTATCATTTGAAGTGCTTTGCGGTGTGGAGACACCGGGAAGGGCACTCATAGAGAATAAAGCTTACTGGAATCGATACACATTACCCGATTGTTTGGTTAGTATAGCCGGACAGGACAGTTTGATTTGATTGGCCGGAGTGGACGCTACCGGCGGCTTGACGATTTGTACAGTTTAAGTTTGGCGGCCATAGCGGTTTGGTCCCACGCCTTCCCATCCCGAACAGGGCCGTGAAACGAACCAGCGCCGATGATAGTGCGGATACCCGTGCGAAAGTAGGACACTGCCAAACACCTATTTACGACACCCGCCTGATGGCGGGTGTTGTGCTTTGTGGGAGTATGATGAAAGGAATGGATGGAAATCCGGGATAGCGGTACAGTGTGAGTTGGAAAAGGAAGTGGGGATAAAGAAACGAGAGAGAAGAGGAGATGAAGAAATGGGTGAGGAATGGAACGAGGAAAGGAGAGAGGCTAGCTGAATGTTTCAGACAGCCTCTTCCTCAGACCGGGCAAGACTATTTATTTGCTAGCTTATCTGCCGGTGCGGCGATGGCTTTTCCCGGGGAGATGCCGGCAGGAGGAAGGGAGGCGTTGCCGGCATTGCGATCCATGCGGATATCGCCAGTGTAAACGGCTCCATCTTCCACTTGTAGGGATTGGGTGCGGATGTTGCCAGTTACGCGAGCGTTGGGCTTGAGGTGTAGTTTTTTCACTTCAATCAGACCTTCGGTTTTGCCGAACACGATCAGATCGCTGCCGCGGATGTCGCCATTCACCGCGCCTTTGTCGCCAACGATGACGGTGCCGCCGGCTTGCACATTGCCTTGGATTTGGCCGTCGATTTTCACCGATTGCTGGCTCAGGATGTCGCCCTGAATCCGGCATTGTGCGCCGATGATGGTGTCGATGGCGCTGGTGGAGTTGCTGGGTTGGGAACGGTCTTTTTTATCTTTAAACATGGTTGTTTCTCCGCGGATTGAATTGAAATGGAGTGCCGCGCGTGTTTATTTTGCGAGGCTGAGGAAAGTGGCGGGATCGTGCGGCTCGTTGTTGAGGCGCACTTCGTAGTGCAGATGCGGGCCGGTGGAGCGGCCGGTGGAGCCGATTTTGCCGATGAGGTCGCCGGCTTTAACAGTTTGGCCGGGTTGCACGCCGATGTGCGATAAATGTCCATACACAGTGCTGTAGCCGTAGCCGTGGCGCACTTTCACCACTTGGCCGTAGCCGTTCATGGTGCCGGCAAATTCCACTGTGCCGTTGGCAGTAACGCGTACGGGGTCGCCAATGTTGCCGCGAAAATCTAGGCCATGATGAAACTCGCTGCCTTTGCCGCTAAACGGGTTGTGCCTGGGGCCGAAGCCGGAGGAGATTCCGCCTTGAGCGGGGCGGCCAAGTGGTACATTGTTGGCTACTTTGAGTAGATTTTCAATAGTTTGGCTGAATTCTGGCGTGTCGGCTGGCGGTAGGATGTTGCGCGGGCCGCCGGCTTGGTGGATGGGCTTGCCTTCTTCGGAAGCGGTAGCTGGTTTTGGGGTGGGTACGTTCGCACCTCGCTGACGTAGGTAGTTTTGCAGATCGGCCACGGCTTTTTCGGATTGGGCGAGCTGATTGAGTTTGGCGCTAACCTCAGCGGAACGCGCTTCTTTCAAGTCTTCGATTTGCTGGCTGAGTGCTTGAGTTTGCTGTTGTTGTTGCGCAAAGCGGTTGTAGCTTTGGTAGTGGTGCCAACCCAACGCCAACAGAGCAGCCAAGAGCGTCACCGTGGCCACGGAAAGGCCGATGACGGTGGGCTTGATAGCGCGCAGCCGTGATTCAGCGATCACGAAAGTTTCGGTGCGGTGTTCGTCCAACACCATCACCGTAACGAGTTTCTTTTGCTTATCCATTGATTTGAATGGTAAATGAGTTGTTACTCAAAATTGGCATTGTATTACAAAATGCTATTGTTTGGCAAAAGCAAATCTATCATTTGGCGGGCTGTTTCTGGTTTGGCAGTAACCTGCTTTCAGGTAGCCTCAGCCTATTCATGGCCTACCTTGCCTGTTTCGCTATACAATCAGCCACTGCATACAGGAAAGCAAATGGGCAATTTTTTTCACACCATGCGGCGGATGCGGCAGGAAAAACAGCAGCTCGACCGCAACATAATGCGTATTTCGTTTAGCCTGCCCGTATTTTGGCTATTCGGCATGCTGCTGGCCGTTGCGTTAGGCATGGGCGCATTGGTAACTTCGGCTGAGTTGAGCAAGCGGCAGCGGCATTTGAACGTAGCCGTGGCTTATACGCATCATGCCACCGCTGAGCTGCAGCGGCGCCAATGGTATGACGATGACGACAACCTCCACGTGGCCGGCAGCATCCGCATCGCCGAAGGAAAACAGCTCAATTTGGATTGCCGCAACCTGGCCGACCCGTTGTGCCAATATGACGAAAACGTTTGGCAGCGTGAAGAAAAGCTGACTGTACAAAGCCTTATCCAGGCCCATTGGTTGAGCTACCATGTGATTACCGAGCTCGCCTACACCAAAGACGGCAGCGAGCGGCACTACCGCGCCGCCTTCAGCCCGCAGGAAGAAACCGAAAACTGGCGGCTGTATGCCCGCCTTTGGACACGCGCCGCCACAGTAGCCGGAGCAGGCTGGCTTTGGCTCAGCATTGCTTGGTATCGGCGCGCCAGGCGGCGCAGGAAGGCTCGGCAAAAGGCTACCTGAAACCTATTTCTTGTTTCAGGTAGCCTTTTTCAGGTAGCCTGCCCTGCCGCCTTTCTTTTAAAATACAACATTCCGCTTTTTCATTGTTTTTCATGCGCCTCACCCACATCAAACTTGCCGGCTTCAAATCTTTCACCGACCCCACCACCATCCACGTGCCCGGCCAACTGGTGGCCGTGATCGGGCCCAACGGCTGCGGCAAATCCAACGTTATCGACGCCGTGCGCTGGGTGCTGGGCGAAGCCTCGGCCAAACAGCTGCGCGGCGAGAGTATGCAAGACGTGATTTTCAACGGCGCCACCACCCGCCGCTCCGCCCCCCGCGCCTCCGTGGAGCTCGTGTTCAGCAATGCCGATGGCAGCCTGCAGGGCGCATGGGGGCAATACGGCGAAATCAGCATCCGCCGCCAGCTCACCCGCCAAGGCGAATCCAGCTATTACATCAACGGCCAGCAAGTGCGCCGCCGCGACATCACCGACCTTTTCCTCGGCACCGGCGTCGGTGCGCGCGGCTATGCCGTGATTGAGCAGGGCATGATTGCCCGCATCATCGAAGCCCGCCCCGAAGAATTGCGCGCCCACATCGAAGAAGCCGCCGGCGTATCCAAATATAAAGAACGCCGCCGCGAAACCGAAAACCGCCTGCGCGACACCCGCGAACACCTCCAACGCCTCGGCGACTTGCAGTCCGAACTCGGCCGCCAAGTGGAAAAACTCCAACGCCAGGCCGCCGCTGCCGAACGCTACCGCAGTCTCACCGCCGAACTCAACCACGCGCAAAACCGCCACGATTTCGCCCAATGGCGGCACACTCTTGCCGCCGCCGATCGCGCTGCTGCCGAACACGAACGCGCCCGCGAGCGGCAAGACGAACTCGTCCGCCAAAACCAGGCCATGAACGATGCCGTGCAAGTGTTGCGCCAAACCGAGCAGCACCAGCAGGCTGAGCAATACCGGCTCAACCAACAGCACGCCCTGCTGCGCGAGCAAACCGCCCGCCTCGAAGAGCAAATCCGCTCGCGGCAGAGCCAACGCCAGCGACTCGAACGCGAACAGGCTGCCGCCCAAGCCGCCCTTCAAAAAATCGACAGCGAACACGTCGAGCTACAACAGCAACACGCCCAAGCCGAGCAGGCCGTTGAGCAGCAACAGATGCAGCTTGAGCTGCTCACCGCCGAAGCCGCCGCCCTCGAAGAGCAACTGCCCGAACTCGAAGCCGCCCAGCAGCAGGCTGCCGAGCAGCAGCACAGCCGGCACGATGAAGCCGCCCGCCTCCGCCGTGAGCTCGCCCTGAAGCAGCAGCAACTGCAACACAGCCGTCAAAACATTAGCCGGCTGCAAGAGCGCCAAGCCCGTTTGCAACAGGAAGCTGCCGCCCTGCAAGGCGATGTCGGGCAGAGCACCGCCGCCATCCAAGCTCAGGCCGATACCCTTGCCACCCAATATCAACAGGGTGAGAAGCGACTGCAACAGCTCGAAGAACAAACAGGCTACCTGAAAACCGCCCTCGTGGCCGCCCGCGAACGCGAACAGGAACACGAACGCCGCATTCTCGCTGCCGAAGCCGAGCAGAAAACCCTCGCCGCCCTGTTGGCCGACAATGCCCGCCACAACTTCTGGCAGGGCAGCGAGCAAGCCGATGCGCCCGCCCTGTGGCAGCACATCCGCGTGCCAAAAGAGTGGCAAGGCGCACTGGCCGCCGTGTTGGGCGAGCGGCTCAACGCCCGCGCGCTGCCTGCCGATTTCCAGCCGCCGTCGCCGTTGCCTGAAGCTGCAGCCGCCTGGTTCAACCGCGAAGCCCATGCCCACCGCGCCGCCAGCCCGGCTCAGGCGCTGATTCACCAAATCCAGGCCGAGCCGCCTTTTCAGGTAGCCTTAGCCCATTGGCTCGAAGGCATTTTGTGTGCGCCTAATTTGGATTACGCGCTGGCGCATCGCAGCCGCCTCGAGCCCGGCCAAGAATGGCTCACCCCGCAAGGCCACCGCATCGACCGCCTCGGCGTGCTGCTGCATCATGCCGACAGCGGCAGCCAGCATATACGCCACCGTACTCGCCACGATGAAATCGCCGCAGCATTGGCCGAATGGCAGCCGCAGTTTCAGCTAGCCCGAGCCGAAGCCAAGCAACTGGCGCAGCAGCAAGCTCAAGCCGAAACCGAGCTGCGCCAGGCCCAAACCGAGCAACGC
This sequence comes from Eikenella exigua, assembly GCF_008805035.1. Taxonomy (NCBI): domain Bacteria; kingdom Pseudomonadati; phylum Pseudomonadota; class Betaproteobacteria; order Neisseriales; family Neisseriaceae; genus Eikenella; species Eikenella exigua. The sequence goes on along the minus strand of NZ_CP038018.1, from coordinate 1,645,148 downwards.
CGCCTCGCCGCCGACTTGGCCGTCGCCCAACAGCAGGCCGGTGCGCTTGCCGCCCGTGCCGCACAGGCGCAGCAGCGGCATGAACACATTGCCCAAGAACAGACCCGGCTGGCGCAGGAGGCGGAAGAGCTGGCGTGTGCTGCCGAAATTCTGGCTGAAGAAACCGCTGCCCTCGAAGAGCGCATGCCCGAACTGGAAGCAGAAAGCCGCACCCAAGCCGAGCACAGCCAGCAGGCGCAGCAAGCCCTGCGCCAAGCCCGCCAAGCCGTGCTCGAAGCCGACCGCCGCCGCAGCGCCGCCGAAATCGAAGCCCACCGCCAAACCCAGCAGCTGCAAAATATCACCGCCCGCATGGCCGCGCTGGTGCAGCAAAAAGCCGACTGGCAGCACCGCCAGAGCGAGCTCGCCCTCACCTACGCCGAAGACGGCGAAGACGAGCAACGCCTGCAGCTGGAAGAACTGGCCGAAGCCGCCTTCACGCTGGAAGAGCAAATCCAGGCCGCCGCCGCCGAGCTGGCCGAAACCCAAGAGCAGGGCAGGCAGCAATACGCCCGCCAGCAGGCTTTGGCTGCCGAGCTGCCGCAGTGGCAGCAGGCCGCTCAAACCGCCCTGTTGCAGCAGCAGGAAGCCCTGCTCAACGCCAAACACTTCCACGATAACTTATTGGCACGCCAAGCTGATATCGCCGCGCTCGAAGCCGAACAGCAGGCAGGCTACCTGAAAACCGACTGGCCGCAGCAAATCGACAGCATTTCCCGCCGCATCCAAGCCCTCGGCGCGGTGAACCTGGCCGCGCTCGACGAATTGGCCGAAGCCCGCGAGCGCGACGGCTACTACCAAAACCAACGCGCCGACCTGCAATCCGCCATCGCGCTGTTGGAAGAAGCCATCGCCCAAATCGACGGCGAAACCAAACAGCGCTTCCAAGCCACCTTCGATGCCGTGAACCAAAAAGTGCAAACCTTCTTCCCCACCCTGTTCGGCGGCGGCGAAGCCAGCCTGCACATGGTGGGCGACGATTTGCTCACCGCCGGCGTATCCATCATGGCGCGCCCGCCCGGCAAGAAAAACAGCACCATCCACCTGCTCTCCGGCGGCGAAAAAGCCCTCACCGCCATGAGCCTCGTGTTCGCCCTGTTCAGCCTCAATCCCGCCCCCTTCTGCCTGCTCGACGAAGTGGACGCCCCGCTGGACGATGCCAACACCGGCCGCTTCTGCAATCTGGTGAAAGAAATGTCTGCCCAAACCCAGTTCCTGTATATTTCCCACAACCGCCTCACCATGGAAATGGCCGAGCAGCTCATCGGCGTAACCATGCAGGAAAAAGGCGTGTCCCGCATCGTGGCCGTAGACATCAAACAAGCGCTGGAAATGGCGGAAACCGATTGAAATTAAAATTTCAGGTAGCCTCACGCCCGGCAGAGGCTACCTGAAACATGGAATCCATCACCGAACTGCGCCACTTCAAATTCCAGCTTACCGGCGAGCCCTGCGACGGCATGCGCAGCGGTGAAGCACGCAAAAGATACCTGGCAACTCCTGCCAAATCATCCGCGAACGCGGCTTTGCTGATTTGCCTGAGCCGGACATGTTGGGATAGTGGCGGGTTGCGTCTGGAAAGCAGGAATGGGCTGCCTGAAACCAAGCAGGCTGCCCGCCCCGTGGGAAAGGGTTGGCAACGTAGGCCTGCATTTCCCTTGCCGCCCTGTATAAAAACAGGATTCCGCTTAGAATTGCACTCTCCGTTTTCAGGCAGCCCGCCCAAGCTTTGAAGCTGCCTGAAAACGGGTAAAACGAATTTCTGCGAAGCTGAAAATCACCCCTGCCCCTTCTGCACTGCCCGCTGCCTGGTATGAAAAAATGAGCTTTAGCTATAGAGGTTCTTGGCAAGGGAAAGGCTACCTGAAATATTTTCAGGTAGCCTTGTCAGCCTCAAACGGCAGGTTTTAGCGCTGATTGTAAAGACTGTGGTCGTAGCCCACGCAGAAAGCCGTGCCGTTTGCGCCCTTGCCGGTATGCGCGCCTGTGTAGAAACACCTGCTTCTTGTAACACCATGTACCCGCTGGCAGGCCCGCATGGCTTGTTGTGCCGCTATTTCGTCGTCAGGATTGATACCAACGAACAAGTCGTTTGTATCTCGCGGATTGTCCGTTGCTTTCACCACAACCGCGCAACTGTTGCTAAAAGTGGCAAATACATGACAACTGGAAGAATTACATATTTGTTTTGCGCGTTCAATGGCTCTTTCTTTAGAAGGGTACCCTCCAGGCCATGTGATGGTATCTTTATCAAAATTCCAAGCCAAAGCCATCCAAAACGGCGTGCGGCGCAGTTCCGCGATTTCGGCTTGCACCTCCGCCTCACGCTGCTCCCAGGCGCGTATTTCGGCGGCGGTGGGGCCGGAGTAGGTTGGCTGTTGCCGTACGGCATTGCGCTCGCGTTGTATCCGATCTGCTTCCGACTGCATGATGCCATTAAAGTTGTGCCATTGCTGCGAGCCAACCGGATAGGGGTTGGCATATGCCAAGCCCGCACTGCCCAATAGCACTGCCGCCAATACGCCCGCTGCCGTGTTCATCATTGATTGCTTCATCTTGCCGCTCCTGTTTGGAAAGGGGAATAAGGGTATTGCCGATAATCGGATTGTAACAAAATACAAGATATTGTAAACATCTGTCCCGCTGCTTGAAGGCTACCTGAAAACAGCCAACGCCCGTTTTAACTGCGTTGCAGCCCTACTTTCAGGTAGCCCCAATTATATCCCGATTGCCCGAGCCAATTGGTTATTCTATTGGACAAGCTATATAATTCCGCCAGTTTCACCGCACCCACCCGCCCGTTATGAGCCTGATTACCCACCTGCGTCCGGCACGCATCCAAGATTGCGAACACATCTACAACGCCCACCAATACGCCGTGCGCTACACCTGCGCCCGCAACTACAGCGAAGCCGTGCTGCAAGCCTGGCTTGCCCTGCTCAGCCCCGACAGCTACCTCGATACCCTCGAAGACGAACGCAAGCTCTTGTGGGTGATCGAATTTAAGCACCATATCCAAGGCTTTTTCCAGCTTAATCTGCAAGAGTCCCAGCTCGATGCGCTGTATGTGCACCCCTTCGTGCAGCGCCAAGGCCTCGGCACTGCCCTGCTCGGCCGCGCCGAAGAGCTGGCCTACCAACACGGGCTGGGCATGCTCAAGCTCTACGCCTCGCTCAATTCCGAACAGTTTTACCTGCTCAACGGCTACCGCCCGCTGGGCGAAGCCGTGCTGCCGCTCAACCAGGAAATCGGCATCGAATGCCGGCTGATGCGCAAACTGCTCACCGACCGTTGATGCCGGCTTTCAGGTAGCCCACTCCTCCGCCATACCGAAAGAGCCGAAATGAAAATCCCGCTATTCCTGCTTGCCCTGTTCGCCCTCCCCGCCTGCACTTATCTCGACGGCCCAGACGGGCGGTTCTTCTCGCTCGATTTACCCGTGGAAACCACACACACCGTGCACAAAACCGTACGCGTGGATGCCGCCCCGGGCACCACCGTCATCATGAGCGAAAGCTCCCCGCTCGACGGCTACTACCGCCCCGTGCTCAACAACGGCCGCCGCACCCTGCTGCGCCAGGCCGCCGACAATTCCTGCCTCGGCCTCGAACGCAGCGGCATGCCCGCCTACCTGGTCAGCCAGCCCTGCCACGGGCGCAATAACCAACAATTCATGTTCGACGGCCCGCGCCTCAACATCAACGGCTTGTGTGCCGAAGCCACCGGCGGCGCCGGCAGTCCTGTCATCGCCACCGCCTGCCAAAACAGCCGCAGCCAGCATTGGGTTACCGAGGGCAGCCACATCCGCAGCGCCGCCAACGGCCTGTGCCTAGACGGCAGCGGCGGCACGGTGAGCCTGCAATATTGCGATAACGGGATGGGGCAGCAGTTTTACCGATAGTTTGGCTGCGGGTTGCGTGGGAATGGAAAAGGCTACCTGAAAACCATCCGATAGGTTTTCAGGTAGCCTTTTCTACTATTGCTTATTGCCGTGGGGCGTTTAGCGCCGGTAGTTGATTTGGATATTGCCGCGCACGGGCGATACCGGCCGCCAGTTGCCGGTGCAGATGGTGGAGCCGGCACTGGTGTGGCAGTTGCGGTGTTCGGTGTAGCCGATGCCGCCCCGGCTGTATTGCTCGGTGGTTTGGATTTGGCCGCCGCCGTATTGGTTGGAGCCGTTGTAGAAATAGTAGCTACGGTTGGGGTAGTAGCCGGGGTAGCCGTCCGGGCCACTGTAGTAGTAGTCGGCATGGGGGTTGATTTGTAGGTTGATTTGGGCGCTGGTTTCGGCTACTGCAGCGGCACTGAAGAGGATGGTGCAGATGAGGAGCAGGGTTCGCATGATGGGTCTCCCGAAAGGTGGCGGGTGGAAACGTTCGGCCTGCTTCGTGCCCATATCTTGTCTTCGGGCGCAGGTTGGAACGATAATTGCTATAAACTATAGCTGCCGCGCACGGCACTTTGCCGATGGCGGTATAATCATTATAGCGCTAATTCCCTCCAAACAGCTGTTTGTTTACACAGCGTTTTCATTCATTTTTCTTTTTCAGGTAGCCTTATGCCGAACCAGCCTACCATCCTTTGCCGCGAACTGAGCCTGCTGGCGTTCAACCGCCGCGTGCTGGCGCAGGCACGGGACGAGGGCGTGCCGCTTTTGGAGCGGTTGCGCTTTTTGTGTATCGTTTCTTCCAATTTAGACGAATTTTTCGAAGTGCGCATGGCTTGGCTGAAGAAGGAAAGCCAGCTCAACCCGCACGCGCTTTTGGATAACGGCACCACGCCCGCCGAAACCATGGCTGCCGCTGCTGCTGAGGCCAAAAAATTAATTCAGGAGCAATATGAGCTGTTTAACAAAGAGCTGATTCCCGCGTTGCGCAAAGAGGGCATTTTCTTTTACCCGCGCCACCAGTGGACAGACAAACAGTGCGCCTGGGTTGAAAGCTATTTCGACCGCGAGCTGCTGCCCATCCTCACCCCGCTGGGGCTCGACCCGGCACACCCTTTCCCGCGCCTGCTCAACAAATCGCTCAACTTCGCGGTGGCGCTTTCCGGCAAAGACGCTTTCGGCCGCGCTTCCGGCATGGCCGTGGTGCAGGCGCCGCGCATTCTGCCGCGCGTGGTGAAGCTGCCCGACGAGCTTGGTGAAGGGCACGGCTTCGTGCTGCTTTCCTCCATTTTGCACGCTTATGTGCACAAACTCTTCCCCGGCATGGAGGTGGAAGGCTGCTACCAATTCCGCCTCACGCGCAACAGCGAGCTCACGGTGGACGAAGAAGACCTCACCAACTTGCGCGCCGCCGTGCAAACCGAGCTGCGCGGGCGGCAGTATGGCGACGAAGTGCGGCTGGAAGTGGCCGACAACTGTCCGCCGCATGTGGCTGGATTCCTGCTCACGCAATGCAATTTGAGCCCGAACGAGCTCTACCAAGTGGTTGGCCCCGTGAACCTGGTGCGGCTGATGGCTGTGCCCGATATGGTGGATCGTGCCGATTTGAAATTCCCGCCCTTCGTGCCCGGCCTGCCCAAAGATGTGCGCAAAGACCAGCCCATGCCTGAGGTGCTCAAACAGCATGACGTGCTGCTGCACCACCCCTACCAATCCATCGCCCCCACCGTGCGCTTCATCCAAGAAGCGGCTGCCGACCCGGATGTGGTGGCTATCAAGATGACGATCTACCGCACTGGCACCCATTCCGACCTTGCCCGCGCCCTGATTGCCGCCGCCAACGCGGGCAAACAGGTAACCGTGGTGGTGGAGCTGATGGCGCGGTTTGACGAAGAAAATAATGTCAACTGGGCGCGCCGCCTCGAAAGCGCCGGCGCACATGTGGTATACGGCGTGTTCGGCTACAAAGTGCACGCCAAAATGGCGCTGGTTATCCGCCGCGAAGGAGGCTACCTGAAACGCTACGCCCACCTCGGTACCGGCAACTACCACCAAGGCACCTCCCGCATCTACACCGACTTCGGCCTACTCACCGCCGATGAAGCCATCACCGCCGACGTGAACGCCATCTTTATGGAAATCACCGGCCTGGGCCAGCCCACGCGGCTTAACAAGCTTTATCAAAGCCCCTTCACCCTCAGCCCCATGCTGCTGGAGCGCATCGCCGCCGAAACCGCCGAAGCCCGCGCCGGCCGCCCCGCCCGCATCATTGTCAAGATGAATTCGCTGATCGAGCCCGGTATCATCCGCGCCCTGTATGAAGCTAGCCGGGCAGGCGTGCAAATAGATTTAATCGTGCGTGGCATGTGCACCCTGCGCCCCGGTGTGCCCGGTCTTTCCGAAAACATCCGCGTGCGCTCCATCATCGGCCGCCTGCTCGAACACTCCCGCGTGTTCTACTTCCACAGCGGCGGGCGCGAAGAGCTCTTCATTGCCAGCGCCGATTGGATGAGCCGCAACTTCTTCCGCCGCATTGAAATCTGCACTCCCGTGGAAAACCCGGCCCTCAAACAGCGCATCATGCGCGAAGCCCTCACCCTCGCCCTGGCCGACAACCGCAAAGCCTGGCTGATGCAGCCCGACGGCAGCTATGTTCGTGCCGTTGCGCAGGAAGGGGAAGAAGGGCTGGATATGCAGGAAACGCTGTTGAACGAATATCGGCGTTGATGGCACGAGAGTGCAAAAGGCTACCTGAAAGTTTCAGGTAGCCTCTTTAGCAAGGTAGGAAGAGTATTTGCTACCCGCTTGCGATAATCTGGAATCTGGGTTTTGTATAGCCCCCGCTTCGCTTTCAGGTAGCTTCTTCATTTCCCGCTATAATCCTTATTTTTTGCTCCAATCCCCACGCTCCCCATGACCCAGCCCAGCCCTGAATACACCGCCCAGCTGCAACAAAAAGTAGGCTACCTGAAACAGCGTTTTGCCGAATTTTCCCCACCCGAATGGCAGGTGTTTGCTTCGCCTGAAAAACATTATCGGATGCGTGCCGAATTTCGGGTTTGGCACGATGGCAATCATATCAGCTATGCCATGTTCGAGCCCGGGCAGAAGGCTGGTTCGGCCTCGTCGCGCCGGATCGATTCCCTGCCTGCCGCGTCTGCTGCGATCAATGCCTTGATGCCTAGGCTGCTGGCCGCCGTGCAGGCCGATCCGCTGTTGCGGGAGCGGTGGTATCAGTGCGAATTTTTGTCTACCCTGAGCGGCGATATGCTGGTGGGCATGATTTACCACAAGCGGCTGTGCGGGCAATGGCAGGCTGCGGCGGCGCGTTTGCAGCGCGACTTGGGCATCATGATTATCGGCCGCAGCCGGGGGCAGAAGCTGGTGTTGGCGCAGGATTTCGTTACCGAACGCCTGCATGCCGACGAGCGCGATTGGCTCTACCGCCAATACGAAGGCGGCTTTAGCCAGCCCAATGCGCTGGTGTGCCAAAAAATGTTGGATTGGGCTTGCAGCGCGGCGGCGGGGTTGGGCGGCGATTTGCTGGAGCTCTATTGCGGCAACGGCAATTTCACCCTACCGCTGGCGCGTTATTTCCGCCGCGTGCTGGCCACGGAATTGTCGAAAACTTCGGTGCAGGCGGCGCAGTGGAATATAGAAGCCAACGGCGCAGCCAACATCCGCCTGGCGCGGCTCTCCGCCGAAGAGTTTACCCAGGCCTACCAGGGCGTGCGCCGTTTCCGCCGCTTGCAGGAGCAGGGCATCGAGCTGGCGGACTATGCCTTCTCTACCGTGTTTGTTGATCCGCCGCGCGCCGGCATAGACGATGCCACCTTGCGCCTGCTGCAGAATTTCAGCAACATCATCTATGTTTCCTGCAACCCGGAAACCCTGCACGCCAACCTTGCCACGCTCACGCAAACCCACTGCATCGAACGCGCCGCGCTGTTCGACCAATTCCCGTTTACGCCGCATATTGAGAGCGGGGTGTTGTTGCGGCGGAAATAATCGGTTTCAGGTAGACTTACTTTGTATGCGTCGCTGCCGACTGTTTGGTTTGCCCCTGCCGTTGGCGATATAATTAAGACTCTTTTCAGCAATCAACATATAAGGAGTTCCATTATGGCCAAAACTATCATTCATACCAACAATGCCCCTGCCGCCATCGGTGCTTATTCCCAAGCCGTGCGTGCCGGCAATACTATCTATTTAAGCGGCCAGATTCCGCTGGTGCCTGCCACCATGCAGGTGGTGGAAGGCGGCTTTGCTGAGCAAACCCGCCAAGTGTTTGAAAACCTCAAAGCCGTGATTGAAGCCGCCGGCGGCAGTTTCGACGATGTGGTGAAACTCAACGCCTACCTCACCGACCTCTCCAACTTTGCTATCTTCAACCAAATCATGGGCGAATACTGCCGCGAACCCTTCCCCGCTCGTGCTGCCGTGCAGGTGTCCGCCCTGCCAAAAGGTGTGCTGGTGGAAGTGGAAGGTGTGGTGGTACTGAACGCTTAAAGCACATAAAAGTATTATAGAGGCTACCTGAAAACAGAACTTCAACGGAGTGAGCTGATGTCTTGGCGCAACCAAGGCCGAGCTTCGGCGAAGGGAAAGTTTCAGGTAGCTTTTCGCTTTACTCAACCCACTATAAATCACCCTCTAACACAAACATCATGGCACACTACGCAATCGGCGACCTGCAAGGCTGTTTCGCCGAATTTCAAACCCTGCTGGTACACATCGGCTTCAACCACGGTCGCGATACCCTTTGGCTGGTGGGCGACATCGTCAACCGCGGCCCCCAATCCCTCGACTGCCTGCGCTACATCAAACAGCACGAAAACAGCATCCGAACCGTGCTCGGTAACCACGACCTGCACCTGCTCGCTATCGCCTATGGGCACGGCAAACTCAAGCGTAGCGACACTGTGGGCGACATTCTCGCCGCCCCCGATCGCCAATCACTGCTCGATTGGCTGCTGCACCAGCCCCTGATGCTGCAACACGGCAATAACCTGATCGTGCACGCCGGCATTTGGCCGCAATGGAAGGCCGAAACTGCACAGCAGCGTGCCGTCGAAGCGGCTACCGCCCTGCAAAGCCGCCCCGATTGGTTTTTTGCCCATATGTATGGCAACACGCCCGATAGCGACTGCGCCGATAACGAAACCGAACGCCTGCGCTTTGCCACCAATGTGTTCACCCGCATGCGCGCCCTGCACCGCAACGGCCGCATGGATTTCGACTACAAAGCCACTCTGCCCGAAATGCCCTCCGGTCTCATGCCCTGGTTTCGCGCGCCCAACCGGCAAACCCTTGGTTATCAAACTGTATTTGGCCATTGGTCGGCACTCGGCCTGTATCGCGGCGAGCAGGTATGCGGCATCGATACCGGCGCGCTGTGGGGCGGCCGGCTCACCGCACTGGATTTAGACACGCAGCAGATTTTTCAGGTAGCCTCCAAACAGCCCAAGAAGTTTGGTTAAGCTATTGTCTCTACATGATTTAATGTTTGTTAACACGAACAGGCAGGCGGGCAGGGCGGGCTTTTGTTACAATGTCGCCTGTTTGTGCCTGCCCGAGCCCTTGCCGTGGCATGTTTTTCAACCGATTAAGGAGTTACCCATGAACAGCAAATTAGTCATCCCCGCCGCCATCGCCGTATTGGCACTGAGCGCCTGCTCCAGTAGCAAATCGCCGGAAAAACCGGTGCAGCCGCAAACCCAGCAACAGACACAGCAGGGTGATGAAACCACCGCCGCTATCGGCAAAATCCAAGTGGCTCAGGTGGACAGCATCGATAAAACCGTAGAAGTGCACTACACCTGCCAAGCCGGTAACGGCCAGCAGCAAAAAGTGAGCGCCATGTATGGCATCAAGAGCGATACCTTGGTGGTAACTCAACTGAAAATCAACGATAAAGTTTCCCCCGGCCTGTGGCGCGTGCTCAACGACAGCAATGGCCAACAGCAAAATAGCTACTACAGCAACGGCGTGATTTGGGTAACCGGCAAAGCCACCCCCACCAACGTGACCCGCACCAATGCCATCGCCTTGCTGCAGGCGCAGAGCGTGGATGACGCCGGTAATCCGGTAAATCCCGTGGCCGTGCTGGAAAACTGCAGGGTAACCCGCCAAGCCGCTCCGGTTCGCGGTAACCGCCCGCAACGCCGCCGCTAAGCTGGTGTAATGAGAATGGAAAAAGCTGCCTTGGCTGGCAGCTTTTTTATGGGGGGAGGCTACCTGAAAGTGTGTGGGCGGTTTCAGATAGCTTTTTTTTGTGGCGAATATTGTTCAGGCAGTCTTGCGCTTATCAGAGGCTCTCTAAAACTTTAGCTTCGCAGAAACTTACTGAGTTCGTTTCCAGGCAGCCTTTCTGCCTACTGATTCGCCCGAATCCAGGCCAGCCAGCGCTCAAACAGGTCGGGCTGCAGGCCGGCGATGACGGAGCGTTTGAAAACGTGTTCGCCGCTCCAGAAGTCGTCGCCTTCCAGCGTGGCCAGGCGGCCGCCGGCTTCTTCGTAAATCAGAGTGCCGGCGGCATAGTCCCACAGTTTTTGACCGCCATGTAGGTAGAGGTCGTAGCGGCCGGCGGCGAGGTAGCACCAGTCGAGCGTGCTGGCGCCCATGCTGCGCTGTGAGCCGAAGGGGTGGAGGGTTTGCATGCGGCTGGCGAGTTTGCCTGAACGCAGGTATTTCACTTCCACGCCGGCAATGGACTCATGCAGTTTTTTCGGTGTGTTACGCAAGGGCAGGGGACGGCCGTTGAGGTGTGCGCCGTGACCGCGTTCGGCAGTGAACATTTCCTGCATCATGGGGTGGAAAATAGCGCCCAGTTGGGCGCGGCCGTGGCGGATGTAGGCCACGGAGAGGGCGAAGTGCGGCAGGCCGTTGATGAAGTTGTTGGTGCCGTCGATAGGGTCGACCACCCACAGCCCGGTTGCGGCGTACTGCCACATGGCGTGTTGTTCGTCGGCGCTCATTTCTTCGCCCAGCATCGGGCAGTCGATGATTTGCGGCAGCTTTTGAGCAAATAGGGCTTGGGCGTGCAGGTCGGCTTCGGTGAGGCGGGTACCGTCGCTTTTGGTGCTGACGGCGGCGTTGAGAAAACGCGGCATCACGGCGGTTTGTGCCACTTCGCGAACCAGTTCTGCTAAACGGTTGAGCAAAATCTTTCCTTCCCGATGCTTTTCTGATAGAAACGGGATATTAACCATTTTTCGGGGTAAACAATAGATGCCGCGTTTTTATGTTCCGCAAACTTTTGTTGCCGGCGAGGTGCTGAGGCTACCTGAAAATGTGTGCCGGCATATCCAAGTACTGCGCTTGCAGGCGGGTGCACCGCTGGTGTTGTTTGACGGGCAGGGGCAGGCGGCGGCGGCAGAATTGCTGGAAATTGGGCGCAAACAGGCGCTGGTGCGGGTGGATAAGTTGCTCTTGGAATCGCGCGAATCGCCGCTGGCGGTTACGTTGATTCAGGCGGTATCGGCTTCGGAAAAGATGGATTTTGCGGTACAGAAGGGCACGGAATTGGGGGTGAAACGCATCGTGCCGGCGGTTTCCACGCGCTCGAATGTGCGGCTTTCGGGCGAGCGGTCGGAGAAAAAGGTGCGGCGCTGGCAGGAAATCGCTATCTCGGCCTGTGAGCAATGCGGGCGCAATGAGGTGCCGCCTGTGGTGCCGATTGACGATTTGCCGCAGGTGCTGGCTGCACTGCCGGCCGATTCGGGGGTGCGGCTGCTGCTGAGCCCGCACGATGGTGTGTCACTGCGCAGTCTGCCTCCGGCGCAAAGCGCGGTTTTGCTGAGTGGACCGGAAGGCGGGCTGACGGCGGAAGAAGAGGATTTGGCACGCTCGCAAGGGTTTCAGGCGGTGCAACTCGGTGCACGGGTATTGCGCACGGAAACGGCGGCGCTGGCGGCGCTGGCGGCGATGCAGGCCTTGTGGGGCGATTTTTAGCGGTATGAGCGCTGTGCTAAAATGCGCAAATTGACAGTTTTCAGGTAGCCTTCTTCCTTACCTTAGAGGCTACCTGAAAAAATAAATGGATTAGGAAGCAGATAAATGGCAAAACCGAAAAGCGGCCTCGGCGGCCGGGGCTTGGATTCTTTGTTGGCCGGCGCGGTGGGCGACAGCAGCGGCGACAGGCTGACCAGTGTGCCGGTACGCGACATCAAGCCGGGGCGCTATCAGCCACGTTCGCAAATGGATGATGAAGGCTTGCAGGAGCTGGCCGATTCGATTAAGGCGCAGGGCGTTATCCAGCCGGTTATCGTGCGTGAGCACGGCCTGTCTCAATACGAGCTGATTGCCGGCGAGCGCCGTTGGCGCGCCAGCCAGCTGGCGGGATTGGTCGAAATTCCGGTGGTAATTAAGAGCATCGGCGATGAAGCGGCGCTGGCGATGGGTTTGATTGAAAATATCCAGCGCGAAAATCTTAATCCGATCGAAGAGGCGCAGGGTTTGAAGCGTTTGGTGGATGAATTCGGCCTCACGCACGAAACCGTGGCCAAGGCAGTAGGTCGCAGCCGCAGTGCGGTGTCGAACAGCCTGCGCCTGTTGGCTTTGCCCGAACCGGTGCAGGAAATGCTGTTTTTACGCCAGCTGGAAATGGGGCACGCACGGGCCTTGTTGTCGCTGCCGGTGATGGAGCAGCTTTCCTTGGCGCAGAAGGCGGTGAAAAATGGTTGGTCGGTGCGTGAGGTGGAGCGGCGCAGCCAGCTGGCACAACAGGCACCACAGGAGAAAAAATCGAAAATCGTCAGCCCGGATATACGCTACCTGAACGAGGCGCTTACGGAAAAATTGGGTGTGCGCGCGGAAGTGCAAACTGCCAACCACAAACGCGGTAAGGTGGTGTTGCATTTCGACAGCCCGGAAACCTTTGCACGGTTGATGCAGCAGCTGGATGTGAAGTTGCCTGGTTGAGCAAAGGCTTGTCTGTGGTTTCGAGCGCTCGGAAATTATGCGTGCTCGATTTTCAGGTAGCCTTTAATGCTATGAGCATTGATATTGTTTGACAAGAATTAACACTTTTCTTGACTTTGTTGGCGGTTTTGCTTATATTCAAAAAGCTAACATTTAGTGTGTGTGAAGATGGATGTATGGCGGCAACAATTTATCTCCAATTAGCAATCACGGCGATACTTGTTGCTGTTTTTTGGGTGTCTTCCGGTGTCGTTGCAGCAAAGTCAGCGGCGCTGGGTTGTTTGTGTTACGCCTTGCCCACCATCTTGGCAGTACTGGTTTTAAGGTTTTTCCTGAAGTTTCCGAAATGGCGCGGCAGCGCATTTTGGCTGGGAGAAAGTTTAAAAATAGTACTGGCGCTCGTGTTGATGATGCTGGTGTTCGTTTTTTATCGCCAACGCATCGTGTTCGTTCCGTTTATTGTCGGGTTGGGTGCGGTGAGTCATGCGGTGTTGTTGATATTTTGGAAAGCTAAGAAGTATGGCTAGTGAGAGCATGAGTGCAGCCGACTACATCAAGCACCATTTGCAAAGCTTGACCAGTCTGTCGGATGTGGGCAAAGGACAGGGTCTGCAAAATATTGCCGACTTCTCATTTATAAACTTGGATTCCCTTTTTATTGCGGCCTTTTTGGCGATTCTCGGTTCGCTGGTGATGTGGTATGCTGCTCGCAAGGCTACGCCAGGTGTGCCGGGGCGTTTTCAGGCTGCCGTAGAGATCTTGTTCGAGTTTATCGATAATTTGTGCAAGGGCATGATTCACAACGAGCAATCGCGTAAAACAGTGGCGCCGCTGGGTTTGGCGCTGTTTGTTTGGATTGTGTTGATGAATAGCATGGACTTTTTGCCGGTGGATTTGTTGCCGTGGATTTGGCAGCGTGTAACCGGTAATCACCACGCCTTGCTGCGCGTGGTGCCGACTGCGGATTTGAATATTACTCTGGGTATGTCGATTGGTGTGCTGCTTATCTGCTTTATGTTCAATATCAAGCTTAAAGGCTTGGGTGGCTGGATTCACGAACTGTTCGCTGCGCCGTTCGGTATTTGGCTGGCTCCGTTCAATTTTGTTTTGAATCTGGTGGAGTTTTCGTCCAAAACTATTTCTCACGGTATGCGTCTGTTCGGTAATATGTATGCTGGTGAATTGGTGTTTTTGCTGATTGCTATGCTAGGCGGCGCTTGGGCAATGCCGGGTGAAGCAGTTACTTGGGTGGATCCCGTTTTGGCATTCTTCCATGTTTTGGCTGGATTTGTTTGGGCGGTGTTCCATATTTTGGTTATCGTGTTACAAGCATTTATTTTCGTTGCTTTGGCTTTTGTGTATATCGGCCAGGCGCATAGTTCTCATTAGTAGTTTGTTGTTTTTTGTAGTAGTTTAACTTCACTTTTAGATAAGGAGTTTCAAATGGATTTGAATAGTGTATTGGCCATCACTTGCGGCTTGATTGTTGCGTTCGGTGCTGTGGCTGCTGCGGCCAGTATCGCATTCGTGGGTTCAAAATATCTGGAGGCTTCTGCCCGCCAGCCTGAACTGATTGAACCGCTGCAAACCAAATTGTTCCTGATTGCCGGTTTGATTGACGCAGCATTCCTGATCGGCGTAGCCGTTGCCTTGCTTTTCGCCTTCGTGAATCCGTTTGCTCCGGCAGTTGCAGGTTAAGATTACACAAACTTCTGACGTTTGTTTTAACCCTAACTGTGAAGGTTGAGTAAAGTGAATATTAATTCAGCTTTAATCATACAGATAATTGTTTTCTGCTTGTTGGTGTGGTTTACTGTGAAGTTCGTGTGGCCACCCATCGCTAAGGCTTTGGATGAGCGAGCCAGCAAAATTGCCGAGGGCTTGGCAGCTGCCGAGCGCGGGAAAAGTGATTTTGAACAGGCTGAAAAGCGTGTGGCCGAACTCATGGCTGAAGGCCGCAATCAAGTTGCTGAAATCATCACTAACGCAGAGAGGCGGGCTTCTCAAATTGTTGAGGATGCTAAAAAACAGGCTTCTGACGAGGCTGCTCGTGTTGCTGCGCAGGCTAAGACTGATGTGGAGCAGGAAGTTAATCGGGCACGTGAGGCTCTGCGTGAGCAGGTGGCGGCACTGGCAGTTAAAGGTGCTGAGCAGATTCTGTGCAGCGAGATTAATGCCGATAAACATGCCCAGTTGCTGGGTATGTTGAAGCAGGAGCTGTAAAACTATGGCTGAACTTGCCACTATTGCCAGGCCGTATGCTAAAGCCTTATTTGAATTGGCGTCTGAAAAAAGTCAAGTCGAACTTTGGCTGGAGAAGCTAAAAGATTTGGCGTGGGCTGTCGGCCAACCTAAACTTGCCACATTGCTGGACGATGCCGGCATTGCACCCCACCAGAAGGCAGATACTTTGATTGGATTACTTGACGGTATCCATACGCCACAACATGTAGCTTTCAAAAGCTTCCTGTATGTGCTGGCTGAAGGAGGTAGGTTGTTCGTTTTGCCGGAAGTTTATAACCAATACCAAGTACTGGTATTGGCAAAAGACCATATACAGAAGGCCGTAATTTACAGTGCTTTCCCGATGAGTGAAGGACAGTTTGCCAAGGTGGTGAGCGATTGCCAGCAGAAATTTGGCCACAAGCTGAAGGCTACCTTAAAAGTGGTGCCCGAGCTGATTGGTGGTATCAAAATTGAAGTTGGAGATAAAGTTTTAGACTTGTCCGTGCAAGGGAAGTTAAAAAACCTGTATACGGCCATGATAAATTAGGAGAGTTTCATGCAGCTTAATCCTGCTGAAATCAGTGAATTATTAAAATCTAAAATTGAGAACCTGAATGTAAAGCAAGAAGCCAACACCTATGGGGGTGTGATTTCTGTGACCGATGGTATCGTGCGCGTGCACGGATTATCGGATGTAATGCAGGGTGAGATGTTAGAGTTCCCCGGAAATACTTTCGGTTTGGCCATGAACTTGGAGCGTGACTCGGTTGGTGCGATTGTATTGGGCGAGTACGAGCACATTAAAGAAGGCGATCAAGTCAAATGTACCGGCCGTATTTTGGAAGTACCGGTTGGTCGTGAGCTAGTTGGCCGCGTAGTGAATGCGTTGGGGCAACCGATTGACGGCAAAGGCCCAATTAACACTAAAGAAACTGCGCCGATTGAGAAAATCGCTCCGGGTGTAATTGCGCGTCAATCCGTGGATCAGCCGATGCAAACTGGTTTGAAATCGGTGGATTCCATGGTGCCGATTGGTCGTGGTCAGCGCGAATTGATTATCGGTGACCGCCAAACCGGTAAGACAGCTGTTGCGTTGGATGCGATTGTTAATCAAAAGGGTACTGGTGTTATCTGTATTTATGTGGCAATTGGCCAAAAAGCCTCTTCTATTGCCAATGTGGTACGCAAACTGGAGGAGCATGGCGCGATGGAGCATACCATCGTGGTGGCAGCAACTGCTTCCGAAGCAGCTGCACTGCAATTCATTGCCCCATATTCCGGCTGCACAATGGGCGAATATTTCCGCGATCGTGGCGAAGATGCATTGATTGTATATGATGATTTGTCTAAACAAGCTGTTGCCTACCGTCAAATTTCTTTGCTGTTGCGTCGTCCGCCTGGTCGCGAAGCTTATCCGGGTGACGTATTCTATCTACATAGCCGCCTGTTGGAGCGTGCTGCACGTATCAATGCCGATGAGGTGGAAAAGCGCACAAATGGCGAAGTAAAAGGCAAAACCGGGTCGTTGACTGCATTGCCAATTATCGAGACCCAAGCGGGTGACGTATCTGCTTTTGTGCCAACTAACGTGATTTCTATTACTGATGGCCAGATTTTCTTGGAAACTGATTTGTTCAACTCAGGTATTCGTCCGGCCATTAACGCAGGTATTTCTGTATCGCGTGTAGGTGGCTCCGCTCAAACTAAGGTTATCAAGAAATTGGGTGGAGGTATCCGGTTGGCTTTGGCTCAATATCGCGAATTGGCTGCATTCTCTCAATTTGCTTCTGATTTGGATGAAGCTACCCGCAAACAGCTGCAACACGGTGAAGTGGTTACTGAATTGATGAAGCAAAAACAATTCAGCACAATGAGTATTGCTGAGATGGCTTTGACCTTGTGGGCAATTAACAAAGGCTTTTACGAGGATGTGCCAGTATCCAAGGCATTGGCATTTGAGGCTGATTTCTTAGGCTATGTGCGCACGCAGCACACCGATATGTTGGATCAAATAAATCAGCAAGGCGTAATGAGTGATGAGAACGAGCAAGTCTTGACTGAAGCCATAAATACATTTAAAGCCTCTCGCAATTACTCGGCCTAAACCGCAGAAAAGGAAAAGTCTGAAATGGCAGTAGGGAAAGAAATCCTCACGAAAATCCGCAGTGTACAGAATACACAGAAGATTACCAAAGCCATGCAGATGGTGTCGACTTCCAAAATGCGGAAAACGCAGGACAGAATGCATTTGGCACGGCCTTATGCCGAGAAAGTGCGCGTGGTGATGAGTCACTTGGCACAGGTAGAAACCGAGCATAAGCAGTTGCCAATCTTGGAAAGTCGGGAAAACATTCGGCGTGCCGGCTTCATCTTAATTACTGCCGACAAAGGCTTGTGTGGCGGGTTGAATGCCAACTTGCTAAAGAAGTTTTTCGGACAAGTGCAAGAATACCAGCAGCAGGGTGTGGAAGTGGAAGTTATCTGCTTCGGTAGCAAAGGGTTGGCTGCTTGTAATCGTGCTGGCCTCAATGTAGTGGCCAGTGCGGTAAGTTTGGGCGATACCCCGAAGATGGAAGTGTTGCTTGGTTCGCTGACTGAAGCGTTTCAACGTTATGCTGATGGTGGCTTGGATATTGTGCACTTGGTGTATTCTAGATTTATCAATACTATGTGCCAAGAGCCGAACTTAGAGATCTTGCTGCCTATCGGTCACAATGTGCTGAACGAAATATCGGAAGCAGAAGAATATGGCCGAGAATATATCTATGAGCCATCGCCAATTTTGGTGCTGGAATATTTGGTGCGCCGCTATTTAGAATCGGTAGTGTATCAGGCTTTGTGTGAGAACATGGCTTCCGAGCAGTCTGCCCGCATGGTGGCAATGAAGGCCGCTACGGATAATGCAAGTAATGCAATTAAGGAATTACGCCTGATTTACAACAAATCCCGTCAGGCAGCGATTACCACTGAATTGTCGGAAATTGTAGCCGGTGCTGCTGCAGTATAGGTGGGTAGAGCAGGCAGATTTGAATATTTAGGATAGATAAATGAACCAAGGCAAAATCGTACAAATTATTGGTGCGGTAGTCGATGTGGAGTTTCCGCGTACCGCTATTCCACGTGTTTACGATGCACTCAAACTGGTCGATACCGATTTGACACTAGAAGTGCAACAGCAGCTTGGCGACGGCGTTGTCCGCACCATTGCGATGGGTAGTACAGACGGTTTGAAACGCGGCGTGGCCGTGCAAAATACTGGTGCACCGATTACTGTGCCGGTGGGTAAAGCTACCCTGGGTCGCATCATGGATGTTTTGGGTAACCCTGTGGACGAGCAAGGTCCTATCGGTTCTGAACATACCCGTGCTATTCATCAATTTGCACCTAAGTTCGACGAACTCTCTAGTACTACCGAATTGTTGGAAACAGGCATTAAGGTGATTGATTTGCTTTGCCCGTTTGCCAAAGGTGGTAAAGTGGGTCTGTTTGGTGGTGCTGGAGTGGGCAAAACCGTGAATATGATGGAGCTGATTAACAACATTGCAAAAGCGCACAGTGGTCTCTCCGTATTCGCCGGCGTGGGCGAGCGTACCCGTGAAGGCAATGACTTCTACCACGAAATGAAAGACTCCAACGTGTTGGATAAAGTGGCCATGGTGTACGGCCAGATGAACGAGCCGCCTGGTAACCGCCTGCGTGTTGCTCTAACCGGTTTGTCGATGGCTGAATACTTCCGTGACGAAAAAGACGAAAACGGCAAAGGTCGTGACGTATTGTTCTTTGTGGACAATATTTATCGCTATACCCTGGCCGGTACAGAAGTATCCGCCCTGCTTGGCCGTATGCCTTCTGCCGTGGGTTATCAGCCGACGTTGGCTGAAGAAATGGGTCGTTTGCAGGAGCGTATTACTTCCACCCAAACTGGCTCCATTACCTCTATCCAAGCCGTATATGTGCCGGCCGACGACTTGACCGACCCGTCTCCCGCCACTACGTTTGCCCACTTGGATGCGACTGTAGTATTGAGCCGCGATATTGCCTCCCTTGGTATCTATCCTGCGGTAGACCCGCTGGACTCCACTTCTCGCCAGCTCGATCCAATGGTGCTCGGCCAGGAACATTATGATGTGGCTCGTGGCGTGCAATCTACCTTGCAGAAATATAAAGAGTTGCGCGACATCATCGCCATTTTGGGTATGGACGAGTTATCTGACGAGGATAAGATGACTGTGATGCGTGCCCGTAAGATCCAGCGTTTCCTGTCGCAGCCTTTCCACGTGGCAGAAGTGTTTACCGGCTCACCCGGCAAATACGTTTCGCTGCGTGATACCGTGGCCGGCTTCAAAGCTATTCTGAGCGGCGAATACGACCATCTGCCGGAGCAGGCCTTCTATATGGTGGGCGGCATCGAAGAGGCCGTGGAAAAAGCCAAAACCCTGAACTGAGGAATGCAGCATGAATATCATGCAGGTTGATGTGGTCAGCAACGAGGAGAGCATCTACTCCGGTGAAGCCAGCTTTGCCGTGGTGCCGACCCTAAACGGCGAGCTCGGTATTTACCCGCGCCACGAGCCGATTATGAGCTTGGTGCGCCCCGGTGTGCTGCGTTTGCAGGTGCCGGAGCAGGAAGAAGAGGTTTTGGTGGCTATCTCCGGCGGTATTCTGGAAGTGCAGCCGCACAAAATCATGATTTTGGCTGACGTGGCTGTGCGTAGTGCCGAGCTGGATCAGGCGCGGGCAGAGGAGGCCCGAAAAGCTGCAGAAGCCGGCGTGAAACATGCCAAAGATGATGAGTCAATGGCTAAAGCTCAGGCAGCGTTGGCAATTGCGCTGGCCGAACTGAAAGCTCTCAATTACCTGCGTATTAAAAATAAGCGCTAAACCAACCGGTTTGACGAACGAAAATAAAGCACGATGTAATCGTGCTTTATTTTTCTTGGCAGCTAAGGCTACCTGAAAAGACTGAGGCAAGGAGAGCATGACTGTTCTGCCGGTAATACCGTTTTCAGGTGGCCTACCTTGAGAGGCGGATGGCGGACAATCAATCCTCAGGCGAGCAGCCGTGGTCGGTTAGTATTTTGCGGTACACGGCATCAGGTATGTAGCGGCGGATGGTTTTCTGCCAGTTTTGCGGGCCGACCATGCTTTTGACCATGGTGGACGATACTTCGGCAAATTCGCGTGGCGGCATCAGGATAACAGTGGTGATGGCCGGCTGCAGGTCGGCGTTGATGTAGCGCATGGCGCGTTCGTATTCGTAGTCGGAGCCGCTGCGGATGCCGCGCACCACGAAATCGGCTTGGATACTATCGGCGAAATCAACCAGAAAGCGGTTATGAAACTGGGTAACGCACACGTTGGGAAATTCGGCGGTGATGTCCACCAGCATGGCTTTGCGCTCTTCCAGTGTATAGGTGGCCTGCTTTTCGGGATTGGTGCCGATGGCTACGATAAGTTCGTCAAACATGGCCTGCGCTTGGCGGATCATCCACAGGTGGCCGTTGGTGGGGGGATCGAAACTGCCGGCGTAAACGGCGCGGCGGTGATGTGGTTTCATGGGTGGTGCATGCAACAAATTAAAAACGGGCGAAGCCTACCCCGCTTGCTGCGGCAGCGCAAGTTTATTTTGGTAGGTTGTGTAGGTTGAGGTCGTTACTCAGTATCTTCAGCCATTGCGTTTTCAGGTAGCCTCCAGCCAGAAAAGGCTACCTGAAAACACCATGCCGCGATGATTTAGCTATATAATGCCGCTTCTTTATCAAGGCTACCTGAAAACATGAATTGGGTTGCAAAATTTGAGGATTGGTGTAGTCGGCGCTATGTGTACTGGCCGCTGGTGATGCTGCTGGCAGCCGCCACGCCGCTGGCTTTTGCGCCGTATTACCATTTTTGGCTGATGCCGCTGCTGTTCGGCGCCCTCATCCGGCTCACCGAGCTGCGGCCGCAAAACAGCGTGTTTGGCGCATATTGCTTCGGGTTGGTTGGCTACGCCGCACAGTTCTATTGGATACACACCGCGCTGCACGACATATCCGGCCTGCCCAATCTGTATGCCCTGCCGCTCACTATCCTGCTGCCAGCTTACCTTGCGCTCTATCCTGCCGCTTGCTTCTGGTTGCTGGAAAAAGCCCGTCTACCCCGTGGTTGGCGTATTGGCCTTTTGCTGCCCGTGTTGTGGGCATTGGCCGAATTTGCCCGCGAGCGGGCGATTACCGGCTTTGGTTGGGGGGCGCTGGGCTACAGCCAAGTGGCCGACTTTTCCCCGCTGGCCGGTTATGCTCCCGTGGGCGGGGTGCATTTGCTCACTTTGCTGTGTGCCTTTTGCGGCGCATGGCTGGTGCTGGTGCTGCACAACCAAGGTTGGAAGCGGCGGGCATTACCGCTTGTGCTGCTCATCGGTGTTATCGCCGGCGGCTGGCAGTTGCGCCAAGTGCGTTTCACTGAGCCCGACGGCAGCAGTGCCACCGTGGCGTTGGTGCAAGGTAATATAGCGCAAACTTTGAAATGGGATGCCGACTATCTGAGTGAAACCATACAAAGCTACTATGATCAAGTAGCCAACAGCCATGCTGACATCACTATCTTGCCTGAAACCTCCATTCCCGTGATGCGGCAGGATTTGCAGGAATATAATCCCGGCGTCCTCGACCAATTTGCCTACGAAGCCCAGCGCAACGGCAGCGCGCTCGCCATGGGTATTGCCCAATACAATCAGCAGCGCACAGGCTACCTGAACGCTGTGATCAACTTAAGCAATTACCACCCCGACCGCCCTGACGACATCCTGTTTTACGCCAAAAGCCACCTCGTTCCCTTCGGTGAATATAAACCCCTGCCTGCTATCTCCGAGCCGCTGTACCGCATGATGAACATGCCTTTGGCCGGGTTCGACCGTGGCGGCAGCGCCCAAGCTCCGTTGCTTTTAGCCAACCAGCACGTGGCGTTTAACGTGTGCTACGAAGACGGCTTCGGCGACGAACTGATTGCCTCTGCCAAACAAGCCAGCCTCCTGGCCAATGTGAGCAATCTGGGCTGGTTTGTCCGCTCCAACGCCATCCACCAGCATTTGCAAATATCGCAAGCCCGTACCCTTGAGCTCGGCCGCTACATGGTACGTGCCACCAACACCGGTGCCACCGCTATCATCAATCCGCAAGGCCAGGTGGTGAAACTCGCCCCGCCCGACACCCGCACCGTGCTCGAAGGCAATATCGAAGGTTATCGCGGCGAAACCCCGTATATGAAAATAGGCGGCTCGCTGCCCCTGGTGTGTGGCTTGTTGTGTTTGGCCGTATTGCTGATGCTGGCCGGCTATTTGCCACGGCGCAAACCTGCTCCCGATGCCGCAGAGGAAAGGCTACCTGAAAACAGCAGCGAACCAAGTGCCGAGCCGCAATATGAGGGCAAATAGATACCGTTTGCCCGAAGTTGCCGTTGTTT
Source organism: Eikenella exigua (assembly GCF_008805035.1). Classification (NCBI taxonomy): domain Bacteria; kingdom Pseudomonadati; phylum Pseudomonadota; class Betaproteobacteria; order Neisseriales; family Neisseriaceae; genus Eikenella; species Eikenella exigua. The sequence continues at coordinate 1,622,635 of NZ_CP038018.1, read as the reverse complement.
ACGGTAATATAGAAAATAAATTAAAATGTAAAAAATACAAAATTTAACCTATCGTAAACCAAAATCACACAGTATGGGTGTTTAATCACCCTCGTAACTAAAGAGACAGAAGAGATAAATACCGCCGAAGGCGGCAGAAAATACTAAAAGGAATCAAAAGACAATGAATAACGCATTTGCATTGCCCATCCCCAGCGGCCACGGCAGTTTGGAGCAATATATTCACACTGTAAACAGCATTCCGTTGCTCACCGCAGAGGAAGAACACAGCCTAGCTGTACGCCAGCTGCAAGGTGACCTGGAAGCCGCCAAGAAACTGATCTTGTCGCATCTGCGTGTGGTTGTATCCATCGCGCGTGGCTATGATGGCTACGGCCTCAATCAAGCCGACCTGATTCAAGAAGGCAACATTGGCTTGATGAAAGCCGTAAAACGCTACGAGCCCAACCGCGGTGCCCGCCTGTTTTCCTTTGCCGTACATTGGATTAAGGCCGAAATCCACGAATTCATCCTGCGCAACTGGCGCATGGTGCGCGTGGCCACCACCAAGCCGCAGCGCAAACTTTTCTTCAACCTGCGCAGCATGCGTAAAAGCATGAACGCCCTCTCGCCCGAAGAAGCGCAAACCATCGCCGACGACTTGGGCGTGAAAATGGACGAAGTGCTGGAAATGGAACAGCGCATGACCGGCAAAGACATTGCCCTTCTGCCCGACAACAGTGACAGAGAAGAAGACAGCTACGCTCCCATCGACTGGTTGGCCGATACCCGCAACGAGCCCACTCAGCAAATCGCCCAAAAAGCCCGCTACGCTATGCAGACCGAAGGCCTGCAAAATGCGCTCGCCCAGCTAGACGAACGCAGCCGCTGTATCTTGGAAAGCCGCTGGTTACAAGACGGCGGCGGCCTTACCCTGCACGAGCTGGCCGCTGAATATGGCGTTTCCGCCGAGCGCATCCGTCAGATAGAAGCCAAAGCTATTCAAAAACTGCGCGGCTTTATGAGCGAAGAATAAGTGGATGAAAAAAGACTGCCTGAGGGCAGTCTTTTTTATTGGGTGTTTGGTTTTATGGTGGCTTACGTTTTCAGGTAGCCTTTTATATGATGGGGCTTATTCGTCTTCGTCCTCTTCCTCGTCGCCCAAATCCACTTTCTCAAGCGGAATCACCCGGGTGCGGTAGCGTAGTTTGTGGTAGAGGTAGAAACCGAAGAATATGGGCAGGCCCATATAGGTCACCACAATCCGTTGCCAATCGATTTCGCCGCTCATCACCAGCTCGGTGTCCTGACCCAGAATCACCAACACACACAACACCAGCGCGATCAGCGGGCCGAAGGGAAACCATTTGGCGCGGTAATTCAAGTCTTTCAAATCAAAACCCTGGGCGATATAGGCGCGGCGGAAGCGGTAGTGGCTGATGGCGATGCCCAGCCAAGAGATGAAGCCGGTTAAGCTTGAAGCGGCCAGAATATATTCATAGGCGTGGTCGTTGAAAATTTCGATTAAAAACAGCAGCAGCACCACCGCTGCCGTGGCCAGCACCGAACGTACCGGTACGCCGAAGCGGTTTACCTTGCGGAAGCTCTTGTACGCCATACCGCTTTTGCCCATGGCATACAACATGCGCACCGAGGCATACATGCCGGAATTGCCGGCGGAGAGGATGGACGTGAGGATCACCGCGTTCATCACCGCTGCCGCCATGGCTAAGCCAGCGCGCTCAAACACCAGCGTAAACGGTGATTTGGCAATCTCAGACACGTTTTCCGCGCCCAACAGCTCCGGGCTGGTGTATGGAATCAGCAGGCCGATCACAAAAATCGACAAGATATAGAAAATCAGGATGCGCCAAAACACCTGTTTCACGGCTTTCGGGATGCTCTCTTTCGGGTTTTCTGATTCACCGGCGGTGATGCCAATCAGCTCCGTCCCTTGGAAAGAGAAACCGGCGATCAGGAACACGCCCAGCATGGTTAAGAAGCTACCTGAAAAACCGTCACCTAAAAACGGCGCGTCGCCCACGGTAAAGTTAGCCAGACCCACATAGTCGCCGCCAAGAATACCGAAAATCGTCAGCATGCCCACGCCGAGAAATACGACAACCGTAACCACCTTAACCAGCGAAAACCAATATTCCGATTCGCCGAAAGCTTCTACCGACAACATATTCAACAGCACAATCAGCCCGAAAAACAGCAGGCTCCAGCCCCAAGGCGGCATAAAGCGCATCGGCTCCCAATACGTGATTACCAGCGCGGCAATGGAAATGTCTACTGCCACTGTGATGACCCAACTAAACCAATAATTCCAGCCTAGGGCATAACCCAGCGAGGGATCGACAAACTTGGCGGCATAAGTGGAAAACGAGCCGGACACCGGCAGATAAGTGGCCATTTCGCCCAATGAAGTCATCAGGAAATACACCATCAGGCCGATGGCGGCATAAGCCACCAATGCGCCGCCTGGGCCTGCCATGTGGATGGCGCTGCCGCTGGCCATAAACAGGCCGGTGCCGATACTGCCGCCGATGGCGATCATCGAAAGATGGCGGGTTTTTAAATTGCGGCGGATTTTGTTTTTGTTGGCCTGCGTGGTAGCAGGGTTGGCCGCGGTTGAAGGGGTTAGATTCGGTGTGCTCATGCTCTATTTCTCCCGACGAGGCTGCCTGGCAGCAACTAAACCGAAACGGAAACCTTGCAAAACTGCAAATTGGCAAAGATTCCCACCTTAACTTTGGGGCATTATAGGAGCAATCACTACTTGGTAAAACCGCTTAAACCTGCAGTTAAATCAAATAAACGGCATATACTGCTATTTTTAATAGAAACATTACTCGAAACAAAGACTTTTGATTTGCCCGAGAGTAGCTTGATATCTAGCTTTGCGTGAATTTTTTACCTGCTGAACCCCGTTTCACAACGTGTCATAAACACCACATCCGCAAACTTGAGGCTACCTGAAAACTGTCTATTTTTGATATCTCGTTTTCAGGTAGCCTTTTGATCTAGCGATTGCGCCAATCCACTCCGCAAGCGGCGGCCATTTCGATGGCGGCTTCGGGAGCGTGGCTGCCGGCAGGGTAGGGCTGGGGTTCGGGTTGGCGTGCCGCCCAGTCGTCGAGCACGGGCTGGAGCCAGTGCCAGGCGGCTTCGAGTTCGTCGCTGCGCATAAAGAGGGCGAGTTTGCCGTCTATTGCGTCGAGCAGCAGGCGCTCATAAGCGTCGGCACGGCGTTCGGGGAAGATTTTGAGCAAGTCCAAATCCAGTGCGGCTTCGTGCACGCACAGGCTGGTGCCGGGGGCTTTCATTTGCAGAAACAGCTTCACGGATTCCTGCGGCTGCAGGCGCACGCTGATGCGGTTGGGTGAGCCGCCGCAGCCGAATACGGGGTGGGCTTCTGGCCAGAAGTGGAGCACGATTTCAGCCAGCCGCCCGGCCATGCGCTTGCCGCTGCGTAACAGGAAGGGCACGCCGCGCCAGCGCGGGTTGTCGATTTCGGCGCGCAGGGCGATGAAGGTTTCGGTACGGCTTTGCGGGGCTACGTTGGCTTCTTCGCGGTAGCCGCACACGTTTTCGCCCCGGATTTGGCCGGCGGTGTATTGGCCGCGCACCACGTCGGCGCGCACGCTGTAGGCGTTGAAGGGCTTGAGTGCGCGCAAAACGTTGAGCTTGGCGTTGCGCACATCGCTATCGCCGAGGGAAAGTGGCGGCTCCATGGCGGTGAAACACAAAAGCTGCAACAGGTGGTTTTGCAGCATATCTCGTAGGGCGCCGGTTTGGTCGTAGAACTCGCCGCGTTTTTCCACGCCGAGCTCTTCGGCAATGGTGATTTCCACGGCGCGGATTTGGGCGGCACACCACAGGGGCTCGAACAGGCGGTTGGCAAAGCGCAGGGCGAGCAGGTTTTGCACGGGCTCTTTGCCTAGATAATGGTCGATACGGTAGATCTGCTCTTCGCGGAAGAAGGCGGCCACGGCGGTGTTGATGCTTTGCGCGGAGGCAAGGTCGTGGCCGAGCGGTTTTTCCAGCACGATGCGGGTTGCGGGGCGGTTCAGCCCGGCGGCGGCCAGATGTCGGCAGATGGGCATGAAATAGTGCGGCGCGGTAGAAAGGTAAACCACCAGGGCGCGGCTGTTTTGCCCGGCTTCGGCGCCGAGCAGCGCGGCGAGGTGGTGGAATTGTTCGGCGTTTTCGGCGTCTACGGGCAGGTAGTTGATGCGTTGGCAGAAGGTATGCCACGTTTCGGCTTCAAGGTTGGGAATATGCGGCCGGGCAGATTCCTCTACTTTTTTCAGGTAGCCTTCGCGCCCTAAATCGCGGCGGCCGAGGCCGATGATGCGGCCGCCCGGGTGAAGCGTGCCGGCGGCGTGGGCTTGATAGAGGGCTGGCAGCAGCTTGCGCATCACGAGGTCGCCGGTGCCGCCGAAGAAGACTATATCGAAAGGGGTAGGCATGGTTGGATAGGCCGTTAAGAAAAAACAGGCGCATTATAGCCCCGCCGTCAGGCTACCTGAAAATTTAGCATCGGCTCAGGTACAATACGGCGTTTTCATTTGATACGGGCACACCACCATGTTCAATCACAGCGAGCAAACCCTGCGCGATGTTTGCGCCCAAGCCCTCGAGCTGGCCAAAGCCGGCGGCGCCACCGCGGCCGAAGCCGACGTGAGCGAATCCATCGGCCAATCCGTGCAGGTGCGGCTGCAGGAAATCGAGCACATCGAATACCAACAAGACAAATCGCTCGACCTCACCGTGTATGTAGGTCGGCGCAAAGGCCGCGCCAGCACCGCCGATTTCTCCCCCGCCGCCATCGCCGATACCGTGCGCGCCGCGCTCGATATTGCCCGCTACACCGCCGAAGACCCCTGCGCTGGTCTGGCCGAAGCCGCCCTGATGGCTACCGAATTTCCCGATTTGCAAAGCTACCACGAATGGCCGCTGAGCACCGCCGAAGCCGCCGAGCTCGCCCGCCGCAGCGAAGCCGCCGCCCGCGCCGCCGATTCCCGCATCACTAATTCCGAAGGCGCCCACATCCAAACCGGCCATTATCAATATGTGTACGGCAACAGCCACGGCTTTATGCAACACCAGCGCAGCAGCCGCCACAGCCTGTCTTGCAGCGTGGTAGCCGGCAGCGGCAGCGGCATGCAGCGCGATTATTGGTACGACCTCGCCCGCAGCAGCGCCGATTTGGACACGCCCGAACACATCGGCCAAACCGCCGCCCGCCGAGCCGTGCAGCGCCTCGGTGCCAAAAGCCTGTCTACCGGCAGCTACCCTGTGCTATTCGATGCCACCGTTTCAGGTAGCCTCATCGGTCACCTCGCCGGCGCACTCAGCGGCGGCGCACTCTACCGCCAAACCAGCTTCTTGCAAGACAGCATCGGCCGCCAAATCCTCCCCGCCGCACTCAGCCTGCGCGAAGAGCCGCACCTGCCCAAAGCGCTGGCCAGCACCGCCTTCGATGCCGAAGGCGTCGCCACCCGCCCCCGCTTTGTGATTGAAAACGGCATTATCCAAGGCTACTTCCTCAGCAGCTACAGCGCCCGCAAACTCGGCCTGCCCACCACCGCCAACGCCGGCGGCGCCCACAACCTCATCCTCAGCCACACCCACCAAAGCCAGGCCGAGCTCCTGCGCGAAATGGGCAGCGGCCTGCTCGTTACCGAACTCATGGGCCAAGGCGTCAACACCCTCACCGGCGACTACTCGCGCGGCGCCGCCGGCTTTTGGGTGGAAAACGGCCAAATCGCCTACCCCGTGCAGGAAATCACCATCGCCAGCCGCCTGCAAGACATGCTGCCCAATATCGCCGGTGCCGCCAACGACGCCCTCAAACGCAGCGCCCACAAAACCGGCTCCCTGCTGCTCGAACAGATGATCGTGGCCGGGCATTGAGCGGGCAGGTGTCGGAGGCGGCGATGCTACCTGAAAACGTGGGCTGCTACGCAGTGAACATACCGCGTTGCTGTTTTCAGGTAGCCTTTTTCTATCCTTGTAGACAGGAATACTGGTGTAGTAAACTGATTGAACAATGATTTTCGGCATGGCATGCTTGAGGAGGAGTTGTGTTTTACAAGTTATTGCGCTGCTTTTATGGAGCAGTGCTTTTATTGCGGCCAAATATTCCTACACGATGATGGATCCGCTGATGATGCTGCTGTTCCGGCTGGCGATTGCGGCTTTGCTGGTGTTGCCGCCTTGCCTGCGCTATTGGCGGACTATTGAACGGCGCTATTGGCCAGGGCTGTTGTGGTTGTCGTTTTTAAATTATGTGGTGGTGCTGGCTTTGCAGTTTTGGGGGCTAAAGTTCACTTCAGCGGCGAGCACGTCCACCATTGCGGGGCTGGAACCGCTGTTAACGGTGTTTATCGGCCATTTTTTTTTCACGACCGTGCCGAGTGGTATCACTGGTTGTGCGGGTTGCTGGCCTTTATCGGCGTGGCGCTTTTGATTGCGGGCGGCGGCGAGGGCGGCGACATCAGTTTGCTTGGTTGCTTGATGGTGTTGGGCGGCGGGGTAGTGTTTTGTGCCACGTTGCGCCCGACGCAGAAAATGATTGCGGCCATTGGTGCGCCGGCGTTTACGTCGCTATCGATGGGGGTGGCGCCTTTGTTGTGTTTGCCGGTGAGCCTGCTGCTCGCAGATGATTTGCACATTGGCTGGAATTTGCCGGGCACGTTGGGCCTGCTGTATTTGGGAGTGTGTTGCAGCTGGTTGTCGTACACTTGTTGGAACAAGGGTATGACCAGTGTGTCGTCGAACGTGTCGGGCATGCTGACGGCCTCGGAGCCGATTTTCGGCACGCTGCTGGCTGTGTTAATTTTGGGCGAGCATATTTCAGCCATGTCACTGGCGGGTGTGGTGCTGGTGATTTCGGCCACGGTAGGCTCGGTGGTGATGCCGAAGTGGCTGGTGCGGCAGCGAGTGTAGCTTGCATTGGTAGGGGGAGTGTTCTGCACATGGCCTACGCGTTGATTTCAATTTTCAGGTAGCCTCCCGCAAAGCAAGCAGGCCGCCCCGTTTGGGGAGCGGCCTGTTTGTTTACAGCCTAAGGCTTAGTGATGGCAACCGCAAGCTTTCATGTCGATAACCATACGGCCTTGGATTTTGCCGTCGCGCATTTCTTGGAAAATGGTGTTGGCTTCGTCCAGTTGGCGCAGCTGCACCACGGGCACCACGATACCTTCGGCGCCGAATTGGAAGGCTTCTTCCAAGTCTTTGCGTGTGCCCACCAATGAGCCGACCACTTCGATGCCGTCCAGCACCAGGCGCGGAATCGACAAATCCATGGTTTCGGGCGGCAGGCCAACGGCTACTACGCGGCCGCAAGCGCGCACGCAATCCACGGCGGAATTGAATGCAGCGCGGGACACGGCGGTTACCACGGCGGAGTGTGCGCCGCCGGTTTTCTCTTGAATGAACTTAGCAGCGTCTTGTTTGGCCGGGTTCACGATCAAATCAGCGCCGGATTCTTTGGCCAGAGCCAGTTTGTCGTCGTTGATGTCTACGGCGATCACGTGTGCGCCGAATACTTTCTTGGCGTATTGCACGGCCAGGTTGCCCAAGCCGCCGGCGCCGTAGATGGCAATCCACTGACCGGGCGCAGCGCCGGCCACTTTGATGGCTTTATAGGTAGTTACGCCGGCGCAGGTGATGCTGCTGGCCTGGGCGGGATCAAGGCCTTCGGGCACTTTCACCGCATAATCGGCTTTCACCACGCAGTGGGTGGCCATGCCGCCGTCGGCGGTGTAGCCGGCGTTCAGCACGCTGCGGCAGAAGGTTTCGCGGCCGGTGATGCAGTATTCGCAGTGGCCGCAGCTGGCAAACAGCCAGGCAATGCTCACGCGGTCGCCTACTTTCAGGGTGGTTACATCGGGCGCAACCTGTTTCACGATACCGATGCCTTCGTGGCCGAGCACACGGCCGGGTTTTTTACCGTAGTCGCCGGCAGCCACGTGTAAGTCGGTGTGGCACACGCCGCAGTATTCTACTTCCACCAGCGCTTCACCTGCACCCACGGCAGGAATGTCGCGCTCAACGATTTCTACGTTACCGTCGCATTGGGGGGTAACAACTGCTGCTTTCATTTTCATGGCTATGATCCTTGTTCTGATTAGTTGATTAGGGGGACTACTCGATCGGAAGTATGCACTTTTTCCAAGCTGGCAGTCAAGACTTCTTAACAAATAACTTATTGATTTAAATCATGTTATATTATAACTTTCGCTTGAATTTGGGTCGCTTAAATAGAAGCTACCTGAAAGCAGCGCGGGCAGGGCGGCTGGCGCAGTTTGGCGGCGCCGGGTTTAACTCGTTTTACGGCTGGCGGCTGGCAATTATTGCAATATTATTTTTGTCAGTGCACAAGGTTTTGGCCGGCTGCCGAAGCTTGTGCTTTCAGGTAGCCTGCCTGCTGTTTCATTTGCTAGAATGCCCATTCCTCAACCACTTTGCCGCGATGCCCGCCATGTCTGTTTACACCAGCGTTTCCGATCAAGAAATCCGCCAGTTTTTAGAAGACTACGATTTAGGGAGCTTCGTGTCGCTGCAAGGCATTGCCCAAGGCGTGACCAACAGCAACTACTTCCTCGACACTGATCGCGGCCGCTATGTGCTCACCATCTTCGAGGTGCTCACCCGCGAAGAGCTGCCCTTTTTCATGGATCTCAGCCAGCACCTCAGCCGCAACGGCGTGGCCTGCCCCGCGCCCATTCCCCGCCGCGACGGGCGCTTCGACAGCACGCTCGCCGGCAAACCCGCCTGCTTGGCCACCTTCCTTAATGGCCGCGACACCGCCGTGCCCGAAGCTGCCCAATGCTTCCACACCGGTGCTATGCTCGCCAAAATGCACATCGCCGGGCGGAGCTTCGGCCAAAGCATGCCCAACCCGCGCCATGCCGCCTGGTGGGAAGCCGAAAGCCGCCGCCTGCTGCCCTGCCTGAGCAGTGAAGATGCCGCGCTGCTGCAAGACGAAATCGCCTTTCTCGCCGCCCACCCCGACAGCCACCTGCCCCACGGCATCATCCACGCTGATTTGTTCAAAGACAACGTGTTGCTCGACGGCATTCAGGTAGCCGGCTTCATTGATTTCTACTACGCCTGCAACGGCAGCTTCATGTACGACCTCGCCATCGCCGTAAACGACTGGGCGCGCCTGGCCGACAACCGAATCGACCCGCAGTTGCAGCAAGCCTTTATGCGCGGCTATCAAAGCGTGCGCCCCCTCACTCCTGCCGAACAGGCCTATTTGCCCATCGCCCACCGCGCCGGCTGTATCCGTTTCTGGGTGTCCCGCCTGCTCGACTACCATTTCCCGCAGGGCGGCGAAATGACCTTCGTGAAAGACCCCGACGTTTTCCGCGACCTGCTGCTCTATTTCCGCCAAAGCCCCGCCCCCGCCGCAACCGACCAAGCCCCGTTCAACCTCGGCGGCAAAGTGTTCCAACCCGCCGAAGCAGGCCATGCAGGCGAAATACCCGAACGCGGCCACTTCCACCAAGACGGCGACACCGCGTGGGCGGAATACCAAGGCGGCGGCATCCGCAAAGGTTTCCTGCTCGGCCGCTACACCGAACGCAGCAGCATCGCCTACACCCGCCAACACCTCACCCTCGCCGGAGCAGCCCACAGCAGCAGCGGCCGCCTGCGCATCGAAACCCTGCCCGACAGCCGCCTGCGACTGCATTTGTTTAGCGAAGACGGCGAAGCGGTGTGGGACGAGTGCGTGCCATAGGACTGTTGGAGTAGGGATGTGAAAAGGCTACCTGAAAGTTTCAGGTAGCCTTTTGTTTGATTGCTGCCGATACTACACCGCCACTTGCGCTTTGATATGCGGGTGCGGGTCGTAGTTTTGCAGCTCGAAGTCTTCAAAGCGGAAGTCGAACAGGTTTCGCACTTCGGGGTTGAGCTGCATTTGCGGCAGGGCTCGCGGCTCGCGGGTGAGCTGGAGGCGGGCTTGTTCGAAGTGATTGCTGTAGAGGTGGGCGTCGCCGAAGGTGTGGATGAATTCGCCGGGCTGTAGTCTGCACACTTGTGCCATCATCATGGTGAGCAGGGAATAGCTGGCGATGTTGAAGGGTACGCCGAGGAAGACGTCGGCGCTGCGTTGGTAGAGCTGACAGGATAGGCGGCCTTCGGCCACGTAAAATTGGAACATGGTGTGGCAGGGGGGCAGCGCCATTTCGTCGACGAGGGCGGGGTTCCAGGCGGATACGATGAGGCGGCGGCTGTCGGGGTTGCGTTTGATTTGCTCGACAACATTGGCGATTTGGTCGATGTGGCGGCCATCGGGGGCGGGCCAGGAGCGCCATTGGTAGCCGTATACGGGGCCGAGGTCGCCGTTTTCGTCGGCCCATTCGTCCCAGATGGAGACGTTGTTTTCTTTCAGGTAGCGGATGTTGGTGTCTCCTTTGAGAAACCAAAGGAGCTCGTGGATGATGGAGCGCAGGTGGAGCTTTTTGGTGGTGAGCAGGGGAAAGCCTTGGGCGAGGTCGAAGCGCATTTGGTGGCCGAATATGGAACGGGTACCGGTGCCGGTGCGGTCGGATTTGTTGGTGCCGTGGCTGAGGATGTGCTGCATGAGGTGGAGATAGGGTTGCATGGTGTGATTGGGTTGGGTGTCGAAATGGGGGTATTGTACACGTTTGAGGGTGTGGGGAGGAAAGGGAAAGGCTACCTGAAAACGTAGCGCAGCAAAGTTTCTGCGTTGCTAAAGTTTCAGGTAGCCTTTTTATGGCGAATGATCAGAATGCTGGTGCGTTGGCTCGCTGCCTTGCTTTATGAGCATTTTAGTCTGCTATAGCGGGCATGGAGGCTATTCCAAATCGAAGCAGCCGACGGTTTCAACGTGGGCGGTTTGGGGGAACATGTTGACGATGCCGGCATTGCGGAAGCGGTAGCCTTTGCCTACGAGTACAGCGGCATCGCGGGCGAAGGTGGCGGGGTTGCAGGAAACGTACACGATGCGATGGGGGAGGTAGGGGGCGTGCAGGGCTTGGACGAGGGCGTAGGCGCCGCTGCGGGGCGGATCGAGCAGGATTTTGTCGAAATAGCCCCAGCCGGCGACGGTGTGTTCGGTGGTTTGGAAGAGGTCGGCGCTGTGGAACTGGGCGCGTTCGGCGAGGTGGTTGAGGCGGGCGTTTTGGCTGGCACGCTCGGTGAGCGCGGGCGAGCCTTCGATGCCGATGACTTGTGCGCCGGCGGCGGCGATGGGGAGGCTGAAGTTGCCGAGACCGCAGAAAAGGTCGGCGATGCGTTCGCCGCTTTGGGGCCGCAACAGCTGCATGGCGCGGGCAACGAGCAGGGCGTTGGCGGCGGGGTTGACTTGGGTGAAGTCGCCGGGGCGGTAGGGGAGGGTGAGGGCGTATTCGGGCAGGCTGTCGCTGAGTTGGGGGCTGTCTGGCAGATGTGGTTGGGCGGGCTGGTGTGGGGTTTGCAGCCAGATGTGCCAGTTGGCGGGCAGGCTTTGGGCGTGCTGGATGAGGTGGGCGCGGGCGGCTTTGGGGAGGTGTTCGGTGTGTAGGGTGAGGCTGTTGGCGGTGGGGCTGTGGTGTAGTTCGATGGTGTGGACAGGGGCGTGCAGGCGGTTGAGCTGCTGGAGCAGGGCACGGGTGTTGCCCAGTTGGCTGGCAAGCTGGGGGGCGAGGATGGGGCATTGCCGGATATCGACAATGCGGTGGCTGCTGCGGCTTTGGAAGCCTAGGATGGTGCGGCCTTGGCTGTGGTGGGCGCTGAGGCGGGCGCGGTGGCGGTAGCCCCAGGCTTGGCCGTAGATGGGGGGTAGGAGGTATTGGGGGCGGATTTTGCCGAGGCGTTGGAGTTGGTCTTCGAGGATGCGTTGTTTGTAGGCTACCTGAACGTTGCTGTGGACGTGTTGGAGGGTGCAGCCGCCGCATTGGCTGTAGTGGGGGCAGGCGGGGGGTGGTGCGGTAGGGTGAGGGGGTGAGGATGCGGGTGGTTTGGGCTTCGTCGTGGTGTTTTTTGCTGCGGGTGATTTGGTAGACAACGGTTTCTTGGGGCAGGGCGCCGGTGATGAAGGTGGTTTTGCCGTGGATGCGGGCTACGCCGCGGCCTTCGTGGTCGATGCTGTGGATGGTGGCGGTGTTCATGGTGTGGGGTGTGGATAGATTGAGGCTACCTGAAAGCGGGATTGGAGTTTCAGGTAGCCTCTGTCGACTATTCGTGGTCGCCAATCTGGGGCGGGGCCTCTTCCTGGCTGGGAATGCGGTAGCTTTCGTCTGCCCAGGTGCCTAGATCGATCATTTTGCAGCGTTGGCTGCAGAAGGGGCGGTAGGGACTGCTCTCGCTCCAGAGTACAGGTTTTTGGCAGGTGGGGCAGGATACGGTGCGCTGGGTCATGGTTTGTCGGCGATGGGGTCGAAGCTGCACATTTTGAGCTGGAAGGGGATGTCGGTGTCGATCTGTTTTCCGCGCGGACTGTCTTGGGTGGCTTGGGTGAAGCGGATATGGGTGAAGTATTTGTTGGCGGAAATCTCGGGCAGGGTGTGGTGGGATTGGGCCACATCTACGGTGAGCATGTGGATGTTGCTGCCGAGCTTGGTGTTTTGATAGTTGCCTTGGCGGGCGAGGCATTCGAGGCGGATGCTGTTGCGGCGCAGGATGCGCAGTAGCAGGGAGATGGCGTCGCCGGTGGGGGTGAGGGAGCGAATCCAGCAGCCGAGGTCGGCCACGCGCTGCTCAAAGGGCAGTTGCAGCCAGTAGTGATAGGAGGGGAGGTCGAAGGGGCTGGTGCCGCCGGATACGAGCATGCGCTGCTTTACGCCCATAAGCCATTCGTTTTCACGCAGGTGTTGGCCGAATTTTTGCTGTACTTCTTGCAGATTTTGGGTGGCTTGATAGAGGTCGTCTTGCTCGGGAGTGGAGTCGTATTGCTCGCGTTCGGCCTGGGAAATCTGCTGGCGTTGACGTTCGAGCTCTTGCAGGATGTCTAGCTTGAGTTCGGCGCGGGAGGCGCAATCCATGATTTCGAACAGAGTGCCGAGGGCGGCGTGGTGTGCCCAAGGGTCTGGGTGGCTGACGGTGGCGTTGAAGCGGGAAAAGAGGTGCTCGAGGCGCAGGAAGTTGCGGATGCGTTCGGACAGAGGGTGTTCGAAGGTAATGATGGCGGACATGGTTCAACTACCGAATAATTGTTGGTAAATAAGGTGTTGCCGCTTCACGGCGGCAGCAAACTCGGGCAGGCCGGCTTCATTGCTGATGAGGTCGTCGGCAATGCTGCGGCGCTGTTGACGGCTGGCCTGGGCGGTGAGAATGCCGTTAATCATATCACGGGTAAGGCCGCTGCGTTCAATGGTGCGGCGGATTTGTGTTTCTTCACTGCAATCGATAACGAGAATGCGCTGGAGAATGCTTTGAAAAACAGGTTGCTCGGCAAGCAGGGGGATTTCGATGATGCCGTAGGCGGCTTGGGGATATTGCTGCTGTTGCGCCTGGATTTCTGCGAGAATCAGCGGATGTAAGATGCTTTCGAGCTTGGTTTTGGCTTCGGGGGATTGAAAAACGAGTTGGCGCAGGGTGGCGCGGTTGAGGCTACCTGAAAAATCGAATACGGCCTCGCCAAAGGCAGCACGGATGGCGTGCAGGGCAGCTCCGCCGTTTGCGGTGAGGACGCGGGAGACGGCATCGGCATCAATCAGCGGCACGCCGTGTTGGGCAAACAGGCGGGCAGCGGTGGATTTACCGCTGCCGATGCCGCCGGTGAGGCCGACCCAGGCGGTCATATCAGATGAACCCGGATTTGTGCAGCCACCATTGGATGCCTTGCAGGATATAGCTGTTGGCAGCGAAAACCAGCCAGCCGGCAATGGCGAGCGCGGGGCCGAAAGCGATGGGCTGGCCTTTGGCGGCACGCATCACCAAGGCGGCAACCAGGCCAACTAAGGCAGCCACGAAAACAATAACGGGCAGGGTGCTAACGCCGAGCCAGGCACCCAGTGCGGCGAGTAGTTTGAAGTCGCCATAGCCCATGCCTTCCTTGCCGGTGATGAGTTTGAATAGGTGGAACAGCAGCCAAAGGCTCAAGTAGCCGACCACGGCGCCGAGCAGTGCCGATGGCAGGCTGACGAAGCCAACTTGCCAGTTGAACAGCAGTCCGAGCCAAATCAGGGGCAGGGTGAGCTGGTCGGGCAAAAGCTGGGTGTCGGCATCGATAAAGGTGAGGACAACCAGCACGGCAGTGAACACCAGGCTGCCAAGGGTGAGCCAAGTGTAGCCGTAGCGCCAGGCGACGATACCGAACAGGATACCAGTGAGCAGCTCAACGGCGGGATAACGCCAGCTGATGGGAGTGTGGCAGCTGTGGCAGCGACCGCGCAGCAGCAAGTAGCTGATGATGGGGATATTTTGCCACGGTTTCACCGGGCTGCCGCATTTGGGGCAGCGCGAGGGCGGGGTGCTGATGTTGAATGGTTTTTGGTCTTCTTCGTCCAGCGGCAGTTCAAGATGCTGTTTGGCAGCGATACGCCATTGTTTCTCGAGCATGACCGGCAGGCGGTAGATAACCACGTTGAGAAAGCTGCCTACCAGCAGGCCGAGCAGGACGGCGAAGGGGATGTAGATTTCGGGATCAAGATTGGTCATGGGCGTGGTGCGGGTATATTTTCAGGTAGCCCGTGGGAGGCTACCTGAAAGGCTAAGATGATTAAGATGGAATGGGTTGACTGAATAGATTAGCCAACTACGCTGCCCAGGTTGAACAGTGGCAGGTACATGGCAACTAGAATCACACCAATAATGCTGCCTAATACCACCATAATAATCGGTTCCATCAGGGACGATAGAGTAGAAACGGCAATATCTACTTCCTCTTCATAAAATTCGGCAGCTTTGTTCAGCATATCGTCCAGTGAGCCGGATTCTTCGCCAATGGAGGCCATTTGCAGAACCATGTTGGGGAACAGGTCGGTTGAGCCCATTGCGGTGGTCAATGAAGTACCCTGGTTTACTTGGTTACGGATACTTCTAGTAGCTTCCTCATAAATAATATTACCTGATGCGCCGCCTACGGATTCTAGTGCCTCCACCAGCGGTACACCAGCGGTAAATAGGGTGGCGGTTGTACGAGCCCAGCGGGCGATTGTACCTTTCTCTACGATGTTGCCGAAGATAGGCATTTTGAGCAAGAGGGCATCGATACGTTTTTGCAGCTCAAAAGAGCGTTTATACCATTGAACGAAAGCTACTACAGAACCAATCATAATGACAATTACGATCCAGCCGTAAGCAACCATGAAATCAGAAATGCCCATCATGAATTGGGTAAGTACCGGCATTTCTGCATTCATACCGTCATACACTTTTTTAAACTCGGGCAATACGAACATCATCATGATGATAACTAAAACGATGGCTACTACCACTACTGCAATCGGGTAAGTTAGTGCGCTCTTGATTTTCTTTTTGATGGCTTGGGTTTTTTCTTTATATACGGCCAGTTTGTCCAGCAGAGTTTCTAGTACACCACCTGCCTCACCGGCATCCACTAGGTTGCAATAGAAATCATCAAAATATTTAGGATGCCTGCGGAATGCATTGGCCATAGATGTCCCTTGCTCGATGTCGTTGCGTACTTCCATCAAAAGCTTGGTCATAGAGGCATTGGAGTGACCTTTTGCCACAATATCAAATGCTTGCATAACCGGCAGGCCGGCTTTCATCATAGTAGCTAGTTGGCGGGTAAAAACGGTAATGTCGCTCTGGGTAATTTTCTTTTCGCGAACTTTTTTCTTTTTATGTAGGCTGATAACCTTGATGCGGCGGCGAGCGAGTTTGGCACGGGCATCCTGTTCGTCTTTGGCAACTACTTCGCCACGGACGATTTGTTCGGACTCCATGTGTCGGCCTTCAAATTCGTAGCTGGTTCCCGCCACTTTTTTGGGGTGGTTGTTTCGTTTGTTTGTAACCATGATGATTCCCTTTTAAATGAAACGAACTTTGAATTAATCATTGGTGCTGGCAAGAATTTCTTCTAAGGTGGTAATACCTTGCATTGCTTTTAAAATACCGGCTCGGCGCAAGTCCACCAGTCCGTCGGCATAGGCTTGTTCGGCAATATCCACCTCGGTGCCGTTATTGATGATGATTTTCTGCATGGCATCAGTAACCGGCATGATTTCATATACACCGGCACGGCCTTTGAAGCCTTTGCCTTTGCAACGGTCGCAACCCACTTGACGGTATAGCTGCCAGTCATCCTTGGTCAAATCTTCTTCAGTGAAGCCGACTTTCAGTAAAGCCTCGGCAGGCGGACGTTCGATTGGTTGCTTGCAGGTGCAGAGTCGGCGCACCAAACGCTGTGCCATAATCAGATTAACCGAGCTGGCGATATTGAACGGTGCTACCCCCATGTTCAGCATACGGGATAGAGTGGCCGGGGCGTTGTTGGTGTGCAGGGTGGAGAACACCATGTGGCCGGTTTGTGCCGCTTTAATGGCAATATCGGCGGTTTCCAAATCACGAATCTCACCTACCATGATGATGTCTGGATCCTGGCGCAGGAAAGCCTTCAGTGCTGCGGCAAATGTCAAGCCTTGTTTATCGTTCACATTTACTTGATTGATGCCAGGCAGGTTAATCTCGGCCGGATCTTCGGCAGTGGAAATGTTTACACTGTCGGTATTTAAAATGTTCAAGCAGGTATACAGTGACACGGTTTTACCGGAACCGGTCGGGCCAGTAACCAGTACCATTCCATAGGGGCGGTGGATGGCTTCCAGCAGCAATTCTTTTTGGAAAGGTTCGAAACCCAGTTGGTTGATGTTCAGCGTGGCAGCATCCGAATTCAAAATACGCATTACGATTTTTTCGCCGAATAGGGTGGGCAGCGTATTCACACGGAAGTCGATGGGCTTTTGGTTTTTATTGAACTGAATCTGAATACGGCCGTCTTGTGGAACGCGTTTTTCAGAAATATCCATTTTGGACATTACTTTTATACGTGAAGCAATCTGCCCGCGGATATTCAGTGGTGGTTGTACCACTTCACGCAGCTGACCGTCAGTACGGAAGCGGATGCGTGCCATTTCTTCGTAGAACTCAAAGTGAATATCAGATGCGCCAGTGTTGAGGGCATCAGACAGCACTTTGTGGATGAATTTGGCAATCGGGCCGTCTTCTTCTTCGTCATCCACCTTGAGTGCCGGTGCGGTCACGCCTGTGGGATCGGCAGAAATTTCATCCAAAATGGCTGTGGATGTTTGGCTGGCGAATTCCAGCAGACGATCTAGTTGCTCGTCGTTTACCAGAATCAGGTCGACAATTAGGCCGCTAGGGAAAACGAGCTTTTGGTATGTTTGCAACAAAGTGGGATCGGAGACACCCAAAAACAGTTTTTGTCCGCGTTTGAACAAAGGTACACAGCGGTACTCCATCATCTGGCTGTCGTTGAGCACATCCTGCACCATCATGCTGCGGGAGTAGAGGGACAAATCTAAAATCGGATAGTGGAACAACTTGGCCAAAAGTTGTGCCAAATCTGTCTGCTTGATGATGCCGGCTTCGGCCAGAATTGGAATTATATTTTTGTTTTGATTAACCTTTTCTCGGTATTTTTCAACCTGATCCTGTTCAATCAGCTTGGTTTGAAATAGGATGCGCAATAGTCCGACGCTCATAGTATTTGCCTGAGTAAAGTAGAATGGATTTCGAAATTTCGAGCGGATATTTGCTTTTTAGGATACCGCCCCCAATGTCCACATTTAGTAAGAATGCTTTTACAGTATTATAGTTAAGGTGCGATTATAAGTTAAATCATGGTAAGAATGCACCGTTTATGGAAAAAGTGATTATTCCCTGCAGCCAGATATGTTGGTGTACCATGAGGACAATGATAAAAGTTTTGGCTGTGTATTGCACATCAGCCTGCCTCCCAGTGGTCGATATGCAGTTGTAATTCGTATTGATTGCGCCATTGATTGGCGATGGGGCGGTATACGGTGTGAATTTTGGCCGGGAGTTCTTCGGTGCAACGGAAAAACATGGCTTCTACAGTGTGTCCGCCGCAGTTTAGACCAGCTTTTTTATGGCCGTTGCCAACTACCCGCTGCCACAATACTTCAAACTGGTTATAGAAACATGGGGGTTGAAAGCCTTGCCCCCATACTTGGTTGGACAGCGTTTCGGCAGTGTGCAGGGAAATTTCTTCTGGGTTCAGGCTGCCGTCAGTGAGGAAGGTGCGGGTAAGTGAGTCTCGATCTAGTAGTTCGGACAGCACGTTTTCGAAAGCCTGTTGGAATCGGGGAAAATCCTGTTCGCGGATGCTGAGGCCGGCAGCCATGGCGTGGCCACCGAATTTTAGAATTAGCTCGGGATGGCGTTTGGCCACCAAATCGATGGCATCACGCAGATGTAATGAGGGGATAGAACGGCCAGAGCCACGCAGTTCGCCATTGCCTGTGGGGGCGAACACGATTGAGGGGCGATGGAGGCGGTCTTTTAGCCGGCTGGCCACAATACCGACCACGCCTTGGTGCCAATCGGGATGGAAGGCGGTAATGCCCAGGTTGCTGCCAACGATGATTTGATCAGCCAGGGCAAGGGCTTCTTGTAGCATGTTTTGCTCGATTTCTTGCCGTGTACGGTTAAGTTCATTTAGCTGTTCGGCTAGTTCGGCGGCGGTGGCTGGGTCTTCGGTTAGCAAGCAGGCAATGCCGATTTCCATGTTTTCCAAACGGCCGGCAGCATTAATGCGCGGACCGATGGCAAAGCCCAAGTCAAATGGCTTGGCTTGCCGAATATCGCGCTGGGCTACCTGAAAAAGCGCCTGAATGCCGGGGCGGGTTTTGCCAATCTGCATTCGTTTGAGCCCTTGGCTAACCAAGATTCGGTTGTTGTAATCCAATGTCACCACATCGGCCACGGTGCCCAAAGCAACCAAGTCTAAAAGCTCGGCCAAATTAGGTTCAGGTAGCCTTTGTGGGTTGAACCATTGCTGTGTACGCAGCAGGGCGCGTAGGGCAGTTAATACATAGAAGATTACGCCCACTCCGGCCAGATTCTTGCTGGCAAACGTGCATCCCGGTTGATTGGGGTTAACGATGATACATTCAGGTAGCGTGTCGCCCGGCAAGTGGTGGTCGGTGATAATCACGTCCATGCCCAATGCGTGGGCGCGTGCTACACCGGCAGTGCTGGAAATACCGTTATCTACGGTTAATAGCAGCTGAGTACCTCGTTTGGCAGCCAGCTCGGCCAGTTGCGGGGTGAGGCCGTAGCCATGTTTGAAACGGTCCGGCACTAAAAACTCCACCCATGCCCCCATGCGGCGCAAGCCTAAAATGCCTGCCGCGCAGGCGGTAGCACCGTCAGCATCATAGTCGGCCACAATTAAAATTCGTTCTTCCTTTTGGATGGCGTAAGCCAACCGTTCGGCGGCAGCATCAATATTTTTCAGTGATTGATAGGGCAGTAGGCTCGCTAAGTGGTTATGCAGTTCGGCAGGAGAACGGACATTGCGGGCGGCAAACAGGCGTGCTAGCAAGGGCGGGGTGCCACCGGCTAGCAGGGCTTGTTCGGCTTGGAGGTCGATTTGGCGGGTACGGATAACGGCATTCATAAAGCCATAGTGCGTGGTATTAATTAAACGGCATATTATAGCGCAAACGGGTGGGCTGAGAGATTATCGACAGGTTGACAGGTGAAATGTTGAAAAAGTTTTTTCACTTTTATAACAGTGTGTTGCTATTTTATAGCAAGTTTTTTGTAAGAAATACTTGCAATGGCGAGGATAGTTTGGTGTAATACTCGTCTTCTAGTGCTGTGCACGGAAATACGGGTGATTAGCTCAGTTGGTAGAGCGTCTGCCTTACAAGCAGAATGTCGGCGGTTCGACTCCGTCATCACCCACCATTTTGCGCGCGCGGTGGTAGCTCAGTTGGTTAGAGTACCGGCCTGTCACGCCGGTGGTCGCGGGTTCGAGTCCCGTCCACCGCGCCATTTCAATATAAAAACCCCGCTGCTTAAAGGCAGCGGGGTTTTGGCATTTCCAGTTTTAATATTTTCCATATCCCACCGTGAAAAGCCGCTTGGTTTTATGATATATTCCCCTTGGCTAGGAATAAGTTGGATATGTCTTAATATAGTTATTTAGAATCAGTATGATGCAGATAGTGCCCGCTTAGTTGTGCCATAATTGGAAGCCGCTATAATTGAAGCATATTTTTCATGCAAGGCGATAATCCGCAGACAGTATGAGCAATATGGCAAGGTGAGCCAACGCGGTAATTAAGTGTTTTATCTACCCAGTTGGTTTTTGAATTTAGAAATCTAACAAACTTCAGGAGCTGTGTGATGGAATTTCGCATTGAAAAAGATACCATGGGAGAAGTAAGGGTGCCGGCCAACCGGTATTGGGGCGCGCAGACCGAACGCTCCCGCAACAACTTCAAAATCGGCCCGGCTGCTTCCATGCCGCATGAAATCATTGAAGCCTTTGCCTACTTGAAAAAAGCAGCTGCTTTTGCCAATGCCGACTTGGGTGTATTGCCTGCTGAGAAGCGCGATCTGATTGCTGCCGCCTGTGACGAAATTTTGGCGCACAAGCTGGATGAAGAGTTTCCGCTGGTGATTTGGCAAACCGGCTCCGGCACACAGTCCAACATGAATTTGAACGAAGTCATTTCCAACCGTGCTCACGTGTTGAACGGCGGCAAATTGGGCGAGAAAAGCGTTATCCACCCCAATGACGACGTAAACAAATCCCAGTCTTCCAACGACACCTATCCCACCGCCATGCACATTGCCGCCTACCAAAAGGTAGTGCAGCACACCCTACCCGCCGTTAAGCGCCTGCAAAAAACCTTGGCTGCCAAAGCCGAGGCATTTGCCGACGTGGTGAAAATCGGCCGTACCCATCTGATGGATGCCACTCCGCTCACCCTCGGTCAAGAATTTTCTGCCTATGCCGCCCAGCTTGCCTACGGCATCCGTGCCTTGGAAAACACCCTACCGCACTTGGCCGAACTTGCCTTAGGCGGCACTGCCGTGGGCACCGGCTTGAACACGCCCAAAGGCTATGATGTTCAGGTAGCTTTCTATATCGCCAAATTCACCGGCCTGCCCTTTGTTACCGCGCCGAACAAATTCGAAGCATTGGCCACGCACGACGCTATTGTGGAAACCCACGGTGCATTGAAGCAGCTGGCTGTGTCGCTGTATAAAATTGCCAACGATATCCGTTTGTTGGCTTCCGGCCCGCGTTCCGGTATTGGTGAAATCCTGATTCCCGAGAATGAGCCAGGCTCCTCCATCATGCCCGGCAAAGTGAACCCCACCCAGTGCGAAGCCCTCGCCATGGTGTGCGCCCAAGTGTTGGGCAACGACACCGCCATTTCTTTCTCCGGCACTCAGGGGCAGTTCCAGCTCAACGTGTTCAAACCCGTGATGGCCGCCAACTTCCTGCAATCGGCACAGCTTTTGGCTGATGCTTGCATTTCGTTTGACGAACATTGTGCAGCCGGCATTGAGCCTAACCTGCCTCGTATCAAACAGCAGCTCGATAACTCCCTGATGCTGGTTACCGCGTTGAACACCAAAATCGGCTACGAAAACGCTGCCAAAATCGCCAAAGCCGCTCACAAAAACGGCACCACCCTGCGCGAAGAAGCCGTTAAATCCGGCTTCTTGAGCGCCGAGCAGTTTGACGACTGGGTACGTCCTGCCGATATGGTAGGCAGTTTGAAATAAGTTCAGTTAGGAAGGAAGAAGCGCATATTGGAAGCAGTATGCGCTTTATTTCGTTTATTGTTTGCACGGTAGGAAGGCTACCTGAAAAGTGTTTGTTTGGATTTTCAGGTAGCCTTTCGATGATATTTGTATCGGTATGGCCATAGTTAAAGCACTTATTTCTGGCTACTGTATCGGCAAGCTTTGCCGTACTGCGGCGGCTTGTTGCCCGGTATGAAGACATAAGTGCTTTGGCTATTGTTGCCTGCGTGCAATCTAAAGGCTACCTGAAAGTTTGGCTCCGCAGAAACTTCGCTGCGTTGCGCTTTCAGGTAGCCTTTGCTTGTGATTACTGATGGCTCAGTTTGTTAGCGGTTGCGGCCGTTGTTGTCGTACACCATTTTGGTGCCTTCAAAGATGTGGATGCTGGCGGCGCAGGTGGCGGCGGAGCATGTTTTCATCGGCAGGGTTACGCTGTAGCGGCCGCTGCGGGCGGGGCGGTAGCTGAACAGGGGCACGCTGTCGCCCAATACGTCTTGTTTCACCACGCGGCCATTGAGGCGTACGGTGAGGTCGATGTCGGAGCAGTTGTCGTCGCAGTCGCCGTAGAAGGTGTAGGCTTTGCCGGCGGTGAGGTTAACTTGCTCGGTGTGGCTCTGGCCGGCAGCAAGGCGTTGCTGGCGTAGTAGGAACACACGGGCGGCCGGGTCGTGGTTTTTCACGATGTTCACGTTGCTTTGCTGGGCATGCAGCAGGGAGGGGTCGGTGTCGGTGCTGCTTTCAAACACTTGCACGGAGTAGGCGCAGGAGTCGTTGTCGCAGTCTTCCATGCTGATGTTGAGCTGATGGCGGCCGCCTTGTTCGGCTTTGAAGCTCAATTGGGGTGCATCGTTGCCTTCGGTGTCGGAGGCGATTGTTTTGCCATTGGCGCCGAGGGAGAGGTCGAGGTCTTCGCAGGATTGGTCGCAGCGGCCGAACACGCTGTAATACTTGCCGGCGGTGAGCTCGATTTCCACACTGCGGTTTTGGCTGTCGGTGAGCTGGCCGCTAATCAGGGGCAGTTCGTGGACGTTTTTGTCGAGAGCTTGCTGTGCTTCGCGGGTGGTTTTTTGGGCGGCTTCCAAGGAGGCACCTGCGCTGTCACTGTTGCTTACTTTGCCGCCGCTAAACACGTGCAGCATGGAACGGCAACGGCTACGGGAGCAAGCGACCATTTCGGTGTTGAGTTCCACGCGGCCGTCGCGTTCGGCTTGCCAGGTGAAGCGGGAGCCGTCGCCACGGTTTTTACGGAATAGGGTGGTGCGGCCTTGGGTAACGCTGAATTTGATGTTGGAGCAGTTCACGGAGCAGTCGGCAAACACGGTATATACCTGGCCGGCTTTTACATCCAGTGTGGTGGTGTTGCTTTGGCCTTCTTCCAGGCGGAAGCTGCGCTGGAACAGCTGCTGTGCGGCAGGGTCTTCGCCTTTGATGGTTTCGGTGTGGTTGGATGCTTGGCTGGTGAGGTAATT
This sequence comes from Eikenella exigua, assembly GCF_008805035.1. NCBI lineage: Bacteria > Pseudomonadati > Pseudomonadota > Betaproteobacteria > Neisseriales > Neisseriaceae > Eikenella > Eikenella exigua. The sequence continues at coordinate 1,599,440 of NZ_CP038018.1, read as the reverse complement.
GTCGGCAGCAAAGGCGGGTAGGGAGAGGGCGGCCAAAATTGGCAGCAGGGCGAGTTTTTTCATGGGTTGTTTCCTTTTGTTGGAGGAGAAATAAATTTTGCCAAGAGGGTTATAGCAAAGGAATGCGTTTTCGATACAAGGCATGCTAACGTCGCAGTGGAAGCGTGTTCATCCGCTATATGCAAAATTTTGCAGCATTATGCATGATTGCGTTAAATTTTCCAACTAATTTGCTCGGGTATGTATGTTTTGGCTGATACGTTGAAGGCTGCCTGAAGTTTTAGCCCTGCAGAAACTGCGTTGCGTTTTAATTGTGTTGAAGCTTCACCTTCATGTAACCATTCCCCTGTCTGCCACAAGCCCCGTGCACTTTTGAGCTAAGTCAAACTCTGTGTCTGTCGAAGAGAGATAGGGATTCAGTTTTCCCTGCATGATGGATGGATACAAACTCTTGTCTGCACAAAAATCTTCCTGCCCTTCAGAGGCTGTTCTCATTTAAAAGCATTCGTAATTAACCCGATTTAACGGCGCAGCCGCTTGCGTTTTTCCTGCGAAAGCAGGACAATTCACCACAACATATAGTGTTTTAAAAAATTTATCGCACTATATGTTGTATTTTTAAGGATAGGGCTATGGAAACGCTGAATTTTACCCGTGAGCAGATCGTTTGGCAGGAAGTGCCGGGCGAAGTGTCGCTGGCATTTCTGTTTTCCGGCTGCCCGCTGCGCTGCAAAGGTTGCCACAGCGCTGACAGTTGGAAGGGCGGTTTGGGCACCGAACTGACTGCCGAATACCTGCAAAGCCGCCTGGCACGCTATCGCGGGCTGATTACCTGCGTGCTGTTTATGGGCGGCGAATGGCTACCTGAAAAACTGCTGCCGCTCTTGGAAACCGTGCGTGCAGCCGGCCTGCACACCTGCCTTTACACCGGCCTGGAGCAAGACGAGCTGGAACGCGCCTCCATCGCCATCATCCCGCAGCTCACCTATCTCAAAACCGGCCGCTGGAAAATGGAACTCGGCGGCCTGGAAAGCCCGCACACCAATCAGCGTTTCATAGATTTACGCACCGGCGAAGTGCTCAACCATCTGTTTATCGACGAGCAGGCCGCGCCCCGCCGCCCCGTCATCCCCTTGGTGCAACAACCGCCGCTGGCGGCCGGTAGTCTGCATTTCCAATCGGCCTAACGGCTGAATATTCGCCCCTTTCGTCCCCACTAACACTGTCAATGAGGAGAGTAAACCCATGATCCGGCTAGATTCCGAACGGTTAAACGGCAAACTGCAGTTCATGCACGACTACATCAGCGCGCAAAACGCGGCGGACGGCTCGAAAATGGACGCCAACGCCAACGTAACGCAGAAGAACATCGCCACGATGGAAGCCGAGCTGATGAAAGACTTTTTCGTGCAGATTAACCGTGCCCAGGTGTCGCGCAAAATTGCCGAGATTTTCGATCAATCTGTGGCAAACGAATATTTGCGCCAAATCGAAGCACACGAAATCTATGTGCACGACGAAACCAGCCTGAAACCCTATTGCGTGTCGGCCACGCTGTATCCCTTCCTGCTGGATGGTTTAAGCAAACTCGGTGGCGAATCCAAAGCGCCGCAACATCTGGCATCGTTTTGCGGCTCGTTTATCAACCTTGTGTTTGCCATCAGCGCGCAGTTTGCCGGTGCGGTGGCAACGGTGGAATTTCTGACCTATTTCGACTACTTCGCCCGCAAAGACTACGGCGACGATTATTTGGAAAACCACGGCAAAGAAATCGCCAACCACATGCAGCAGGTGGTATACAGCATCAACCAGCCCGCCGCCGCGCGCGGCTATCAGAGCGTATTCTGGAATATTTCCGTTTACGATCAATACTATTTCGATGCGATGTTCGGCGATTTCGTCTTCCCCGATTTCAGCAAACCGGTGTGGGCGAGCGTGGCGAAGCTGCAAAACTTCTTCCTCAAATGGTTCAATCAGGAACGCACCAAAGCCGTTTTAACCTTCCCCGTCGTTACCGCTGCGATGCTGACCGATGGCGGCAAATGCAAAGACACCGTGTTTGCCGACGAAATGGCGAAAGAGTTGGCGGAAGGAAATTCCTTCTTCGTTTATCTTTCCGACAACCCCGACTCGTTGGCTTCCTGCTGCCGCCTGCGCAACGCCATCGAAGACCGCACCTTCAGCTACACACTCGGTGCGGGCGGCGTAGCGACCGGTTCCATCAACGTCATCACCATCAATATGAACCGACTGGAGCAAGACGGTCGCGACCTTGCCGCCGAAGTCGCCAAAATCCACAAATACCAATACGCCTATCGCAAACTGATGGAAGAATACCAAGCTGCCGGAATGCTACCCGTTTACGATGCAGGCTTCATCACTCTGGACAAACAGTTCCTCACCATCGGCATCAACGGCATGGCGGAAGCCGCCGAATCGCAAGGCATCAAAGTCGGCTACAACGATGACTACATCAACTTCGTCCAAGGTCGTCTGAAAACCATATTTGAAGCTAATCAAGCCGCCAGCAAACACTACGGCGTGAAGTTCAACACCGAGTTTGTTCCCGCCGAAAACCTCGGCGTGAAAAACGCCAAATGGGACAAGGCCGACGGCTACAAAGTCAGCCGCGAATGCTACAACTCCTATTTCTATGTCGTCGAAGACGAAGAAATCAACGCGCTCGACAAATTCCTGCTGCACGGCAAAGAACTGGTGGACTGGCTCGACGGCGGCTCCGCGCTGCACCTGAACCTCGACGAAGCCTTGCCCGCGTCCGGCTACCGCTCGCTTTTGGACATCGCCGCGCAAACCGGCTGCAACTACTTCTGCGTGAACGTGCGCATCACCATTTGCAACAAATGCGGCCACATCGACAAACGCACCCTGCACGCCTGTTCCACCTGTGGTTCGCACGACATCGACCATGGCACCCGCGTTATCGGCTACCTGAAACGCGTTTCTGCCTTCTCAAGCGGGCGGCGCAAAGAACACACGCTCAGGCACTACCACCGCGAGCAGCAGCAGAAATGGCGGCAAGTGGCCTAGAGGATGCTGTGATTACGCCGATAGCGATTTAATCTGCTAGACAGCATTTTCAGGTAGCTTCTCCTCCACCTCCGAGCTATCTGAAAACTTTAAGCACACCGCTTTTGCGGTGTGCCTTTTTATTGGGTGGGAAAAATGGAATAGTGGCGTAGGATAGTGCTGCCCTGCTGCCGCGTAAGGCTATATGAAACTATCTGCAATTAAGATTAACTTTTCAGGTAGCTACAATAAAGGAGCCTCCCTGAAATCCAAACTGCCCGCACAAAAAAATCAGGCAGCCCATATACTAAAGGCTACCTGAAGTTTTACTCTCTCTAAGCACTTAATATCTGGTAACAACTATCCTAATCCATTTGCAAATGGTCCAATGGCAGCACGGTGGAATTTTTCACTTCCTGCAGTACAAAGCTGGAACGTGCATCCACCACGCCCGGGTGCGCCAGTAGGGTGTCTAGGATGAATTGGGAGAAGCTTGCCATGTCGGCGAAAAAAGCGTGCAGCATATAGTCGGTTTCGCCAGTGAGTGCGAAACAGCGCAGCACCTGCGGCCAATTGCTCACAGAATCGGCAAAGCCATCGCGCAGATGGTTGCTTTTATCCACCGATACGCGGATAAACACCTGCAGGCCGAGAGCCACGGTGGAAGGATGAACCAAGGCAGCATAACCCTGGATAATGCCGGTGGACTCCAATTGCTTGAGTCGGCGCAGGCAGGGAGAAGGGGAAAGAGCAACACGTTCGGACAGTTCAACGTTGCTCAGTCGGCCGTTGTGTTGCAAGGCCTGAATTATTTTCAGGTCGATTTTGTCAAGCGAAACAGATATGGTCATGATTTCGGTATCCAATCATACTACTGAGGCAGAGACTGTATGTGTGCCAGCCCAAGCTGTCAACTAGGAAAGCAACCACTCCGACTTGTAGCTGGTTTACTGGCTATACACAGCAAATATCTGGTCGATTATTATATTGTAAATATGTTGGAATAATCCGCTATAATTTCCAATTATAGAGAAATATCTTACCTAGCTATTCAATATCTGAGCATTTTTAGTTGAATTCGATATGAAGCAATAGGCCCTAAGCTCTACAAATCACTAAAATACCTCACGCTCAGTAAACAAATCTTGCCTCAAAACCCGATTTCAGGTAATAATTCGATGAGTTTGCAGGAGAATTATTAACAAAGATTAACAACGGCACCAAAGGCACAATTGCCCAGGTAAAATGCTGCAAGCCCATTTCAACTGTTATTTTTATTAATGACTTGGGAGGATCGGTCCTAAATAATGATAGACTTTTGATATTTTTGATAATACAGATTCCTGAGTTCAGTAAAATTTTTGAAATAAAACATTTATTTGGAGGTTTTAAGATGAAATCACAGCATTCAAGCCACCAGCAAACGGTCTCTTCGAAATTGAATAAATTTGACTTGGTTTGGATACTAAACCTATTCGGCACCGCCGTGGGCGCTGGTGTGCTGTTCCTTCCGATCAATGCAGGCATGAGCGGATTTTGGCCGCTTGTTGCCATGGCCATTATTGTCGGCCCGATGACTTATTTCGCCCATCGGGGGTTGGCGCGTTTTGTACTTTCTTCCGCCAAGCCCGGCAGCGATATTACCGAAGTAGTAGAAGAGCACTTCGGCAAAACTGCCGGCAAATTAATTACCCTGCTCTACTTCTTTGCCATTTTCCCCATTTTGCTGATTTACGGTAACGGCATCACCAATACCGTAGACTCTTTTCTCGTCAACCAGCTTGGCATGGCCTCTCCTCCGCGGGCCTTGTTGTCATTCATTTTGATTGCTTCGTTAATCGGTGTGCTGTTGTTGGGTGAGCGTATCGTTTTGAAAGTAACCGAATGGCTGGTATATCCGCTGGTATTTATTCTGTTTATCTTATCGGTATACCTGATTCCTGAATGGAATACTTCTTCGCTTACCAATATTCCGAGCGCGGGCGCGTTTTTAACCACCTTATGGATTACGATACCCGTGTTGGTTTTTTCCTTCAACCATTCGCCGGCCATTTCTTCTTTCGTTTTGTCCCAACAACGAGAATACCAAGATGCCGAATTAACAGACCAGCATGCCAGCAACACCCTGCGCAGCACTGCCACCGTGTTATTGGTTTTCGTGATGCTGTTCGTGTTCAGTTGCGTATTGACTTTAACGCCGTCTGAGCTGGCCATGGCAAAAGAACAAAATATTTCGATTCTGTCGTTCCTCGCCAATAAATTCGACAATCCTTACATTTCCTATTTAGGTCCGTTTGTTGCATTTCTAGCTATTGCCAGCTCTTTCTTCGGCCACTATATGGGTGCGCGCGAGGGTTTAGAAGGCTTGTTTATCAAACTTAAACGCGATGCCGGCTCGGATACTGCCATCAATCATAAAAAACTGAACCTCTACTCTGCTCTGTTCTTCCTGATTACTTTGTGGGTTGTTGCCATCATCAATCCGAGCATCTTGGGCTTGATTGAGTCGCTGGGCGGCCCCATTATTGCTATGATCCTGTTCATTATGCCGATGTACGCCGTCAGAAAAGTACCGGCAATGAAACGGTTCCAAGGCAAATTCAGCAATATCTTCGTGGTGGTAATGGGCTTGATTGCAATATCCAATATTATCTATAACCTAATTGCTTAAATAAGCTGTAACCGTATTCAGGCCATCTGAAAACCATCTGTTCAAATGTTTTATGGTCATGTGAAGCAAGAGGTTTCTCAGACGGCCTCTCAGACAAATACCATTCCGGCTTTATAAAGCCATATCCTAAAAGATAAGTGAGCAGTGCCATGATTAGTGTATTCGATATTTTTAAAGTTGGGGTCGGTCCTTCGAGCTCACACACTGTCGGTCCGATGAAAGCAGGCAAACAATTCATTGACGATTTGTGCGCTCAAGGCAAATTGAAGCAGATAGAGCATATCCGCATTGACGTATATGGTTCATTATCCATGACCGGTTTGGGTCATGGGACGGATACTGCCATCATTATGGGGTTGGCTGGTTATTTGCCGCATAACGTCGATATCGATTTGATTCCAATTTTTGTTGAAAACGTTAAAGCAAGCGGCAAACTGGCTGTGGCATTAAACGAACACGAAGTACGCTTCCAATACGCCGAAGACATGTTGTTCCATAACGATTTTTTGCCTCTGCATGAAAACGGCATGACTATCACAGCCTTTGATAAAGACGAAAAAGAAGGCTACCGCCAAACTTATTATTCCATCGGCGGCGGTTTTATTGTTGACGAAGCGCATTTCGGCGCTGAAGAAAAACAAACAATTGAAGTCCCCTTCCCTTATAAAAACGCCAAAGACATTATCAAGTATTGCAACGACAACGGTTTGTCCATTTCCAATCTGATGTATCAAAATGAAGTGGCATTGCATGGCGAAGAAGCAGTTGAAGAATACCTGCAATACATCTGGCAAACCATGTCCGACTGCATGAAGCATGGCTTGGCAACTGAAGGCGTGTTGCCAGGCCCACTAAAAGTCGTCCGTCGCGCCACAGGGCTTCACCGCTGGCTTTCTGCTAATAAAAGCCTCAGCAACGACCCGATGCAGATTATAGACTGGGTAAATATGTATGCTCTAGCGGTAAGCGAAGAAAATGCCGCCGGTGGCCGCGTGGTAACTGCCCCGACCAACGGTGCGTGCGGTGTCGTGCCTGCCGTTTTGATGTATTACGACAAATTTGTCGAACCGCTCACCCCCGAAATCATCGACCGCTATTTGCTCACCGCAGGCATTATTGGATCGCTCTATAAAATGAATGCCTCTATTTCGGGAGCGGAAGTAGGCTGCCAAGGCGAAGTCGGCGTAGCCTGTTCAATGGCAGCGGCAGGGTTGGCGGAAATTTTAGGCGGTACGCCCGAACGCGTTTGCAGCGCAGCAGAAATCGCCATGGAGCATAGTCTTGGTCTCACCTGTGACCCAGTAGGCGGCCAAGTGCAGGTTCCTTGCATCGAACGTAATGCCATCGGTTCAGTAAAAGCCATCAATGCTGCACGTATGGCTCTGCGCCGCGCCAGTACGCCATATGTCGACTTGGACAAAGTGATTGATGCCATGTATGAAACCGGTAAGGATATGGACGCCAAATACCGCGAAACATCACAAGGAGGCTTGGCAATCAAGATTGTCTGCAATTAACATTGCAACCTGCTTTCATTAAAGAAGCTATCCTAGATAACTGGGGGTTATTAAATGGGGCCTATACCCCACGGATGATTCCGCAACATCTTTAGCAAGAGTTGATACAGGTCTTCTTTGCGATGATTAAAGAGGAATCATCCGTTGGGGGTAAACTTGCTTCCCAAGTCCCTTATGTGTCGGTCTGTCTGCTAGGCTGCCTGAAACAGCTTCATCCAGAGAGCAGCATACAGTGCCCACTGAAGAATCGGCAAATTCGCTGAAAATCTCAGATACCCGAAACAGATTAGAGAAGCTACTTCTATTACCGCCCAATGGAGACTCTGAAATCATGCCTGCGATCAAAACTACCCCTTTCTACCAAGCCCATCAAGATGCGGGCGCCAAGCTGGTTGATTTTGCTGGCTGGGAGCTACCCATCCATTACGGCTCGCAAATCGTCGAGCACGAAGCTGTACGCACCGATGCTGGCATGTTCGACGTATCCCATATGCTCGTAACCGATGTATCCGGCGAGCAAGCCAAGGCTTTTTTCCGGAAACTGCTGGCCAACGACGTGGCCAAACTCGCCTTTGTTGGCAAAGCCCTCTACTCCGCCATGCTCAACGACCAAGGCGGAGTAATCGACGACCTCATCGTTTATCGCGGCAACGAAGCCGAAACGCAATACCGCATCATATCCAACGGCGCCACCCGCGAAAAAGACTCCGCCCAGTTCCAAAAAATCGGCGCCGAATTCAGCATTAAGCTTACACCCCGCTACGATTTGGCTATGCTCGCCGTACAAGGCCCCCAAGCCGTGGCTAAGCTACTCACCGTGAAACCTGAATGGGCTGACACTGTAAACAACCTCAAGCCCTTCCAAAGCGCCGATTTGGGCAATGATTGGTTCGTAGCCCGCACCGGCTACACCGGCGAAGACGGTGTGGAAGTGATTCTGCCCGGCAGCGCAGCCGAGCCTTTCTTTAAAGCATTGCAACAGGCCGGCGTGAAGCCTTGCGGCCTCGGCGCGCGTGACACCCTGCGTATGGAAGCCGGCATGAACCTCTACGGCAACGATATGGACGACGATACCAGCCCGCTTGAAGCCGGCATGGCCTGGACGGTGGATTTGAAAGACGAAGCCCGCGATTTCGTCGGTAAAGCCCCGCTGGTGGCCCTGAAAGAAAAAGGCGTGAGTGTGAAACAGGTCGGCCTGCTCTTGGCCAAGGGAGGCGTGCTGCGCGAGCACATGGAAGTGATCACCCCGCAGGGCAAAGGGGTAACCACCAGCGGTGTGTTCTCACCCAGCCTCAAGCAATCCATCGCCATTGCCCGCGTGCCCAAAACCTTTGAAGGAAATACTGCCAAAGTGGTGATTCGCGGTAAAGAAGTGGATGTGCGCGTGCTGAAACTGCCTTTCGTGCGCAATGGCCAGAAACAGTTTGATTAAACGCGTTTAGGTTTTCAGGTAGCCTGTTGCATCAATCGGGCACGCAGGCTACCTGAAAACAACTCTTTGACGTAGTTCAAAAGAAGTCTGCACAAGGTGTGGGCGAAGTTTCTACGAAGCTAAAAAACTGTTTTGCCCTTTTATCAAAGAATTCAATATGTACAAACTCCAGCTGACTCCCCTTCTGTTAGCAGCTATCGGTTTAAGTGCCTGTTCGCCGCAAGATAATAATTCTACTCCGACGGTTGTTTCTGTTCCTGCTGTTGCTGAAGCTCCGGCTCAAGTGCAAACCGTTTCCGTGCCCGTGGTGCTTGAGGGGTCGTGGAGCGATGCCGTTCCCGTGTATTATCAAACTCCCGATCCCGGTTTAAAGCGCGCGCTGGCCATTCTCCATCAAGGTCTGAACGATCCAATGATGACCACGCCCGGAGCCAAGCCCGGTCCATTCAATAACCTATCTGTTTGGGCGGCACAAATCTTGGCAACACATCCGGATCAAACCATGGCTTGGTGCCAAGAATTACGACAGCAGCATCCGAACAACCAACTTATTCTGATATTCCAACTCTCCGGCACACCGGATAGCAGAAAGTGTCTTGGCCAGCTTGATCTGCCTCCTGAGTACCAAGAAGTATTGTCCACTCCCACACTGACCGCAGAAAGCTTCTTGCGCTTGAATCTCGCGCCGGTAACTCTCGACATCCACTGGGCAAGCTTCTACGCTACCGGCCAGCCTGAATACGTGTACCGCATCGTCGATTATGTGGCCGATAATGCTAAGCTGCTTGATGAAAAGCCGGCCAACCCCACCCAGCAAGATGCTGAAAAAATCCTAACCTATGGTGCCGCCCGCTGGTCGCTCGGCTCGAACATGAAGCAATATCCGCAGATTAAAGCATTGGTAGAAAAATATACTGCCAGCTGGCCGTCCGAAAGGCAGCAGGCATTGCAAAGGGCGTTGAACCCGCCCCAGCAATAATGCAGGCTACCTGAAAATATCCGATTTACCCCACCACTCAAGAAAGGAAACCCGCTATGCGTCTCATCCTCGCCCTGCTTCTGCCCTGGGTGCAATTTTTTACCATCGGCAAACCCATTTCTGGCGTCATCTGTCTGCTGTTGCAACTCACGCTCATCGGTTGGATTCCCGCCGCCATCTGGTCGGTGTATGCCCTGAGCCAATATAAAACCGACCAGAAAATCCGCCGTGCCCTACAAGATAAATAAGGCTACTTGAAAGCACAGTTTCAACGAAGCTAAGCAAAAGCGTAAGCCCGTTCAACACACACCACGAATTTGCTCAGTGCAAGATGCTGTTTTTCAGGTAGCCTTGCGTCAGCGCAAACCCCAATACAGGCAAATCTGTATAATGTGAATGACCTTACATCAGCCCACCTTCATAACTCCGGAGAAAAACCATGAGCAACAACATTCCTGCCGAACTTAAATACGTTTCCAGCCACGAATGGCTGCGCGCCGAAGCCGACGGTAGCGTAACCGTGGGCGTAACCCACCATGCACAGGAGCTTTTGGGCGACATCGTATTCGTTGAATTGCCCGAAGTGGGCGCATCGCTCGCCGCCGAAGACCAAGCCGGCGTAGTGGAATCAGTGAAAGCCGCTTCCGACGTGTATGCCCCTATTGCCGGCGAAGTCGTGGCCGTAAACGAAGCCTTGCCTGATGCGCCCGAAACCGTAAACAGCGACCCCTATGGCGAAGGCTGGTTCTTCCGCATCAAGCCTGTCAACCTTGCCGACTTAGACAGCCTGATGAACGCAGAGCAATACGCCGCCGAAATTGCCTAACTAGGTAAACAACAGCCTGAAAGTTGGCTTTCAGGCTGTTTTCCATTTCCGCCCGCGGCAGGTTTGCCAAAAGGCTACCTGAAACCCACACATCCATGAACAGACGACAATTCCTCATCAGCAGCGCCATCCTCGCCCTGGCCGCCTGCGGCAAACGCCGCAACCGTGCCCAATCCCTCCCCAAAGGCAGCACCGTGCTCGCCTTGGGCGATTCCCTCACTTACGGCTACGGCGCCGCCTCCGATGCAGCTTATCCCGTGCAGCTGGCCGGGCTCACCGGCTGGAAAGTCATTAACGGCGGCGTATCCGGTGACACCACAGCCGATGCCCTCACCCGCCTGCCCGGGCTCATGCGGCAACAGCCCAAGCTCGTCATCGTCAGCATCGGCGGCAACGACTTCCTGCGCAAACTGCCCGAAAGCACCACCCGCGCCAATATCGGCAAAATCATCCAAACTGTGCAGGCCGCCAACATCCTCGCCGTGCTGGTGGCCATCCCCCATTTCACTGTGGGCGCACTGTTCGGCAAACTCAGTGACCACCCGCTCTACCAGGAAATAGCCGAACAATACCGCCTCCCCCTGATGAGCGGCGCGTGGTCGGAAATCCTCGGTGACCGAGATTTGAAATCTGACCAAATTCACGCCAATGCCGCCGGTTACCGCCTGTTTGCTGAAAAGCTGTATGCCTTTTTAAAAGAACAGGGCTTTGCTTAAAACCGCTGTTGAGGCTACCTGAAAGAGTTTCGTCCCAAACTAAGCCGTGCGTTTGTCACATTAAGAGAATTGCCGATGAATCAAGATAAAACACCATCAGAGTGAAAGTTTACGCGTATGGTATCCCCCTACAGCTGCTATACTGTCATGCAGGTATTTTGGGGCTTTCCGCTGGTTCTGTTGCTGATGGTTGCCGGTTTCGCATTAACCTGGGGCTGTGGAAATGGTCAGCTGAATGCTGTTTGCCGGCGAGCTGCTGTCGGCGTTAATCGACGGCGGTGTTTACTTTGCCGGCATTTCACTGTTTTTTCTTGTTTTCGCTATTCTGCCTAGTGATAACGGTGCAGGCGAGTCCTTGCCCATATTCGGACCGGTATTTGCCTTAGTCGGTGCCATCTCCTCCCTGATTTTATCGGCCGCATTGCCCAAGTCCGGCTAATCCTGCTGCCCATATTTTGAGGTTACCTGAAAACCGCAAAACAGTTTAACTTCGTTAAAGCCGATGCTTTCAGGTAACCTTTTCTTCGCCCTCTCCCACAAAAGCGGCTGCTTGCGGTACACTTGCGCCCGTTTTATCGATAGGTAGGAAAGCATGAACCTTCTTAGCGCGTTGGCGAAAATCGGCAGCATGACTATGCTGTCGCGGGTGCTCGGTTTTGTGCGCGATGCGGTGCTGGCACGGATTTTCGGCGCGGGCATTGCGATGGACGCATTCGTGGTGGCCTTCCGCCTGCCCAACCTGCTGCGCCGTATTTTTGCCGAAGGGGCGTTTTCGCAGGCTTTTGTGCCGATTTTGGCGGAATACCGGCAAAAGAAATCGCCGGCAGAAACGCAGGAATTTGTGCAGCATGTGGCGGGGATGCTGATGTTTGCGCTGCTCATCGTTACCGCCATCGGCGTGCTGGCGGCACCAGCGGTGATTTGGGCCACGGCCAGCGGCTGGGGCGGCAAGCCGGAGAAGTTTGTGCTGGCTTCGCAGCTCTTGCGGATTATTTTCCCCTACATTTTGCTGATTTCACTATCGTCTTTAGTTGGCAGCATTCTCAACACTTACGGCAAGTTTTCCGTGCCGGCCTTCACGCCGGTGTTGCTGAATGTGTCGCTCATCGGCTTTGCGCTGCTGGGGGCGAAGCATTTCGAGCAGCCGGTGATGGCTTTGGGTTGGGGCGTGTTTTGCGGCGGGGTGCTGCAACTGGGTTTCCAGCTGCCTTGGCTGTTTAAGCTGGGCTTTTTGAAAATGCCGAAGTTGCGTTTCGGCGATCCGGCGGTAAACCGGGTGATTAAACAGATGGCACCGGCAATTTTGGGCACGTCGGTGGCGCAGGTGTCGTTGGTGATCAACACAAATATCGCGTCTTACCTGCAAAGCGGTAGCGTGTCGTGGATGTATTTTGCCGACCGGCTGATGGAGCTGCCCACCGGTGTGTTGGGCGTGGCGCTGGGCACGATTCTGCTGCCGGGGCTGTCTAAACACGCGGCCACGGGCGACAAGCGGGAATTTTCCGCACTGTTGGATTGGGGCTTGCGTCTGTGCCTGCTGCTTACGGCGCCGGCGGCGGTGGGCATGGCGGTGCTGGCCTTCCCGCTGGTGGCCACGCTGTTTATGTATAACAAAATCGGCGTGCACGACGCACAGATGACGCAACAGGCGCTGATTGCCTATGCGGTGGGCCTGCTGGGGCTGATTCTGATTAAGGTGCTGGCGCCGGGGTTTTATGCACAGAAAAACATCAAAACGCCGGTGAAGGTGGCGATTGTAACGCTGGTGTGCACGCAGCTGATGAACCTGATGTTTGTGTGGAAGCTGCAGCATGCCGGGCTGGCGTTATCCATCAGCTTGGGCGCGTGTATCAATGCGGCGTTCCTGTTTTTATTGTTGCGGATTAAAGAGATGTATCAGCCCAAGGCGGGCTGGCGCGCGTTTTTGCTGAAGCTGGCGATTGCGCTGGCCGTGATGGCCGGCGGGCTTTGGGCGGTGCAGCATTATGTGGCGCTGGAGTGGGTGCACGTGGGCGGCTTGCGGCGCACAGGGCAGTTGTTTGCGCTGATCGGCTTCGGCATGGTGCTGTATTTTTCCACGCTGGGGCTGCTGGGCTTCCGACCGCGCCACTTCAAGCGGCGGGAGATGTAATTCTGGAGATTTCAGGTAGCCTCTTATCAAAAGGCTACCTGAAAACGGAGCGAAGCGAAGTTTCTGCGAAGCTAAAGCGCAGCTTCAATGTAGTTCAAACGCTCAATCCAAGCAAAACAATCCGCTGGCAGGCATGATGGTTTGCCGGCGGATTTTATCGTTGCGAAGGGACGCGCTTACTCATCTTCTTCCTCTGCCAAGGCAGGATGCGCCGCTTCCTGATTGCGGCCGATCAGCCACAATACGCCGCCCACCACAACGAGTGCAATCTTAATGCCCCAGGCCACGTCGTCGCCCCAGTTGTAAATCCAAGCCAATACTTTCGGCACACGGTTGAAGAAGTCTAGAAAAATCGCCAGGATGCCTAAAATGGCCAAAGTGCTACCTATGTTTTGCATGATTGTCCCCTTGTTGTATGGTTAAGAAAGAGGCAAAATCCTGCACAAAGCATACATTTTTTCAAGCCACAAGTGAAAATGGTATGATACCGTCTTCGCAATTCCAACACACAAAGGAACCGCCATGCCCCTGCTCGACAGCTTCACCGTAGACCACACCCGTATGCACACCCCCGCCGTGCGCGTGGCCAAAAACATGCGCACCCCAAAAGGCGACGACATCACCGTGTTCGACCTGCGCTTCTGTGTGCCAAACCAAGAAATCCTGCCCGAAAAAGGCATCCACACGCTGGAACACCTGTTTGCCGGCTTCATGCGTGATCACCTCAACAGCGCAAACGTAGAAATCATCGACATTTCCCCCATGGGCTGCCGCACCGGCTTCTACATGAGCCTCATCGGCACCCCAAGCGAAGAAGCCGTGGTCGCCGCCTGGCAAGCCGCCATGCAGGATATTTTAAACGTGCAAGACCAAAGCCAAATCCCCGAGCTGAACGAATACCAATGCGGCACCTACCGCATGCACTCCCTCGAAGAAGCCCAGCAAATCGCCCGCAACATCCTCGCCCGCCAGATCGGCATCAATAAAAATGCCGACCTCGCCCTGAGCGAAGACATTCTCGGCAAGCTATAAATAGCCAAACAAAGAGGCTACCTGAAACATATTTTTCAGGTAGCCTCTATCGCCCGCCAACCCAAACATTTGAAACAAAAGCCATGCAAACTTTCTCCCTCAACGGCCACGAACACATCGCCCTGTGCGACCTGCTCAAACTCACCGGCCTGGCCGACAGCGGCGGCCAAGCCAAAACCTGGATCGCCGAAGGCCGCATACGCCGCAACGGCGAAACCGAAACCCGCAAAACCGCCAAAATCCTCGCCGGCGAAATCATCGAGCTGGATAAAGGCAGCGCGATTGAAGTGCAGGAATAGCGCAGCAATAAAGGCTACCTGAAATTTAGCTTCGTAGAAACTTCGCTGTGCTGCGTTTTAACTCCGTTGAAGCTGCACTTTCAGGTAGCCTTTTTCTCAACCTAACTTTCCAATTCCTGCAAAATATAATCTCTCAAAGGCCGGTTATCCTTTAACACATCATCCATGATTGCCTTAAATGCCGGATTCATCGCCTTCGTTTGCGAATCCCGCCAATGGTAAACGGAAAGCATAAAGTACGTTAAAATATCCCGTTGCCCGTTTCCTCCCTGCTTATTTTGCGCCGCCGCATCCGCCAGATTCCGATACCTCGCTTGCAGATAGGCAGAACAGCTTGGGTATCGCTGATTCAACGGCTCTTCAGGCATAACGGGCAATAATTTTTGCCTGCCTGCTGCCGAAGGTGGAGCCTCGTTTTTCAACAGCAACAAACTGCTTCTGGAAAATTGTTGCAAAGCCGCCTGTTGCTTGGCAACTGATTCTGCTCCATCTACATTGCTGCCGCAAATTGAGATTGGCATATGTTGATTGTACAAAACAACTTCTGGATATGCTTGCTGCATTATCAGCACACAAAGTATAGAAAAAACAAATCTCGACATATCCATCCTTTCATATTCACAGTAAAACTTTTATAGGCTACCTGAAAAATTCAGGTAACCTTCTTGCACAACTTATCCCTAATCACAATCCAGGATAAGAGTAAATCGGCTTATTCTTATCACAAAGAATTCGAGCCGAAGGAAAATTTAGATCACCACGCACTGGATCTAAATTTCCTTCCATTGAAACATCAACTCCTACAATCACGTCATTATCCCATTTATTCACAGCCCAAAATACACTATAGCTATAGCGACCATTTATCATATTTTTCTCACCCCACAATCCGGAGCCACCGGTTTTTGTATTATCCAAACTCCTTTCTAAAACATCTTGTTTCGGATTGCTGAAAACCAATTCAGGG
Organism: Eikenella exigua; assembly: GCF_008805035.1. Lineage (NCBI taxonomy): Bacteria > Pseudomonadati > Pseudomonadota > Betaproteobacteria > Neisseriales > Neisseriaceae > Eikenella > Eikenella exigua. The sequence continues at coordinate 1,583,843 of NZ_CP038018.1, read as the reverse complement.
TGATTGGGACGGCCAAAACTATAAATATAGTTATCTTCTTTTTGATAAATTGCCAATTGTTTCCCATTAACTGTTGTACAGGAAAAAACTGTTATAGCCAATGCTTCTGGCTTTTTTATTTCCGCCCGGATAAAAAGGCTGATTGTGCACATAACAACTATTGGAAATATTTTCATAGACATTCCGCCTATTAGCTTTAGTTTAACCTAAAAATTTATGCTTATCAGATGCCTACCATACTATTTTCTGAGGCTACCTGAACCTTTCAGGCAGCCTCAATTGGTTTAAAATAACCCTTCCTGGCAATGAGGATTTGCCTCCGTATCGCCCCACCACAATTTATGTACATATCTGCACATCTCTGGATTATCTTTCAGAGATTCATAAACTACTGAATCTACTGGTTTCAGTACATAACCGCCTTCTCCCCCAATAACATTCGAACCAATCTTAAAAACCCGCATACTTTTTGGAGATGGAGCCCACTCATGTATTGTTTCTACAAAATAGGTGGCAACATCCCACTTCCTGATACTATTTTGGTTCTGTTTTGTAGCCTGCTCCATTACATGATAGCGATGCCGGAGATAGGTTTCACAATCGGCGGCTATTTGTTCGGCATGGGCTAAAGAGCCAGGAATAATCTGATCTTCGTCTACTTTATGAAATTGATTAGAAGTTTGAGGGTTAGGGGCTTGATTTTGCCTTAATAGTATCAATCCATTTTGGGCAAAATTTATGAATAATCCTCCTTTCTCACCTATATAAGTCCTAGCACCACACTTTATTCCGATTGACCCCCTATCTAAAGGACTAAGCCTATACACTTCACCATAAATAGAGCTGCTGGCAATAACAGTCATGATAAGAAATACGTGCTTCATACTCAATCCTTTAGATAATCATAAAACGGCATCCCATCCGCAGATCCATAAGCATTTCCACCAAATGGCTCATCCATATCGTCTATGATTGGATAACGTTTTGAGCATTCCTCATCCCGAATCATATTCTTACGCCTATTCCACACAGAAACCCCCGTCCAGACGGCTTCTGTTGCGCTATCTATTACTGTATATGCACGATAGCGATAGCCCTTATTTTCCATAACCATTGCATGCCACCGAAACCGCATAATCCCTGTCCCTCTAGGGCTTTGGGCGATGACCTGCCGTTTAGATTGAGAAAAAACCAACAGGGGGCGTTGCCCACGTTTACCAAAACTATATCGATAAGAATTACCTATGCTTTCTACTTTTACCTGATTGCCTCGGACAGTAGTGCAAGAAAAAACGGTTTTGGGGCGTTGTGCATAAGCTGGAAATATTACAGACACAAGAAATAATGTAAAAAGACTTCTCATTTTCCCATGAATAAATATATGGTTTTATTTAATTTAATGGCGTTTCGTCATATAAATTTAGGCAAATATAAATAGTATTATAACTTTATTTACTTTTCCGCATTAATGCATCATGAACATCCTGAATAAATCTTTCAATATCATAAGGAATATAATCTAAATTGTTCTGATTATTTTTATTCTCGTTTACAGCCCCATCTAGTACTTGTATCTGCCATTCAACCCATGGTTTGCAGTACTCAATATTTCTTGGTACTTCTATTTTTCTAAAAGAAGATGTATTTGAAAAATTTGTAGTCTTTCTTAATTCATCTGCTCTTATATCAAATAAATTAACAAGATCATTGCTCTCATTTTCAATACAATTGGTCATTGGTGTAATAATGTTATATGATCCTTCTTTGAAGTCCAAATATTTTATTTCGGTATTTGCATCTGTATTCATGGGAAAAGTTCCTATTGCTAGTGTTAAAAATAATAGTCTCATAACTTGTTTACCTGTTTGATTTATGGGCAAGATGATTTAAATCTTGGGATTCCTCCTAGTTGATTATTTATAATATCAATATTTTTATTTGGTTCGCTAAACTTAAAAGTTATCTCTACTAATCCCTTTCTTGTAGTAGTATATCCATTTTTGTCTGTAATAGTTGATTGCTGAAGTATTGTCAATAGGTATATCTTCCCATTTGGTTTTAATCTCCACTCATATGGAATATTATAATGAACCTCTCCTTGCTGTATATTTCTCATACAAAAATATGCGAGGAACGAGTATACAAAATCATTACCTGACAGGATATTTCCATCCTCTTTCATATGATATGACGAATCGAGCCAAGGACTATATCCCCCCAGGATAATTACCATGAAACGTACCATGGGAGTTAATTCGTGATCCTGTAGCATGGGCAGGACTATCTACCTCTCTGACTTGTACTCTATAAAAATTGACACTATTTGGCAATAAATAAAAGTTTGCGATAAATCCAGCATCTAATACATTTTGTGCATGAATAATTTCTCGCCTTATTACCATAAGTCCTTTAGGCTGGATAACGGAAAAGGTAATATTTTCCTCATCGCAATCTGTTCTAGCTATAACCCCTTAATACTTCCTTCTTGATCATCAGCAGTAAAAATCAAAGTAGTAGCTGTTTTATGTTCTTTATGCAATAAACCACCCCTGATTTCCCACTCTACAATCTGATTAGCAGTTACTTTGACTGTCTCACCAACACCAATGATTGTCCGCCGTCTGTTAACTGGCAGCGTGGCATCTGTCAGAGAAGTAAGCTCCAATTTAGCCGTCCCATTATCCTGTTCCATACCCAACACTTTCCCCGTAGCCGGATCAATCAGCATGCGCTGTTTGTATTTTTCCTGCCATAGCTCGATGCCGCGCTCGGTATGGCGGATGATTACGCAGTTGCCTTCGGCATCGCACAGGCTCAGGCAGCGGCGTTCGTTTTTCAAGCTCTCGGGCAGGTACGGATCGTGTTGGGCGCAGGCAGGCTTGAAACGGCCGGAGGCGGCATCGTAGATTAATTCGGAACAGGTTTCTTTCGGCCAGGTTTCCAAAGCGGGTTTCCGGCATATCTCTTTATCGGCGTATGAGGCGGAACAACTAATTTTACCAAACCAGCAAACGGCAGAAACGACACTATATTTGAAACCCGGATCTTTCGGCGGCTCGCGAAAAGTATTGTTTGTGATTGCACCAGATTCATGAGTTCTCATTTGCTCTGCAATGGATGAGCCAGGATCTTCCGCTTCGCCATTGTGGGGCTGACTGGTTCTATTTTTCGTGAAATACTTCCCATAGAAAGTTTCTGCGGCAGCAATCATTTCCTGCCGGGTTCGGAAACTGGTTTTTGGTAGCATCCGTCTATGTCCGGCAGACGGCCAGAACTTGCCTACACTGCCTTCCAAAGTGAAGTAATAATCTGATTCGGGCGGTTGGCAGACGGATTCCCAGCCCTGCGGTGCCACAGCCTTGCCGTCTAATCTCAAATTCAAACAGCGCCCGCTTTCGCAGTCTTTCAGGCCGCTCATGCCGTTTACGGTGTCACCGGTTTTCAGTTGGGTATTTGCATGGATGGTTGCCATATTCTTTCCCTTTCTGCAGATGTGTTTGAAGGCTACCTGAAAAAAGGTTTCAGGTAGCCTTCAATATAGGCCTCTTCATGGCGGATGGCAATCAATATACTGTAAATATTGGTATTTATTTGCAGCAAGTCAAATCTGCGGCCAACTTGCTATTCTGGCGAGGTGCTGCCGGTATCGGCCGTTTCGGCGGCCGCATCCTCCTCCTGCGCAGCCTCTTCGGCTTCAATCAGTGCGGACGGCGGCGGGGTGGCAGCGGCAGCTGCGGCTTCTTGGGCTTGTTTGTAGGCCAAGGCGGCTTCGCGGTCGCGTTTGTTTACGCGTCGCATCATGAGGTAGTTGCCGGTGATGACGAGGGTGCCGATGATGGTGATCAGGAAGGTGGCCAGCACGTTCATCTGCGGGTTCACGCCGCGTTTTACTTTGGCGAAAATCAGCTGTGGTAGGGTGGTGTAGTTGGGGCCGCTGAGGAAGGAGGTGATCACTAGGTCGTCCATGGAAAGGGTCATGGCGAGCAGGAAACCGGAAGCGATGGCGGGGGCAATCAGCGGTAGGGTGATCACCCAGAAAATCTTCCACGGCTTGGCGCCCAAATCTTGTGCGGCTTCTTCCAAGGATTGGTTGAGCTCGCCCAGGCGGGTGCAGATCACCACGGTAACGTAGGCCATGCACAGGGTGGTATGACCAAGCCAAATGGTGAACCACCCGCGCTCAAATTGCAGCCAGCTTAGGCTGGAGCCGCGCAGCAAGGCCTGCACCTGCAAAATCAGCATCACCAGCGAGATGCCGGTGATGATGTCGGGCATCACCATGGGGGCAGACACCATGCCGGTGAACAGGGTGCTGCCGCGGAAGCGTTTGATGCGCGCCAAGGCATAGGCGGCCATGGTGCCGAGCACCACGGCGGCGGCGGAGGAAATGAGCGCGATGCGGATGGAGAGCCAGGTGGCTTCCAAAATCTCGCTGTTATTCAGCAGCGCGCCGTACCATTTGGTGGAGAAGCCACCCCATACGGTTACCAGCTCAGAGCGGTTGAAGGAATACACCACCAGCACCAGCAGCGGGATATAGAGGAAGGCTAGCCCCAAAAACAGGCAGATGCGCAGAAACCAAGTGGACGATGCAGATTTTCTAGCCACGGCGCGCTCCTTCCAGCTGTTTGGCTTCATGACGGTGGAACAGGCCGATGGGCACCACCAAAAGCAGCACCATCACCACGGCCATGGCCGAGGCGAGCGGCCAGTTGTTTTGGGTGAAGAAGGCCTGCCACAGGGCTTTACCGATCATCAGGTGTTCGGGCCCGCCCACCAAATCGGGAATCACAAATTCGCCCACCGCCGGGATAAACACCAGCATAGAGCCGGCGATGATGCCGCTTTTGGAGAGCGGCAGGGTAATGGAAAAAAATGATTTCACCGGCCCGGCGCCCAAATCGGCAGAGGCTTCGAGCAGGCGGTTATCCAGCTTGAGGAGCTGGGTGTACAGCGGCAGCACCATAAAAGGCAGATAGGTGTACACCATCACGATATTGAGCGAGAAGCTGTTGTAGAACATATCCAGCGGCTGGTTAATCCAGCCCCAGCGCAACAGCAGGTTGTTGATGATGCCGTTTTGCGAAAGCAGGCCCATCCAGGCGTACACGCGTAGCAGCAGTGAAGTCCAAAACGGCAGCATAATGGCCAAGAGCAGCGGGTTGCGCCATTTTTCGCGGCTGCGCGAGATGGCGTAGGCGATGGGGTAGCCGGCCAGCAGGCAAATCAGCGTGGTGGTGATGGCGGTTTTGATGGAGAGCAGGTAGATGTGCACATACAGGTTGCTGCCGGATTTGTCGGCAAAGGGGTTGAGCCCGAGCCACAGCGACTGCCAGAAATTATCGAAAATACCGGTGTAGTTCAGGTAGCTCAGGGAAATATTCACGCGCCCGGCCGCTTCGTCCACCGTGTAGAGCGGGGTGTAGGGCGGAATCGAGGTGGCTTGCTCGGCCAGGCTGATTTTCAGCACGAAGAAGAAGGGGATCAGGAAGAGCACCAGCAACCACAAATAAGGTATGCCGATAACCAGCCCCTGCCCGGGGCTGAGTTTGCGTTTTAAAGCCTGCCATTTCATTTTTCAGGTAGCCTTTTCATGTTCGGCTGCCTTGCCGAACCGGTATGTTGGTTTTAACTGTGTTGCAGCTGTGCTGTGCTTCACAGGAACGCTGCTTTGGCTGCACAAAACATCACGAAGTTGCACTTTCAGGTAGCCTTTAACGGGTAAGCGGCACGGGCTGGTTGGCCGGCCAGCTCAGATACACGGTCTCGTCCCAAGTGGGCGGCTCCAAGTTGGCCAAATACCAATAAGACGACAACACCTGGCTTTTCACCATGCGCCCGCTGGGCAACTGCACATGATAAATGGCGAAGCTGCCCAAATAGGCGATTTCCTTCACCGTGCCGATGGTCCAGTTGTGTTCGCCCACATTGGCCGGCTTTTCCTTGTGCATATTGATGTCTTCCGGGCGAATGCTGACCCACATGGTCTGCTCTTCCGGCCCGGCCACGCTGTGGTCGATGAGGATATTCTGCGCCAACTCGGGGCAATCGATTTCGGCATGGTCGGCCTCATCCACCACCAGATGACCTTCAAAAATATTGGTTTCGCCGATGAATTCGGCGGTGAAGCGGCTGTTGGGGAAGTCATACACCTCGCGCGGTGTGCCCACCTGTTGCAGCTGGCCTTCCGACATGATGGCGATGCGCGTGGCCATGGTCATGGCTTCTTCTTGGTCGTGCGTTACCATGATGCAGGTTACGCCCACTTTCTCCAGCGTATCCACCAATTCCAGCTGGGTTTGCTGGCGCAGGTTTTTATCCAGCGCGCCCAAAGGCTCGTCCAGCAGCAAAAGTTTGGGCTGCTTGGCCAGCGCGCGGGCCAGTGCGATACGTTGCTGCTGCCCGCCGGAAAGCTGGTGCGGCTTGCGTTTGGCGTATTTGCTCATCTGCACCAGGCGTAGCATTTCCTCCACCCGTTCGGCAATCTGGTCTTTGGGCATTTTGTCCTGCTTCAGGCCGAAGGCGATGTTCTGCTCCACCGTCATGTGTGGGAATAGCGCATAGCTTTGGAACATCATGTTAATCGGCCTGTCGTAGGGCGGCAGACGGGTGATGTCTTGCCCGTCCAAAATAATCTTGCCCTGATCCGGCGTTTCCATGCCCGCCAGCATACGCAGCAATGTGGACTTGCCCGAGCCGGAACTGCCCAACAGGGCGAAGATTTCGTGTCGGTCGATATCCAAATCGATGTGGTCCACCGCATAATTCTCGCCGTAGGTTTTCACCACGTCTTTGATTTGCAGATAGGGCTTGGTTTGGGGAGGAATATATTTTTCAGACATGGGCACAGGGCTCCGCAGCAGTTGCAAACCGGCTTCCGCACGGGAAGCCGCAGGCGGCAGTTTGTGTCTGCTGGTGCAAAACAGAAACGAGGCGGCGAATCCAAGGCCGTATCGTTTCTATTTTAAGCAGCGATAAATCACAGACTGCAAAGCTCAATTGTAGGATAGTGCCACCGGCAGGGGCAATGAAAAAAACCAAATGCGCCCGCTTTTGGCCGATTTGGCAGGGAAAGTGTTGCCGACTGAGGCAGACCGGTGTAGCAAAAGGCTACCTGAAAGCTATTAGGCCGAGTCAGCAAGCCATCATTCCATTTTTCAGGTAGCCTCAACTCATACCTAAGATTTCAAACAATTCAATACCTTGGTTTAACCATAGAAAAGGCTACCTGAAATTTCAGCTTCGCGGTAATTCCGCTCTGCTGTGTTTCAGGTAGCCTCAATTCCAACCGGCTTAACTACTATTGCGCTGCTGTGCCGGAAATATCCACGGTAACGCGACGGTCGGGCTGCAGGCAGGCTTTCAGAGCCGCAGTAGCGCGAGTGCCGGTACAAGCCGTGGTAACCGGCTGGCTTTCACCGACGCTGGCTACGCTGATGGGGGCTTGTACGCCTTTGCCTTGCAGATAGTTTTTCACTGTTTGAGCACGCCGCAGGCCGAGGTTGTAGTTGTATTGCTCGCTGCCGAGACGGTCGGTGTGGCCGGTGAGGGCGATGCTGTCGATATGAGCTTGACGGCTAACGAGGTTTTCGGCCAAGCGGTCGAGGGTGGCTTTGCCTTCGGGCAACATATCGGCAGCATCCGATTGGTTGAAGCGGAACAGGGCATCAGCCGAGAGGTTAATGCGCTCAACTTGCGGCGCTGCCACAACGGGTTGCGCAACAGGAGCTTCTTCGGCACACCAGCGGTGGTGTACGTCGCGGGCGGCGGCTTGGCTGCTCAAACCGGCGGCCAAGGCGGTGAGAAGGAGGGTTTTTGTAATCTGATTCATTGTATTCAATCCTTGTTGGGGCTACCTGAAAACTGTTCGTTCAAACTTTTTCAGGTAGCCTTTGCTGCATCAAACGCTTACTTCCAAGTGTATTTGAAACCTACGCTGCCACGATAACCATGGCGGCTGGTGCTGCCAAAGTTGTGTTGGTAGCGGGCATCGCCATACACATAGGCGTTGTTGGATACGGGCAGCTGGGCACCGAGGCCAACTTCGCCCCAAGTGGCGTTGCGTTTCTCGCGCACATTATCTTCACCAATATCTACGCCATGCGGCTTGATAAAGTCGTGCCATACGTTGGCCACGGCATAGAAGGTGTTGGTACGCAGGCTGCGGCTGGGGCCGTTGTAGGCCAGGCGGGCGCCGAGGCGGCCGCGCAAGCTGTGCTGCTTGTCTTGGCTAACTTGGCGGATACCGTCGTTGAAATCTTTGAGACCAACGTATTGGTATACCAGTTGTGCCTGCGGCTCAATCAGCCAGCCACCTTGGTTATCGGCATGGCTGCCTAAGGCAAACGGACGGCCAACTTCGGCGGAGAGGGCAGCACCCCAGCCGTTTTGTTTCACGCTGGCGCTGTCGCGATCTTGGTATTTATTACGCAACCAGCTCAGCTGGCCAACCAAGTCGAAGTAGCTGCCGTTGGCGGCATAGTAGGTGTTGCTCAAGCCGAGGCTAACTGCATCGGTAGTGCCTTTACCGCTGTAGTGGTCAGGGCTGATGCTGCCGTTTACAGCACGATAGCGGTCGAAAAAATCGGTACTGGCTCGGGTGTAGGCCAGGTAGCCGCCGGTGAGACGGTGGCCGCCTTTATCGTTGCGGTGAACAGCGAAGTCGTGGCCGATCTGGAAGCCGCCCATTTTGGTTTCGAAATTGAAGCGTTCTTTGCCATCGCTATCGAGGCGGCTGCCAAGGAGGCGGGTCCAAGTTTGGCCTTTGGCTTGCTCGCCGCAACGGGCGCAATCATCCCAAGCCAGGGTTTGGTTCTCGCCACGGCGCTCGTGCAGAGTACCGATGGTGTGGTGGCCAATTTCTTGGTTCACTTGCGGCATCAACACATAGCCGGCTACGGCAGGGGCGTAAATGTAGGTCGACGGACCGGCGTTGGGGTCGGCAAACAGCGTCCAGGCATACACGTTTTTACCGCCGGCAGTGCTCTTCAATACAAGCTGAGCTTGGCCGGCATTGGTGGTATTAGCCGTACCGGTAAAGATAGCATTGCCGTCAGGCTGGCCTTCTTGCTGATTAGGGGCATTGGCACTCGGGGTTTCTACAGTAACCACATCAGACGAGAATTGCTGGGCGTTGGTTTTGCTGATGTTACCGATGATGCCGTTCGGTGTGCTAACCACAGTAGTACCGCTAGCGGTGCCTTTAATGATCAGGTAATCAGAATCTTTGTCGGCATCGCTATTCCACAGGGTGTTCACCACCAATTTACCGTTATTGCCGGTGTAGTCGCCGTTTACGGTGATGGTTTTGTAGTTGCCCACAGCAGCTGTAGTCGGTGTAGCAAAGGCTACGGTGCCGGCATTATCCAGGCTGGTTACGGTGGAATTGCCGGTATTGTTCCAAGTGGTACCGTTAGCCAGCTCCACGGAAGAAGTACCTGCCGCCAGCGACATAACACCATTCAGCACCGCGCCATTAGTGGCAACGAGTGAGTTGGTGCCAGCAACTGAATTGAATACGTTGGTGGTGCCGGTTACCGTACCGCCATTAACGTTGATGGTGTTGTTGCCAGCATTGGCTCGCAAAGCATCACCATTGGCTTTCACCGTTGCGTTGTTCAGGTTGGCTGTACCGTTATTCAGCGTTTGTACGGCAACACTGTTGGCACCCTTCAGATCAAGGTTACCTGAATAGTCCACTGTACCGCTATTTTGCGCACTGTATCCAGTCACACCTGCTGCATTGGTAGTGGTGTTCAGCTCAGAAACCAGTTTGGTGGTGTTATCACTGGCGCTACCTGCAATCAGTTGATTCTCCAAACCATAGCTTTTGCCATCTGCCTTACCGATGGTGGCACCAGTGGCGCTGTCAGCAACGGTTGCCGTGCCCTTCAGATTGCCGGTTGCACCGCCGGACACCAGCGCAACAGTTGCGCCGTTTCCAGTGAGGTTGAACGTACCATTATTTACTGTGATGGTGGATGCTTTGTTGGCATTGGCATCTTTGCCGTTGCTGGCCAAGATGACTGCATCTTTACCGGACGCGGTTACGTTCAAGCCTGCCGCATTAATGGTGCCGCCTGCTTCCGCACGGAATAGAGTGGAGTTTTCAGTAGTGATATCGGTGTTATTAGCCAAAGCCGCTACATTAGCGGTAGCTGAACCACCGTGAATATAGTAGGCGATTTGGTTTTTTGCGTTGTTGGCGTCATCGAACACGGTTGTCATGTTCGAATTCACGTCCATCGCTGAGTTGCCGCGCGCATGGGCACCGATTACGTTATCGCCTTTCAGCGTCAACGTACCATCTACCACCACATCAGCCTTACCTGTGCCTCGTCCTTCAGCATAAATGCCGTAGTTACGGGTAGCAGTGTTGGCGCTGGTTTCTTCCACGATAATTTTGCTGCTGGCAGTATTGGTAATCTTGGCCGTATGCCCAGCTTCGGCCACAATGTTCTCGCCCACAGCATTGGTGCCGCTCACATTAATTGTGCCGGCATTAGTGATTTGTGCAGCCCCAGAATTTTGCGCTTGAACACCGATATTCTGCTTCGGCTGACCGCCTGCTACCGTGGCATTGCCCAGTACATTAATGACGCTGTTCGCACCCAAATTAACCGTAGTCGAGGCATTGCCGTTACTTGCCCTAACAGCGGTTGCACCTTGGGTTTCCTTACCGATGGTAATAGTGCCATCGTGATTTACGGTAGCATTGTTGCCTCTCACCAAGATACCAACCTGATCCGAGGTGTTGCCAATTAGAGTAGTGGGCGCGTTCTTGCTATATTGTGCGGTACGGCCGATGAAGATTTCGCTGCCGGCTTCGCCCGTAAACGTACCATTGTCTTCCACACGTACGCCATGCACAGGATTGTTCGGCGTGTGATTCACCGCAACGTTAATAACACCGCCGGCCTGGTTTACAGCTGTGGCATTATTGTTTACCCGAATACCGTAGTTATTGAAATTTAGGTTGGGATAAGTAAAGCCGGCAACGTTGATGATACCGTCGTTTTTGAAAACGCCATTATTAGTAGCATTAACTGTTGTCCCTTCAACATAAACATCGTTTTTATTGGCCTGACCGGCTTTACTGGTATCAAAATTATCAGAAGCGTAATAGCCGCCAGAAATCACACCGTGGTTTTCACCGACACTACCCACACCGCGCACAACCAAGCTGCTGAAGACGCCGGACAAATTAGCGCCTTCTTCGATAACGGCCTTACCGCCTTCTTCAGCCAACATACCGCCACCGGTATTTTGCCCTGTACGATGGTCGATTTGACCACCATTCTTCAATGTAGCAGTTGAGCCGCTGCCGGTAGCAGCCAAAACCCAAATTTCTTTGGTCGGCAGCAACGAATCCGGAGTGGGCGTAATGGGGTTAGGTTGTTCAAACTTATAATTTTGAGTTTTGGCAGCCTCATTGAACCAACGGTCATACGCTGCCTGTTGGGTTTCGCCAGGTTTGGCAAAACCTGGCTTGCCGATAGCCGGTTTCAAAACATTGTTGTTGTAATTGATCAGATCTTGTACCGTGTCGAGCCGATGGGAGCTGCCATCCATAAAGGTAACGGTTTTCGGCTGGAACAAAGTCTGGGTAATAGATAATTTATCGGATGCAACCACATTTTGCTCAAACCGGATGCGGTTTTTAGACGTCCATTCCGCTGAAGCACCATTTTCAGCCTGCACCATGCGCGTATCTTTTGCAGCGATAGGCGTAGCCGTACGGTTGGTGGCAACGGTATTATCTACTATAGCAGCATTGGGATCCCCCAAAGAGGCAATAATTTTGCTGCCACTGCCGGTGGCGGTGCCGATGCGCATATCCACATAAACATCATTCCCTGTCGCCACGATGCTATCGATGTCCAACGCGGATAGAAAGCCAATATTATTGTATACGTTAACAGTTTGATTACTGCCGCTGATTGGGTCGGTAACAGTACGGGTTTCCCCCTTTTGATTGGGATTCACACGCTGCAAATCACCCAACTGCTGGAGAATAGCTGGATCGGTAAACAAATCACGTAGCTTGCCGGCTCGGAATGAGCTGCCTGCTGATGTAATTTTATTGATGTCTGGGGTGGTTACGGTAACGGTATCACCATTATTAGCCAAAGCCTGACCAACCTTACGGTCATTAACGGTTGCGCTGAATGTGCCCATATCACAGCTACCGCCATTGGCTACAGTACTACCGTCGCCGCAGGTAGAAGCCGCTGCGGGCAAAGCAGATACGCCAAGACCAATCACTGCAGCAGAAGCCAGCAGCTTGGCGGCAGAATTACTGGAAGATTTTTTCCGACTAGCACGCTCCAGCTCTGAGCACACCACCCAGCTGCCGCGCTCTTCAGAGTACACGATATTATATATTTTATTCATTAAATCAACTCCTTAAAGTGCAAATACGCTGATGCATTTGAACAGGTTTCAAATGCTCGCATACCATTCCGCAAAATAAAAGCGACGGATTTTAACATATGCAAACAAGGGAGCTAACGAAAACTCATCACCAACAACAGCAATTGATGGATAAAAGATACAAAACAGTAATACAACACATCTCATTGAACTGCTTACTCTAAATGGATACTGTTTCTCTGTTATCAATGTGCAACAACTAGTTTCAGGTAGCCTTTCCCTATCCGAAGGCTACCTGAAACACCCTGCCCATCCCTGTGTTACCATAGCGCCCATCTTTTCACATCACGCCATACACCATGCCCACCAAACACATCCTGCTCGGCATCAGCGGCGGCATTGCTGCCTATAAATCCTGCGAACTCGTGCGCCTGCTCAGAAAACAGGGGCATACCGTGAGCGTGGCCATGAGCCGCGCCGCTGCCAGTTTCATTTCTCCGCAAACCTTCCAAGCCCTGAGCGGGCACATTGTGTGGACGGACGATACCGCCGACTCCGCCGACGGCATGACGCACATCCGCCTCAGCCGCAAGGCCGACGTATTCCTCATCGCCCCCGCCAGTGCCAACACTCTCGCCAAAATCGCCCACGGCATAGCAGACAACCTGCTCTCCACCTTGGCCGCCGCCCGCGCCTGCCCGCTGGCCGTCGCCCCTGCCATGAACGTGGAAATGTGGCGCAACCCGGTCAACCTGCGTAACATCGCCCAACTACAAGCCGATGGCATTACCGTGTTCGGCCCCGCCAGCGGCAGCCAGGCCTGTGGCGAAACCGGCGAAGGCCGCATGCTCGAAGCCGCCGAATTGGCCGAACTGCTGCCCGATTTGTGGACGCCCAAACTGCTGGCCGGCAAACGCGTGTTGCTCACGGCCGGCGCCACCTTTGAAGCCATCGATCCCGTGCGCGGCATCACCAACCTGTCCAGCGGCCGCATGGGTGTGACGCTGGCGCAGGCCTGCCGTGCCGCCGGGGCGGAAGTGGTGCTGGTGGCCGGGCAGCTTCAGGTAGCCCTGCCTGCCGGAGTGGCCGTACACCACGCCCACAGCGCGCGTGAAATGCACGAAGCTGTGATGCGGGAAGTAGGCAGCTGCGACGTATTCATCAGCGTAGCCGCCGTAGCCGACTACCACGTGGCCAACCGCAGCACCGAAAAGCTGAAAAAAGACGGCAGCGGCACGCCGCCCGTTATCGAATTGGCCGAAAACCCAGACATCCTCGCCGCCGTGGCTCGGCTGCCCAACGCGCCCTTCTGCGTGGGTTTCGCCGCCGAAAGCCACAACGTGCTCGAGCACGCCCGCGCCAAACGGCTGCGCAAAGACGTGCCGCTAATCGTGGCCAACCACGCCGTCAGCGCCATGGGCAGCGGCAACAACCAAGTAACACTCATCAGCGATTCAGCCGAAACCGCGCTGCCGGAAATGGGCAAACGCGATACTGCTGATGCCATCGTGGCCGAAATCGCCCACCTGTTGGAAAAGGCTACCTGAAGCCCTGCCCTATGGCTGCAGTAGGTTTTTCTATACCAAATAGAGCAGCAAGAAGAACCAAAGCAGCAACCCAAAAGCAACGCTTGAACGATACTATTTTCAGGTAGCCTTACGCCCAACAGGCTACCTGAAAACGAGGCTTCCAAAGGAAGGCGAGTTTCTGCGAAGCGCGGTTTTGGCGCAGCCAACGCTGAGCTACTGCCAAGCTAAAATGCAACTGTAATGTAGCTAAAACAAAAAAACCGTGCCGCCGGAAAGCTCCAGCGGCACGGTTTTTATTGGGCAAAGATTACTTACGCAGATTCAAGCGGGTAATCACATCGCGGTAGGTATCCACATCGGTATTGCGCAGGTAGGCCAACAGGCGGCGGCGGGCGCTCACCATTTTCAACAGGCCGCGGCGGCTGTGGAAATCTTTCGGGTTGGCTTTGAAGTGCGGAGCCAGATCGTTGATGCGGAAAGTCAAGAGAGCGATTTGCACTTCAGAAGAGCCGGTATCGCCTTCTTTGCGCTGGAAATCTTTGATGATTTGCGCTTTTTGTTCTACGGTTAATGCCATAATAAAACTCCAAAAATATAGCCTTGCGGCCGGACAAGCTGGCCGAGCCGGGAAGACCCACGCCAACTCCTAATGCCTGCTAAAACAGGCAGGCGCGAATTATGGCACAAAACCGCTGCCAAAAACAGCCGCATAGGCAAAATCGCACTAAAGATGATGCCGCTGTGCAACCAAAAGGCTACCTGAAAACGAGGCTTCCGCAGAAAGCTGAGTTTTCAGGTAGCCTTTTAGCCGAAAACCGAACTTCCGCTACAACCGCTGCCGCATCTGCTCAAACAAGCAAACGGTGGCCGCCATCGCCACGTTCAGCGATTCGGTTTGCGCCGCCATCGGAATATGCACGAGGCGGCTGGCCGCGGCCAGCATGGTTTCGCTCACGCCCGCGCCTTCGTTGCCAAACAGCCAGGCAGCAGGCGCGCGTAAATCGCAATCGTACAGGCTCATACTGTTGCGGCGTAGCGCAGTGGCCAGCAACGGCACGCAGCATCGCTCCCGCCACGCCGCCAAATCCGGCTCAACAAACAAGCGCAGCGCAAAATGCGCCCCCATGCCCGCGCGCAACACCTTGGGCGACCACACATCGGCACAATCATCGGAAAGCACCACCTGCCCCACGCCCGCCGCTGCCGCGCTGCGCAGAATCGTGCCGATATTGCCCGGGTCTTGAATACGCTCCAGCACCACGCAATCGGCCTCGGCATCAAACGGCTCGGCAGGCGGCAGCGCAATCAGCGCGGTGATTTCTTCGGCATCGGTGAGGCTGGTGATTTTCTGCAAGGCCGCGCCCGCCGTCTGTACCACCCGTTCGGGTGGCAGCTGCGAGAGCAGCCGCGCAGTTTCCGGCTGCTGCATTTTGCTTGCCGGCACATAAGCTTGTAGCACCTGCCCGCCGGCCTGCAAATAGGCGGAGAGCAAATGCGCCCCTTCCAGCACAGCCTGCCCGCTCTCGCGGCGCGCACGGGCGCTGCGCAGCAGTTTGGACAGATGTTTGAGCGCGGGGTTTTGGGCGGATTCGATGGTGTTCATGGCGGCAGATTATATAGCAGGGCAAGGTAATTTTGCTTGTTCAGACAGCCTTTCGGCACACAAACCAAGGCTACCTGAAAACGAGGGTTCCGTAGGAAGACGAGTTTCTGCGAAGCTAAAGCACTGGCTTCAACGAAATTAAAACTGCTTTCCCATTTTTCAGGTAGCCTCTTTTCATGACACATCAATCTTGTAATCTTCCGGCGCAATCCATTTAAGCTTATTCACAAACAGCCAGTCCACCGCAAACGCCCCGGCCACAGGCACAATCACAAACACCAGCAGCGACACCGCCAGCTGCCCAGCACCCCAGCCAGCGAGTTTCAAATGGTTCACCGGCCCGATGAGGCCGCTGATGCCGAAACCGGCGCTAAATTCCGTGCCTTGGATGTGAAACAGCGAAGCCAGCACCCCAGCCAGCGCGGCATTGAGCATAATCGGCAGCAAGAGCTTGGGTTTAGCCACGATATTGGGCATCGAAAGCTTGGGCGAGCCCACAAAATGCGCCGCGCAAGTGCCCAACGGGTTCACCCGCCGCCCAGCCACGGCCAACGAAAACGCACAGGCACAAATGCCCAAATTGGCCGCGCCCGAGCCCACCCCGGCCAAATGAATCGCTGTGGCAATACCCACGGAAGACACCGGCGACACAATCAGGCAGGCAAACGCGATGGCAATCAACACCGCCATCAGCGTTTGCTCCAGCGTGAGCAGGTGGGCAATCCACGAGCCCAGCAGCTGCGAAAAGCCGATGAAATACGGAAACGCCAGCCGCCCCAGCGCACCCGCCACAAACAGGCTCACCACGGGCACCACCAAAATCGCATAGCCGCGTACCTTGCCACGCAGCAGCACAATCAGGCCGGCGGCAATGCCGGCAGTGAACACCATGGTGAAAATATCGCCCGTGCCCTTGAGCTGGATGATGCCGTCGGCAAAGCGCACCGCTCCGCCGGCGGCCATGGTGGCCAGCCCCACCGAAATCGATTCAATTGGTGTGAATTTAAACATATAGCCGATGGCCACGCCCACGGCGATGCCGACCATGGCGTTGGTGGCACCGATCATCTGCGTGAGCATGCCCAGCGGCTCGCAATACGGCGTGAGCGCCTTAAACAGCTCGCCCAACAGCGCACCTGGCACCAGAGCTACCACAATGCCCAAGGCCGAGCCGTTGAGCAGGTGCATCATAAAGGATTTGGGGGTGAGTTTTTCCATGATTTCACTCCTTTGGAGAAAGATTTATGTATGGAGAAATATAACGCTGCCGATAAAAGAGCGCAAATTTGCGTGGTTTGGGCGCGGAAACGGAAAAGCTACCTGAAACCGGCCAACCCCACACCGAATACATCATGACCAAACTCAGCCTCCCCCTCTGGCATATCCCGAGCAAGTCCGCGACATCTTGCTCGCCCTGCCCGTAACCAAGCACAACCGCGTCCTGTACGAACTTGTTTGGCGATTTGACCACAATAACCCGCAAGGCATACCGGAAACTAAAGCTCTGCCTGCGCCCCTGTGCCTGCTCTGGCACAACCCGCGCTTTCAGGGGCTGGAAAACATCAAATGCTGGCTGGAGGAAGTGCCCAACTTATGATGATGACAATGGCTCATGGCTTGCCCGGCAACCCGAAATCGAAGCCCTGCTTGATGTGCTCCACCCTGAAGCCTGCCGCGTGTATGGCGAGCATGGCGGCATGTGGCAAAGCGCGGAAACGTTTGCCTTCTTTGTTGCCCGAATGTTTGCCCGCAATACCGAAGCTTCGCGCGGTATGGCAGGGACTGCCTCTACTGAAGTGAAGCCCTCTGCTGCCAACGTCCCAATTGGGCGGAATGGCTCAAAAACGAAATCCGCAAGCTGCAAGAAAAATAAGGCTCAACATAGGCTGCCAAAAAATTTTAGCTCCATAGAAACTCGTGCTGCTCGTTTTAATTTCATTGAAGCTGCGCTTTAGCTTCACAGAAACTTTGCTTCGCATCGTTTTTCAGGTAGCCTTTAATTATTGGGGGATTGGGGCTGCCTGAAAGCGCAGTTTCAATGAAGTTAAAAACCAATCCTTCCACACACCATTCAAACCAAACCATGCTGCCCATCCGCCAACGCCTTTTCTCCTTCCTGCGCCAAGCCGCCACGATGGCTGCCGCCTTTATCGTTATCAGCCTGCTGCTTGACTGGTATCGCGCCCCTGTCGTGCCGCCCCAGACTGCCGTACTGCCGCTGCACACCCTGCAAGGGCGGCAAACCACCTTGTCCGAACTGGGCCGCCGCCGCACTACTGTGCTGTATTTCTGGGGTTCGTGGTGCGGTATTTGCCGGCACACCTCTCCGGCGGTGGATAAACTCGCGCGCAACGGCGTGCCCGTGGTGGGCGTGGCCTTGCAGTCGGGCGGCGATGAAGAAGTGAGGAGCTACCTGAAAACGCACGGCTGGCAATTCGATACAGTAAATGATGCAGACGGCGTCTGGGCGCGGCAATGGCAGGTGCAGGTAACGCCTACCATCGTGCTGGTGAAAAATGGCCGTGTGCGCCACAGCACCACTGGGTTGTCCAGCTATTGGGGCCTGCGGGCGAGGATTGCTTTGTTGGATGTGCTGGATGGGTGAGGCTACCTGAAAATTTGGGTAGGGAACCGGCTGAACTGCCGATACGGCGTTGGGTTGCTTGGCCGGATTCTTGTTATTGCCTGCGGCTCGCTGCCTTGTATCGATTACAATTCAGTCCGCTATCGCTCCGCAGAAACCCTGCTGCGCGTCGTTTTAACTTCGTTAAAGCCGCGCTTTCAGGTAGCCATTGCTTGGCAATCCGTAGAAAAACCTCTATCCTTGCCGCCGCGTAACAGCAATCTTCATCAACATCAAGAAAAGGATAGCAAAATGGCAAACATCACCTTCCGCGGCACGCCCGCCAACACCGTAGGCAACCTGCCCGCCGTTGGCGCCGCCGCTCCCGCCTTCACCCTCACCGTCGCCGATTTGTCCGACAAAACTTTGGCCGACTTCGCTGGCAAACGCAAAGTGCTCAATATTTTCCCCAGCATCGACACCGGCGTGTGCGCCCAATCCGTGCGCACCTTCAACCAACGCGCTGCTGCGCTGCAAAACGCCGTGGTGCTGTGCATTTCCGCCGACCTGCCCTTCGCCCTTTCCCGCTTCTGCGGCGCGGAAGGCATTGAAAACGTGGTAATGCTCTCCAGCTTCCGCAGCAGCTTCGGCGCCGACTACGGCATCACCTTAGCCGACACCCCGCTGTGCGGCCTCACCGCCCGTGCCGTGGTAGTGCTGGATGAAAACAATAAAGTGCTGCACGCCGAACTCGTGCCTGAAATCGGCCAAGAGCCCAACTATGAAGCTGCTTTGGCCGTGCTGTAACCCGGCTTAGCTAAGCCAAAGCCAAACTGCCTGCATCCATTGTGTGCAGGCGGTTTGGCTTTGGGTGGTAGGGCAGGGAGGGGCTATCTGAAATACTCCGCAGCGGGATTTTTGCGAAGGGTTTCAGGTAGCCTTTGTTGTGTGTCGGTTGCAACAGCTGTTTCGGTTCACTCGCTGATCACAACCCAAACACCGTGGTATCGCCAGCGCCTTGGCGGATAAGCTCGGTGCCGTTGGTCATATCGATTACCGTGGTCGGTTCGGTGCCGCACCAGCCGCCATCGATGATTAAATCCACGGCGTGTTCGAGCAGGTTGCGGATTTCGTAGGGGTCGGTTTGCGGCTCGGTTTCTTCGGGCAGCATCAGGGTGCAGGAGAGCATGGGCTCGCCCAGCTCGGCCAAAAGGGCGAGAGCGATTTGGTTGTCGGGCACGCGAAGGCCGATGGTTTTGCGTTTGGGGTGCAGCGTGCGGTTGGGCACTTCTTTGGTGGCGGGCAGGATAAAGGTGTATGCGCCCGGGGTGGCGGCTTTGAGCTGGCGGAATTGGCTGTTGTCCACCTTGGCATAAGTGCCCAGCTCGCTCAAATCGGCGCACATGAGGGTGAGGTGGTGTTTCAAATCGATTTGGCGGATGGCTAGGATGCGTTCCATGGCTTCCTTATTACCCATCTGGCAGCCGAGCGCGTAGCAGGAGTCGGTGGGATACACGATCACGCCACCCTGGCGCACGATTTCGGCGGCTTGTTTCACCAGCCGCTCTTGGGGATTTTCGGGGTGGATGGCGAAGAATTGTGCCATGGCTCTCTCCTGCTGGAAAAACGAGTATTTTAAGCCTTTATGCTGCGCCTTGTCCTGAATTAAATTGAATTCACGCTGCTTAAATCCCGTTGTGTTTTTCAGGTAGCCTGTTTACCTGTTTAAACCTAAGCCAGCAGCCTGTGTGCCTGCTGTTTGATATAATACCGTATCCATTCATAACACAGCAGATTAATTCTCTAATATAGGCGTGCCAACGCTATATTGGAGAACCTAAGTGTTTAGCTATACACACCAAATCATGCTCGAAGAACTAGCCCACATCGCCCTGCCCGGCTTTTTGCTGCTGGCTTTCAGCATCAGTGCCGCCACCGAAACCTCCACCGCCCGCAGCGAAACCGCTCCAGCCGAAATTTCCTATCTCTGTCAGCTGGCCGACGGGCGCAGTGTGCGCACCTCCTTGCCGCAAGGCCGTTGCCGCCCCGTGACTAAGTCTTTGGTGGAGGAAGAGGCTGATTTGCCCAAGCAGGCTGCCGCTGTGTTTGCCCCCGTGGTTGCTGCCTCCGCATCCGCTAGCCAACCTGCCAATAAAGCTGATGGTGGCAGCAGCGAATTGCCCGCCATATGGCAAGAAGCCGTGGCTGCCGCCAGCGATGTGGAAATCAGCAAACCCGTGCCCATGCGCGTTACCCTGCGCCACCAGCCCGAGCGTCGCGCCCCCGTGTACCCTGCGCCGGTGATTGCTGCCAAACCGCTCACACCCAAGGAAATCATCGCCCGCGACATTCGCCGTGAAGAACGTGCCTTGGCACAGGTAGAACGCGAGCTGGCCACTGCCCGCCGCAACAACCAGTCTGATCGTGCCGGCAACCTGCAACTGCAAATTGCCGACCGCCGCTCCGGCTTGCAGTCGCTGCGCCAAGAGCTGCGCCGGCATCAGTAGGCTACTGTTGTAAGCATGATTAAAGGCTACCTGAAAGGTTTCAGGTAGCCTTTTGATATTTTGAGTGCTTGCAGATTTGTTCTTTTGCAAGGAATAGGATGGTATTTCAGGTGGTCTGCGCCGCTGAGGCTACCTGAAACAAGCCCGAATATCCTCGCATCAATAAACTTGCACACCTGCCTGGAACATGGCAGGCTACCTGAAAATTCTTCATGAAAGAGAAGTCATGTTTCAGGTAGCCTTTTCTTTTGCTGGCTGGAGGTGCGCATGAGCCGGCAAACTATCGTGATTATCGGCGGCAGCGGCTTTATCGGCCGCCATCTGGCCGCGGCGTATCAGGCCGACGGCCATCGTGTGATCATCGTTAGCCGCCATCCGGCCAGCGCGCGTGAGGTGGATAAGCGTTTTGAATACATCGCCGCGCTGCACCACCTCTACGACAGCATCCGCCCCGATTTGCTGATTAACCTGGCGGGGGCGTCGGTGGGCGGAGGCCGCTGGACAGCGCAACGCAAGCAGGAGCTGTTGCAAAGCCGCTTACAGCCGGTGCAGGCTGTGGCTGACTGGCTGCGCCGCCACCCGCAGCCGCCGCGCCTCATCATCCAGGCTTCCGCCGTGGGCTATTATGGCAATGGCAGCGCGGAGGGCTGGCCGCCGTGTGCGGAAAACGCACCACCGCAAAATGTTTTCCCTTCGCAGCTGTGCCGGCAATGGGAAGCGGCGATACAACGCGTACAGCAGGAGAGCGGCGTGCCGGTGGCCGTATGCCGCTTTGGCGTAGTGCTGGGCAGGGATGGCGGCATTTTGCCGCAGCTGCTCAAACCGGTGCGCTACTGCGCGGGCCGGCTCGGTAGCGGCGAGCAGCCCCTGCCGTGGGTGCATATGGATGATATCGTAGCCTCCATCCGTTTTCTGGCCACGCAACCGCACAACAGCTTTCAGGCCTACAACATTACTGCCCCCAAGCGCACCACCCAGCTCGACTTTGCTCGCGCTGCCGCCCAACGGCTGCGCCGACCGCTGTTGTTTTCCGTTCCCGAGCAAGTGTTGCGCCTGATGCTGGGCGAGCAGGCCGATTTGGTGCTAG
The DNA here is from genome assembly GCF_008805035.1 of Eikenella exigua. Lineage (NCBI taxonomy): Bacteria > Pseudomonadati > Pseudomonadota > Betaproteobacteria > Neisseriales > Neisseriaceae > Eikenella > Eikenella exigua. The sequence goes on along the minus strand of NZ_CP038018.1, from coordinate 1,562,182 downwards.
ACGGCCAATTTGCCCCACCGAAAGCCCTGTTGCAGCAAGGATTTGAGTTTGCCTTCCCCACCATTGAGCGTGCGCTCGACAACTTGCTGGATTAGGCCGCCCAATTCAATCCTTAGCCGTTGCTTAAAATCAGGTAAAATAGCGTTTTCCTGTTTTAAATTTTCCCCCGAAAGAATGCCATGACTCAATCCCTCAGCTACCGCGATGCCGGTGTCGATATCGATGCGGGCGACCAACTGGTCGAAAACATCAAACCCTTTGCCAAGCGCACCATGCGCCCCGAAGTGTTGGGCGACTTGGGCGGCTTCGGCGCACTGGTGGAAATCAGCAAAAAGTATCAAAACCCCGTGCTGGTAAGCGGCACCGATGGCGTAGGCACCAAGCTGAAACTAGCGTTTGAATGGGATATTCACGACACCGTGGGCATCGACCTGGTGGCCATGAGCGTGAACGACATCCTCGTACAAGGCGCAGAGCCGCTGTTTTTCCTCGACTATTTCGTCTGCGGTAAGCTCGATGTGGCGCGCGCCACCGATGTGATTAAAGGCATCGCCGAGGGCTGCGAACAATCCGGCTGCGCCCTGATTGGCGGCGAAACGGCCGAAATGCCCGGCATGTATCCCGAAGGCGAATACGATTTGGCCGGCTTCGCCGTGGGCGTGGTGGAAAAAAGTAAAGTCATCAACGGCCGCAGCATCCGGCCCGGCGACGTGGTGCTCGGCCTCGCCTCCAACGGCGCGCACTCCAACGGCTATTCACTCATCCGCAAAATCATCGAGCGCAGCAATCCCGATTTGGATGCCGAGTTCGATGGCGGTAAAACCCTGTGCCAAGCTATCATTGCGCCCACCCGCCTGTATGTGAAGCCGATTTTGGCAGCGCTGGAAAAATTTGAAATCAAAGGCATGGCGCACATTACCGGCGGCGGCCTCACCGAAAACATCCCGCGCGTGCTGCCCGAAAATTGCGTAGCGCAAATCGATGCCCAATCCTGGCCGCTGCCCAAATTGTTCCAATGGCTGCAACAGGCTGGCAACGTGGAGCAACAGGAAATGTACCGCACCTTCAACTGCGGTATCGGCATGGCCGTTATCGTGCCTGCCGAGCAGGCCGATGCGGCGCAGGCCTTCCTCGCCGAACAAGGCGAAACCGTGTACCGCCTGGGTACAATCCGCGAACGCGCGGGAAGCGAGCATCAAACGCAGGTGGCATAAATGGTTTCAGGTAGCCTAATTATTGGTATGAGGAGGCTACCTGAAAAATCTAAGTGCTTCTTATTTATTAAGATTAAAAAGGGGAGGTAATGGGCGTTTATCGCTGCAACCATTGTAAACAACTAGGGGAACATTCTGTACAAGAAGGTGCCGTATGCCAAAAATGTGAGCAGCCAGTTACCGTTTACGATACCGTGTATTTCATCAGCCAGCTGATTAACCGCTACGCTGCTGTTATGCGTGAACTAAATGCGTTGAAAGAGCAGGAAAGCGAACAGGTTTCTAATTTAGCAAATGAGGCCACACAATCAAGTGATACCAATCCACTATACGGCATTAAATTGTCGAATACTGAAGTTCTAAGTACTACACAGCAGCATTTCGGATTGGCGCAATGGTTTGCTGACAAACAAATTACCCCAAACTTCGACTATTCCGCCGTGGACATGAGCGGCTATTACGATGAAGCTGCCGAACGTATTGGGCAGTATTACAACGTATTTAAAGACATTATCAGTAGAATTGCTTGGTCATACCGCAATAGCCACAGCGGGCTGAATTTGGATTTGAAAAAATACTCGCAAAAAGACGCCCAACAAATTAACACCCTCTGCCGCGAGTTTTATAGCAACACCCTATTTTCCCGTTATTCTTATCAAAAACAAGATAAACTCATCCACTTGAAACTACAAAGTGCCGCACCTGTCCGCCAATTTTTTAGTGGTGAATGGCTGGAGTGGTATGCACTCGGGCAGATATTGAAAGAAGCCAAGCAACGAGGGAAAACTTACTCTTTCTCTTGTGCCAGAAGCTTGGAAATTCGTTTCGCCAATGAAGACCTGCATGAACTGGATGTCGTCTTTCTACCTACTGGCAAGCAGCCTTTGGTAATCGAATGCAAAACCGGTGAGTACCGTCGCGATTTGGATAAATACCTTACCCTACGCAAACGGCTGAATATTCCCGCCGAAAACTTTATCTTACTGGTTACCGATATAGACGAAGCACAGGCCAAGGCTTTCAGTAGTATGTATGAATTAACATTCCTGACCCTGCCCATGCTACCTGAACACATTAAGGTGCTAATGTAGGCAGAAGTTACAAAAACCATTTCTACCAATTAACAAATAAAGGCAACAACATTATGGCAAAAAATATCGTAGTAATCGGCGCGCAATGGGGCGACGAAGGCAAAGGTAAAATCGTAGACTGGCTGGCTGAAGAATGCGCCGGCGTGGTGCGTTTCCAGGGTGGCCACAATGCTGGGCACACGCTGGTGGTGAACGGCAAGAAAACCGTGCTACGCCTGATTCCCAGCGGTATCCTGCATGAAAACCTGCATTGCTATATCGGCTCCGGCGTGGTGGTTTCCCCCGAAGCCCTGCTCGGCGAAATCGATGAGCTGACTGCTGCCGGCGTGAAAAACGTGGCCGGCCGGCTACACATCGCCCCCACCTGCCCGATGATTCTGCCCTACCACATTGCGCTCGATCACGCCCGCGAAGCTTCCAAAGGCACTGGTAAAATCGGCACTACCGGCCGCGGCATCGGCCCGGCTTATGAAGACAAGGTATCCCGCCGTGCCATCCGTTTGGGCGATTTGGCCGATGCCAAATTGTTGGCCGACAAACTGCGCGCCAATCTCGAAGTGTACAACGTGCAGCTGCAGCATCTGCACGGCGCCGAGCCCGTGCAGTTTGATGACGTGATGGCCAAAATCAACGCCTTCAAAGAGCGTATTTTGCCCATGCTAGCCGACGTATCGCGCAGCCTGCATGACACCATCCAGCGTGGCGAACGCCTGCTGTTTGAAGGAGCACAAGGCACGCTGCTGGATATCGACTACGGCACTTATCCCTTTGTTACCTCATCCAACTGTTTGGCAGGTGCCGCTTCCGCTGGTGCAGGCGTACCGCCTCAGGCATTGGATTATGTGCTCGGGATCGTGAAAGCCTACACCACCCGTGTCGGTTCCGGCCCCTTCCCCACCGAACTGTTCGATGAAACCGGCAAAGGCCTGGCCGAACGTGGCAACGAATTCGGCTCGGTAACCGGCCGTGCCCGCCGTTGCGGCTGGTTTGATGCCGCCGCCCTCAAGCGCTCCATCCAAATCAACGGCATCAGCGGCCTGTGCATCACCAAACTCGACGTGATGGACGGCATCCCCGAAATCAAAATCTGCACCGGCTACACCCTGCCCGACGGCAGCACCACCGATATCCTGCCCTTTGGAAGCGATGCCGTGGCCGGCTGCACCCCGATCTACGAAACCTTACCCGGCTGGACAGAATCCACCTTCGGCGTGCAAAGCTTTGATCAACTGCCGGAAAACGCCAAAGGCTACCTGAAACGCATTGAAGAAGTGTGCGGAGCACCCATCGCCATCGTCTCCACTGGCCCAGATCGCGTGGAGACCATCGTGCTGCAGCATCCGTTTACCAATTAAACCACTGGGCTGGATGAGAAAAGGCTACCTGAATGGGTTCAGGTAGCCTCCTCCATGTACAAGGTGAGTGCAGAGCAACTTTGTGAGCCATATTACGAGAGAAATATTGCAAGGGAAAGCTCCAGTATACGTGCGGCACACTCCATGATAGTTTGCTATACTAAATCGAAGGCTACCTGAGAATACAGATTGCCTGGTTTAGCTTCGTTGAAGCGTTACTTTCAGGTAACCCTATTTTCCTTTGTTCCAAACAATCAAGAAGAGTATAGGCAAAGAAAAGGCTTGCCGAAGCAAGCCTTTTGTTGGGTTACTAGACTAGGCTAGCCACAAATTAGAATTTATGTACCACGCCAGTGCCTACGCCCCAGTTGTTTACGTTTTTATCGTTAGTGTTGGCTTTTTCACGCAACCAACCTACAGATACCAAGCCAGTGGTGCGGCGAGAGAACGCGTAGTCAGCACCAACAATGGCTTGCAGGTAGCGACCACCATCGGTCTGAACGTTATCACTCTTAGCACGGCCGTAAGCTACAGTTGCTTTCGGAGTAATAGCACCGAAAGTGTAAGCAGCAGAGAGTTGAGCCTCTGTGGTTTTGCCGTTGTTTTCGGTGGTAGCAGCAACGTCAGCATCTGCAAAGAAGTTAGTGTTTACGTTTTTAGCGTATTGGAAACCACCAGCAACATACAGGTTGTTAGCATCATAACCTACAGACAGGTTGTGAGCGTGGCTGTCTTTCCGACCGGCAGCAGCACTGGTAGATTTGCGAGCGTATTCAGTTGCGTAACGTGCGAAGAAGCCGCTGTTTTTGTAACCTAAGCCCAAACCAAATACCGGCTTGCCGTCATTAGTGCGGCCGCCGTGTACGTTAGCACCAGGAGCCATCTGGAATGAGAAGTCAAAACCACCAAAGTCAGGAGACTGATAGTTCAAGCTGGTACGGCGAGTACCGAAACGGGTATAGCGATCCAAGCCTAAGAGGTAGCTGCCATATTCCCAGTTGTCTTGGGCAACTACAGCATTTCTCAGCGGAGTGCTTACACGACCAACTTTAACAGTACCGAAACCACCTTCCAAACCAATGAAGCTGTCGCGGTTGTTTACAAAGCTGCCACCGGCCAAGCTGGTGTTAGCTTCAACTTGCCAAATAGCTTTCAGGTTGCCACCCAGGTCTTCAGAACCTTTGAAGCCGATGTAGCTACCGTAGTCAACCACACCCCAAGCGTTTCTTACGCTCTTCGGCTGGGCAGAGGTGCCTTCACGAACAAATTCAACACCGGCACGGATGTTGCCGTACAGAATCACTTCTGCAGAAGCGGCAACCGGCAAGGAAACCAATGCTAATGCAATCAGGGTTTTTTTCATGCTGCATTCCTTTATCTATGTCTAAACTAAAAATACACACTTAAAAAAGAAACTTCGTCTTCCTTTATTTAAGCTCTTACGCAATCGCCGCATTAGCGATTTCATAACTGCAATATAATTGTTCGGCGGCAAAAAAACAAATCCAATCGCGGGCAAAACAGCAGATGCGGGCGAAGTTGTATGCTTTATGCAACAATGTAGCGCTGTGTTGAGGGGCGGGTTTTGTGTTGTTTCAGGGCTGTGCTTTCTGGCAGCATCTGGTTGCGCGGCGAGGATTGCCTTGGTACGCGATACGGCCTAATTATCGTATAAATTATATTGTTCCGGCTGCCAGAAGGCGGTGCAGCCGGGAGTTTGAAATAAATGTTTGAGAGTTTATGAGCCACACTGTACACCTGAAATTTGAAGAGATAGATAACTCAGTTTTGCAGCGGCTGTGCGGGCCGCTGGAAGAGAATTTGGAAAAACTTGGTAAAGTGTTGGAAGTAGAAATTGGGCGACAGTTTGCCGAATTTACCTTTATTGGCAATCATGCTCATGCAGCGCGGGCCGCCCTCTTAAAGCTGGCCGAATTGGCTGAACAGCGGGATTTGGACGATAACGACATCCAGCTCTCAGCGGTAGAGGCCAAAACAGCCGACGAGGCTTTTGTGCCAAAGAGTGAGGCTGGATATCAGTCTTTCCTGCAAACGCGGCGCGGCAAGCTGGGCGGACGCACGCCGCGCCAAAATGGCTATATCCGCGCACTGCTCAGCCACGATATTGTTTTCGGCTTAGGCCCGGCGGGTACAGGCAAAACTTATTTGGCAGTGGCGGCAGCAGTGGATGCCATGAGCAAGCACGAAGTGGAACGTATTGTGCTGGTGCGCCCCGCGGTGGAAGCGGGGGAGAAACTCGGCTTTCTGCCGGGCGATTTGGTGCAAAAGGTAGACCCTTATCTGCGCCCGCTGTATGACGCGCTGTATGATTTGATGGGCTTCGACCGCGTTACCAAGCTGCTGGAACGCGGGCTGATTGAAATTGCACCGCTGGCCTATATGCGCGGGCGTACGCTGAACGGCTCGTATGTGATTCTAGACGAAGCGCAAAATACCACTCCGGAACAGATGAAAATGTTCCTCACGCGTATCGGCTTCGGCGCTAAGGCAGCAATCACCGGCGACATCAGCCAAATCGACTTGCCACGCAATATTAAGTCCGGTCTGAAAGACGCGCGGGAAAAACTGCAAGGCATCGAGGGCATTTATTTCCACACCTTTACCAGCGAAGACGTGGTACGCCATCCCTTGGTGCAGAAAATTGTGGATGCTTACGATGCTGCGAATGCAGAGCGGGAAGAGTAGCGTTTGCCGCCTTTGTCTCTTTAATTATTCCAGTTTCAGGTAGCCTCAAACCATCTACTTAAAGGCTACCTGAAATTTATCTCGGGTTCGACCTCAACCTTCAAAGTAAAGAACGATTATGCAAAATATGCGGCTGCCGTTGCGGCTCTATTTCAAAATATTCACGCCATTTTGGCATATGTGAATAAGTCGCATTTCCTTCACCAAATGATACAATCGTACCAAACCTTGCGGGAGAATTAGGAATAATGGGCAAAATGGAATGGATGATTGCGGTTTCGGCGGCAGGGCTGGCGGCTGGGGTGGCGTGGATACGGCATCGCCGGCAAACTGGTCAAGATTCTTACTTACCGTTGTGGCGGCCTTTGGTGTGGCTGGCGGGTTGGCTGGCTATACTCTTGGGTATTATCGGCATTTTTTTGCCGGGTTTGCCGACTGTACCGTTTGTGTTGCTGGCGGCAGGCTGTTGGTCGCGCACATCGCCGCGTTTCCACCGTTGGCTGAGCGAACACCGCCATTTCGGCCCAATGGTGCGTGACTGGGAGCGCAAACGGGTAATTCCGCTTAAGGGCAAGATAATATCGGCGTTGATGATGTCCTGTTCGTGTGCGTGGATGCTGTATCGTTTCCCAGAGCGCTGGTGGGCAGGTGTGGGGATGGTGATAGTGTGTTTGGCGGTAACAGTGTGGATGTGGCGGCTGCCGAGCAAGTAAAGTTGAGGGAGGGGAACATGAGGAAGGGGCTACCTGAAGATTTCAGGTAGCCCCTCCTGTATCAAATAACGTGTCGTTCTACAGGCTGTGTACTTTAAAAACAGTCCTTCAATCGGAGCGAGCTGTTTGTCTGCGGCGTGTGCCGGTGGCTTCTTGCAGGATTTGTTGAGTCGTGATTTTTCCCTTTCGGGCGTGGTGGATACGGCTGCAGCAATTGTTTTTCATACCGGGAGAGCCAACGCGGTATGAAGCAATAAGTGCTTTAGCTGTAATGTTTGGCAATATAAGGGTTTTGTGGCGATGGGTAGTAGCGTATTGCGGCAAGATGGTGTTTCTTCGCGAGAAAGGATAGTTATGTTTTCACTTTGTTGGAGCTCTTGTTTTCAGGCAGCCTGTACTGGATGGTAGCTTCCTTGAATAAAAAGGCTACCTGAAATTCCAGCTGCGCAGAAACTTGCGTAGCCGTTTTAACTTCGTTGAAGCTTACACTTTCAGGTAGCCTTTTACCTACTATGGAATCATAAAATCTGCCACACGAAGAAAATCAAGGTGTGCAGGATAAACAGCGGCACGAGGATGCCGAACGACCAGGCCATGTAGCCGAAGAAGCCGGGCATGGGCACTTTGCGCTGTTCGGCGATGGCTTTCACCATGAAGTTGGGGGCGTTGCCGATGTAGCTGAGTGCGCCCATGAACACGGAACCCATGGATATGGCCAGCAGGGTGTGGAACAGGTGGCCGTTCATCAGGGTGTGTGTGTCGCCGCCGGCCATGTTGAAGAACACGAGGTAGGTGGGGGCGTTATCCAAAAAGGCGGAGAGCATGCCGGTCATCCAGAAATACATGGTATTGATCGGATTGCCGGAAGCATCGTGCACGAGGGAAATCAGCGGGGCAAACGCACCGTGTTCGCCGGCTTGCAGTATGGCCAATACGGGGGCGATGGTGATGAAGATGCCGAGGAAGAGTTTGCCCACTTCGGCGATGGGCCCCCAGTTGAATTCGTTGCCGGCACGCACCTGTTTGGGGGTGATGGCGAGGGAAGTAACGGCCAGTGCCACCAAAATCAGATCGCGGGCGAGGTTTTGCAGGGCGTAGTGGGTGCCGAAAATTTCCAGGCCGGGGTGTGCGGGTTTCCAAATGCCAGACATCATCACGGCTGCCACCACGCCGCCCAGGAGCAGGAAGTTCCATTTGCCCATGAGCTTGATTTTTTCGGGCGGGCTGTCGGGGCTCGGGTCTTTGGCCAGGATTTCGTCGGCTTGGGCGAAGTATTTGCTGTCGAGGATGTAGAACACGGTGAGCAGCACGGCGGCGCTAATCAGCACGGGCGGCAGCATGTGTTGTACCGTCCACATAAAATCCACGCCTTTGAGGAAGCCGAGGAAGAGCGGCGGGTCGCCCAGCGGGGTGAGGCCGCCGCCGATATTGGCCACGAGGAAGATGAAGAAAATCACCACGTGCACGCGATGCTTGCGGTTGTCGTTGGCTTTGAGGATGGGGCGGATCATCAGCATGGCGGCGCCGGTGGTGCCCATCACGGAGGCCAGGAGCGTGCCGATGGCGAGCAGCGCGGTGTTCATGCGCGGGCTGCCGTGCAGATTGCCCCACACGAGGATGCCGCCGGAGATGGTGTAGAGCGCCCACAGCAGCAAAATGAAGGGGATGTATTCGGCCACCAAGGCGTGCACCAGCACATGCAGGCTGGTGGAGAAGCCGTACACGAGGGTGAAGGGGATGAGGAAGACCAGCGTCCAGCCGGCGGTGATTTTGCCGAAGTGGTGGTGCCAAATGTGGGCGAAAAACAGCGGGCCGGTGGCGATGGAGAGCAGAATCAGCACGAAGGGGATGCCCCAGGGCAGGCTCAGCTCGGCGCCGTTGAGCTCGCCGGCCAGCGCGGGAAGCGGCAGGGAGAGCAGCGGCAGGAGGAGGGCGGTTCGGATACGCATCGGGTTTCCTTTTGACGGGTGGTCTCAAACAAAATATTTCAGCCGGACGGGTTATCCGGCTGCTTTGCCGTGCCGATTGTAAATGAAAGCGGGCGGTGTGTCAGTATGTGCTGTTGGGTGGCGGTTGCAGGCTACCTGAAAACAAGCAGGCTTTATTGCCTATGCCCGCCACTTGAGGCAGCAGAGGCTACCTGAAACCCACCCGCCCGCTGTGCTACAATCCCGCCCTTGAATCGAACTGCTGCAAACCCGCCATGACCAAGAAAAAACCGAAAACCTTTGAAGAAGCCGTGAGCCGGCTGGAAGCCATCAACCAAGCCATGCAGGCCAGCGATATGCCGCTGGAAGATGCCCTGGCCGCCTATCAGGAAGGCAGCGAACTGGTGCGTTTCTGCCAAGCGCGGCTGGCCGAAGTAGAGCAGAAGCTGCAAGTGCTGGATTCCGGCGTGGAACGCGAGCTGGTGTTGGAACAAGATGAATAAACCTGATCATTGGCAACAACGTGCCCGCGCCCAGGCCGAACTCGTGCTGGAGCGCGTGCTGCCCGAAGCAGACAGCCTGCCGCAGCGGCTGCACCAAGCCATGCGCTATGCCGTGCTCGGCGGCGGCAAACGGCTGCGCCCCCTGCTGGTGCTGGCTGCCGCCGAATTAGGCCAATCCGAAGCCGCCGCTGTCGAGGCCGCTATGGCTGCCGTGGAGCTGGTGCACGTTTATTCCTTGGTGCACGACGACATGCCCGCCATGGACAACGACAGCCTGCGCCGCGGCAAACCCACCTGCCACGTTCAATACGACGAAGCCACCGCCCTTCTGGTGGGCGACGCGCTGCAAACCCTTGCCTTCGACGTGCTCAGCCGCCCCAACGGCCTGCTCGCGCAACGGCAGCTGCAAATGGTGCACACCCTCGCCCGCGCTTCCGGCAGTCTCGGCATAGCCGGCGGGCAGGCCATCGATTTGCAATCCGTGGGGCAGCGCATCGGCCAGACCGAATTGGAAACCATGCACCGCCTGAAAACCGGTGCCCTAATCCGCGCAGCCGTGGCCTTGGGCGCGCTTAGCTGCCCCGATTTGGACGATGCCGCCCTGGCGCGGCTCGACGACTACGCCGCCAAACTCGGCCTTGCCTTCCAAGTAATCGACGACGTGCTCGATTGCGAAGCCGACACTACCACATTGGGCAAAACCGCCGGCAAAGACCAAGAAGCCGACAAACCCACTTATGTCAAACTCATGGGGCTGAACACCGCCCGCGACTATGCCGAACGGCTCGTGGCCGAAGCGCAGCAGGCCTTGTCCGGCTTCGATGCCCGTGCCGACCGTCTGCGCCAACTGGCCGCCTTTGTCACCGAACGGCGGAACTGATGGGTTGCTGGCCGAAAAAGGGAAAGGCTACCTGAAAACCTGTTGAATCGGTTTCAGGTAGCTTTTAATTTGATCGGTGCAATCCATTTTGCCGTGAACGGGTTTTGCCCATTTGCTGTAAGTGGAGGCTACCTGAAAAATCGGTGTGGTTTTTTTCAGGTAGCCTGTGGCGGCACGGGTTATCTGAAATGCAAAGTGCTCAAGTTTGCTGTTTGTACAGCCATATTGATCTGCTTTGTGTGTGGCAAACAATAAAAAGGCTACCTGAAACTGTCAGGTAGCCTTTCGTTATGCTTCAACGTGGCCGGTGTAAAGCTTGGGGTTTACCAGTAACCCCTCACTTTCCACCAAACACCGCCGATAATCACGAAGACGGTGAGGTTGACCACGCTCATGATGAAGCCTGCTTTCCACCATTCGCCCAAGGTGGTGTAGCCGGAACCGAAGATCACGGGAGAGGTGCCGGTGGCGTAGTGGGTAAGGGTCATCATGATGCTGGAAGAGGAAGCCAGCAGCAGGGCGTAGAGCATGGGAGGCGCGCCCAGGGCCAGGCCGGCGGCATAGAAGGCGCTGAGCATGGCGGTGATGTGGGCGGTGGTGCTGGCGAAGATGTAGTGAGCATACATATAGGCCAGAAGCAGCAGGGTTACCGCGCCAACCCAGCCCATGCCCATGCCGCCGATGCCGCTTTCCAAGAGTTTGGAGAGCCAGGCAATCAGGCCGAGCTTGTTGAGGAAGGTGGCCATCATCACCAGGGCGGAGAACCAGGTAACGGTGTCCCACGCGCCTTTTTCAGTCAGGACATCCTGCCAGGTAAGCACACCGCTGAGCAGCAGCAGGGAGAGGCCGAGGAAGGCGGTGGTGGTGGGGTTGACGGCGTAGGCTTTGCCGAAAATCATGGCCGGAATGCCTGCCCACAGCAGCAGCAGGATGGCAAAAATGCCCAACATGATTTTTTCGCCGCGGTTCATCGGGCCCAGTTCTTGCAGCTTGTCTTTGGCAAACTGAGAAGCGTTCGGGGTTTCCTTGATTTCGGGCGGGAAGAAGAAATACAGCACCAGCGGCATCAGGAACATGGCTGCCAAACCGGGCACAAGCATAGCAACAGCCCAAGTGCCCCAGCTCAGATGGATATCGGAGTTGGTGGCTTTAGCAATCAGATCCACGATCAGCGGGTTGGGCGCGGTGGCGGTGATGAACATGGCGGAGGTAATCGGGTTGCTGTGGTAGTTTACCAAGGCCAAGTATTTGCCGATGCGGCTTTGCGTGCCTTTTTCCGGGTCGGAATCGAAGCTGCCCGCAATAGATTTCATAATCGGGTGGATGATGCCGCCGCCGCGCGCAGTATTACTGGGCGTTACCGGAGCGAGAATCAGCTCGGAAATGGCCAGGCTGTAGCCGATGCCCAGCGTTTTCTTGCCGAATAAGGAGATAAAGTAGTAGCCGATACGTGCGCCCAGCCCGGTTTTCAGGATGCCGCGCGAAATCATGATGGAAATACCGATGAGCCAAATCAGCGGGTCGCCGAAGGAGCTCAACGCATCTTTAATGGCCACGGTGGCCGGGTTTTTGATCGGGTTGCCTTCGGGATCAAGCTCGGGCACGGTTACCTTGGTAATGGCCACCAGCATAATGGCGAGAATCGATAGCGCGCCGATGGGCATGGCTTTGCCGATGATGGCGGCAATTACGCCCACAAACAGCGCCAGCAGATGCCAGGCATTGGGGGTAACGCCCTGCGGTACGGGAATGACAAACCAAATCAACAGCGTCAGCGCCACGGCCACCGCCATTGGTATGGGTTTAAACCCGAGTTTGTTGTCCATTTCCTACTCCTTAACTCAAGTTGATGAAAGTACTGCAACCAATGAATTGTCTAGCGCATTTTAGCAGTTTTTTACGTAAATAGAAGGAATTTACTTTGCTAAAATTTATCGTGAATACAATGAATTGTTGAAATGATATGAATGCGGAGGCATCGAGGCGGCGCAAAATGGCAAAGGCTACCTGAAAATCGGCGGGGATTTTCAGGTAGCCTTGATTCGGGGGGTTGGCTGTTATAGCTGCTCTTTTTTCACGGCAGCCAGGGCGCGGGCGAGGTTGTAGGCCAATACGTCGTCCACCAGGCGGGGCACTTCGTCTAAGAAGGCCTGCTGCATATTCTGCACCATCAGCGCGGTTTGCCGCTGCAACGCGGTTTTCACCATGCCGGATACGGCATCGGCCAGATGCGGGCGCAATTTTTCGGCCAGGCGTTCGAGCAGGACTTGCTCGCTTAGGCAGAGGATTTTGTGTTGCAGATTGCCGGGCAGGGTGTAGGCGTTGAGCAGCACCACTTTTTCGGCAGCAGCGGCCAGCGCAGCGGTGCCGGGCTCGGCTTGGGCATCGTATTCGGGCTGTGCGGCAGCCTCGGCGGCGGCTTCGATTTGTTCGGCTACGTCTTGATCTGGCGTTACCGTGGGCTGTGCGCCGCCCAACCAAACGGTGGCCTGCTCGATTACGGGCTCGTCACGGCCGACGCGCAGGGAATGTTGGGCGGCCAGCCAGTCTTCTTGAAACAGGATTTGCGGGTTGTTTAGCTCGGCTTCGGAGCTGGCGGTTTGCAGGTTGTGCTGTTGCTGCCAATGCTGGAGATAGGCTTGATAGGCCTGTTTTTGTTCGTCCAGATTCAGGCGGCGGTGGAGGCTGTCGCGGAGTGCGCTGGGGCGTACGCCGGAGCTGGTGGGCTGTGCGGCGGTTCCAGCAACGGGTGATGGGGTGTGGATATGCGCGGGGCGGATTTCTGCGGTAGACGCGGGCGTTGGGTTGGCTTCGGCAACCAAGGTGTCGTATAGGAGGGCGGCAGAAGGGAGGCGGTTGGATTGGGCGGCGGGCGGTTGTTGTGCCTGTTTGGCCAGATGGCGGCGTTTTTGTTGCAGACGCTCTAGGTCTTTTTCCCAATCTTCGGTGTCTGCTGCAGCGGATTGCGGGGTGGAGGTGTTGTCGTTGAGGGTGAAAACCAAATTGTCTTGCGCTTGGGTCATGGTGGTTTTTTCGAGGAGTGGTTAGTTTATGTATTAACCGTTTTAGGTAGCCTTTGATTGCTTGCCATGAGGCTACCTGAAAACGTAACAGACGATATTATTTCATAAAATATGCTTCTGTGGGTGGCGGCTGTCCAATCGCCGGGCTTGAGCTTATAATCCGCCCCGTTGCCTGGCAGCGTGGCCTAGGGCGGAAAGGAAGAATGTTATGGAAGAAATCAATCAGAGAATCAGCTATTTGGAAGAAAGCTACGAGGCTTTGCGCGTGCAAAACCTAGTGTTGGGCAGCGCGTTGAAAAGCCTGCTGCGCAGCCTGCCGCCGGATATGGCGCAAGATGTGTTGGAGGCAGTGCGCGCGGGGTTTGATGATGAACTGGCGCGGCTGGAATATTCCGACAGCGCACAAAGCGAGCTGTTCCATTATGCAACTTATGCCTTTTTTGGTGAGAAGAACTACTGACTAAATTAGGTGTCGTGAATTCAGATTTAAATCGGAGTAAGGCTGGCCGCAGATAGTGATGGCGGGTTAACGCAGTATCGGTTTAAATTTAATTCACGAAAATACAGGAGAAAACCATGCACACACTTTGCAAACTGCCCTTTTTCGGCGTGGCGGAAGTGAGCGGCGTGGATGCCGCCGAATTTCTGCACAGCCAGCTTTCCAACCATATTTTGGATTTGCAGCCGGGCGAGGCTTGTTTCACCACCTACAATTCGCCGCGCGGGCGGGTGCTGGCCAATATGCTGGTGTTGCGCCGTGCCGACCGTTTCCTGCTGGTGATGGCGGCGGATTTGCTGGAAGCCACGATAAAGCGGCTGCGGATGTTTGTGCTACGCAGCAAAACGTTGTTCCACACCGACAGTGCCTGGCAGGTGTACGGCCAAAGCGGTGCGGATACGGGCACAGATGCCGCCGCGCTCAAGTTTGCTGCCGAAGAAGATGATAATGGTCTGATTACGCTGGCTTTGGCCGGCGGTAACCGCATTGTGCTCAGCCCTGCGCCGCTGCCCGATGCCGACCGCCCTGCCGCTGCCGAAGCCTGGCAGGCCGCCGAAATTTTGCAGGGGCGGCCGTGGATTTCACGGCCCACTGTGGAAAGCTGTGTGGCGCAAATGTTGAATCAGCACCTGCTCGGCGGCGTGCATTTCAAAAAAGGCTGCTATCCGGGGCAGGAAATTATCGCCCGTGCGCAATATCGCGGCCAGGTGCGGCGTGGTATGGCGGTGTGCCGCAGCGCCCAGCCTGTAGCCGTGGGCAGCAAGGTGGAAGCCGATGGTGAGGAAGTGGGCATTGTTATTAACAGTACGGCACACGACGGGGCTTTTGTGTTGCTGGTGGTAATCAAACACGGCGCGGCAGGCAAGGACTTGCAGGCCGGCGGGCAGGCTTTGCAAACGCTAAAGTTGTTGTTTGAGACGGAAGCGGCGGGATGAGATAGCCGCCTGCCTGGCTGAAGTGCAATTAAGAAACAGGCTACCTGAAAATGCTACACAGTTTCTGTGAAGCTAAAGTTTCAGGTAGCCTGTTGTGTTGCTGCTTTGCTTAATTGCACAGCAAAAGCGGTTCAGCTAAATTGATTAAGGAGTGATTCTCCGTGTGCCGAAAGCGCCGGTGTACTCACCTTGTTTTTGGTAGGTGCCGCCCATCTCGTCGGCATGGCCGCCATAGAAGTAGCCGCTGAATTTCGCGCCAGAGTTGGCCGTGCCGCTAAAGCTGTTGCCGGAAATGCGTTATCCAATACAACGGTCGCGTTGTTGGCGGGAGTAAGTGTGCCGCTGATAGTGTGATTGCCGAAATCAACATTGAAGTTGGCTGCACCGGTTTCAATCCGAGCGTTGGGTTGATTGGACATTGGGGCGTGAACGGCATAATCGGAATAGTTAAATGTACCGCTATTAGGCATATCGTTGGCTGATGTCACGATACCTTGCGAAAACATATAACCCTGAGCATCAGTTCCTTCACGGACGTAGCCATAGCTGGATTGCGTCATCACTTGCCCTACGCGTGCGGTGTTTCGTGCTTGCATATTGAGCAGACCGCCGGCAACTATATTGGGAGGGATAATGTTCAGCTCTTGACCATCTACCTTCAGAACGCCAAAGTTTTGTTGGGTAAAGGACAGAGCCTGCTCGCTGATGCGCTGATAGCCGTTAGATGACAGGGTGATGGCCTTGCCGGTACGCTGATTAGCGGGAGGGGGCGGGGGATTGCCGCCACCCGGATTGGGGTCGTCGGGATTGATCGGATTGTTGGGGTTACCCAATTTAGTTGGCTTGTGTGCTCATCAGGCGCAGGGCTTTCAGGTAGCCTTGCTGACTGGTGACGAGGCCGATGAATTCGCCGTTGGCGGCGTAGATGCGCAGGGGGGTGTTTTCCGGCAGCTCCAGTGGGGCGGCAGGGGTTTGGCCGAAGCGCAGGGCGCGAATGGTTTGTTCGCTGGCGGTGTGCTGCGGCAGATGTTGCACCAATGTATCGCAGGGCAACAGTAAGGCATCGCGCTGCTCCTCCGTGAGCGCGGTAAGGCTTTCGATGCTGTGGCTGTGTTCGATTTGGAAGCCGGCGGTGGCGGTGCGGCGCAGGGCGGTGAGGTGGGCTAGGGTGTGGATGCTTTTAGCAATATCTTCGGCGAGGGTGCGGATGTAGGTGCCTTTGCTGCATTGCACGCTGATTTGGGCTTCGGGGAATTGGAAGCGGAGGATTTGGATGGCGTGGATGTAGATGTTGCGGGGCTGGCGTTGGATATCGATGCCTTGGCGGGCATATTGGTATAGGGGTTTGCCTTGGTGCTTGAGGGCGGAATACATGGGGGGCAGCTGCTGTTGTGCGCCGAGGTGCTGGCGGCAGGCTACCTGAAAATCGGTTTGGCTGATTTCGGTGTGGCTGGTGGCGATGATGCTGCCTTCGGCATCGCCGGTGTCGGTGGACTGGCCGAGGCGGAGGGTGGCGATGTAGGCTTTGTCGGCATCGAGCAGGTATTGGGCGAATTTGGTGGCTTGGCCGAAGCAAACGGGGAGCAGGCCGGTGGCCAGCGGATCGAGCACGCCGGTGTGGCCGGCTTTTTCGGCATGGTAGAGGCGGCGGGCTTGCTGGAGGGCGCTGTTGCTGGATAGGCCGGTGGCTTTGTCGAGCAGGAGGACGCCGTCGAGGGGGCGTTTTTGAGGTTTCATGGCGTGGATTATTGATTGATCGGTAGTTTATTTTTCAGGTAGCTTTTCTTCGGAGGAAGGCTACCTGAAAATATTGGGGCGGGTTGTTCGGCCAAGCGGTACACTTCGGCGAAGTTGGGCTCGCCCACATGGGTTTTGGCGATCTGGCCGTTTTTGTCCATCAGAAAGGAGATGCAGCGGCGATGACTTGGTAGGCCTGCTGGGTTTGGCCTTGTGTGTCGTAGAGCACGGTGAAGGGCAGACGGTGGGTTTGGGCATTTTGGTTTTATGCAGCCGGGGCAGTAGGGAAACCAGAAGTTGATGAGGGTAACTTTACCTTGCAGGGTGGTTTGGTCCACGTTTTGGCCTTGCAGGTTTTGCAGGGCGAAGGCGGAGGCGTTTGGGGGCGAACAGGATGTAGCCGGCGGCAGCGAGCACGGCCAGCAGGAGGAAGGCGCCGAGGTATTTTTTCATGAGGCGGGTTCTGCGGGGTTGGACGGTATGTGGGCGGCAATGGCTTGCTGCAGTTCGGTAGGGAAGCGGATGGCGCGGCCGGTGGTTTGGTCGATGAGCATGAAGCTGACACGGGCTTCAGCGAGGATGTGTGGGCTGCCGGTTTTGCGGATGATTTGGTTGATAACGGCTTGGCGCGCGTCGGCTTGGGCAAAGGCGGTTTCGATGTCGAGCTTGTCGCCGAGGAGGGCGGCGCGGCGGTAGTGGATGTCGATGTGGACGATAGCCATGCCGTAACGGCTATTGCGGAAGAATTCGGCCAGTCCGTTGTGGTCGAAGTAATCCCAGCGGGCTTCTTCGAGGAATTCGAGATAGCGGGCGTTGTTTACGTGGCGGTATACGTCGAGGTGGTAGCCGCGCACGGTGAGGTGGGTGTGGTGTGGCATGGCAGGGATGGAAATGGCCGGTGTGCGGGCTGCCGGCCGTTGGTTTTACAGGGGTTGGAAGGGTTCACGTTCCACTTCGCGGGCGGACAAATCGCAGAGGATGGGGGAGAGTTGGATATCGAACCATTCGGCAAAGATGTCGGGATACAAATCGGGCCATTGGCTTTCGTCTTCGCACCAGTCGGCCAGTTCGGCGGCGAAGATGGTGTCGATTTGGGATTTGATTTCCGCCCACACTTCTTCGCTATCATCGCAGGGGTTGGTGAGGTAGGCGTTGGCGTTGTTTTGCAGGTCTTCGAGGGTAAGGTCGTCGAGCTCGGCGCCGGGCAGGGCGGTGAGCCAGTTCCAAAACGGCTGTAGCGGCACCAGCCGGAATACGCTGCGGTTGATTTCGTACATGATGCGCTCCTTTGTTGAGGCGGTGGGGGAAGGGTTTCAGGTAGCCTTTGTTTTTCAGGTAGCCTTTGCTGCTTGTGGAAAGGCTACCTGAAAATCAGAAGGGCGGCAATTTTAGCGGCTGAGGATTTCTTCGTAGATGGTATTGGGGGCGGGGCGACCGCTGTTTGAGTTGTCTGCCGGAGTATTGGTAGCTGGGGTGCCCAAGTTTGCTGCGGGCTCGGCAGACGGTTGCGCGGTGGTGGCTGGTTCAGCGGCGGGTTGCTCGGCAGTAGCTGTGGATTCGCTGCCGGTGTTGCCGCTATCTTCTTCAAAGCTGGGCACGTAGTCGTCTTCGCTGCCGGGCAGGGTGGTGCCGGTTTGTTTGGCACGGGCGGCCATGTAGGCATCGCGGATGAAGGTGTAGCGGTCGAGCGCAACTTGGTTTACGCCGTCGGTGAGGTCGAGCAGGTTGGCGCGGGTATCCAGGGTTTTCACGCCGGTGGCGGCCCAGTAGCCGGCGCCGTTGCCGAAGGCGAGTTTTTCGGGGGAATAAACGCTGGTGATGGTGTTGCCCAATGCATCGCGCACGGTGCTGGGACCGAGCAGGGGATAGACGAAGTAGTTGCTGTTTTTCCAGCCCCAGCTGGCGAAAGTGTCGCCGAGGGTGTTTTTGTTGTTGGGCATTTGGGCTTCGCTGGCGATGTCGATGAGGCCGCCGAAGCCAAAGGTGGTATTGATGCCTACGCGCACGAGGTCGCTGCCGGCTTTGGAAATGTTGAGCCGCAATAGGTTGCTGCCAACACTCACGATGTCGCGCAGGTTATTGAAAAAATTGCCGATGCCGCTGCGCACGGGGCGGGGGGTAACGGCGCGGTAGCCGCGTGCCACGGGAGAAAGGAAGTGGCGGTCGATGCGGTCGTTTACGCCGAACATGAAGCGGTTGTAGCCTTCATAGGGGTCGTAGGCGACGCCTTCGGCCAGGGCATTACCGGACAGGCCGATGGTGAGCAGGGTAAGGGTGAGCAGTTTTTTCATGATGTTATCCAGCCGCCTACTTCATACAATTCGGCCAAGGCCGCCACGCCGGCGGGCAGGCCGCGGAATACCCAAGCGGCTTCGGGGCGGCTGCGTTTGGCGGTGGCCATGAGGGAAATGCAAACGGAATCGGCTTGGCTGACGCCGGAGAAATCGATTGCGGGGGCAGGGCTGTTTTTCAGGTAGCCCAGCTGTTGGCAATAGGCGTGAAACAGCGGGGCGGTTACCGTGGCAACGGTTACTTCCCCACTGAGGTACACAGTTTCATCGCGGCATTCGCTGTGCATGGATTCAGCTGCCGTTTTTGCTGCGCAGTTCTTGAATCAGGCCGTCGATGCCTTTTTGCGCGATGGTGTTGTTGAATTGGCTGCGGTACACGGTTACCAGGCTGGCGCCTTCTACGGCCACGTTATAAACGCGGTATTTGCCGCCGCTTTGGTACATGGTGTAGTCCATGGTGACCGGTTTGCCGCCGGCGGGAGTGATGTCGGCGGTAACGATAATGCTGTTGCCGCGCTGAACCGCGTTCTCGCGGATAACCACGTTGGCGTTGCGGTATTGCAGCATGGTGCCGGAGTAGGTGCGGATGAGCAGGGTTTTAAACTGCTCGGTCAGTGCGGTTTTCTGCGCTGGGGTGGCGTTGCGCCAGTTGGCGCCCACGGCCAGCTCGGTCATGCGGGTAAAGTCGAAATAGGGGATGGCGTAGTTTTCGGCCTGACGGCGAACTTGCACATCGTTGTTGTTTTTGGCGTTTTGCAAGATGTTCAGCACTTGGGTGCTGTTCTGCTTGAGTTGCGCCACGGCCTGCTGCGGCGTGGCGAAGGCCAGGCCGATGCTCATGATGCCGATGCTCAGGGCGGCGGTGAGTGCGGATTTTTTCATTGATGTTTTCCTTTCCCAGTGAAAAATGAAAATGTTGTAGTGTGTTTATTGTGTTGCGCCGTTTTTTTCTACGGTATTGGTCATAAATTTGCCGATTAACTGCTCCAGCACCAAAGCGGAGCTGGTGATTTCGATGGAGTCGCCGTTTTTCAGTTCGGTTTCCTCCGCGCCCTGCTGCAGGCCGATGTATTGCTCGCCCAGCAGGCCGGAAGTGAGGATTTCGGCAGAAACGTCGGTGCTGAAGCGGTATTGGCTGTCGATATTCAAGCTCACATTGGCTCGGTAGGTTTTTGGATCGAGCTGGATGGAGGATACCCTACCCACCACCACGCCTGAAGCCTTCACCGGGGCTTTCACTTTCAAGCCACCGATGTCGGTAAAGCTGGCGGAAACGGTGTAGGACGACTGGCGGGAAACTGTTTGTCCGCCGGCTACGCGCAGTGATAAAAATACCACAGCGGCAATGCCTAAGGCCACAAAAACGCCGACCCAAAGTTCTAAAGTGCTTCTTTTCATAATCCGGTTATCCGATAAACATGATGGCGGTTAAAACAAAATCCAAGGCCAAAACGGTGAGCGCGCTGCTCACCACGGTGCGGGTGCTGGCACGCAGGATGCCTTCCGGCGTGCTGCGGCAGTGGAAGCCTTGATATACGGCAATTAGCGAAATGGCCACACCAAACACCACCGATTTAATCAACCCGTTCACCACATCGTAGCCCACATCGATATTCGCCTGCATCTGTGACCAGAAAATGCCGCCGTCCAAGCCCAGATAGCGCACGCCGATAAGATAGGCGCCGTAAATGCCGGCCACATTGCAGATAGAAGCTAACAGCGGCATGGAAATCACGCCTGCCCAAAAACGCGGCACCACCACGCGGGCAACGGGATCAACCGCCATCACCTTCATCGCCTCCAGCTGCTCAGTGGTTTTCATCAGGCCGATTTCGCTGGTCATCGCGCCGCCCGCGCTGCTGGCAAATAAGATGCCGGCCAGTACCGGCCCCAGTTCGCGCAACAGCGATGCAGCCACCATATAGCCCAAAATATCGGCCGATTTAAATTTGGCCAGCTGGGTGTAGCCCTGCAAACCCAGTACCATGCCCACAAACAGTCCGGACACAGCAATGATGACAATGGATAGCACACCGGTGAAATACATTTGGCGGATACCCAGCCGCAGGCGCGGCAGCAGCGTGCCGGAGCGTGCCAGCACGGCGAACAGGAATAGGGTGGTTTTGCCCAGTTCCTGTAGGAAATCCAGCGTTTTCGCGCCTAGGGTTTGGAAAAAATTCATAATTCAGCTATTGAGCAAAACTTGTTGTATGCCGCGCTCGGCCGGATAGCGGAAGGCGACCGGGCCGTTGGGCAGGCCGTTGATAAATTGGGTAATCCACGGTGAATCGAGGCTGCGCATTTCTTCTGGGCTACCTGAAAACAGGATTTCGCCGTGGGCAAGGAAAATCACTTGGTCGGCAATTTGCAGCGAGCGTGGCACATCGTGTGTAACCATCATGCTGGTGGAGCGCAGGGCACGGTTGATTTTGCTGATCAAGTCGGCAATTACGCCCAGCGAAATCGGGTCGAGGCCGGTGAATGGCTCGTCATACAGCATCAGCGCGGGGTCGAGGGCGATGGTACGCGCCAAGGCAACGCGGCGGGACATGCCGCCGGATAGCTCGTCCGGCATCAGGTTTTCCGTGCCGTGCAGGCCGACGGCACTGAGCTTCAGGCGCACCAAATCGCGGATGATTTCTTCTGGCAAGTCGGTTTGCTCACGCAGCGGGAAAGCCACGTTTTCATATACGGATAAATCGGTAAATAGTGCACCGAATTGGAACAGTACGCCCATATTGCGCCGATGTTGGTGCAACTCTTTTGCGTTGAATGCGGCAAGGTCGCGGCCATTAATCAGCACGCGGCCGGAAGTGGGGGCAATTTGGCCGGTAATCAGGCGCAGCAGGGTAGTTTTACCACTGCCGGAACCACCCATCACGGCGGCAAACGTGCCTTGGGCTACCTGAAAACTAACGTTGTTCAGGATGGGGCGTTCGCCATAGGCAAAGGCGACGTTTTGCATTTCGATGAAGGGTGTGGCCATGGGCGGCGGTGGTTAGGTTTACATACAAGGGAGTCGATTATAGGGAAAAAGCACACTGGGTTCAATGATTTTGCCAATGGTGAGGCTGAGTGCTGGCTGGAAGTGTTGTAGATTTTTCAGGTAGCTTTTGTGTGGAGGGAAGTGTTTTTATATCATGTAGATAGCTTGAACTGAAGGCTACCTGAAAGTTTTAAGACTGCTGCATGAGTGGCAGATTTTCAGGTAGCCTTTGTGCCTGATAGTGTGCGGCTATGATGGTGCGCGGTGGTGTTGCCAGTGTTTGGCCATATCGAGGGCGGTTTGAATGGCGGTGAGCAGGCTGCCGTGGTCGGCGCGGCCGGTACCGGCTAGGTCGAGAGCAGTGCCGTGATCGACTGAAGTGCGGATGAAGGGTAGGCCAAGGGTGATATTCACGCCTTGACCGAAGGAGGCATATTTGAGTACGGGCAGGCCTTGGTCGTGATACATGGCAAGCACGGCGTCGGCATCTTTGAGCAGGAAAGGCTGGAATAGGGTGTCGGCGGGGTAGGGGCCGCGTACATCGAGGCCTTGCTCGCGCAGGGATTGTAATTCGGGTTCAATGATTTGGATTTCTTCCCAGCCAAGATGACCTTGTTCGCCGGCATGGGGGTTGAGCCCGGCCACGAGGATGGTGGGCTTAGTGATGCCGAATTTAGTTTGCAGGTCGGTGTGTAAAATGTGCAACACGGAGTGCAACAGCGGGCGGGTGATGGCGGCGGGGATATCTTTGAGGGGGAGGTGGGTGGTGGCGAGGGCAACGCGTAGGCCGTTGCCGGCCAGCATCATGACGACCTGTTCGGTATGGCTGATGGCAGCGAGGTATTCGGTGTGGCCGCTGAAGAGGATGCCGGCGTCGTTGATGATGCCTTTGTGCAACGGGGCGGTTACCATGCCGGCAAATTCACCTTGGCAGATGCTGCTATAGGCACGATCAAGCAGGGAGAGTACGTAGCGGGCATTGGCGGAGTTGAGTTGGCCGGTGTGGCAGGGGGCGGAGAGGGGAATGTGTAAAACTTCCAGTGTGCCAGGGGCGGGCGGATGGTTGGGATGATAATCGGCAAGGGGGGTGTTGTAGCCGAGTTGCTGGGCACGTTCGGTGAGGAGTTGTTTGTCGGCTAAGACAACGCAGCGACAGGGTAAAGTCTGCTGAGCTAAAGTAAGACAGATATCGGGGCCTATGCCGGCAGGCTCGCCGGAGGTGATGGCTAGGATAGGTGTGACGGGCATGGTGAGGCTACCTGAAAACTAAAGATGGCAGGATTATAGCAGTTGGTAGCTAAGCAGATTTTTGATGTGGATAATACTTGTGTGCGGAATAAGGGTGTTAGCCAGGATAATTTAATTTAGGCAAAATAAAAGGATGCTACCTGAAGTAGCATCCTGAAATTAGGCTAGCCGTTGATTATTCGTCGGCACCAGTGTAGGGGCGAACGTTAACGGTTTTACGGTTGTGTACGCCTTTTACGGTAAATTCTACGTAGCCGTCCACTTTGGCAAACAGGGTATGGTCTTTACCCATGCCTACGTTGTTGCCTGCATGAAACTTGGTGCCACGCTGGCGAACGATGATGGAACCGGCAGGAATCAGCTCGTTGCCGTAGGCTTTTACGCCCAAGCGTTTGGCTTCTGAATCGCGGCCGTTGCGGGTGCTGCCGCCTGCTTTTTTACTTGCCATGTTTGATACTCCTGAATTAGGTTAAAAACTTAGGCGATGGCCACGATTTCAATTTGGGTGAAATTCTGGCGGTGGCCTTGGCGTTTCTGATAGTGTTTGCGGCGGCGCATTTTGAAAATGCGGATTTTTTCGCCGCGGTCATGAGCCACTACCTTGGCTGTTACTTTTGCGCCTTCAATAAAAGGTGCGCCTACTTTTACAGATTCGCCGTCAGCAATCATCAAAACTTCAGTCAGTTCGATTTGGCTGTCGAGTTCGGCAGGTATCTGTTCTACTTTCAATTTTTCGCCAACAGCAACTTTGTATTGTTTGCCGCCGGTTTTTATGACCGCGTACATACTCAACTCCATGTGGGGTTATTATCAAAGGTTTATAAAGGTTTAATTTTTTATCTAGTGTTCGATTAATGCCTGGAACACAAGACAAGAACTGCGTATTTTATTGCATCTGTGGTTATCTTGTCAAAAGGTTATTTTCCTTTTGTAGTCTGATGGCTGTGTTGTTGTTGGTAAAGAACGGGTCAAAAGGTATTTGACAAAATATTTTGGTAGGCGTATAGTCCGCATCTTCGCTGTTCCTTACGGCACGGTTTTGTTGTCGGTTTTACGGTTCAGCAGCTCTTTAACAATCAGATTACCGATAAGTGTGGGTGTTTTACACCTGCACTGTTGAGAAGAAGACAAGACGATGTTTAACATTGTTCTGTCGATTTCTTTGAAGCAGACCAGAAGTATTAAGTTAGAGATTGAACATAAGAGTTTGATCCTGGCTCAGATTGAACGCTGGCGGCATGCTTTACACATGCAAGTCGAACGGCAGCGGGGTAGTGCTTGCACTACTGCCGGCGAGTGGCGAACGGGTGAGTAATATATCGGAACGTACCGAGTAATGGGGGATAACCAATCGAAAGATTGGCTAATACCGCATACGTCCTGAGGGAGAAAGCGGGGGATCGCAAGACCTCGCGTTATTCGAGCGGCCGATAACTGATTAGCTAGTTGGTGGGGTAAAGGCCTACCAAGGCGACGATCAGTAGCGGGTCTGAGAGGACGATCCGCCACACTGGGACTGAGACACGGCCCAGACTCCTACGGGAGGCAGCAGTGGGGAATTTTGGACAATGGGGGCAACCCTGATCCAGCCATGCCGCGTGTATGAAGAAGGCCTTCGGGTTGTAAAGTACTTTTGTTCGGGAAGAAAAGGAGGGTGCTAATACCACCCTTTGCTGACGGTACCGAAAGAATAAGCACCGGCTAACTACGTGCCAGCAGCCGCGGTAATACGTAGGGTGCGAGCGTTAATCGGAATTACTGGGCGTAAAGCGAGCGCAGATGGTTATTTAAGCAGGATGTGAAATCCCCGGGCTCAACCTGGGAACTGCGTTCTGAACTGGATAGCTAGAGTGTGTCAGAGGGGGGTAGAATTCCACGTGTAGCAGTGAAATGCGTAGAGATGTGGAGGAATACCGATGGCGAAGGCAGCCCCCTGGGATAACACTGACGTTCATGCTCGAAAGCGTGGGTAGCAAACAGGATTAGATACCCTGGTAGTCCACGCCCTAAACGATGTCGATTAGCTGTTGGGCAACTTGATTGCTTAGTAGCGTAGCTAACGCGTGAAATCGACCGCCTGGGGAGTACGGTCGCAAGATTAAAACTCAAAGGAATTGACGGGGACCCGCACAAGCGGTGGATGATGTGGATTAATTCGATGCAACGCGAAGAACCTTACCTGGTTTTGACATGTACGGAACCCTTTAGAGATAGAGGGGTGCCTTCGGGAGCCGTAACACAGGTGCTGCATGGCTGTCGTCAGCTCGTGTCGTGAGATGTTGGGTTAAGTCCCGCAACGAGCGCAACCCTTGTCATTAGTTGCCATCATTTAGTTGGGCACTCTAATGAGACTGCCGGTGACAAACCGGAGGAAGGTGGGGATGACGTCAAGTCCTCATGGCCCTTATGACCAGGGCTTCACACGTCATACAATGGTCGGTACAGAGGGTAGCCAAGCCGCGAGGCGGAGCCAATCCCAGAAAACCGATCGTAGTCCGGATTGCACTCTGCAACTCGAGTGCATGAAGTCGGAATCGCTAGTAATCGCAGGTCAGCATACTGCGGTGAATACGTTCCCGGGTCTTGTACACACCGCCCGTCACACCATGGGAGTGGGGGATACCAGAAGCAGGTAGGGTAACCGCAAGGAGCTCGCTTGCCACGGTATGCTTCATGACTGGGGTGAAGTCGTAACAAGGTAGCCGTAGGGGAACCTGCGGCTGGATCACCTCCTTTCTAGAGAAAAAGTAGGGGTAGAGCATCCACACCTATCGGTAATCGGATACAGATGCGAAGAGAATGTTGGGTTTGTAGCTCAGCTGGTTAGAGCACACGCTTGATAAGCGTGGGGTCGGAGGTTCAAGTCCTCCCAGACCCACCAGTAGGCGTAGAGTGGAGCAGATCCGCCCAGGTACTGGGGGCATAGCTCAGTTGGTAGAGCACCTGCTTTGCAAGCAGGGGGTCATCGGTTCGATCCCGTTTGCCTCCACCACACAATACTTTCCAAATAAAAGTATGCTAAATATGCGAGCAAGCTGTTACATGTTGCAGTTTTGAGCGGTAGTTTATTTTTATTTGCGAAGTCAAAACGCATCGATCTTTAACAAATTGGCAAGCCGAAATCAACAAACAAACGAAGTAAGGCTTATCCTAAAGATAAGTCATACAGAAATTTGGGTGATGATTGTATCGACCGAATCCTGAAACGCAAAAGGCAGGGTTCGGACACAACAAGCAGTAAGCTTTATCAGAGTGGAGGCCTTAAGCCCCAGCTGTAGTCAACGCAGCGCGGGCGAAGTCAAAGAGGCGCTTCAAATGATAGAGTCAAGTGAATAAGTGCATCAGGTGGATGCCTTGGCGATGATAGGCGACGAAGGACGTGTAAGCCTGCGAAAAGCATCGGGGAGCTGGCAATAGAGCTTTGATCCGGTGATGTCCGAATGGGGGAACCCACACAGCAATGTGTATCCTAAGCTGAATATATAAGCTTAGAGAAGCGAACCCGGAGAACTGAACCATCTAAGTACCCGGAGGAAAAGAAATCAACCGAGATTCCGCAAGTAGTGGCGAGCGAACGCGGAGCAGCCTGTATGTGATAGCCGTCGGGATAGGAGAAGGAATTGGAAACTTCCGCCATAGTGGGTGATAGCCCTGTATCCGAAATTCCGGCAGTGGTACTAAGCATATGACAAGTAGGGCGGGACACGAGAAATCCTGTCTGAAGATGGGGGGACCATCCTCCAAGGCTAAATACTCATCATCGACCGATAGTGAACCAGTACCGTGAGGGAAAGGCGAAAAGAACCCCGGGAGGGGAGTGAAATAGAACCTGAAACCTGATGCATACAAACAGTGGGAGCACTTTATTGTGTGACTGCGTACCTTTTGTATAATGGGTCAACGACTTACATTCAGTAGCGAGCTTAACCGGATAGGGGAGGCGTAGGGAAACCGAGTCTTAATAGGGCGTCATAGTTGCTGGGTGTAGACCCGAAACCGAGTGATCTATCCATGGCCAGGTTGAAGGTGCCGTAACAGGTACTGGAGGACCGAACCCACGCATGTTGCAAAATGCGGGGATGAGCTGTGGATAGGGGTGAAAGGCTAAACAAACTCGGAGATAGCTGGTTCTCCCCGAAAACTATTTAGGTAGTGCCTCATGTATCACTTCCGGGGGTAAAGCACTGTTATGGCTAGGGGGTCATTGCGACTTACCAACCCATGGCAAACTCAGAATACCGGAAAGTGCAATCATGGGAGACAGACAGCGGGTGCTAACGTCCGTTGTCGAAAGGGAAACAACCCAGACCGCCAGCTAAGGTCCCAAATGATAGATTAAGTGGTAAACGAAGTGGGAAGGCTTAGACAGCCAGGATGTTGGCTTAGAAGCAGCCATCATTTAAAGAAAGCGTAACAGCTCACTGGTCGAGTCATCCTGCGCGGAAGATGTAACGGGGCTCAAATCTATAACCGAAGCTGCGGATGCATGCTTCATTAAAACAGCTTGCCGGAGCAAAGTGACGGAAAGCGCCCATCAAAGTCGAGTATGGTAGATGGGGTTAGCTGTTTTAATGAAGCGTGCATGGTAGGGGAGCGTTCTGTAGGCCTGAGAAGGCGTTTCGTAAGGAATGCTGGAGGTATCAGAAGTGCGAATGTTGACATGAGTAGCGATAAAGCGGGTGAAAAGCCCGCTCGCCGAAAGCCCAAGGTTTCCTGCGCAACGTTCATCGGCGCAGGGTGAGTCGGCCCCTAAGGCGAGGCAGAGATGCGTAGTCGATGGGAAACGGGTTAATATTCCCGTACTTGATTTAAGTGCGATGTGGGGACGGAGAAGGTTAGGTCAGCAAACTGTTGGAATAGTTTGTTCAAGCTAGTAGGTGGAAGAATTAGGCAAATCCGGTTCTTCATAACACCGAGAAGCGATAACGAGTATCTACGGATACGAAGTGACTGATACCACGCTTCCAGGAAAAGCCACTAAGCTCCAGCTTAAATCGAACCGTACCGCAAACCGACACAGGTGGGCAGGATGAGAATTCTAAGGCGCTTGAGAGAACTCGGGAGAAGGAACTCGGCAAATTGATACCGTAACTTCGGGAGAAGGTATGCCCTCTGAGGTGAAGGATTTACTCCGTAAGCTTTGGAGGGTCGCAGAGAATCGGTGGCTGCGACTGTTTATTAAAAACACAGCACTCTGCAAACACGAAAGTGGACGTATAGGGTGTGACGCCTGCCCGGTGCTGGAAGGTTAATTGAAGATGTGAGAGCATCGGATCGAAGCCCCAGTAAACGGCGGCCGTAACTATAACGGTCCTAAGGTAGCGAAATTCCTTGTCGGGTAAGTTCCGACCCGCACGAATGGCGTAACGATGGCCACACTGTCTCCTCCCGAGACTCAGCGAAGTTGAAGTGGTTGTGAAGATGCAATCTACCCGCTGCTAGACGGAAAGACCCCGTGAACCTTTACTGTAGCTTTGCATTGGACTTTGAAGTCACTTGTGTAGGATAGGTGGGAGGCTTAGAAGCAGAGGCGCTAGTTTCTGTGGAGCCGTCCTTGAAATACCACCCTGGTGACTTTGAGGTTCTAACCCAGGTCCGTAAACCGGATCGGGGACCGTGCATGGTAGGCAGTTTGACTGGGGCGGTCTCCTCCCAAAGAGTAACGGAGGAGTTCGAAGGTTATCTAGGTCCGGTCGGAAATCGGACTGATAGTGCAATGGCAAAAGGTAGCTTAACTGCGAGACCGACAAGTCGAGCAGGTGCGAAAGCAGGACATAGTGATCCGGTGGTTCTGAATGGAAGGGCCATCGCTCAACGGATAAAAGGTACTCCGGGGATAACAGGCTGATTCCGCCCAAGAGTTCATATCGACGGCGGAGTTTGGCACCTCGATGTCGGCTCATCACATCCTGGGGCTGTAGTCGGTCCCAAGGGTATGGCTGTTCGCCATTTAAAGTGGTACGTGAGCTGGGTTTAAAACGTCGTGAGACAGTTTGGTCCCTATCTGCAGTGGGCGTTGGAAGTTTGACAGGGGCTGCTCCTAGTACGAGAGGACCGGAGTGGACGAACCTCTGGTGTACCGGTTGTCACGCCAGTGGCATCGCCGGGTAGCTAAGTTCGGGAAGGATAAGCGCTGAAAGCATCTAAGCGCGAAACCTGCCTGGAGATGAGACTTCCCTTGCGGTATAACCGCGCTGAAGAGTCGTTCTAGACCAGGACGTTGATAGGTGGGGTGTGGAAGCGCGGCAACGCGTGCAGCTAACCCATACTAATTGCTCGTGAGGCTTGGCTCTATCATTTGAAGTGCTTTGCGGTGTGGAGACACCGGGAAGGGCACTCATAGAGAATAAAGCTTACTGGAATCGATACACATTACCCGATTGTTTGGTTAGTATAGCCGGACAGGACAGTTTGATTTGATTGGCCGGAGTGGACGCTACCGGCGGCTTGACGATTTGTACAGTTTAAGTTTGGCGGCCATAGCGGTTTGGTCCCACGCCTTCCCATCCCGAACAGGGCCGTGAAACGAACCAGCGCCGATGATAGTGCGGATACCCGTGCGAAAGTAGGACACTGCCAAACACCTATTTACGACACCCGCCTGATGGCGGGTGTTGTGCTTTGTGGGAGTATGATGAAAGGAATGGATGGAATACTCAGATTAATTAAGAATTTTAACTATATAATCCATCTTTTCTAGTTAGCCCAATACTCCATATCGTGTTCACGCCTATTCCGAAAAACTCCCTACTTTCCGGCTTAAACAATGAGCAACTTTCTGCGGTAACCTGGCCGGCGCAATCTGCTTTGGTGCTGGCTGGTGCCGGCAGTGGTAAAACGAAAGTGCTTACTACCCGCATCGCCTGGCTCTTGCATAGCGCCCAAGCTAGCCTACATTCGGTAATAGCGGTTACTTTCACTAATAAGGCTGCGAAAGAAATGCGTGCCCGGCTCGAAGCCATGTTGCCGCTTAATATTCGCGCTATGTGGCTGGGTACGTTCCATGGCCTGTGCCACCGATTTTTGCGTTTGCATCACAAAGAAGCTGGTCTGCCTGCTACCTTCCAGATTTTAGACAGCAGTGATCAGCTCGCTTTGGTCAAACGACTGCTCAAAACCCTCAACATTTCCGAAGAAATCATCGCTCCGCGTGCCTTACAAGGCTTTATCAACGCGCAGAAAGAAGCAGGTTTGCGTGCTACCGTGCTGCATGCCAGCAATTCGTTTGAGCAGCGCCTGATTGAATGCTATGCCGAATACGATCGTTTGTGTCGGCAGGAAGGGGTAGTAGATTTTGCCGAACTCATGTTGCGTAGCTATGAAGTGTTGCAAAGTAACGAGATCCTGCGTACTCACTACCAGAACCGTTTCAACCACATCTTGGTGGACGAATTCCAAGACACCAACAAACTACAATACGATTGGCTCAAACTTCTGGCTGGACAACATATTGCCGTGTTTGCTGTGGGCGATGATGATCAAAGTATCTACCGTTTCCGTGGTGCGCGCGTAGGCAATATGGCCGATTTCATGCGTGAATTTCAGGTAGCCTCTCCTATCAAGCTGGAGCAGAACTACCGTTCGGTGGGCAATATCCTTGCTGCGGCCAATGCCGTGATTTCCCATAATGACGGCCGCTTAGGCAAGAACCTGCGCACTGAAGCCGAGCATGGCGAAAAAATCCGCTTCCTTTCCGCCTTTACCGACGGTGAAGAAGCCGAGTTCGTGGTAGAAGAAATCAAAGCTCTGCACCGCGACGGCATGGATTTGGCACAAACTGCCGTGCTCTACCGCAGCAATGCCCAGTCGCGAATTCTCGAACAAGCTCTGTTTCGTGCAGGACTGCCCTATAAAATCTACGGCGGCCTGCGCTTTTATGAGCGGCAGGAGATCAAACATGCACTTGCTTATTTGCGGCTGGCGGTTAATCCTGACGACGATAACGCTTTGTTGCGCGTCATCAACGTGCCCGCACGCGGCATTGGCAGCCGTACGGTGGAAAACATTCAAGCCGCTGCTGCGCAGGAAGGCATGCCGCTGTGGCAGGCAGCCTGCCGCGTGGCCGTGAAAAACGGCAAAGTGGCAGCCTTTGTGCGCCTGATTGAAAGCCTGCGCGGCTGTATCGGCCAAGTCGGGCTACCTGAAATTGTGGCGGAGGCCGTACGCAGCAGCGGCCTGTATGAGTATTACCAAAACCAAAAGGGCGATCATCAAGACCGCTTAGACAACTTGGACGAGCTTATCCGAGCGGCCGAAGAATTCCGCCCTGAAGACAGTACGTTTGAAACCCTACCCGCCGATGCCGCAGAGAGCCCGGCATTCCCCGTGCTTGCCTTTTTGAGCAATGCTGCGCTTGAATCTGGTGAGAACCAGGCCGCCGCCGATGAATCTGCCGTACAGCTGATGACCGTGCACGCCGCCAAAGGGCTGGAATTCGACGCCGTATTCCTCACCGGCATGGAAGAAGGCCGTTTTCCCAGCGAATTAAGCCTGGCCGAACACGGCGGGCTGGAGGAAGAGCGGCGGCTGATGTATGTGGCCATCACCCGCGCCCGGCGGCGGCTCTACATCAGTATGGCGCAACAGCGGATGTTGCACGGCCAAACCCATTTCGGCACCGTATCACGCTTTGTGGAAGAAATTCCGCCCGATTTACTGCGTTTACTCACCCCCGTGCTGAAACCACGCTTCCCCGTGCCCGAAGGCCGGCCTCAACAGAGCAGGGCAGAATGGGCTGCGCCGGTGGCGAAGCAGGATTACGACGGCTTCAGCATCGGCCAAAATGTGCGGCACGCCAAATTCGGCACCGGCGTAATCATCGAAGGTGAGCACAAAGCCGGCAGCGCCCGCCTCACCGTAAACTTCGGCAAGCAGGGCATCAAAGTGCTGGACACCAAGTTTGCCAAACTGGAAGCCGTGTGAGTTTTCAGGTAGCCTTAGGGCTTGAAGCAAATTGCTTTAAAGGCTACCTGAAAAACATTAGCTTCAATGCAGCCAAAAAAATCCATTGATTATCAAGGAGAACACCATGTCCGCATACGACAGCAACAACATTTTTGCCAAAATCCTGCGTGGCGAAATCCCCAACCACACCGTGTACGAAGACGAAAAAGTCCTCGCCTTCCTCGACGTGATGCCGCAGGCGCGGGGCCATGTGTTGATTGTGCCGAAAACACAGGCTGTGGAGCTGACTGACCTGCCGCCGGAATACGCCCAAGCCGTGTTTGCTGCTGCCCAAAAAATCACTGCCGCCCAGCGCAAAGTTCTGCAGCGGCACGGCATCGTGCAAATGCAGCTTAACGGCCAAGAAGCAGGCCAGAGCGTGTTCCACTACCATATGCACCTGATTCCCGGTCATCTGCACGAGCTGGGGGAACACGAAGACAAGATGGCCGATCATGCAGAACTGGCCGTGCTGGCCGCCCAACTGCGTGAGGCCGTGGCAAAGTCGTGCTCCTATTCGGCAGCATATCGAAGCGGCGGCAATTAAATCGACTACATGCACAGCAGCATTCACGGCAAACCTGAAAAGTTTCAGGTAACCTTTTGGAAGAATCCAATTGAGTTGCTGAAGTTAGCGGCATAAGACCTTTTAAGAGTTGCCGAATATGGGCGCAGTTCAAGGCGTTTCACCAAACACCTTCTTCTCCTCCCCTTACGGCGTTAGCTCACCTTGTTGTACTACTGTGCTTTCTGCAGCTCGCTGCTTTGCGGGGAGAAAGAATTTGTTTGGCTGTCGCAGCACAGGCATATCATTAGGTAGGTAAGCGATTGAGTAGCGCATAATGCCCTAAGTGCCCGTGGGAGGTAGTTTTTCAAAGGTCTTAGCATGTCAGAATGGCAGTAGCTAAATCGTCTAATCACAAAGTATGGGCTACTTGAAAGTTTCAGGTAGCCTTCCAAAGCAAAATGAAACCTAACCAAGCAGACCCCAATCACCACCTGGAACAGGTTTGGCAGCAGGCCGATGTTGCCGAACTGCGGCGCAAACTTCTACGTTTTGCCACCTTGCAACTACACGATGCCCAATGGGCGGAAGACGTGGTGCAAGACACCATGCTGAAAGCTTT
The DNA here is from genome assembly GCF_008805035.1 of Eikenella exigua. Classification (NCBI taxonomy): domain Bacteria; kingdom Pseudomonadati; phylum Pseudomonadota; class Betaproteobacteria; order Neisseriales; family Neisseriaceae; genus Eikenella; species Eikenella exigua. Next base: position 1,529,003 of record NZ_CP038018.1, on the reverse strand, counting down.
TGCCCGCCGGCAGCAGTTTCAAGCTGCCGCACAATGGCAAACGTGGGTGTTTGCTATTTTGCGTAACACCTTATTAGACAGCCTGCGTAGCCAACAAAACCGACTGCAATGGCAAGTGAGCAGCGAAGACGAGCAGTTTCTCGATGCCGTCCGCCGGCAGCAGTTTGACGAGAGCGGCCATTGGATGGACAGCGCCAACCCACAAGCATGGGCTTCTCCGGAAGACATCATCCGGCAGCAGGAATTTATGCATACTATGGAATACTGCCTCGAACAATTACCGGACAATACCGCGCGAGTATTTATGCTACGGGAGTTGATGGGGTTGGAAGTGGCTGAAATTTGTCAGCAAACCGGTATTAGCGCTGATAACTGCTACACTATTCTTTACCGCGCCCGTAATGGCCTACGTCGCTGTCTGCAAAGTAATTGGTTAAACGGATAAGGAGGATGCATATGCTGAAATGCCAACAAGCCGCAGAACTGATTTCGCTACAACACGACCGTCCACTGAGCCTCTTGGAATACTGGCAACTGCGATTGCATCTCCTCGTTTGTTCACCTTGCAAACACTACCGTAAACAGCTGTACACTATTGAGTTGGCAATGGAACATTTGCGGCAGGATCAGGGTAGAGACAAGAGATGAAAGGCTACCTGAAAAATATTTGAGAAAATAATATATTCGCTAATTAACAAAAATATTTTCCCGGGAAAGCTTGACTCAGATTGGAATAACTGGTGTAATAATAAGCTGCGAAAGCGGCCAGATAGCTCAGTTGGTAGAGCAACGGATTGAAAATCCGTGTGTCGGCAGTTCGATCCTGCCTCTGGCCACCACTAACCGCATTTTAGCGGTTATTTTTTTGTCTAACGCCATCTATCCAAATCTACAAGACCCAAGCCCAGCAAGGCTTCCAGCTATATTTGAGGCTTGTTTGGTATCTACCGCCGTCTATCCGAATTGCATTGAAGCAACAGAATTTTTACGGTATCTTTTACGGTATTTTGAAAATACCGCCGAAAAAATACCGTAAAAATGCCGCTAACCAACCGCCAAATCAAGAATGCCAAGCCTACCGCCAAAGCCTACAAGCTGACTGACGGCAGCGGGTTATATCTGCAAGTTACCCCTGCGGGCGGCAAATTGTGGCGGTTTGATTACGCGATAGCCAATAAGCGAAAAACACTATCAATCGGGAAATATCCCCTTATCTCCCTGCTCGAAGCGCGGGAAGCCGCCGAAAGCGCACGCCGCCTGCTGGCTGCCGGGCAAGACCCGGGCGAAGCCAAGAAGCAGGCTAAACAAGAGCGCATTGCCGCCCTGCAAAACACCTTCCGCAATTTGGCCGCCGAATGGTACGAACACCAGCGCGCCGGCTGGACGGCAGGCCATGCCGCTAAAGTGTGGCGCAGCTTCGAGGTAGATATTTTGCCCGCGCTTGGCAGCCTACCGATAGCGGAAATCCGTATTAAAGACGTGAAGGCAACCGTTGATGCGGTGGCCGCACGCGGTGCGTTGGATACGGCGGCCAGCGTATTGCAGCGCATCAAAGCTGTATTCAATCACGCCATACGCACGGAACGAGCCGAAAACAACCCCGCCGCCGCGCTAACCGGCACAATCAAACTGCCCAAACAAAAACACCAGCCCGCTTTGCCACAAGCCGAGCTGGTGGAGTTTTACCGCCGTTTGCTGACCGAAAAAATCCGGCAGCCAACCGTGAAGATAGGATAATCCGCAAGAGCGCGCGCGATTTCCTACAGGCCTACGGGCAGAGCAGCAAGTATTTTGTCAATTTAGCGGATGTGGGTATTGGCGGCAATTGCCAACCTGATTATGCGGAGTTTTGGGGCTTCGTTGTGCCGGCAAACTATGAAGACGGCAGTACGGGCAAACCGCGCTATTTCCTCACGGATAAGGTGTTTGAAGAATATATCTGCAAGGGCTTTGACCCGCGCAAGGTGTGCCAAGTCTTAACGGCGGACGGCTGGATGCGCAAAGACGGCAAACATAACCGTATCAAGCTGCCGCGTAAGGCGGTGGAGCTGAACCTGCTTTGCGTGAAGCGGATGTATTGCTTTGTCGGGGACGTGCCGCCGGATGAGGCGGCGGAGCAAATTTGACGGTGCGCGTCGGGCGGATATGAGCCGGCAAGGCAAGCGCGGGGTGTGTGCATTTTTAACACCAGCTATCACACGCGCGAGAAGAATAAGTGGGGAAGGTGGGGACAGGTTTAATATATAGCAGTTAATCAATATATAAATCAATTGGATATATTGAAATTTGCCGCTTAGTAAAAAGTGGGGAAGGTGGGGAAGCGTTTCAGGTAGCCTGCCCTTCCTGCCGGCTGGTGTCCCCAGCCCCTTCCTCACGCCTGTCCCCACCCCTCCCCCACCTAAACGCCTTTGTAATCTATTGATTATGTTTGGTTTCCCCACTTTCCCCACCATGTTTTGTATATATAGAAAAAATAAAATCAGGGTGTATTTTATAAATTCAGGAAAAACAATATGATAGATGGTATCGTTAGCGGTAGGCAGCAATTAAAGCCGAAAATGCTGAAAACCAAACGGGGAACGGACTACCTAATCGCGAAGCTGACGGTGTACGGCTAAATGAACCGACAACTAAGTTGATCGTACCAAGTTTAGTTATAACACGGTGGTGAGTATAGGCATACAAATAGGTAAGCGATAAGTGAGCCGGCAGCAAACAAAGAAAGTAGGCATGTGCCACAAACAACATTTTTCAAGTATCTAAGGCTACCGAGAATTTTCAGGTAGCATTAGATACTTGCATATAAATAAAGAGCCGGGGAAACCGGCTCTTCTGCAATATAAAACGAATTAACGTTTGGAGAACTGTTTGGCGCGCCGTGCTTTGCGCAGACCGAATTTTTTACGCTCCACTTCACGGGCATCGCGAGTAACGAAGCCAGCTTGAGACAGAGCAGATTTCAAACCTGCATCATAGTCGATCAGAGCACGGGTGATGCCGTGACGGATAGCGCCGGATTGGCCGGTTTCACCGCCACCACACACGTTTACCATAATATCGAATGCTTCAGCATTTTCGGTCAGAACCAAAGGCTGGCGCACCACCATGCGGCTGGTTTCACGGGCGAAAAATTCGTCAACGGGGCGACCGTTTACCACAATCTGACCAGAACCTTTTTGCAGGAACACACGGGCTACAGAACTTTTGCGACGGCCAGTGCCGTAGTAGTATTTACCGTTCATAAAATGGTGTCCTTAAATTTCCAATACTTTGGGTTGTTGGGCGGCATGCTGATGTTCGCTGCCAGCGTACACTTTTAGCTTGCGGATCATGGCGTAGCCCAAGGGGCCTTTAGGCAACATGCCTTTAACAGCTTGTTCTAGAGCGCGGCCGGGGAATTTGTCTTGCATTTCCCGGAAAGTGCGCTGGTAGATACCGCCAGGGAAGCCAGAGTGGCGGTAGTAGATTTTGCCTTCATTTTTATCACCGGTAACACGCAGCTTGTCGGCATTAACTACAATGATGTAGTCGCCAGTATCTACGTGCGGAGTGTATTCGGGCTTGTGTTTGCCACGCAAGCGACGGGCGACTTCGGTAGCCACACGACCCAGAACTTTATCTTGGGCATCAATGACATACCATTCGCGCTTCACCTCGTGCGGTTTGGCTAAGAAGGTTTTCATAGCAGAAAAATCCAAATTAATATAAGAAAACTTTAATTTTAAAGATTAAGCGGTTTACTGTCAATGTTTATCCTGAGCGGAAACGGAATTTATGGCGTAATCCCTATACATTGTTGCAGTAAGGCAAGCTAGGGAGGAAGGTTGTATATATGGATTTGGCCGCTGCTGTTTGGCATTGTTTGGCTGGGTGTGGTGCAGGTAAAGTAATTTTATTTCAATAGATTAGGTTTGCTCTATGTTGATTTGATTGGCGTATTGGAGACGCAACAAGGAGTGTAGAGGTTACCTGAAAACCGTATTGCCCGTAGCGCCAAGGATATTAGTCATCCCACAACATTTCCTGCATCAGCCGCATGCCCCATTGCCAGCCGCCCAAGCGCTGGTTGAGGTGGCCGGACTGTGGTGCGCGTAACAGCCTGGCTTGCCAGATGGTGGCGGTATCGCTTGCCCAGTCGGTTGGGCACAGTGGATTTTCATCTTGCCCGATTACTAAAGCGGCTTTGCAGTTGGTGCGGGCTCGTTGCAGGGTGTGCCATTCATCATCTATACAGGCAGATTGCAGGGGGGAGACCAAAATCATGCCGCGGATGCGTTGTTGGCTACACATACTGTTTTGGAACTACCAGGCCATGACGGCCGGTACGCCTGCGCCGTGTGCCACAATCATGGCCTGGCCGGGGATAAGCTGCCATGCGGTGTTGATTTTACTTTGCCATTGGGCAATGCCTTCGTTGGCAGCGCAGGCTACCTGTTGCACGAGCGGATAGCTGCGTGCCCAAATATCTATCCACATTTCCGGCTCAGCAGCATCGCGCACGAGGAGCAGGGTAAGGTCTTGAGCAGCAGACATAAGCGGTAGGGGAATATGGGGAAAAGTGTCATTGTAATGTATGGCTATTTCAAATAGGAGTGGGATGGGGTGAGTCCATGCGGTTATTTTTATTTCTTACGACTATTAAGGAAACTGCGCTGCCGCCTTTCAGGTAGCCTGCGGCACGATAGAAGCCGCCGAATGCCGGTGCTATAATCCGCCACTTCATATTACGCTGTTTCCATTAAAATGATTTTGCGGTGGAATCAGCGATTCCATTAAGCTAAAACAACAGGTTATTCATGCTTTCTAACTCCACCATCCTCGTAACCGGCGGCACCGGCTCGTTCGGCAACACCTTCGTGCCCATGACCTTAGCCAAATACAATCCCAAAAAAATCATCATCTTCTCCCGCGACGAAATGAAGCAGTGGGAAATGGCGAAAAAATTTCAGGGCGACAAACGCGTGCGCTTCTTCATCGGCGACGTGCGCGACAAAGACCGCCTGTACCGCGCGCTCGACGGCGTGGATTACGTCGTCCATGCCGCCGCCACCAAAATCGTCCCCACCGCCGAATACAACCCGTTTGAGTGCGTGAAAACCAACATCAACGGCGCAATGAACCTGATTGACGCCTGCATCGACAAAGGCGTGAAACGCGTCGTCGCCCTGTCCACCGACAAAGCCAGCAGCCCCGTCAATTTATACGGCGCGACCAAGCTCGCCAGCGACAAACTCTTCGTGGCCGGCAACGCCTATTCCGGCGAACACGGCTGCCGCTTCGCCGTGGTGCGCTACGGCAACGTGATGGGCTCGCGCGGCTCGGTGATACCGTTTTTCCTCACCCAACGCGCACGCGGCACGCTGCCGATTACCGACCCGCGCATGACCCGATTTATGATTTCGCTGGAACAGGGTGTGGAGCTGGTGTGGCACGCGTTTGACGACATGGTGGGCGGCGAAATTTATGTGAAAAAAATCCCGTCCATGAACATTTGCGACTTGGCTGCCGCCGTTGCACCCGAATGCGCGCAGGAAACCGTCGGCATCCGCCCCGGCGAAAAACTGCACGAGCAGATGATTGGCGCGGAAGACTCGTTCCACACTTACGAATATCCCGAACACTTCAAAATCCTGCCCGCCATCAACGGCTGGGATGAAACGCCCGAGCGCATCAAAAACGGCGTGAAAGTGCCCGAAGGCTTCGTGTATGCCAGCAACAACAACACGGAATGGATGACGCGCGAGGAATTGCAGGCGTGGATTGAGGCTAACAAAGAGAAAATCGGCGCGATTTGATAGAGAAGGCTACCTGAAAGGGAAGCTTCAATGAAGTTAAAACTAGTTGAACAATTTTCAGGTAGCCTGAATTTTATGATGGAGACATTAAAGGAGAAAATTATGTATTCAAATCAAAAGAGACTTTTGGCAGTATTGCTAGGAGCAACCGTCCTTTTTGCATGTACATCAATTACGGTTCAACCTGTTAGTGCGGCTGAGGATATTAGGGAAATCTGTATTGAGAATAACCCGCGTGTGCAGGTTAGAGATTTTGTTAGCGTACTGCAAAATCGGTTGGCATATCATAATATTCAGTCGCAAGTTGTAGAAAATAAATCAGCACAATGTTGTGTTTATTCTATGACTTATACTGCTTTGCGTTCTTGGGACGTAACTACTTACCTATCACATGCCGAATTATATCTTTGGAAAGAAGGAAGACAAATTGCGCAAGCAGAATATCATTTGCGTGGAGGCGGTGGTCTTGCATTGACAAAATTTGCTTCCACACAAACCAAAATGGAACCTGTCATTGATCAATTATTAGGACGAAGTGGTGTAAAACAAGGAGCTCCTACAACAGTTACTCAGCCACGAGTTTCCCCTGTTCCTATGCGGCAGAAAAAACCTCAGCAAATAGAGCAAGAGCAGCCGATGATAAACGGGAATATGGGAAGTAATTAAAACCTAATTTCAGGTAGCTTGCATCCATAAAGGCTACCTGAAAATAAAATCTCGGCAGCTGCGCAGTAGAAAAGCCATTTCCACAACAAACCCATCTATCCAACTAAAGGACTCCCTCATGATCCCCTACGGCCGCCAAACCATCTCTGAAGCCGACATAGCCACTGTCGTGCGTGTGCTCCAATCCGACTTTCTCACCCAAGGCCCGCAAGTGCCTGCCTTTGAAGACAGCCTGAAGAATTACTGCGGTGTGCAGCACGCCGTTGCTGTAAACAGCGCCACCTCCGCCCTGCACCTCGCCTGCCTCGCCCTCGGCCTGGGCAAAGGCGACAGCCTGTGGACATCTCCCATCACTTTCACCGCCTCTGCTAACTGCGCCCGCTATTGCGGTGCTGATGTGGATTTTGTAGACATCGACCCGCACACCCTGAATATGTCCCCCGCTGCGCTGGAAGCCAAGCTGAAAGCGGCCAAAGTTTCAGGTAGCCTGCCCAAAATCGTTGTGCCGATTCACTTTTCGGGTGAACCCTGTGATATGCGGAAAATCCACGCATTATCCAAAGAATACGGCTTCAAAATCATCGAAGATGCCTCCCATGCCGTTGGCGGCAGTTATCAGGGCGGCAAAGTTGGCAACTGCCAATATAGCGACATCACCGTATTCAGTTTTCACCCCGTCAAAATCATCACCACCGCCGAAGGCGGCGCAGCCCTCACCAACAGCCCAGAGCTTGCCGCTAAACTCGCCCTGCTGCGCAGCCACGGCATCACCCGCAATCCTGAAGAAATGACTCAGGAGCCGGATGGGGCTTGGTATTACCAGCAAATCGACCTCGGCTACAACTACCGCATGACCGAACTGCAAGCCGCCCTCGGCGTGAGCCAGATGACCCGCATCGACGAATTTGTCGCCCGCCGCCACGAGCTCGCCGCGCGATACGACCGCCTGCTTGCCCATCTGCCGCTCGTCTTGCCGTACCGACATCCAGAAAGCCGCTCCGCCTTGCATCTCTACCCCGTACAAGTCCGCGCCGACAGCGGCAAAACCCGCCGCCAAGTGTTCGACTTTCTGCGGCAAAATGGCATCGGCGCCAACGTGCACTATATTCCCGTCCACACCCAGCCCTACTACCGCCAATACTTCGGTTTCAAAACAGGCGACTTCCCCCGCGCCGAAGCCTACTACGCCGGCACAATCAGCATTCCGCTGTATTTTGATCTGACTGAAGCCGAACAGGATAAAGTGGCGGAAGTGTTGGAACGGGCTTTCAGGTAGTCTTTGGCAGCGAGGGGAGGCAGCCTGAAAACGAGGTTTCCGCAGGAAGATGAGTTTCTGCAAAGCTAAAATTTCTGCTGCCTGAGAGAAAAATCATGACAAATAAAGCATTATGGATATTACTGGCCTGCACGGTATTTGCTGCCCGGGCCGAGCCTCCGTCGCCTGAGCAAGAACGTGGTTATGCGCTTATGGTTGCAGCCATGCTCGGGCAGGCACATCAGGCATTGGTGCTGTGCGGCCTGTCGCAGGGAAACGACCCATTTTTTGCCGAGGGCAACCCCATTCAGCAAAACATGGTGATTCATATGAATCGCGTAGCGCCTGACGACAAAGCTTTTCCACAAATGTTTTACCAGACGTATCAAGATGCATTCCGCCGATCCAATCCCGATTTTTCGCCTGAAAAATGTGGTCATTTGGATGAGGAAGCCGTGAATCGGGAAAAGCAGCGTTTGCTGGATCGGTTTGCTGCACCGTTTGGCAGATAGCAACAGCCGTAAGATATGTGTGTGAGCAAGCTTCCCCCTGCTTGCTGATGAAGAGGTCTTGACGCAGACAAGACTGTTCATGTTCAGGTAGCCTTTATTAAAGTATAAAGGCTACCTGAAAACGAACGTAGTGCACTTCTACAGCATAACTTCAAGCCGCCCGGTGTTCGTATCCCAAATGTGCCGCACCCGCGAAACCACCGCACCCTATTGCCGGCACTACGGCATCGAGCCCGCTGAGTTGCCCTGTTTAAACGAATTTTCCTATCTGCCATTCGATTTGATCGCCAAGCTCAGCCCTAGCGAGCGCCGGCCTATTGGCAGCGCGGCGATGTGAACGAGCGAGTAGGGCAGGGCGCAGACAGCTTTGCCGATTTCGATGCACGGCTGGAGGCGTTTTTGCAGCAATGGCATCAGTTGCCCGATGGCAGTTTGTTGTTCGGTCACGGGCTTTGGATTGCCTTATTGGCGTGGAAGCTGTTGGGCTTTCAGGTAGCCTCTCCTGCCGACATGGCAGCCTTCCGTGCCTTTCAAACTGCCATGCCTATGCCGAATACCGCCGTGTGGACGCTCGTTGGCAGCTGCCGAGAAGATTTGCGGCTGGTGTTTCAAAGCGGCCCGGTGGCAGAGTGAGATCCCAAATAGTACATTGCCACCGCCTGCGCTTATTAAGGATTAATGCAATCATTTTATGCATTGTTTAAAATAATGTTTTCAGGCTACCTGAAGGAGTAATCATGACCCTGCAACAAGCCCTCGAACGCCGCCGCTCCGTGCGCCACTACGGCGACGCCCCCATTGATGCCGACACCGTACGCCAGTGCCTGCGCCTTGCCCAGCTGGCTCCCAGTAGCTCCAATATGCAGCTTTACGAGTTCTACCACATCACCGATGCTGCCGTGTTGAAGCAGCTCACTGCAGCCTGCCTTGGCCAAAAAGCCGCTGCCACCGCGCCGCAGATGGTGGTGTTCGTTACCCGCCAAGACCTGCACCGCAGCCGCGCTCAAACCGTGCTCGATTTTGAGCGCGGCAACATCCAACGCAACAGCCCGCCCGAAAAACAGGCCAAACGCATTCAGGCGGAAGAAGGCTACCGCAACAAGCTCATGCCCTTTGTTTACGCTCGCTGCTTCGGCCTGCTCGGCGCGTTCCGCACAATGCTGGCATGGAGCATCGGCCTGTTCCGCCCGATGATGCGCGACGTGTCTGAAGCCGATATGCGTATCGTGGTGCACAAAAGCTGCGGCTTGGCGGCACAAACCTTTATGCTCGCCATGGCCGAAGCCGGCTACGACACCTGCCCGATGGAGGGGCTGGACAGCCGTTGCGTAAAACGCATTCTGAACCTGCCGCGCGGCGCAGAAATCAATATGATTGTGGCCTGCGGCATACAAAAAGAAGGCCACGGCATTTGGGGCGAACGCTACCGCCTGCCGTTTGACGAGGTGTATCGGCATATTTGAAGCGCTGTATACAAATTTGAGGCTACCTGAAAAGTTTCAGGTAGCCTTTTTGATAAACGGGCGGATTTTATATTTGCCATGCCAAGGCTCCGCCGAAACCCTTGTTGTGCCCACCGCAATCCCTGCCTACACCCATCGCAAACCGCTGCGGCCGACTGCTCAAATCAGCTATAATCCCCGCCTTAATAAACCGTATGCGCCACGCCTTCCCAAAGGCCGGCAGAAACCGCTACTCCATGACCCTTTGCATCATTCCCGCCCGCGGCGGCAGCAAACGCATTCCGCGCAAAAACATCAAGCTATTCAACGACAAGCCAATGATTGCCTATTCCATCGAAGCTGCACTGGAGAGCGGCTGCTTTACGCGTGTGGCGGTGTCGACCGATGATGAAGAAATCGCCGCCGTGGCGCGGCAATATGGTGCGGAAACCCCGTTTGTGCGCCCGCCCGAGCTGGCGGATGATTTCGCCACCACCGGCGCCGTGATGCGCCATGCTGTTGCTACGCTGCTGGCGGAGCGGTTGTCTGAAAGTGAACGCAGCGGGTTGCTGCACGGCAAGAGCGGGCAGCCGGATTGTTCAGCTAGCCCCAAGCCAGTCTTGCCCGAAGTCTGCTGCCTGTATGCCACCGCCCCTTTTGTGTGCCCTGCCGACCTGCAACGCGGGCTGGATACGCTGCGCCAAAGCGGTGGCGATTATGCCTTTTCGGTAACCGATTTCCCCTTTCCTATCCAGCGGGCCCTGCGGCTAAACGAGCAGGGCGGCGTGTCGATGTTTCAGCCGGAGAATTTTGCCGTGCGCTCGCAGGATTTGGAACATGCTTGGCACGATGCGGGGCAGTTTTATTGGGGCAATGCCGAGGCTTGGCTGACGGAAAAACCGATTTTCAATAGCCAAGCTGCTGCCGTGAAGTTGCCGCGCTATCGTGTGCAGGATATTGATACGCCGGAAGATTGGGCGCGGGCGGAAATGATGTGGCGCGTGTTGCAGGAGATGGGTGATTAGTTTTTGCCGCGTAGCAGCTCGCTGAATCCGCTTTCAGGTAGCCTTTGATTAAAGACCAAACGATGAAGATTTTAATCCGTGCAGATGCCTCCCTCCAAATCGGCAGCGGCCACATCATGCGCTGCCTCACGCTGGCGCACGGGCTTTCGCGGCGCGGCCATGAGGTGCGCTTTATCTGCCGTGCGCTGCCCGGCCATTTGGGCGAAACCATCGGGCGTGCCGGTTTCGGCTTGGTGTTGCTGCCCGTGCCGCCGCAGGCCGTAAGGCTACCTGAAAGCGAACGCTGCGAGCTTCTGCGCAGCAAAAATGAACGCAGTGAGCTTTGCCAAAACGAAGCGAAGGCCGCAACACACTTTCAGCCAGCCCATGCCCATTGGCTGCCGGTATCACAGGCGCAGGATGCCGTCGATTGCTTGCCGCATATCCTTGCTTTTGTGCCGGATTGGATTATTTGCGACCACTACGCCTTATCCGCCGAGTGGGAGTTGGCCGCTAAAGCCGCTGCGGGCAGCCGCCTGATGGCGATCGACGATTTGGCCGACCGCCCCCACGCCGCTGATTTGCTGCTGGATCAAAACCTCGACCATACCCCTGCCGATTACGCCGGCCTGGTGCCGCCCGCCTGCCGCCTGCTCACCGGCACGCGCTACGCCCTACTGCGCGAAGAATTTGCAACGTGGCGCGCGGCGAGCCTGCAACGCCGTGCTGCCCAAGCCGACAAAGGCTACCTGAAGCATATTTTGGTGACCTTGGGTGGTGTGGATAAGGACAACCATACGTTGGCAGTGCTGCAGGCGCTTTCAGGTAGCCTGCCTGCCGCCTGCCGCGTCACCGTGGTGATGGGCAAAACCGCGCCGCACACCGCCGCCGTGCAGGCGTTTGCCGAAAGTGCGCCGTATCCCTGCCGCGTGCTGGTGGGCGCAAACAATATGGCCGAACTGATGGCCGAAGCCGATTTGGCCATCGGCGCGGCGGGCAGCACTTCGTGGGAACGCTGCTGCCTGGGATTGCCCACCATGATGCTGGTGTTGGCAGAAAACCAACACGGCATTGCCGAAACCTTGCAACAGGCTGGGGTGGCGAGCGTGGCCAATATGGCGGATTTGCCTGCCAGCTTGGCCAGTCTGCTGGCCGAAACGCCTGCCCTGCGGGCAGAGCAAAGCCGCCGTGCCGCCGCGCTGTGCGATGGGCGCGGCGCGCTGCGAGCAGCCAATAATTTGGCCGATTTCGTGCCTGCCGTGCTGCGACCTGCCGCGCCTGCCGACTGCCGCCGCCTGTTTGAGTGGCGCAATCACCCCGAGATTCGCCGCTTTATGTTCGATAGCAGGGAAATCGCTTGGGATGGGCATCAGGCATGGTTTGCCCGCCAGCTGGCCAATCCCGGGTTCACCATGCTGCTGTATGAAGCCGGCGGGGCGGCGCAGGGCTATGCCAGCTTCAAACACCTGGGCGGTGGCCGCTGCGAATGGGGCTTCTACCTCACCCCCGATTGCCCGCGCGGCCAAGGCCACGGCGGCACATTGGGGCAGCTGGCGTTACAATACGCTTTCGGCCGCCTGAATATGCACGAAGTGCACGGCCAAGTGTTGCCGCACAATGCCGCCAGCCTGGCCCTGCACTGCCGGCTCGGTTTCTGTCCGGCCGATAAGGCAGCCGGGCAGGGGGCGCAGCAGGCCTTATCATTTGTGCTTCGTGCCGAAGATTTTTTGTATTAAATGCTAAAACGACAGCCTCCCCATAAAGGCTACCTGAAACCGAAACCACCCATGAAACCCACATTCCAAATCAACTGCCGCCCCATCGGCGCTGCCCACCCGCCCTACATCATTGCCGAGATGTCGGCCAACCATAACGGCAGCCTGCAAACCGCCTTCAACATCATAGAACAGGCCAAGGCCGCCGGTGCCGATGCCGTCAAAATCCAAACCTACACCGCCGACACCATCACGCTGCGCAGCAACGCGCCCGAGTTTCAAATCAAAGGCGGCCTGTGGGACGGGCAAACGCTGCACGAGCTGTATCAAAAAGCGCATCTGCCTTGGGAATGGCACAAGCCGCTGTTTGATTTTGCCCGCGAGCAAGGCATCACCATTTTCAGCTCGCCGTTTGATTTTACGGCGGTGGATCTGCTGGAAAGCCTCAACGCCCCGGCTTACAAAATCGCCTCGTTTGAAGCGGTGGATTTGCCGCTGATCCGTTATGTGGCGCAAACCGGCAAGCCGATGATCGTGTCCACCGGCATGGCCGATGCCGAAGAAATCGCCGAAGCCGTGGCCGCCGCGCGCGAAGGCGGCTGCAAGGAATTGGTGCTGCTGCACTGCGTGAGCGGCTACCCCGCCCCGGCGGCCGATTACAACCTGCGCACGCTGCCCGATATGGTGCAGCGCTTCGGCGTGCCGGTGGGTTTGTCCGACCACACGCTGGACAACACCACCGCCATCGCCGCCGTGGCGCTCGGTGCGTGCGTGATTGAAAAACACTTCACGCTAGACAGAAACGGCGGCGGCCCGGACGACAGTTTTTCTTTAGAACCGCAGGATTTGGCCGAACTGTGCCGCAGCAGCCGAACCGCCTGGCAGGCACTGGGGCAGGCCGATTACGGCCTGAAATCGAGCGAGCAGGGCAATATCCAGTTCCGCCGTTCGCTGTATTTTGTGAAAGATATGAAAGCGGGCGACACCATCGGCGCCGACTGCATCCGCAGCGTGCGCCCCGGCTACGGGCTGGTGCCCAAACATTACGACGCGCTCATCGGCAAACGCCTGCGCCGCGATGTGGCGGCCAATACGGCCACCGGTTGGGATTGCGTGGAAGAGTAGAAAAAGTTTCAGGTAGCCTCACGGCGGGTTTAGAGGCTACCTGAAAAGTTCCGATATGAAGATTCTAAAAGACAGCCTCATCTACCTTGTCGGCGAAATGCTGGCCAAGGCCATGCCTTTCCTGCTGCTGCCTTACCTCACGCGCAAGCTGGGTACGGCGGGGTTTGGCGAGCTGTCGTATTATCAGGCGGCGTTTTCGCTGCTGCTTATCGGCTTCGGCATGAGCCAGGATGGCGCGGTTACGCGGTATTACTATGTATACGGCCAGCGCAATCTACACAGCGTGGTGTATGCCGGCGCGCTGTATACCGCCTTTGCCGCGCTCATCGGCCTGTTGGCGGCGTGGCAGCTGTATTCGCTGGCGTTGGCGGCGGTGGTGTGTGCGGCGGCGGCACAAACAGTGCTGTCCACGCAATTGAGCCTGCGCCAATGCCGCAAACAGGCCTTGTCCTATACCGCCATTCAGTTCGGCAGCAGCTTGTTTACCACCGTGCTCACGGTGTGGCTGCTGGAAATGAGTGCGGATTATCCGGTGGAGCGGCGCTTTTTGGCGCTGTTTGCCGGCAATGCGCTGGTGTCGCTGGCGGCCTATCTGCTCTATCGGCGCAGCGCCGGGCAGCAGCTGGGTTTCAACCGGCGGCGGGTGCGGCAGGCTTTGCGTTATATTTTCGCGCTCGGCCTGCCTTTGGTGATTCACCATGCGGGCAATTATGTGAAAGGGCAGTTCGACCGCGTGGTGATTTATCAGGGCTATTCCGCCGCCACGCTGGGCGTGTATTCGGCGGGTTATCAAACCGCCAGCGTGTTGGGCGTGTTGCTGATGGCGTTGAACAAAGCCACCGTGCCGTATTACTACCAGGCCTTGCGCAGCGGCAAAATCACGGCGGCCACGGTGCGCCGCTGGGCGCTGCTCTCGCTCTTGGCTGCGCCGCTGCCGGCAGTGGTGGCCTGGCTGATGCCGGAGCGGCTGTTTTTGTGGCTGCTTGGGGCGCAGTATGCGGGGGTGCATTACTATATTTGCCTGTTTTTGCTTGGTTTCGGTTTAACCGTGCCCTATTATTTGCAGGTAAATTATTTGTTTTACCACGCGCAAAACCAGCGCATCGCGCTCACTTCGCTGCTCTCGGCAGGCGGCTATTTGCTGGTGTTGCTGCTCACCGCGCGGGTGGGCATCCAATGGGTGCCGCTGGCGATGATTGCGGGCAACGCGCTGATTTTCCCGATATTGTTCCGGCAGGTGAAACCGTATGGCTGATTTGGCGAATTTAATCATCTGCCTCACGCCCCTGCAGGCCTTGATGGCGCAGCGGCTGATGGCGCAGCGCGCAGAGCCGTTCGATTTGCTGATGCTGTGCTACGAAGATGCGGATAATGCCAAGTTTCGGCATTATTTTCAGGTAGCCTCTGCGGGCAGCCGCCATGCCGAATATGCCCTGATTCCGCAAAGCAAATGGCGGCGCGAGCTGGGCTTGCCCCGCCTGCTGCGCGGGCTGGATAAAGAATACGCCACCGCCTTTGCCGCCAGCATCGATAATCCGAACGTGCAATATGTGCTGAACCGCATCCGCTTTGATGCGCTGGAAACCTTCGACGACGGCACGGGCAACCTGATTCCCGGCAGCGTGCTCTACCGCAACAGCAGCAACCGCCAGCGGCAGCTGATGAACCGCCTGCTCGGCATCCGCCTGCAAACCGAAGACCTGCGCCGCCTCTCGCGTCGGCACCACACGCTCTATCCCGGCCAGCCCAATATTGCCGCGCCCACCGTGCCGCTGGATTTGTGGGCGGTAGCCGGGCAAGGGCTACCTGAAAGCGGGCAGGGTGGGCTTCGCCAAAGCGAAGGCAGAGAGGTGCTGAGAAGCGAAAATGGGGCAGTGGATGAGTGTGGCTTAAAC
Source organism: Eikenella exigua (assembly GCF_008805035.1). Taxonomy (NCBI): domain Bacteria; kingdom Pseudomonadati; phylum Pseudomonadota; class Betaproteobacteria; order Neisseriales; family Neisseriaceae; genus Eikenella; species Eikenella exigua. Next base: position 1,513,594 of record NZ_CP038018.1, on the reverse strand, counting down.
GAAAGGCTACCTGAAAAAAATACGGCCGACGTATCTGCCGCAAACCCTACGCCCGAGCACACCCGCCGCATCCTGCTCGGCCAGCCGTTGCTGCCCAATACGGCAGATAACGCCGCGCTGGCCGAAAGCCTGCTGCGCCGTTTTGAGATTGGCGAATATTTCCCGCACCCGCGCGAAACCTACCGCGTATCGGACGCCGAATACATCGCCAGCCCGCTGATTTTTGAAGACTATCTGTTGGAAAGCCTGCGCCGCGAGCCTGATACCCGCTTTGAGGTGTATCACCTCGTCAGTACTGCCGCGCTGAATGTGTACGCCTTCCCGCGCACCGCCGTGTATGCCGTGCGCCCCGCAGAAGCCGCCTTTCACACGCCCGGCGTGGCGCGGATTTATGAAGTGATGGCGCAGTTGGGCATTCCGATTATCGATATTGAGTGAGTTTCACGATAACTGTTTAGCGTTATGAGCAGCGCCTTTTTAATTTTGTGCCACCGCCCGCCGCTGTATTGGCTGCGGCTGGCCGAGCGCCACCCCGAAATCCGCCTGCTGCTGCACTACGATGCCAAGGCGGATATCGGTGCGTTGCCGACTCTGCCGCCGAATGCGAGCCTGATTCCGCAGCGCGTCAACATCCGCTGGGCGGGCTTCAGCATGGTGGAAGCCACGCTGCATCTGATGCGTGCCGCGCTGGCCGATGCAGACATCCGCTTTGTGCACCTGGTGAGCGGCAACTGCGTGTTGCTGCAATCTCCTGCGCAAATTGAGCGCGAATTTGCCGCACTGCCAAGCGGCAGCCTGCTGCTGGAATGCCGCGCCGCGCCGCGCCTGCGCTACCGCGTGCGGTTCAACACGCCGCACGCCGATACCGCCTGGCAGCGCTGCCTGCCCGGCAAATTGCTCACCAAAGCGTTTCAGGCGGCTGATAAAATCCTACCCGCCGCGCAAACGGCCTATGCCGGCAGCCAATGGTTTTCTGCCGACCGTGCGGCCTTGGCAGCCCTGCTGAACGCGGCTGATGAACAAGCTTGCGCCTTTTTCCGCAAGAAGCTTTGCCCGGATGAGCATTTCTTCCAATATCTGGCAAAAAGGCTACCTGAAACGACGCGCATCATGCTGTGGCCCAGCAACCACCGCCACATCCGTTTCGCTCCGGGCAGCAACCACCCCGATACGCTGGCTTTGGCCGAACTGCAAGCCTTGCGCCACAGCCCGAATTGGCTGGCACGCAAAGTGGACGATGATACTGCGCGGCACTTTTTAGACGAGATAGAAGGAGTAGCGTCATGACGGTGCCAGCGCAAAACCGGTTTTCAGGTAGCCTTTTGGTGGAAAGCACGCCGCCGTTTTCCGTGTTGATGTCGCTGTATGCCCGTGAACAGCCGGAATATCTGCGTCAATGTTTGGCCAGTTTGGCCGCACAAACCCTGCCGCCAAACGAAATCGTGCTGGTGTATGACGGTGGGCTACCTGAAAGCTTGGAAACCGTGGTAACAAGCTTTTCAGCTAGCCTGCCGCTGAAGATTGTGCGGCTGCCGCAAAACGTGGGGCTGGGGCGGGCGCTGAATGCAGGCCTGCAGGCCTGCATACACGAATGGGTGTGCCGCATGGATACCGACGACATCTGCCACCCCGAGCGTTTCGCGCGGCAGCTGGCTTTTGTGGCGATGCAGCCGCAGCTTGGCGTGTGCGGCAGCCAGATTGACGAGTTTGAACACACGCTGGCCGATGCCGCGCACAGCCGCCGCGTGCCCTGCGAACACGAGGAAATTGCCCGCTTTGCCAAAAGCCGCAATCCCATCAACCACATGACGGTGTGCTACCGCAAATCGGCCGTGCTCGCGGCGGGCAATTATCAGCACGCGCCGCTATATGAGGATTACGATTTGTGGGTGCGCATGCTGCTGAACGGCTGCCGTTTCGCCAACCTGCCCGAAGTGCTGGTGTATGCGCGCGCGGGCGACGAGATGTATCGGCGGCGCGGCGGCTGGGCGTATGCGAAAAACGAGCTGGCCATGCAGCTCCGTTTTTACCGCGCGGGCTTTTTGAGCGCGGTACAGTGGGCAAAAAACGTGCTGCTGCGATTGCCGGTGCGGCTGCTGCCGAACGGGGCGCGGCAGTGGGTGTATCGGGTGTTGTTGCGGAAGTAGATTCATTGTGAAGCCGGGCTTTTATTAAGCATAATTTGAGCTTGGGCAGCTTGCTGAATTTCAGGTAGCCTCTACCATTTTTACTCCATTCGCCCTTGTTTCCCGAAAAACCACGCTCCGTTCGGCTGTGCCAGCAGAGATACATAGCCCGAACCATATGCTCATAATGGCCTGCGCTTGGTTTTATAGGGTGTTTAAAATTTCAGGTAGCCTGTATCGACCCAACTGCCAAACGAGAAATAACGGAAATAATGAAAACGATAAAAATGATTCTGCGCTTTATCGCCGCGGCCTTGGTGATTCTGATTGCGCCGGCGTGGTGGTTTTGGCCGCCGCGCGAGTGGACTCATCCCACGGCCACCAATCTTTCCAGCTACAGCCTGCTCTTGGCCGGCCTGCTGCTCTCCTACGCTTTGAGCCGCAACCTGACGCGTTTCCCCGGCGAGCGTTCTAAGCTGTCGGTGATTCCGGTGGCGGCCATCGGGCTGGGGTTGCCGCTGGTGTTTGCTGCCATGCTGCGACTGCCGTATTCGGTGTATTACCTAGCCGCCGGGTTTGTGCTCACGGTGTTGTATCTGTTTGCCGAAACCTGGCTGGAAAAGCGGCACATCCGCCATCTGTACTATATTGATGTGGAAGGCATGCGTGATTTGCCGCAGCTATCGAATATCCGCTGGCATGAGCTTGCCGAGCCGAGGCTACCTGAAACCGGCCGCGTGAATACGGTGGTGACTAATCTGCATGCGCCCGATTTGGGTGCGGATTGGCAGCGTTTCCTGGCCGACTGCACCTTGCGCGGCATTGCGGTTTACAACATCCGCCAGGTGGAGGAGTCGCTTACCGGCCGCGTGAAAATCCGGCATATGTATGAAAACGATTTGGGCTCGCTGCTACCCAGCCCGGCCTATATGGCGATTAAGCAGGCGCTGGAAGCCTTGATGGTGGTGGCCAGCCTGCCACTCACCCTGCCGCTGATGCTGGCTACCGCGCTGGCCATCCGGCTGGAAAGCCCGGGGCCGGTGCTGTTTGTACAAAACCGTGTAGGCCGCGGCGGGCGCGAGTTTAAAATTTATAAATTCCGCAGCATGGTGTGCGATTCGGAAAAACACGGCGCGCAGCTGGCGCAGGAAGGCGACGCACGCGTTACCCGCACCGGCCGCTTCATCCGCAAAACTAGGCTGGACGAGCTGCCGCAGTTTTGGAACATCATTAAAGGCGACATGGCGCTCATTGGCCCGCGCCCCGAGCAGAAAGCCTTTGTGCAGCAGTTTGAGCAAAGCATCCCCTTCTACGGCTACCGCCACATCGTGCGCCCCGGCCTTTCCGGCTGGGCACAGGTAATGCAGGGCTATGCCGGCAACACAGACGAAACCCAAGTGAAAATCGAGCACGATTTCTACTACATCAAGCACTTTTCCTTCGCACTGGATGTGCTGATTCTGTTTAAAACCCTGAAAACGATCATCACTGGCTTCGGTGCAAGATAAGTTTCAGGTAGCCTTTTGCCAGCCTAAAGGCTACCTGAAAACCAATGCGGCGGGCTTTTGTGAAGCTAAAATATCATCCAAAACAAAAAGGAAACCCATGTCCACTATCCTCGTTACCGGCGGCGCCGGTTTCATCGGCTCGCACACCGTGGTCGAGCTCATCCAAGCCGGCCATCTCCCCGTGATTATCGATAACCTCTGCAATGCCTCGCCCCAAGTTATCGGCCGCATCGCCGAAATCACCGGCCACACCCCCGTCTTTTATCAGGGCGATATCCGTGACCGCGAATTATTGCGCCGTATTTTTGCCGAACACCCCATCCAATCCGTGATCCACTTCGCCGCCCTCAAAGCCGTGGGCGAGAGCGTGAACAAGCCGCTTGAGTATTACAGCAACAATGTTTCAGGTAGCCTTATCCTGCTGGAAGAAATGCAGCACGCCGGCGTGAAAAGCATTGTGTTCAGCTCCTCCGCCACCGTATATGGCGACCCGGATACCGTGCCGATTACCGAAACCGCCCCCCTTGGCGAAGCCACCAATCCCTATGGCGCGTCGAAACAGATGATGGAGCGCATGATGGCCGACCTCCACACCGCCGACCCCGAATGGAGCGTGATTTTACTGCGCTATTTCAACCCCATCGGCGCGCATCCCAGCGGCCACATCGGCGAGCAGCCCAACGGGATTCCGAACAACCTGTTGCCCTACGTTTGCCAAGTGGCTGCCGGCAAGCTGGCCGAACTCTCCGTATTCGGCGACGACTACCCCACCCCCGACGGCACCGGCGTGCGCGACTATATCCACGTTGTCGATCTGGCGCTCGGCCACGTGGCCGCCCTCGATAAAAAAAGCCGCGAAGCAGGCGTGCACATCTACAACCTCGGCACCGGAAAAGGCTCGTCTGTGCTGGAAATCGTCCGCGCCTTTGAAGCCGCCTCGGGCAAAAAAATCCCCTATGCCATCAAGCTCCGCCGCGCCGGCGATATCGCCGAATGCTACGCCGACCCCGCCCGCGCCTTTGCCGAGCTGGGCTGGCATGCCGAACGCAGCCTAGCTGATATGATGCGCGACTCTTGGCGCTGGCAAAGCGGTAATCCGGATGGGTATGGAGATTGATGGATAAAGGTTACCTGAAAAGAATAATGTACTAATTTTTCTAAATTTCAAAGCCCTATCTTGTTATGCTGCATGGTGGCAAACCTAATGGGTAGCGGAAAGAGAACTGTTTGTTTATTCAGAGTTGAAACTCAATTGGGTCAGGATTACCATGCTCGCCGGAATATTGCTTCCTCAAAGCATTAAACTGATTTTGTCAGCAGTATCCCGCCGTTGGATGCGGTAAACCGCCGCCACGGCATTCTTTCCATCCACACCGGAGAAAATTATGCAGAAAACCCTAATTGCCTTGGCCGTGTTGGCCTTGTCTGCCGCTGTTCAGGCCGCCCCTGCAGATGAGGGTGTGCCGCTGCACCCCATCAAAGACGGCCGCTACACCGTAACCACCGGTTACGCACACGAAAATGCCAAAATCGATCAACTTAAATATTCCGGCAACGGCGTTACCCTGCAAGGCCGCGCCGATATTCCGCTAGCTCAGCAACACGCTATTCGTGCCGAATTGGGCTATCAATACCTCGATTCCGATGCGAAAGCCAATGGCGAAAAAATCATCAACGGTGCCAAAACTAATAACGTAGATGTGTATGCCGGTTATTTGTTCTCTCCCTCCGGCTTCAAAAACGGCGGTCTGCGCGTGGGGGGTGGTTTGGGCTATAGCCACGGCAAAATAGATGTGCACAGCCACCGAATCGATCCCGACGACGATGCTGTCGATATCAGTGCCAACAACCTGTATCTGAAAGCCCAGGTGGAATACGAGCAGCAACTGGGCAGCAGCTGGAGCATTACCCCGTGGACCGAAGCCCAAGTCAGCCTACACCGCCGTGTGGAAGAACAATATACACAGATTGAGTATGCCAGTGACGGTAAATACAAACAAAACAACTACAGCCTCGGATTGGGTGTAGATGTGAACAAACAGCTGGGCGAAAGCACTAGCCTCACCTTCGGCCCCTATTACCGTTACACGCGGGATAAAGCCACCAACTTTACCCACGAAGGTGAAAATATCGAGGTGCAGAAAACCAACCGCCACAGCTTCGGCATCCGGGGCGGTGTGCGTTTCTAATAGTTGTATTTGTCTGCAATGCAAAGGCTACCTGAAAACGAGCTCGCGAGTTTCTGCGAGGCTAAAGTTTTCAGGTAGCCTTTTACTTGATGTCTAAATCCCAACAGGGCGGGCGGTTTATTTACCCATCTGCACGGCCTGGATGGCGGTGAGGGCGATGGTGTAGACGATGTCGTCCACCAATGCGCCGCGCGAGAGGTCGTTTACCGGTTTGCGCAGGCCTTGCAGCATGGGGCCAATGCTCAATACGTTGGCGCTGCGCTGTACGGCTTTGTAGGTGGTGTTGCCGGTGTTCAGGTCGGGGAAGACGAACACGTTGGCTTGGCCGGCTACTTTGCTGTCGGGCGCTTTCTGGCGGCCTACGCTGGGCACGCTGGCGGCGTCGTATTGCAGCGGGCCGTCGATGAGCAGATCGGGGCGTTTTTCCTGCGCCAGGCGGGTGGCTTCTTTCACTTTTTCCACATCGGCGCCGCTGCCGGAGGTGCCGGTGGAGTAGGAAATCATGGCCACTTTGGGATCGATGCCGAAGGCTTTGGCGGATTCGGCCGATTGGATGGCGATGTCGGCCAGCTCTTCGGCGGTGGGCTCGGGGTTCACGGCGCAGTCGCCATACACGAACACCTGCTCGGGCATCAGCATGAAGAACACGCTGGACACCAGGCTGGCGCCGGGGGCGGTTTTAATCAGCTGCAGGGCGGGGCGGATGGTGTTGGCGGTGGTGTGTACCGCGCCGGATACCAAGCCGTCCACGTCGTCTTGCTGCAGCATCATGGTGCCGAGCACGACGCTGTCTTCCAGCGCCTGGCGCGCCAAGCCGGGGGTGAGGCCTTTGTTTTTGCGCAGCTCTACCATCGGGGCAACGTATTGCTCGCGGATGGTGTCGGGATCGATGATTTCCAAGCCTTCAGGCAGAGTGATGCCGCGGTTGGCGGCCACTTCGCGCACAGCTTCCGGTTTGGCCAGGAGCACGCAGCGGGCGATACCTTTGCTTTGGCAGATGGCGGCGGCCTCCACGGTGCGCGGTTCGTCGCCTTCCGGCAGGACGATGCGGCGGTTGGCGGCGCGCGCCTGTTCCATCATGCGGAAGCGGAAGGCAGGCGGCGACATCAGCAGCTGGCGCGGCCGACCGATGTGGCGGCAGAGCTCTTCCGCATCAATATGTTCGGCCACGAATTCCACCATGGTTTCCATGCGTTCGGTGTCGTCGGCGGGGATGGTTTGGTCTTGGTGCGCCAGCGCGTAGGCGGTGGCGAAAGTGTCGTGTTCGGTGAGCAATACCGGCACGTTTTGGCTCAGCGCGGGGCTGATGATGCCCTGTACGGCGGGCGAAGGCGCGGTGCCGCAGGTGAGCAGCAGGCCGGCCACCGGCACGCCGCTGAGGATTTTCAGCGAGGCGGCCATCAGGATGTCTTCACGGTCGCCGGGGGTAATCACCAGCGCGCCGGAAGTGATGCGGTGGTGCATGTGGGCGGCGTTTTGCGCGGCCACCACGATTTCTTTGGTGCGGTTGCCCAAATGCTCTTGGCCGGCAATCACTTGGGCGTTCAGGTAGCCTGCAATGTCGGCCACGCGGCACGGCGATTGTTCTGGCGCGAAAGGCAGCACACCCATGCAGGGGATATCGCCGCGCACTTTGGCGGCCACGGTTTGGGCGAAGGCTTTGCTGTCGTTGCCGTGGTAGCGGTTGATGATGAAGCCGGCCACGTCGGTATGGCTGTTGGCGTATTCCTGTGCGGCTAGGTTGATTTGGTCGGCCACCTGTTCGGCACTGTGGTTGCCGGCTGCGGCCACCAGAATTACGTTGGCGTTGAGCGCGGCGGCGATTTGCGCGTTTTTGCTGGTGAGGAAGCCGCGTTCGCTATCGGGCACCATGCCTTCAATAATAGCTACATCGTGCTCGGCGGCGGTAACCTGGTCGAAATCGGATACCATCAGCTCGATCAAATCGTCGTCACGCCCTGCGCCCACCAGCTCTTCCACTTTGGAGAGCGGCTGCGGGTGCGGCGGGTTGAGGTGGAACAGTTTGTTGGCAAATACGATGGCGGCTTCGGTGTCGCCGGCGGGGGTGGGCTTGTGCGATACCGGTTTGTAGTACACCGGACGGCAGCCGCTGTGCTGCAGGGCGCGCAGCAGGCCGAGTGAGATGCTGGTGAGGCCGGTTTTGGTGCCGATAGGCACGAGGAGGAAGTTTGGCATAGGGCTTCTTTCTTGGTAAAGGGTTAATCAATCAGCGTAAAGCAGCCGAATCAATAAGACGGCCGGCAGACGTTTGCCTGTGCTGGTTTTTCGCAGGCCGCATTGTTGCACTATTAACCAGGGGCGGCAAGCGATGGGATTGGGTTTGTTTGGGTAAGGCTACCTGAAAGTGATTCGGTGCCTCAGGTAGCCTTAAGTTTGGGTTTGGCTATTTATTGGCCAGGGCGTAGATGGCGCCGAGGTTGCGCCACATGCCACCGGCATCCATGCCGTAGCCGAACACATAGCGGTCGGGCACGTGGATACCTACATAATCGGCAGTGATGGGTTTAGGGCGGTTGATGTTTTTATTGGCGAATACGGCGGTGCAGCAGGAGGCGGCGCCCATTTCCAGTACTTGTTTGTGGATGGCGGCCATGGTGTGGCCTTCGTCTAGGATGTCGTCGAGCACGAGAACGTGTCGGCCTTCCACGCTGTTTTGCGGGGCACGCAGCCAGTTGAGCTGCACGCTGCCGCTTAGTTCGCTGCCGTAACGGGAAACGTGTACGTAGTCGAAATCGAGCGGGAAGCGCAAGAGGGGCAGGAGCTGGCCGGTGAAAACGACGGCACCGCCCATCACGGGTAGGAGCAGGGGGTATTGCTCGGCCAAGTCGGCGGTAATTTCTTCGGCCATGCGCTCCAGGGCAGCTCGGCAGGCGGCTTCGTCGAACAGGAGGTCGGCTTCTTCCAGTATGGTGCTGGCTTGCCAGAATCGTTGTTTGATGGTCATGTGGGATGTCCTTGCGCTGGGGTTTGGATTGGGGCTATCTGAAAAATGCGTTGCGAACACGCCTTAAGAGGCGAATTTGGAAATGGTGATTTCTATGTTGCGGCCTTTGCGCTCAAAAAAGGTGGCACGGGTGTAGGGGGTGGCGGGGTCGTTGTAGTCAAAGAGGTCTTGGCTGTCATGGGGGGGATGTCTTTGGGGTTGTTGGTATGGTGGCCGCTGCTTATGAGTGGCAGGGAGGTAGTGGGATTATAACGCTAATGGGTGCTGAGGTTAGTGTGTGGTGGCGTTAATGAAAAGGCTACCTGAAAACCGCGTAAGGGGTTCAGGTAGCCTTTGATGATGTATGGCGTGGATTATTTGTCGAGTCGGCGGGTTTCCACGATGCGACCGTCGGCCACCATCCGGGGTAGTTCGTCGCGTTTGATTTGGATGCGCTCGGATTCGTCCCAAGTGATGTTGGAGAGGTTGCCGTTCAGGTCTTGTTTGGCGCCTTCTGGCACTTCCCAAGCAGCATCTTCGGTGATAACGATGATGTGGTTGGACTGCACTTCCACCACTTTCATCAGGCCGTAGGCTACGGACTGCTCTTTGCCGTTTCGGCTAAAGCCTTGGTCGGAAAACGCGCTGATTTTAGCGGCGTAGAGGTCGCCCACTTTGGGGTCGGCTAGTACGGAATCGAGAGCAGGGGCGGTAGCAGCGGGTTGTGCGACGCTGGCAGCAACGGGCTGTGTGCTGCTGGTGTCGGTTGATTGAGCCGGGGCAGAGCTGTTGGTTTGACCGCCGCAGGCTGCCAATACGGAAATGAGAGCTAAGGCAAGTAAGCATTGTTTCATGATTGGGAGGGTCCTTATGGATAATTGAATTTATTTATGGCTTTCGTGTCCGAAAGCAGGTGTATTATCGCTGTTTTACAGAAAATAGACAAATTATTACGCTTTTAGGCAGCACTTTGTGGCAAGGTCACCTGAAATTGATACATGCATTTTCAGGTAGCTTCCTGCGCGGCGGCAGCCTGTTTTTGCAGTTGATACAGCAGATCGAGGGCTTGGCGCGGGGTAAGTTCGTCGGGGTGTAGCGCGGCGATTTTTTGCAGCAGGTGGTGGGCGGCTGGCGGGGCGGCTTCAGCCGGGTTGTGTTCTGGCGCTGCATCTTCTGGCAGGCTGAACATATCCATCTGCGGGCGGTGGGCGGCGGCTTGGGCTTCGAGCTGTTCGAGGTGTTTCTGCGCGGCTTTGAGGGCAGGAGCGGGCAGGCCAGCCAGTTTGGCCACGGCGATGCCGTAGCTTTTTTCGGCCGGGCCGGGCTCGATGTGGTGTAGGAAGACGATGTCTTGCCCTTCTTCCAAGGCGGAGAGGTGCATATTGACGGCGGCGCTATGCTGCTCAGGCAGGCGGGTGAGTTCGAAATAGTGGGTGGCAAACAGGCTGAAGGACTGGTTTTTCTGGATTAAATGTTCGGCCACGGCTTGGGCGAGGGCGAGGCCGTCGAAGGTGGAGGTGCCGCGGCCGACTTCGTCCATGAGCACCAGGGATTGCTCGGTGGCATGGCGCAGGATGTAGGCGGTTTCGCTCATTTCCACCATGAAGGTGGAGCGGTTGGCGGCGAGGTCGTCGGAGGCGCCGATGCGGGTGAAGATTTGGTCGATTTGGCCGATGCGGGCGGCTTCGGCGGGCACGAAGCTGCCGGTGTGGGCAAGCAAAACGATGTGGGCGACTTGGCGCATATAGGTGGATTTGCCGCCCATATTGGGGCCGGTGAGCAGCATGAGGCGGTGTTTGTGGTCGAGGCGGGTGTGGTTTGGCGTGAAGTGCGGCACTTGGCCTTCAACCACAGGGTGGCGGCCGTTGTCGATTTCGATGCCGGGGTAGTCGGTGAACTGGGGGGGGTGGTAATCGTGTTCGGCGGCAAAGTGGGCAAAGCAGCAGAGTACGTCCAGCGCGGCAGCGGCTTTGGCGGTACGCTGCAGCAGGGGCAGTTGCTGCTGTAGCTTTTGCAGCAGGCTGTCGTAGAGGCGTTTTTCGAGGGCGAGGGCGCGATCTTGGGCATTGAGCACTTTGTCTTCGAAGGCTTTGAGCTCGGGGGTGATGAAGCGTTCGGCGTTTTTCAGGGTTTGGCGGCGTTGGTAGTCGGCGGGCGCTTCGGCGGCTTGGATTTTGGAAAGCTCGATGTAGAAGCCGTGCACGCGGTTGTATTCGACTTTGAGGGTGGAAAGGCCGGTGCGCTCGCGTTCGCGCGCTTCGAGTTCGAGCAGGAAGTCGCTGCCGTGGTTTTGGATGCGGCGCAATTCGTCGAGCTCGGTGGAAAAACCGTGGTTGATCACGCCGCCGTCGCGCAGCCACACGGCGGGCTCGGGCAGGATGGCCTCTTGCAACTTCTCGGCGATGCCGGCACCTTGCGGGAAAATGTCAGCCAGGGTGTTGAGCAGGCTGCTTTCAGGTAGTCTGAGTTGGGCAAGGGTGAATAAGCTGTCGCGTAGGCCGGAGAGGTCGCGCGGGCGGGCGGAGCCCACGGCGATGCGGGCGGCGATGCGTTCGATGTCGGCGATGGTTTTCAGGTAGCCTTGCAGGGCGGAATAATCGCTTTGCAGGGCGGATACGGCTTCTTGGCGGGCGCGGATGTGTTCGCGGTTGCGCAGGGGGTTGTGCAGCCATTGGGCAAGCAGGCGGCTGCCCATGTTGCCGGCGCAGCGGTCGAGGGTGGAAAAGAGGGTGGGCTCTTTTTTGCCGGACAGGGTGGCAGTGATTTCGAGGTTGCGGCGGGTGGCGGCATCCATGCCGATGTATTGCTGTTCGGTTTCGAGGCTGAGGTTGTCGAGGTGGCGCGGCAGGCGGGATTGGGTGTGGCGGATGTAGTTGAGCAGGGCGCCGGCGGCGCCGATGGCGGGGTCGTGTTCGCCAGCTTGGAGGCCGAAGCCGAGCAGGTCTTGGCAGCCGAAGTAGTCGGTGAGCAGGGTGTGGGCGCTGTCGGGGGCGAATTGCCAGTCGTGTAGGCGGGTGGGGTTGCAGTTTTCAGGTAGCCTTAATTTGGCGGCGGCTTGGTCGGGCAGCAATACTTCGGCGGCCTGCAAGCGGGCGAGTTCATCGGGCAGTTGAGCCGGGGCGATGATTTTGGCTTTGAATTCGCCGCTTTGCAGGGAGGCCCAGGCGAGGCCGACCGGTTGCTTGGCCTTGCCGTTCCAAGCCACGGCGGCGATGCGGTTGGTTTCTTTGTCTTCCAATAGGGCGGCATCGGTGAGCGTGCCGGGGGTAATGATGCGCACCACTTCTCGCGCCACCGGGCTTTTGCCGACGCCCACTTCACCTACTTGCTCGCAAATGGCCACGCTGCGGCCGAGTTTGACCAGTTTGGCCAAGTATTGCTCGGCCGCATGGTGTGGCACGCCGGCCATTTTGATGGGTTCGCCGTTGATTTGGCCACGGGTGGTGAGGGTTATGTCGAGCAAGCGGGCAGCTTCTTCGGCATCGGTGAAGAAGAGCTCGTAGAAGTCGCCCATGCGGTAGAACAGCAGTTTGTCGGTATGCTGGGCTTTGATCTCGAGATACTGCTGCATCATGGGGGATACGGCGCTTTTGCGGCTCATGAAAGGCTACCTGAAAAATGGAAAGGCGAAAAACGATATTGTAGCCGATGCGGCAGCGGGCGAAATGTTTGTACTTGTAAAATGATTTGCCCGGCGGCTTGGGTGGGTGGTTAAATTCTGCCAGTTTACGCCTGCGGCCGCCGTAAACGGGCAGGAGTTGGCTAGAATGCACCGGAAGCGGCGCGGGACGGGCGGCAATGTTTATATATTATTTATCGATTTCTTTCAGTGGTATAAATTCAACTTCATGGAATGAAAACTGAAATGGCAGGCAAATTTCTTTCTTCTCGTAACGGCCGGCTGTTGCTGTCGGCATTGCTGCTGGGCGGCTGTTTTTTTCATAGTCGGCCCAAGCCTTCTGGCAGCGGTGTCAGCGGTATGTCGGCTTTGCCGCCCGGGCAGCGTTATGCAGAAGGCTATCAGCACCGGGTTTCAGGTAGCCCGGCAGGGTATAAGGCGGTATCGTTTGCGGCGTTGCCGCAGTGGCCGCAGCAGGATTTTGCGGCTAGCTTGAATGCGTTTCGCAAAAGCTGTACTGCTTTGAAAAACAAGCCGCAATGGCAGAATGTGTGTGCCCAGGCCGACAGGGTGGGCAGTCAGTCTGCGGCGGCTAGGCAGTTTTTCGAGCAATATTTCACGCCGTGGGAGGTGAGCCACAACGGGCAGTTGGGCGGCACGATAACCGGCTACTACGAGCCGGTGTTGCATGGCAGTGCGCGGCAAACGGCACAGGCACGATTCCCGATTTATGGCTTGCCTGCGGATTTGGTTACTGTGCCGCTGGCCGGTGCGCCGCAATCGGGAACAGTACGAATCCGCCTCACCGGCCGCAACAGTGGCCAAATTGCCGCCAATGGTGAATACACGGCCAATCTGGCTGATTTCCCGGGGCGCGAGAAAAGCCGGTCTTTGAAAGGACGGGTTTCACGTAGCCGTTTTGTGCCGTATTACACCCGTGAGCAAATCAATGCCGGTGCGGTAAATGGCAGTGCGCCGGTGTTGGCTTATGCCGATGATCCGGTTGAATTGTTTTTCCTGCATATCCAAGGCTCCGGCCGAATTCGTACGCCGGATGGGCGCTATATCCGCTTAGGGTTTGCCGATAAAAACGACCACCCCTATATTTCTATTGGCCGTTATATGGCCAATAAAGGTTATCTGCCGCTGGCGCAAACCAGTATGCCGAAAATCCGTGATTGGTTGCGTGCACATCCGGATAAACTGGCTGAGGTGTTGGGTCAAAACCCCAGTTATGTATTTTTCCGCCAACTGCCGGACGGCAATGACGGACCGATTGGTTCGTTGGGAGTGCCATTGAGCGGCGGTTATTCCGGTGCAGTTGATAAACGCTTCATCACTTTGGGCGCACCACTGTTTCTGGCCACTGCGCATCCTGAAACCGGCCATGCGCTCAACCGCCTGATTATGGCGCAAGACACCGGCAGTGCCATCAACGGCGCGGTGCGGGTGGATTTTTTCTGGGGTTATGGTGACGAAGCAGGCAGAATGGCCGGCCGCATGAAGCAGACCGGCTATGTTTGGCTGTTGTTGCCCAACGGGGTGTTGCCGTGAAAATTGCCTATCAGTTATTGCCTGCTGGGAGGAGAACAAAGATACGCTGTTGGTGCGCAACCCCTTCCTTTTTGGTGGCGGTTTTCGTGAATCCGTTTGAATAGAACGTGTAAATTAATATATACTTTAGGCTGAATTTTCAACATTTGTATTTGGAAAGACGTAATTAAGAGAAGTAGGATGAATATTTTCATTCAATTATGTTTAGGGAGGGTGGGATAAATGGATCTGATGATTCTGATTCCGCTATTGGTGGTTTTGGCTGGCTTGATTTTTGTTCAACGCCGCCAGAAACAGCAGGCAAAAGCCGCTGTTGATGAAGAGAAAAAAGGCAGAAGTAAGCGTGCTGCCGCTAGGGTGGCCAGCAAGAAATCGGCTCCAGCGGCAGATCGACAGTCTGTAGCCGCTTCGTTATCCGAGCCTGAAGAGGTTGAGGTGAGCGAAGACTGGGGTTGGGAAGCTGTACCTGATGTGGAAGTGGAAGAAGCTACCAATGTGTCGCAGGAAGTGGATGCACTGACGGAATATAAAGTCTATAAGCAATTCGGTTACCACGAAAAAGCTGCCGAATCGCTGTCTCAATATCTAACTTCTGGCTCGGTAGTCGTGAGCGATGGTATGCGCAGCTCTTTAGTTAATGAGCTGGTGCAGCTGTGGCTGGATGCTAAAAAGCCGGATGAATTGGCTGAAACTTTGCGCCAGTTCGGCAATCTGCTCACTAAAGCGCAAACCGAGGACTACATCAAACAAGGTTTGGCAGTTGATAAAAACAACCTTAGTCTGCGCGTGTTGGCTGAAGAATTACTAGGCTGGGGTATACAGCAGACCTCTGCTGAAATCGGCGAACGCATCGGGCTGGATATGCCGGCACAAACCAAGCAGAAAAGCCGCCGTATAGCCGTAGAAGCCGAGAGCGAGCAGAAAGTGGCCAATTCAGCATTGGCCGAGTCCCGCAAAGAGCTGGTTACCAATTCCAAATATACCGGTGCTATTCTTGTACATGATGAAGAAAAAGCTGCTCTGATGGGCTTTATGAAGCCTGAATCTGGCTATCGCCTGATGAAGGACAGGCTTGCCTACGATACGGCAGTTAGCTATGCCAATAAGGCCATCCGCCAGGCCAACAAACCGGCTGCGTTGATTATTGATGCGCTGAGTTTGGACTATAAAAATCAAAATATTGACCGTTTTGCCCAACATCTTTGGCAGCTTTATTACACCTTGGGTCAGTATGGCCGCCAAGTGAAGGAAAGAATGCTGGGCTGGGGTCTCAACCTGGGCGAACACACCATCTTCACTCAGTTGGAATCCAATCCGAATGAGGTTCAACTGCGCGAAATCGGGACTGCCAACGGTTTCTTGGATCGTGGCACCAGTACTCAAAAAGCGCACCGTAAACCCCTTATTAAAACACGTACTGATGATGTCAGCATGAAACAGACCCCGGCAGAAAAAGTGTTGCGTGATGTCGAATCATTACTGATGTATGGCCAGTTAGATGAAGCAATGAATTTGCTGGAAGAATCCATCTTGGAGTACCCCAGCGAATCACAGTTGTATATTACGTTGTTCGATATTTGCGAACGTGCAGAAGAATGGGAACGCCTGGAGCAGGTATTGCATAAGATACGTGCCAATATCCAGCATCCGCCAGAGGAGGTAGTATTGGCAATGAGCCAATTACTACAAAAAATCAACTACGGTTCTGTTCGGACATGATAAATGACTAATAACGCAATCCCCCAAGTGAAGACGGTTCACATCATGTTGTTGGGCATGGATGAGCGCCAATATGCGATGTTCCGTATGGCATTCAAAATGCATGGTATTACTAATTATGAACTGGTTACAGTGGAGCAGGGTATTCAGCCAGATATGGTATTGGCCGATGCCGATACTGATGTGGAGATTTGGAAAGATGCAAAAAACCAGTTTCCCGATGCGAAGGTGGTGTATTTTTCCAGCTTGCCGCCTCCGGTAACCGCTCCTTATCTGGCCAAGCCGATTAAGTTCGATACTCTGTTTTTGAACTTAAAAAACCTGCAACAGGGTAACGGCATTTGGGTAGCCAGTAGTAGTAGCCGAGCGGAGCATGCTCCTAGGCTGGCAACACAGGAAACCGAGCAAGCTTCGTCTGTACGATCTCATTCGGCTAGTATCACCATCGAACATTTCGATGAAGACAACGGTTTGTTGGGCGAAGTACGCAAAGCAGCCAAGCAGGATGTCAATGTGGCGGTAATGCACAACGGCAAACCTATGTTGCTGGTGTTCCCGTCCATTCAGAAAGTGTTGTTGGTAACCGATTCTGAAACACTCAAATCTTTGTGTGAACAGAAATTTGTTGATTTGCAAACGCGAGCGATTACTGAAGAGAACTTGAAAGCCAAGGCCAAGCTTTCCATTACTGCTTGCTTATGGCAGTTGGCTATTTGGACAAGTAATGGCCGCTTTCCCAAAGTAATCAACAAAAGCACAGTATTCAAAGTTCGCAACTGGCCAAACCTGACTCGTTTGGCACCGCTTGCCGAATCAATGCGCCTATCCGCCTTCTTAACCAAGGCTTCAGGTAGCCTGACTATTCTGCACAAGCTGATGCTTATCGATAACAAAGATTTAGCTGATTATCTTACTGCGGTCTATGTTACCGACCATCTGATTGTGGAATCGGCCGGGCAGGCTGAGACTCAGACTGCTGGAGCAGGGCAAGCTAGAGTTGCTGCACAAACGCAAACTATACAGCGTCCGGAGAGAGTTCATACTAGAGCGCATGAAGAAGATAGCGACGAAGAAGTACCGAAACAGCGCGGGCTGCTGCAACGTTTGATGAATAAAATTATTGGCCGATAAAGGAATATAACATGGCAGAGAATAAGATTATTTTTACAGGTCCGGTCGGCGTAGGGAAAACTACCGCTATTGCTGCACTGTCAGACGACCCACCGATTAAGACCGATGCCCGTGCATCTGATATGACTACCTCCATGAAAAGCCACACCACCGTGGCCATGGACTACGGTGTGATTCACTTAGATGAGAATACCAAGGTGCATTTGTACGGCACGCCCGGGCAGGAACGTTTTGATTTCATGTGGGACATTTTGAGCCAAGGCAGTATGGGCTTGGTGTTGCTGTTGGATAATACCCGTTCCAATCCTTTGAAAGACCTGAAATTCTTCTTGGATTCGTTTAGTGATTTGCTCAAAACCGCACCTGTGGTTGTGGGTGTAACCAAGATGGATTTGAAAGCCACGCCCGGTATCGAGGTGTATCAGAAATACCTGCTGCAATACGGCATGAACGTGCCGGTATTTGAAATTGATGCGCGGAATGAAAACGATGTGAAACAGCTGGTTACTGCGATGCTGTATTCAATTGATCCTGGTTTAGAGGTATAAAAATGGATTCGACACTACTTTTGCAGCCTAATCTATACCCACGAGTAACTCCCGCTGGCGCATACTATGCGGTTTCCAATAAAGGCCAAAGTGCTAGCCGTACTCTGCTGGGCGGTATTCTGCAGGCTGGCGAGCAGGAAACTGTTGGCCGGGAAAATTTATTGCGTTGGGCGCAAACCAACGATATTGATGCCGCACTCAACTTGTTGTACCGCATGCAGCGTTTGGAATTTTTGTATGGCGAAGACGAGCCGGACAAAAAAACCGATTTGCTCAGCGGCACCGGCCTGCCCAATATTCTTACGCACCTCTCTGATGTGCAGAAGGCATTATTGGTAGATCAAGACGGTTTCTATTTTTCCAGCTCCGGTTTCAACCACGAAGCTGCTGAAGAAATCGCAGTGTTGGCCAGTGAAGCCGTTCGCTTGTATGAACAGCATAGCCTCTTGATTAAGAACAACCTGAATATCTACCACAATGCGGTGGGCATTTGTGATCCGTCAGGCCAGAGTGAGCTGACTTTCTTCCCGCTGTATATCGGTGATTTGAAATTTATCCTGGTTACCGGCGGTGTACCGCAGCTGCATAAAGATGAATTTGTATCTTTAGTGCGGGCGCTGTATCAAATCGTTGATTCTGCTAACCAGATTGAAGCACTCTAATTAAATTATTGGGAAAACACAATATGCAACAACAATTAGTTTCTTCTGTATTGAGTGATTTAAACAGCTCGTCTGTTGATATTACCGCTTCCGCTGTTATTTCCAGTGACGGCTTGCCGGTTGCCTCTATGCTCCAGGCCAATATTGACCCGGATCGTGTTGGTGCTATGTCTGCCGCGTTGCTGGCCTTGGGCAACCGTACCACCAAAGAGCTACTATGTGGCGAATTGGAGCAGGTGATTGTGAAAGGCACCGATGGCTACATCCTGCTGATTCAAGCCGGTGAAGACACTGTATTGGTAGTAACTGCCCGAGAAAGTGCCAAACTGGGCTTGATTCTGCTCGACGCCCGACGTGCCGCACGCAGCATTGTAGATTTGGAAAGCAGCTAAACGCCTATCCGACACGCAATGAGTGCCGCACGCCAGGCTACCTGAAAATACAGCCAATCTGTTTCAGGTAGCCTTTGTTCCATTGCTGACTAGTAAACCGGTTTGTTTATGGAGTATAACCAACCAGATGGTATTTGGATTTTTTAGAAAACGCAAAGCGCAACCAACTGCCCCGCAACAGAAAGCTGAGTTGGTGCAGGCTGTTGAAGAAGCAGTTCAACCAGATGAGGTTGCGGCACAATCTGCCCTAAAAACAGCAGAGCAATCTGCTGCCCCGACATTTGCTGCTGAAATTTCTGTTGCCGAATCGAAATCGACTGACTTGCCCAACAAAACATTGGTGCATGAAACTGCAGCTACAGAGGTAGCGAATGCTGAAGCACCGCTCGTGCAATCGGAAGTCTTGGCTGAACAATCCATTGCCACGACTGAAGAAGTTGCTTCGATCAATGAATATGCCTCTGATGAGCAGTCAACTAACGAACTAGCATTCAGTGAACAGGAAGCCGCTGAACTGGCTGCTTCATCAATTGCAGAAGCAATCACTACCGAACCTTCGCCTGAACAGCCCGCCTCACTCGGCTGGGCTGCCCGCCTCAAGCAAGGCTTGAGCAAATCGCGCCAGCAGATGGCCAAGTCGCTGGCCGGTGTGTTTGGTGGCGGCAAGATAGACGAAGACCTGTATGAAGAGCTGGAAACCGTGTTGCTCACCAGCGATATGGGCATTGAAGCCACCGAGCATCTGATGGAAGAGGTGCGCCAGCACGTGAGCCTGCGTGGCCTGAAAGATGGTGAAGAACTGCGCGGTGCATTGAAAGAAGCCATCTACGAGCTGATTAAACCGTTGGAGCAGCCGTTGATCTGGCCCGCAGACAAACGGCCGTTTGTGATTATGCTCGCCGGCATCAACGGCGCGGGCAAAACCACTTCTATCGGCAAGTTGGCCAAAAATTTCCAAGCCCAGGGCAAAAGCGTGCTGCTGGCCGCCGGAGATACTTTCCGCGCCGCTGCCCGCGAGCAACTGGCCGAATGGGGCGAGCGCAACGGCGTTACCGTGATTTCCCAAGCTTCCGGCGATTCTGCCGCCGTCTGTTTCGATGCCGTGGAAGCCGCCAAAGCGCGCGGTATTGACATCGTGCTGGCCGACACCGCCGGTCGCCTGCCCACGCAAACCCATTTGATGGAAGAAATCAAAAAAGTGAAGCGCGTGTTGCAAAAATCCATGCCCGACGCGCCGCATGAAATCGTGGTGGTGCTGGATGCCAATATCGGCCAGAATGCTGTGAACCAAGTGATTGCCTTCGATGACGCTCTGGGGCTCACCGGCCTCATCGTCACCAAGCTCGACGGCACGGCCAAAGGCGGCGTGCTGGCTGCGCTGGCCAGCCGCCGCCCCGTGCCGGTGCGCTTTATCGGCGTGGGCGAGGGCATCGACGACTTGCGCCCGTTTAACGCCCGCGAGTTTGTAGACGCACTGCTGTAATCCCAAGATACACAGCAAAAGGCTACCTGAAAAACCGTTTTCAGGTAGCCTCTCGGTTTTCAGGTAGCCTGTTATATAATCCGCTTCACTCCTTCCTTTCGAGAACACCATGCTGCTTGCCCTCTCTTTGCGCGATTTTGTGATTGTTGAGCAACTCCATCTGGATTTCCAGCCCGGTTTTACCGTGCTCACCGGCGAAACCGGTGCCGGCAAATCCATCACGCTCGATGCGCTCAGCCTGCTGCTCGGCGACAAGGCCAACTACAGCCAAATCCGCCACGGCTGCCCCGAAGCGCAGCTTTCCGCCCTGTTTGATTTGAGCGGCTTGCCCGCATTGCGCGCCGAACTCTGCGAACAAGGCCTGCTCGGCGCAGACGAGGTCGAGCTTTCCATCCGCCGCACCATCGACAGCAAAGGCCGCAGCCGCAGCTTCATCAACAATCAGGCCGCCACCCTGGCCCAACTGCGCCAAATCGGCAGCCGCCTGGTGGACATCCACGGCCAAAGCGCGCACCACTCGCTCAACAGCGAAGCCGTGCAGCGCGATCTGTTGGATGCTTTTGCCGGCAGTAAGCCATTGGCCGAGCAAGTGCAAGCCGCTTATCGGCAATGGCGGCAGGCACAAGAAGATTTGGCTACCGCCGAAGCCGAGGGCGAGCGTTTGGCCGAAGAGCGCGAGCGGCTGGCTTGGCAGGTGGGCGAAATGGAAAAACTCGCCCCGGTGGAAGGCGAATGGGCGCAGCTTTCGCAAAGCTACGACAGCTTGGCGCACGCTGCCGAGCTGTTGCAGGCTGCCGAAGAAGTGGCCGCCCACATCGATGGCGACAACGGCCTGCACAGCCTGGCCGGGCGTTGCCGCCGCCAGCTGGAAAGCCTCTCCGGCATCGAGCCACGTTTTGCCGAAAGCCTGGCCATGCTGGATAGCATCGAAGCCGAGTTGGGCGAAATCAGCAGCCACATGCACAGCGTGGCCGCCCGTGCCGAAATCAACCCCGCCGAATTGGCCGCGCAGGAAGAGCGCATGGCCGAGCTGATGTCTGCCGCCCGCCGCCACCGTATCGAGCCAGAAGACCTGCCTGCCCGCCTGGCGCAGCTGCAGCAGGATTTGGCCGATTCCGAAGCCGCCGCCGATATCGAAGCCCTGCGAGAACAGGTGCGCCTGGCCGAAGCCGCCTATTTGCAGCCTGCGCGCGAGCTGTCTGCTCAAAGGCAGCAGGCCGCTGCCAAACTGGCCGAAGAAACCACCGAACACATGCAGCAGCTTTCCATGCGTGGTGCGCGTTTCCACATTGAGCTCATCCCGTGCGAAGCGCAGGCATATGGGCTGGAGCAGGTGCAGTTTCAGGTAGCCGCCAACCAAGGCAGTCCCTTGCGGCCGTTAAACAAAGTCGCCTCCGGCGGCGAACTGGCCCGCATCAGCCTGGCTCTGCAGGTCACCGCTAGCCAATGCACGCAGATTCCCACCCTGATTTTTGACGAAGTAGACAGCGGCATCGGCGGCGGCGTGGCCGAAACCGTCGGCCGCGCCCTGCGCACGTTGGGGCGGCAGCACCAAGTGCTTGCCGTTACCCACCTGCCGCAAGTAGCTGCCTGCGGCGCGCAGCATTGGCAGGTGAGCAAGCACAGCGGTGGCGGCCAAACTGTGAGCACCATCCGCGAGCTCGAAGGCAGTGCGCGCGTCGAAGAAATCGCCCGCATGCTCGGCGGCGAAACCCTCACCGACACCACCCGCCGTCATGCCGCCGAAATGCTGGAAATGGCGGCAGCAGAGTAGGGCGGTGGTTTCAGGTAGCCTTTAGGCCAAGCAAGAGGCTACCTGAAAACTAAACCAGCCCAAATTTCAGGTAGCCTGAAACCCAGAAAGGCTACCTGAAAACACCTCCTCCTCCATAAAAACCGTTGTCTGTTTGCAGCTAGCCCTTCCTTCTATTCCAAGCCCATCATGACCGATTCCCTCTACCTCCCCGCTGCCCGCCTGCGCCCCGCCGCCATCACGCTGCCCGGCTCCAAAAGCATCAGCAACCGCACCCTGCTGTTGGCCGCCCTGTCCGACAACGCTTGCCGCATCGACAACCTGCTCGATGCCGACGACACCCGCCATATGCTCGCCGCGCTGCAAAGCCTCGGCGTCCGCATTGAACATCATGGAGGCGGCAGTTACACCGTGCACGGCTGCGGCGGCCGTTTCCCACGGCGGCAGGCCGATTTGTTCCTCGGCAACGCCGGCACCGCCTTCCGCCCGCTCACCGCCACCCTGGCTCTGCTTGGCGGCGATTACCATCTGCACGGCGTGGCACGGATGCACGAACGCCCCATCGGCGATTTGGTCGATGCCCTGCGCCAAGCCGGAGCCAATATCCGTTATGAAGGCCAGACAGGCTATCCGCCGCTACACATCAGCGAGCGGCAGGTCGGCGGCCAGAGCCGCATCGCCGTGCGCGGCAACGTGTCCAGCCAATTTCTCACCGCCCTCCTGATGGCCTTGCCGCTCACCGGCCAGGCGCACGAAATCGAAGTACAGGGCGAGCTGATTTCCAAACCCTATATCGACATCACGCTCAAACTGATGGCGCAATTCGGCGTTCAGGTAGCCCACGACAGCCATCGGCTGTTCAGGCTACCTGAAACAGCCCGTTACCACGCCCCGGCCAACCTTCACGTGGAAGGCGATGCCTCCGGCGCATCCTATTTCCTTGCCGCCGGCCTGCTCGCCGCCACTCCCGTGCGCGTGTACGGTATCGGGTGGCACAGCATCCAGGGCGACACTGCGTTTGCCGTCGAGCTGGAAAAAATCGGCGCCGCCGTGGAGTGGGGCGAAAATTATATTCAGGTAGCCCGCCGCCCCGGCCAGCGCATCCGCCCCTTCGATTTGGATGCCAACCACATCCCCGATGCGGCAATGACCCTGGCCGTGGTGGCACTTGCTGCCGGCGCGCGTTGCAGCCTGCGCAATATCGGCTCATGGCGCGTGAAAGAAACCGACCGCATCGCCGCCATGGCCGCCGAACTGCGCAAACTTGGCGCACGGGTGGAAGAGGAAGCCGAAGCCATCCACATCACCCCGCCGCCCCGCCTAGTCGCCAATGCCCGCATCGCCACTTACGATGACCACCGCATGGCCATGTGCTTCTCGCTGGTTTCCCTGCTTGGCGTGTCCGTGTATATCAACGACCCGCAATGCGTGAACAAAACCTTTCCCGATTATTTCCGATTGTTTGGATCCATGTGGGCGTAAGGGCTATTTGAGATTCCGCAGGGTATATTTAATGCCTGCACGCCACCGCACCGAAGGCTACCTGAAATCCATTTTTCAGGTAGCCTTTCACACAAAACCGCTCCCAAGTTTCCCTGCGGGCAGCTGTTTGGTGTAAGCGGGCTAAGCGCTTGGTTTGGAGACACTAAAATCTTCACTTGGCTCTTCTCTTTCACCAGGGCTTCAAAGCCTTCGCTCACGATGTCTTGCAGCTTGATGCGTTTGGTAACCAGCTTGTTTTTCGGGAAGTAGCCTTGTTCCATCAGTTGCAATACGGCGTGGAAAATGTCGCGGTAGGCGATGATGCCTTTCACAGTTTTTTCCTTAATCACGATTTCGTTCGGGTGGATGGAGGCTTCGTTTTCCCAAATGCTCACGATCACGCATTTGCCGTCGTTTTCCACGGCTTCGATGGCCTGTTTCAGCACGGGAGCCACGCCGGTTATCTCAAACGACACGTTTACGTCGTCATCGTTTTCGACTTTGATGTGTTCTACCACATTCACTTTGGAGGGGTTGACCACCACAGCACCCAGTTTGCGAGCTTTGGCTTGGCGTTCGGGAGAAAGCTCAATGGCGTAGATGATGGTGGCACCGGCAGCATGCAGGGCTTTGAAGCTGCTTTGGCGCACGGCATACAGGGCTGCGGCAGCGGGCTCTGACGTACCCTGTTCGTAGTCGATGCTGTCGGACAATTTGTGGCACAATTCGCCGTCTACCACGCAGTAGCTGGTGAATCCGCTATCGGCAGCCAGGCCGACAAAGCTGAGGTTTTTACCAAGGTTGTATTTGCCTTTGAGTCCGTCTTTGTCCAAAATCGGCCCAACGGTTATGCAGTCACCTACTTTCACATTGGTGGTTACGCCTGTTCCCACTTCCACGATTTCGCTGGCAAATTCGTGGTCGGGCGTGAGCGGGCCTTTGCGGCTGGAATAGGGGTGCTCTTTCTCTACCAGGATAAAGATAGGGCCGTTGAGGTATTCGTGCAGGTCCGCTGCCGCAGATGCCGGTGTATTTCACAGCGATTTTCACTTATGACGGGCGTGTGATTTCGGGAATGGCTACGTCTTCCACACGGATGTCGCGGCGACCGTACCATCTTACAGTTTTCATTGTACTCATATCAGTATCATTATTAGGTTGAGTTAAGAACGAGGATCGATTTTAGAAATTTTGGGCGGCAGTTTCGAGTAGACTTAGGCTATTATTCTGATATTATTTTTCAGGTAGCTGAATAAAATGGACAGTTTCTGGCAACTTTGTTAAGAATTTAAAATGTTAAGAATTTAAAATTTATGATTGAAATACAAGAAATTACCTACCGCTATTCACAGGCACAGGAAAACGCACTCGACAGCGTGAGCTTGCCAGTGGCCGAGGGGGCGGCGCTGGGCTTGCTCGGCCCAAACGGCGCAGGCAAAACCACGCTGATGTCGCTTTTGGCCGGGCTTTTGCCGGTGCAGAGCGGGCAGATTTTGTTTGACGGCGTGCTGCTGGGCAGGCTGCCGGCCAAAGAGCGGCAGCGTATTTCTCTGGTGCCGCAGGATTTTGCCTTTTATCCCTTGCTCTCGGTGTGGGACAATATGCGCTTTTTTGCCGCGCTGTATGCCGTGCGCGACGAAGGCTACCTGAGAACCCTGCTGGAGCAGGCCGGCCTGGCCGTACACCGAGCGAAGCTGGCTAAACACCTTTCCGGCGGCCTGAAGCGGCGGCTGAATTTCGCCATCGGCCTCATCAACTGCCCCAAGCTGATTTTTTTGGACGAAATCACCGTAGGCATCGACCCCGAATCGCGCCGCTTTATTTTGGATAGCGTGGCCGCGCTCACGCAGCAAGGCATCACGGTGGTGTACACCTCGCATTATTTGCAGGAAATCGAGCTGTTGTGCCGCGATATTGCGCTGCTGCACGGCGGGCGGCTGGTGTATCACGGCGGCTTGCATGAGGTGCTGCGCCAAGGCGGGCAATCTGGTCTGGCCCTGCGCACCGTGCCGCCGCTGCCCGATGCCGAGCTGGCCGCGTTGCAAGGCCGCCGTGCCGCCGACGGTACCCTGCATTTCGATACCGATACGCCCGCCGAACTGCTGGCCGCGCTGCAAGATAAAGGCTACGCCGCCGAAGCCTGCCGTTTCGGCTTTGCTTCGCTGGAAAGTTTTTATTTGGACTTCTTGTCCAAGCAGGCTACCTGAAAACCATAAAACGAATATGATCAAACCCATGCAAGCATCCCATCCCACAAGGCCGGCCTCATGTTAGCCGCCGCCATTGCGAAAGAACTCAAGCTGCTCAGCCGCGATCTGCACGGCGTGGCGGTGCTGTTTGTGATGCCGATTCTGTTTATGCTGATTATGTCGGCCGCCTTGAGCAGCAGCCGGGAAAACCTCAATCCCGATGCGCAAATCGTGCTGCTTGGTAAGCCCGGCAGCCAGCTCAACCAACAGTTTCTGCAAGCCCTGCAAAACGAGAAGCTGAAAGTGCAGCTGGCCGATAAAAGCCGCCTGGCCGAGTTTCAGCTAGCCTTACAGCGCGGCGAGGCCGATTTGCTGCTGCTTAATCCAAACGATGAAACCACCCCGCTGGAAAAAGAACAGCCCCTACGCCTGTGGCTCCAGCCCGATGCCGACCGCGGCTGGCTGCTCGGCATCAAAGGCCTGATGCGCCAGCACTACACCCAGGCACGCCTGGCGCAGTATTTCGATGGCAACGAAATCGTGTTGGACAACAACAAAAATCCCGCCGTGCGCCGCATTCAAGACCAAGTGAACAAAGAATTGGACAATAAGTTCGGCCAAATCGAAACTTATCTCGGGCGCGAAATGTGGCAGGAAACGTATCTGAACCGGCAGGGAGAGGCGGTGGAACAGCCCAACTCCGTGCAGCACAGCGTGCCCGCCTGGCTGATTTTCGGCATGTTTTTCATCATGATACCGCTATCCAACGTGATGGCGATGGAACGGCAGACCAACACGCTCACCCGCTTGAACATGGCGCGAGCCCCCGCTTGGAAACTCTTGGCTGCCAAGCTGATTCCCTACTTCTTAATCAACCAGTTGCAGTTTGCAGGCATGATTGCGCTGGGCGCATGGGTGCTGCCCCTGCTCGGCATGCCC
Organism: Eikenella exigua; assembly: GCF_008805035.1. Lineage (NCBI taxonomy): Bacteria > Pseudomonadati > Pseudomonadota > Betaproteobacteria > Neisseriales > Neisseriaceae > Eikenella > Eikenella exigua. The sequence goes on along the minus strand of NZ_CP038018.1, from coordinate 1,487,356 downwards.
TCCTTTGCGCTGGCCGGGGGCTGGGCGGGCTATGCCGCCGTATCCTGCGCCGTGAGCCTGGCCGCGCTGGGCTACGGGCTTTTGGTGAGCGTGCTGGCCAAAACCACCGAACACGCCGTGGTGCTGGGCGGCGGCGGCATCATCATCATGGCCGCACTGGGCGGCGTAATGGTGCCGGTGCATATCATGCCCGCGCTGATGCAGCAGCTCTCCCAGCTCTCGCCGATGGGCTGGGGCTTGTCCGCCTTCCAGAAACTGCTGTTAAACCATTACACCCTAGCGCAAATCGCCCCGCAGCTGCTGCGCCTGGCCGGTTTCGGCCTCGCCGTCCTCGCCGCCGCCGCCGCGCTCTACCGCCGCCAACTCAAAACCCAAGCGAGATTTTAAAGTGAACATGCCCGATTTAAGCTCCCCCGCGCTGGAGCAGGCCTTGAAAAGCCTGATTGTGCGCGAAACCGAAAAACAAGACGATGTGGACATGGCCGCCTTTGCCGACGACTCCCCGCTATTCGGCCCGGAAAGCCCGGTCGGCCTCGATTCGCTCGACGCGCTGCAAATCACCGTCGCCCTGCAAGCCCGTTACGGCGTGCGCCTCAACGGCGACCGCATGGTGCGCAAACACATGATGAACGTGCGCGATTTGGCCGCCTTTATCCGCGAACAGCACGGCGCATAAAGGCTACCTGAAAGTCTTTTTCAAGACCTGTTTGTAAAGCAAGAGTTAGGTTTTAAGCAGTAGCCAAATTTCAGGTAGCCTTCGCTATTTTTGCCTGTTCACCTTTGCGCCTCATGCCGGCGCGGGCACTTTCTTTTCTTTGCTTCGCCAAAGAAAAGAAAGCAAAAGAAAGGCGACTGCGGGCACAGGTTTGGCTTCACCAAACTTCCCTCACTCCACGCGATTTTTCGGGCGGGCTCGCAACTTTCGGCTAAGCCGCTTCGGGCATGCAAGCCCTTGTCCCCCGAAAAACCGCGCTCCGTTCGGCTGCACCAGCAGATAAGCATAGCTGCACCATTCGCACTGGAAAATTTGTGCCTAGTGGTTTGAATATTTTTGTTAAACAATTGTCTATATTTTTCAGGTAGCCTTAAGGGTGTAACCATGAACTCTAAAATCGCCCAACTCCAACAACGCAACGCCCAAGCCCGCTTGCAGCAGCGCTATGCCTTTTTAAACATTGCCGACATCCAATCCACAGATGGCGACATTGCTCGTCGGTTTGTCGACAGCGGTATCTACCGCACCGCCCGCCCGGCTGCCGCCGTGTTCCCGTTTCATCAAAACGGCATCATCGACCACCCGTTCCGCCAAGTCCAACACCAAGCCGCCCGCGCCGAAATGGTGCACCGGGTACGCGCCTTACTGGCCGATACGGCGTGGATAAGCCTAGAAGAAAATGGCTTCGGCTTCTGGGCGCGCATTTCCCTGCCCGCCTTGCAGGCCGCGTTGGATCATTGGTTTGAACAACATGACGATTTCGGGCTGTATCTTGAAAACGGCTATGCGCTAGCCATCCATGATGCGGAGTATGAATGGGAATTGCTGGAAATGCCGGGCAGACCGCTTGAGGCTACCTGAAAAATGAACACTGCAAACACTCCATCCCGAGCCGCCTATTTGTGCGGTAGCAGCTATTGGTGCGCACAAGGGCAGGGCAGCCGCCCGTTCGGGCTACCTGAAACCTCATTCTTGCCGCCCGTCCTCCGCACCGCCCAAGGCCTAGGGCAGCCGCGCGAGCTGCCGTATTTTGCCGCCTTCCCCGCCGCTCCGGCCACGCTGGCGCAGCTGTGCGGCTGGATTGAGGCTCAAATCCGCCAAGCCGCCGCCGCGGCCGGCTGGGAGGCAGACAACCTGGCCGGTATTCCCGTGTTCATCGGCTCCACCTCCTATGTGATGTCCGACCGCGAAGCCGCGCCGGCTGCTAGCCCCGAAGAAGAACACTACACCCTGTGTGAAATTGCAGGCTACCTGAAAACCCGTTTCCGCAGCCCCAACGTATTTAGCTTCGCCACCTCCTGCACCGCCGCCGCCCAAGCCCTGCTCGCCGCCGCCCGCAGCATCGAAAACGGCGTGACCGAACGTGCCATTGTGGTTGGCTTTGAAAGCTTCAACTGGCTCACCTTTGAGCATTTCCATGCCATGAACCTGCTCGACACCGAGCCGGGCAGGCTGCCGTTTCTTAATGCCGGCGGGCTGGTGTTGGGCGAAGGCATGGCTGCGCTGGCACTCTCTTCCCAGCCGCACCGTGATTACGTTTGCCGCCTGCACGGCTTCACTGCGCAAACCGACCACCTCAACCTCACCGCCTCTTCCGCCGAACCGCTGCACAGCCTGCTTGCCGAATGCCTGCGCTGCGCCGGAATGGCCGCGTCGGATTTATGCGGCGTGAAAACCCACGGCAGCGGCGGCTTGAGCGATGAAGTAGAAAAGCAGGTGCGCCGCCAAATCTGGCCGCATACTCCGTCCCTGCTGTTCAAACCCTACACCGGCCACACCCTCGGCGCCACCGCCGCTTTGGAAACCGCCCTGCATCACTCAGCCCTGCAACAAGGCCGCCTGCCGCCCCTGCCTGTTGCCGCTTCGGATTTTCCCCTGCCCACCCTGCACGGCCAGCCGCTGCCAAACGGCAGCTATCTGAACTACTTCCTCGGCTTCGGCGGCAGTCATTGCGCTTGGGTGTTGGATTGGCAGGGTTGAGGCTACCTGAAAAGTATTGTTGATGATGTTGAATCCATTAAATCCAGGCCGAACCTTGGCCTATCTCCAAGCCACTGCCCGTTTTATCGCCGAGCCGCAGCAGCCCGATGCCGAACTGCACCGCCTTTTGCGCGAGCAATACGGCATCGATGTCCGCCGCCTGAGCCGTTTCACCTTGCTCGCCCTGCTTGGCGCTTTGCCGCTGTGCCAAGGGCTACCTGAAAACCCTGCCATTTATCTCGCCTCGCCGTTCAGCTCCCCCTCGCGCATGGCCGCGATGCAGCAAAAACTTGCCGCCAGCCAGCCCTCGCCGCTCGATTTCATGGCCAACCTCCACAACGCCGCTACCTTCCAGCTGGCGCAAATCCTCGGCAGCAGCGGCAACAGCGTGTTTCTCGCCGTCGATGCCGCCGATTGCCTCAGCCCGCTGTATGCCGTGCTGAATGCATTGCTGGCCGAGCCCGGGCAAACCGTGCTGCTGGGCTGGGCTTATGAGCAGTCGGGACAAGAGGAGCAGGAAGGCAGCATGTGGTGGCAAGTTTCAGGTAGCCTGCTGCCAGGGCAACATGGCTGGCGGATAAGTACCGCTACAATTGATGACGCCATCACCGTCATGCCGCACCAATTTGCCTTTCTGTCTGCGGCATTGGTCTTGGAAGAGCAGCTGTACGGCCGGGGCCGGCTTCTGCTGCCACCACACGGCATCTGGCCAGCGTTGCAAATAGAGACACTTTCTGCCAACAAGATAGGGTAGTTGAACTGATTAGAGACATTCCCGAACACCGCCTGTCTGTCAGCACACACAGCGTGATTCTGGATATATACGGTAAAGATGAGTGTGAAATTGAATTCGTGGGCGGAAACGGCGAAACCTTGGCCTTGCCCGTTTTAAACGGGCAGGCAGATTCTGAACCGGAGTAGGGGGGCTAATATATAGCCCATCATTGCACAGAGAATAGTGGGTAAAGCTCATCCTGCCAACATAATAAGGCTACCTGAAAGCTCCAGCTTCTACGAAGCTAAATTTCAGGTAGCCTTTTATGTTAGTTTGGCCAAATAGTAGAGAAGGTTTGTAGCAGCCAGAAAGGCCATAGCTGAAGCACTCATACAAGGCGAGCCAACGCAGTAGGATAGAGAAGTGCTTTAGCTATATACCAAGGCCACAACTGCAACTTTTCCCTGCCCTCCCATTTACATAAAAACCTATTGCCATACTAAATTAGTTTCCATTACTATACACTAATAATACTGATTATCAATAGAACAACTATTTTTAAGGGGCACACTCATGTTTGTTTGTGTTTGTAATGCCATTTCCGACCGCCAGATTCAAGAAACTGTTGCCGCCGGAGCCACCAGCCTTACTGACCTGCAAAACGCCTTGGGCGTGGCCACCTGCTGCGGCTGCTGCGCCGATTTGGCCGTTTCCTACCTAGGCAACCACAGCGATAACCATCAGGCTGCTGCCGGCAAAAACAATCTGCAATAGCCGCAGTTTTGCCACCGCGCACCCAGCTCGGCCAACCCTGTCCACACATTGACACTGCTGCCGTATTACGGCAGCATTTTGCTTTTCAGGTAGCCTCAACAATACACATCATGGACTTATTCAACACCAGCTCCGTTACCTTCGAGCAGCCCACCGCCATGCTGCGCGCCTGCCATGGCAAAGTAAAACGCTTCTGCAGCCAGCTGCACGCCCTGCCCGACTATCTGCAACAGCACGGCTACAACACTGTAGCTGAGCAAGCCGTTACCCAAATCTGTCACTATTTCAATGTAGCCGCTCTTCTACACCACCAAGACGAAGAAGAAGATTTCTTTCCCCTACTGCTGCAATACGCCCCCGAAGCCAAGGCGCTGATCCAAGAATTGGAAAGCGAACACCAATCCCTGCACAGCAGCTGGGATTTACTCAACCAACACCTGGCCTCCCTTGCCGACGGCACACCACTCAACCTCGAACTCATCTCCCGCTTCACTGCCGGCTACGACTTCCACATTCCACGCGAAGAGCAGCTGTTCGACCTAGGCGACCAAAAAATCTCCGAAGCCGAACTGCACATCATCGGCAAACGCATGGCCGCCAGGCGGCAAGGATAAGGGCTGAGTACCGTTCGACAATAAAATTAAAAGGCTACCTGAAAATCGGCTTCGCAGACATGTGCAAAGCCTACTTTCAGGTAGCCTTTCTGGTATTCAAAGCGGCTTCTGCATACCTCGTTGGTTTGCATCGTTCACTCTTTACAGAAAGCTTTATCGCTATACTGTGACAGTACAAGCAAAAAGCTACCTGAAAGTCTAGCTTCGCAGAAACTCGCGAGCTCGTTTTAACTGCGTTGAAGCTTACGCTTTCAGGTAGCCTTTATTGAAAGAACCAATCAAACTTAGCCGCCACAAACGCCGCAGCAGCCGCTTTCGGTGGTTTCGCCGTTGTTGTTGTCGGCATTGTTGAGCACCTTCAGCTCGGTATCATCCTGCACTTGCGGTGCATTGTTACCGGCGGATTCGGGCTGGAGGTTTTCGTTTTGGCTCATTGTCTTTCCTTTCATCGGATGTGTTGGCAGGAAAATAATACACCGTGATTTTAAAGCTGTTTGTCGGCAGTGGCCTCTTGCTGCTCCGATTCTTCTGCAGCCTGTGCGTTCAGCGGAACGGCAGCTTGGTCTTGCTCGGCAGCCTCATCTGCCAAAGCCGGAGCGGGTTCGGCAAGAGGCTGGTCAGTTTCGCCTGCATCTGTTGCCTCAGCGCTGCCGGCATCGGCGTCGTTGCCGCCACGCACATTGTGGCTGTAATCTTTCGGCGGACTGGGCTGCTTGCCTTCCATGATCTCCAGCACTTGGTCGCGATCGATGGTTTCCCACTCCATCAAGGCTTTACACATGGTTTCCATCTTATCGCGGTTTTCATCCAAAATTTTGTAGGCTACCGCATATTGTTCGTCCAGAATGCGGCGGATTTCGGCATCCACATCCTGCTGGGTTTTCTCGGAAATATGCTGCGAGCGGGTAATGCTGCGGCCAAGGAACACTTCACCTTCGTTTTCGGCATACACCATCACACCCATTTTTTCGCTCATGCCATAGCGCGTCACCATTTCGCGCGCTATCTGCGTGGCGCGTTCGAAATCGTTGGACGCGCCGGTGGAAATGCGGCCGACAAAAATATCTTCGGCAATGCGTCCGCCAAACAGGATGGCCAGTTGGCTCAGCATTTGGTCTTTATACATCGAAATGCGGTCGCGCTCCGGCAGCTGCCAGGTCAAGCCCAGCGCACGGCCGCGCGGCATAATGGTTACTTTATGCACCGGATCGGTAAACGGCAGGCTCTCGGCCACGATGGCATGGCCGGCTTCGTGATAAGCGGTGGCGCGTTTCTCGTCTTCGTGCATCACCATGCTGCGCCGCTCGGGGCCCATATAGATTTTATCTTTGGCATCTTCAAAGTCGCTCTGATCGACTTTGATTTTATTGCGGCGGCCGGCAAACAGTGCAGCCTCATTCACCAAGTTGGCCAAATCCGCGCCGGAAAAACCGGGTGTGCCGCGCGCCAGCGACACCAAATCCACCGAAGCATCCAGTGGCACTCTCTTAGCGTGCACTTTCAAAATCTGTTCGCGGCCGCGGATATCAGGCAACGGCACCACCACTTGGCGGTCGAAACGGCCGGGGCGCTGCAAGGCTGGGTCGAGTACATCCGGGCGATTGGTGGCAGCAATCACGATAACCGTTTGATTGCTTTCAAAACCATCCATCTCCACCAGCAGCTGGTTCAAAGTCTGTTCGCGTTCATCGTTGCCGCCACCCAAACCGGCACCACGCTGGCGGCCCACGGCATCGATTTCATCGATAAAGATGATACAGGGCGCATTTTTCTTAGCCTGCTCAAACATATCGCGCACGCGGGAAGCACCCACGCCCACAAACATTTCCACAAAGTCCGAGCCGGAGATGCTGAAAAATGGCACGCCTGCTTCGCCGGCAATCGCCTTGGCCAACAAAGTTTTACCTGTACCCGGGCTGCCGGCCAGCAAAATTCCGCGCGGCACGCGGCCGCCCAAGCTCTGATAACGGTTCGGCGCTTGGAGATAGTCCACAATTTCCTGCACTTCTTCTTTCGCCTCGTCGCAACCGGCCACATCGGCAAAGGTTACGCGGTTGGCATCTTTATCCAGCAGCCGGGCACGGCTTTTGCCGAAGGAAAACGCTCCGCCTTTGCCCCCGCCGCCGTTTTGCATGCGCAAAAAGTAGAACCAAGCGCCAATCAGCAACAATACCGGCAACAGGCTGGTGAAGAAAATATTGCTCCACAGGCCGGGCTTTTCTTCGGGGATATAGCGGAAATCAACGTTCTTATCCTGCAGCATCGTCAGGAGTTTGTCGTCCATCGGCGCATTGGTGTAGAACTTGGATTTGTCGGTGCGCTCGCCTTTGATCACATAACCACTCAGCAGCGTGCCTTCAATATCCACCTTGGCCACTTCGCCTTTGTTTACCTGCTGGATAAACTGCGAATAGTTGATCAGCTGTTTGTCTTCCCTCTTGCCTAGCAACGTTTGGGCCGAGGCAAGCAGCACCCCGGCCAGAAACAGCCAAACCAAAATCGTCCTAACAGTGTTACGCACGGTAACAAGCTCCTAACTATCAAAATGCCACAAATAAAAAACTAATGATAACCAGCATCTTGCTGATTACCGCTTATTCCTGCCCAGCAGATACACCTCGCTGGAACGGCTGCGCGAAGCCTTGGGCTTGCGCACCTGCACTTGGGCAAACACCCCGCGCATGGCCTGCATATATTCCTGAAAACCCGCGCCCTGAAACACCTTAACCAGCATATTGCCGCCGGTTTTCAGATGATCGGCGGCAAAATCCAGCGCCAGCTCGCACAAAACATAGCTGCGCGCCTGATCGGTTACCGCATTGCCCGACATATTGGGTGCCATATCGCAAATTACAAGGTCTAGCGCGCGGCCTTCGAGCAGGTTTTCCAACTCTTCCAACACCTCGTTTTCGCGAAAATCGCCTTGGATAAACGATACGCCTGTAATCGGCTCCATCGGCAAAATATCCAATGCGAACACCCTGCCCTGCGCCCCCACCAGCTTAACTGCCACCTGCGACCAACTGCCCGGCGCGCTGCCCAAATCGGCCAACACCGTACCGTTTTTAATCAACTTGTCTTTTTCGTTGATTTCCAGCAATTTGTATGCCGCCCGGGCACGGTAGCCGTCTTTTTGCGCCTGATGCACATAGGGGTCGTTCACGTGCTCGTTCAGCCAGCTTTTAGAGGATTTGGAACGGGTTGCCATCATCAATCCCAATCAAATAAACGGCCGCATTGTAGCCGATAAGGCTACCTGAAAACCACAATCGGGGTTTCAGGTAGCCTTCTGATGTGCCAATCCAAGGGCTCAAACATTAAAGCTTTCGCCGCAACCGCATTCGTTTTTCACGTTCGGGTTGGCGAATTTGAAGCCCTCCTGCAGGCCTTCTTTGGTGAAGTCCAACTCGGTGCCGTCGAGATAGATATGGCTTTTCGGATCAACCAATACTTTCACGCCGTGCCCTTCAAACACCAAATCATCGGGCAGGATTTCATCGGCAAATTCCAGCGTGTAGGCCATGCCGGAGCAGCCGCTGGTTTTCACGCCGATGCGGATGCCTTCGCCTTTGCCGCGCTTGGTGAGGAAGCTGCGGATGTGTTCGGCAGCGTTGGGTGTGAGTGTAATCATGGGGTTTCCTTTGTTTTAGGTTCTTAAGAGGCTGCCTGAAAAACAATATCAGGTTTTCAGGTAGCCTTTTGTCGGTTTACCGCCCAAGCAATGGCGGCGACTACAGCAGCTTTGGCCTGTGGGCTATTTTTCCAGCAAGTGCTGCCGGTGAGCGCCGCGCTCTGCTCCAATACATCGGCAACATCAGCAGCGGCCAGTTTGGCCACGTCGTCCAAACCCATTTGCTGTAAGCGTTGCAGCACGGTTTTGCCGATGCCTTTTTCGGCGAGCAGGGATTGAGCTTCTTCTGAGGTAAACATGGGGTTGTTCGGTATTTAGGTTAGCAAGACTTTTTTAGGAGCGCAGGCTACCTGAAAACGGAGTTTCTGCGAAGCTAAAGCGCAGCTTCAACGCCGTTAAAACCGTTAGGCAACGAAATGGTCGTACATGGCATCGATACCTGCGCAGGCATGTTGAACCGCTTCTTCCCAGTCGCCAGCCGTGTCTTCGGCACAAACAGTTTCCACCGAAGCGAAGCCTAAGAAACCACCGGACAATACTTTCAGGTAGCCTATTTCAGCTGGCTGTCCTTGCTACCGCGCCGGTTGTAGGCGGATCGGAATTGCTGTTGTTTATCGACCTCTTCTTGGCAGACGATGCACAACTGTACCCCGGGCAGGGCACAGCGGCGGGCTTCGGGAATCGGCTCGCCGCATTCGGCGCATTCGTGGGCGCTTTCACCGGAGGGCAGGTTTTGCCGAGCGGCGGCCAACGCGTCGTCTAAATTGGCGTCGATTTGCGCCTGTTCCGCGCCGTCGGGCGCCCAGCCACCGGCCATAGTTATACGCCTTTTTTCTTTTTATAATCGGCCACGGCGGCTTTCACTGCGTCTTCCGCCAAAATCGAGCAGTGGATTTTCACGGGCGGCAGTTCCAATTCTTCGGCAATTTCGCTGTTTTTAATCGCCAGCGCGTCGTCCAGGCTTTTGCCTTTCACCCATTCGGTAATCAGGCTGGAAGAAGCGATAGCGGAGCCGCAGCCGTAAGTTTTAAATTTGGCGTCTTCGATGATGCCTTGGTCGTTCACTTTGATTTGCAGGCGCATTACGTCGCCGCAGGCGGGCGCACCCACCATGCCAGTGCCGACATTACTGTCGTCTTTATCGAGCGTGCCGACGTTGCGCGGATTTTCGTAGTGGTCAATAACTTTATCGCTGTATGCCATGATGTGTTTCCTTATTAAAAATTATGATGGTTTGTGATTGGATTAAGGCTACCTGAAAACGGAGTTTCTGCGAAGCTAAAGTTCTAGTTTCAACGAAATTAAAACGGGCAAAACAGATTCCTGCGAAGCTCAAGCGGGGCGGCTAAATTTTGCACGCACCGCCTTCACAGCCGTCATCGTTGTTTTCAGGATCAGTGCCGCCTTCCACGGTGATACCATCGAAGTCTTCGAGTAGGGCATCCAAATTATCAAGGTCTAGTTCTTGGTCGTTCATGGTTGTGTTCTTCAAAGTTTAATGTGGAATTAAGGCTACCTGAAAAAAGGATTTTGCTATTGTTGGGTTTTTAACCCAACCTACTTGCTAGGATTGGTAGATAAATCTCAGCCAGCCTTTTCTTTTAGAGCAAATCAATGTTCTGCCCACTCTACCGTACTCAAATCAATTCCTTCCTTAAACATCTCCCACAGCGGAGAAAGCTCGCGCAGTTTGCCGATTTTGGATTTAATCAGTTCTGCTGCAAACTGCACTTCTTCTTCGGTGGTCATGCGGCCGAAGGTGATGCGCAGAGATGAGTGCGCTAGTTCGTCGTTGCGGCCGAGCGCGCGCAGGACGTAGCTGGGTTCGAGCGAAGCGGAGGTACAGGCGGAGCCGCTGGATACGGCGAGTTCTTTCACTGCCATAATCAGGCTTTCGCCTTCGACGAAGTTGAAGCTGACGTTCAGGTTGTTCGGGGCGCGGTGTTCGAGGTCGCCGTTGATATAGACTTCTTCGATGCCTTCGATGCCTTTGAGGAAAATGTCGCGCAGTTTGGTGTAGTGCGCCATATCTTGCGCGAGTTCTTCTTTGGCGATGCGGAAGGCTTCGCCCATGCCGACGATTTGGTGGGTGGGCAGGGTGCCGCTGCGGAAACCGCGTTCATGGCCGCCGCCGTGCATTTGGGCTGCGAGGCGGACGCGGGGTTTGCGGCGGACGTATAGTGCGCCGATGCCTTTGGGGCCGTACACTTTGTGTCCGGACATGGACAGTAAGTCGATTTTGGCGGCTTCAACGTCCACAGGTATTTTGCCGCAGGCTTGGGCGGCATCGACGTGGAAGATGATTTTTTGTTCACGGCAGATTTCTCCGATGGCGGGGATGTCTTGAACCACGCCGATTTCGTTGTTTACCCACATCACGGAAATCAGGATGGTGTCGGGTCGGATGACAGCTTTGAGTTCGTCCAAATCGATCAGGCCGTTTTCTTGTACGCCGAGGTAGGTGACTTCAAAACCTTGGCGTTCGAGGTCGCGCATGGTGTCGAGCACGGCTTTGTGTTCGGTTTTGACGGTGATGAGGTGTTTGCCTTTGGATTTATAGAAGTTTGCCGCGCCTTTGATGGCGAGGTTGTCAGACTCAGTCGCGCCGCTGGTGAAGACGATTTCTTTGGGGTCGGCGTTAATCAGGGCGGCGATGTTGGCACGGGCTTTTTCAACAGCTTCTTCCGCCGTCCAGCCGAATGTGTGGCTGTTGGAGGCGGGGTTGCCGAAGATGTCGCTCAAATAGGGAATCATTTTTTCGGCCACGCGTTTGTCTACGGGGCAGGTGGCGGCGTAGTCGAGATAGATGGGGGTTTGTTTGGCCATGATTTTCTCTGTTTGGTATGTGGTTGTGTAATTAATTCATAGCGGAAGCGCATTTCCAAAGCGGCTGGCTTACCCCCCGCAGAAAGAAATAAGTGCCTTAGCTATAGTGGATATGGGTAAGGCCGATGGCGGCATCATGACAGGTAGTGGCTATACCTTTTATCAAGCACATCTTGCAGGGAGATGCTGTTCAGGTAGCCTTGGATGGTTTGGTTGAGGTTCTCCCATAAATCATGCGTGAGGCAGAGCGCGCCTTTATGGCAGTTGGTTTGGCCGCCGCAGCGGGTGGCATCCAGCTTGTCTTCGGCGGCGTAGATGATTTCGGCAATGTTGATACTACCGGGCTGGCGGCTGAGCAGATAACCACCGCCGGGCCCACGCACGCTTTCTACCAGCCCGGCGCGGCGCAGTTTGCCGAAAAGCTGTTCGAGGTACGATAAGGAAATATTCTGCCGTCCGCTGATAGCATTGAGGCTGACGGGGTTTTCGCACCCGTGCAGCGCTAAATCGAGCATGGCGGTTACGGCAAAACGGCCTTTGGTGGTTAATTTCATAGGACTATGGCCTTGTTGCATCAAGAGGATACGAATTTTCCAATACCCAAGTGATTTAGTCAAGTATAGACACCTTCCGGCATGAAAGCAGGCTACCGGAAAACCTGGTCTAAGCGTTTTCAGGTAGCCTTTGCATCCGGTGCAGGGATTATTGGGCTTTCACCTGCCAAGTGTCGCGCAAACCCACCGTTTTGTTAAACACGGGCTTGCCTTTTGCGTGGTCTTTGCGGTCGGTAACGAAATAGCCCAGCCGTTCGAACTGCCAACGGCTCTCCGCAGGCAAATCGTTGGCAGCGGCTTCAACGTATGCGGTGATTTCTTTAGCCGATTCGGGGTTGAGGAAATCGGTAAACGGCAGGGATGCACCGTCTTCGCCGCGCACGGCATCGGGGCGGGGTTCGGTGAACAGGCGGTCGTACAGGCGCACGGTGGCGGGCACGGCGTGTTCGGCGGAAAGCCAGTGGATAACGCCTTTCACTTTGCGGCCTTCGGGGTTTTTGCCCAAGGTGTCGTAATCCAAGCTGCATTTGAGTTCGACGATGTTGCCGCTGGCGTCTTTCACCACTTCGTCGCACTTTATCACATAACTATAGCGCAGGCGCACTTCGCCGCCGGGTGTGAGGCGTTTCCAGCCTTTGGGCGGGTTTTCGCTGAAATCGTCGGCTTCGATATAGAGCGTGGACGAAATCGGCAGTTCGCGGCTGCCCATGTCTTCGCGGTTCGGGTGATAGGGCGCGGTGCGACTTTCGGCTTGGGCTGTATCGTAGTTGGTGAGCGTTGCCTTGATCGGATTCAACACGGCCATCATGCGCGGGGCGGAGTTTTCCAGCTCTTCGCGAATCGCGCCTTCCAACACGCTCATATCAACGATATTTTCCGATTTGGAAATACCGGCGCGTTTGGCAAACAGGCGCAGGCCTTCGGGCGTGTAGCCGCGGCGGCGCATACCGGAAATGGTGGGCATACGCGGATCGTCCCAGCCGGCAACGTGGCCGTCGGCAACCAATTGGTTCAGTTTGCGTTTGGAGGTGATGGAATACAACAGCTCCAAACGGGAAAACTCGTATTGGCGCGGGCGGGTGGGGTGCGGCGCGGGGATGTTGTCCAATACCCAGTCGTAAAGCGGGCGGTGGTCTTCAAATTCGAGCGTACACAAGGAGTGCGTGATGCCTTCGATGGCATCAGAAATGCAATGCGTGTAGTCGTACATCGGGTAGATGCACCATTTGTCGCCGGTGTTGTGGTGGTGGGCGCGGCGGATGCGGTAGATGACGGGGTCGCGCATATTGATGTTGCCTGCCGCCATATCGATTTTCAGGCGCAGGGTTTTGCTGCCGTCGGGGAATTCACCGTTTTTCATACGTGTGAACAGGTCGAGGTTTTCTTCGATGCTGCGATCGCGGTATGGGCTGTTTTTGCCCGCTTGGGTCAGCGTGCCGCGGTATTCTCGCATTTCTTCGGGCATCAAATCATCCACATACGCTTTGCCGTCTTTGATCAAACCGACGGCGTAGTTATAAAGCTGGTCGAAATAGTTGGAAGCGAAACGCGGCTCGCCCGCCCAATGGAAACCGAGCCACTCAACATCTTCTTTGATGGCATTAACGTATTCGTCGTTTTCTTTTTCAGGGTTGGTATCGTCGAAACGCAGGTTGCACAAGCCGTCGTAAATATAGGCCAAACCGAAATTCAGGCAGATGGATTTGGCGTGGCCGATGTGCAGATAGCCGTTGGGTTCGGGCGGGAAACGGGTTTGGATGGCATTGTGTTTGCCGCTTTTGAGGTCTTCTTCGATGATGGTGCGGATGAAATGGTTGTCGGCGAATTGGTCTTTATTAAGCATGGTTTGGGCTACCTGAAAATAATGATGGTCGGGCGGATTTTACCTGAAAGCGCGGGCGGCTGTCAGATGCGGCGTTGGCTAAAATTTTTCAGGTAGCCTTTGATAACGCAGAGGCTACCTGAAAAACGCGAACCAAAACTAATCGGCCAGCGAAAAATTCGGATGCGCCAGCAGTTCGGCTTTTTTGGCGGCGAAGCCTGCGGCATCGATGGCACGGGTGGCGTGTTCGAGCAGGCGCACACGGAAGCCTTCGGCGAGCGCGTCGGCAATGCTGAAATACACGCAGAAATCGGCAGCCAGCCCCGCCACATCAATATCGGTTACGCCGTGGGCGCGCAAATAGGCGGCAAGCTGGGTGCTGCGACGGCGGCCGTTATCGTAAAACGCGCTGTAGCTGTCGGTGTGCTTGTCCATGCCCTTGCGGAACACGGCGGCGATGGGCGTGGTGTCGAGCTCGGGATGAAACGCCACGCCGCTGCTGCCGGCAATGCAGTGGTCCGGCCACAGCACTTGCTCCAAACCGTGCAGATTGATGACGTCGAACGGCTTTTTACCGGCATGGGCGGAGGCGAAGCTCTCGTGTCCGGCGGGATGCCAGTCTTGAGAGGCCACCACCAGCGGATAGCCGCCGATAATCCGGTTTACCGGCTCGATAATGGCATCGCCTTCGGCCACAGGCAGGCGGCCGCTTGGCATGAAGTCGTTTTGGATATCGACAAGAAGAAGGGCTCGCATAGTTTTCTCCTAAGTTAAATAACTTTCAGGTAGCCTTCTTGCAAACAGGCTACCTGAAAATCCGGCAAGCTACACGCCGCGTAGCAGTTCGTTCACGCTGGTTTTGGCTCGAGTTTGCGCGTCCACTTTCTTCACGATCACGGCGCAGTAGAGGCTGTGCGTGCCGTCTTTAGCCGGCAGGCTGCCCGACACCACCACCGAGCCGGCGGGCACGCGGCCGTAGTGGATTTCGCCGGTTTCGCGGTCGTAAATCTTGGTGGATTGGCCGATATACACGCCCATGGAAATCACGCTGCCCTCTTCCACAATCACACCTTCCACAATTTCGCTACGTGCGCCGATGAAGCAGTTATCTTCAATGATGGTGGGCGCAGCCTGCAACGGCTCGAGCACGCCGCCGATGCCCACGCCACCGCTCAGGTGCACGTTTTTACCGATTTGCGCGCAAGAGCCCACGGTGGCCCAAGTATCTACCATCGTACCCTCGTCCACATAGGCGCCGATGTTCACATAAGAAGGCATCAACACCACGTTTTTGCCGATAAAGCTGCCGCGGCGCGCCACGGCGCCGGGCACGGCGCGGAAACCGGCTACCTGAAACTGCTGCGGAATCCAATCGGCGAATTTGGTGGGCACTTTGTCGAAATATTTGCTCACGCCGTCGCTGGCCACTTCGTTATCGGCAATGCGGAAGGAAAGCAGCACGGCCTTTTTCGCCCACTCGTTCACTTTCCACTGCCCCACGCCCTGCCGCTCGGCCACGCGCAGGCTACCGGAATCGAGCTGATAAATCGTATCGAGCACGGCTTCCTTCACTTCGGCGGAAACATTGTGCGGAGTAATTTCGGCGCGCTGTTCAAACGCGGTTTCGATGATGTTTTGTAGAGACATGGTTTCTCCTTGTGGGTGATGGGTGATACGGCGGATTCACTTCCCTTTTGCCGCGGCATGATAGCCCGCCCGGCATGAAAGCAGGTTTATCCGCCATAGAGTAAGCGGGAGGCTACCTGAAACTTTCAGGTAGCCTGTAATCTGAAACAGCCGATATTGTGCCATGTAACGCGCTTCTTGCGAACCGGTTTCGGCACTCACTCCTCCTTGCCGAACCACGCACCCTGCTGTTGGAGCAGGCGCTGGCCGATGGGTTCGGCAAGTGTTTGTGCGGTCAGGCGGTTTAATTCAGCCTGGAAATCGTTAAAAGCCATCAGCTCCGAGCCGAAACGCGCCAGATGCGGCGTGTCTTGCTGGCAATCGATTAAGGCGATGCCGCAGCGCTGCAAAAACGGCATGGCATGGGCAAAAGCGATTTTCGAGGCATCGTTCTGCCAGGCAAACATCGATTCGCCGAAAAATACCCGACCAATCTGCACGCCATAAAGCCCGCCGGCCAAAAGCAGATGATCGTTTTCATCGGGATACCAGCATTCAAACGAATGCGCATGGCCGATGCGGTGCAGCTCGGTGTAGGCTACCTGAAACGCCGGTGCGATCCAGCTGCCACCCTGATGCGGCCTGGGCGTGGCGGCGCAGGCGGAAATCACGGCGGGGAAGTTTTGGTTGACCGTTACCGCGTAATGCCGATTGCGCATGACCTTGGCCAGCGAGCGGCCGATGTGCAGCCGCTGGGGCCGCAGCACCGTGCGCGGCGCGGTGGCAAACCAAAAAAACAGGCCATCCTCCTCAAACCACGGGAAGATGCCCTGTTGATAAGCTGCCAAAAGCCGCTGTGCCGTTAAATCCCGGCTCACTGCCACCAAGCCATCGTGTTCGGCAATGGCCAAGCGCGGGTCGGGAAACTGCAAACAGCCTTCCGGTAGCAAAGGAATATTTTGAGCCATAGAGGCTACCTGAAAATATTGCTGCCTGCTTTATAGATAGTGTTTCTACTGACAATTGCCGCACACACCATACAGATACAGCGCGTGGTCTACAATGAGGTAACCGTTTTCTTCGGCAATTTTGCCTTGCAAGTTTTCGATGGTGGGGTTGTGAAACTCGGTAACTTTGCCGCATTTCACGCACACGATGTGGTCGTGGTGGTCGCCCTTGTTTAGCTCGTACACCGCTTTACCGCTCTCGAAATGGTGGCGCAACAAAATATCGGCCTGTTCGAACTGGGTTAAAACGCGGTAAATGGTGGCCACGCCGATTTCAACGCCTTCTTCCAAAAGGATGCGGTACACATCTTCCGCACTCAGGTGCTCTTCGGCATGGGTTTCAAACAAATCCAAAATCTTCAAACGCGGGCCGGTTACTTTCAGGCCGCTGCCTTTGAGTTGTGCAATATTGTTTTCCATGATGTATGATGTTCTGTCGCTCAAATTTGTCAACAACCGTTATAATACGCATTTTTAAGGCACTTGCCCACCTTTAAATTACTCAGCCGGGGCGGTGCGCGATTTATCTTGAAAGGCATATTTGTGAATAAATCCGTTTATTTGGCCTTGGCTGCCTGCATCGGTTTGGCCGCGTGCAGCACCGAACGTCTCGCCCGCTTCCCCTCCTACAAACTCACCATAGTGCAGGGCAACGAGCTCGATTTGCAGGCCGTTGCCTCGCTGCACCAAGGCTTGAGCAAAGAGCAGGTGCAGCATATTCTGGGCACGCCGCTGCTGCGCGACCCGCTGCACGGCAACCGCTGGGACTACGTTTTCGAAGTGAGCCGCGGCGGCAAAGTGCGCGGACGCAAAAACCTCACCCTGTATTTCGATGCAAACGACTCCCTGGTTAGAGCCGAAGGCGATGTGCTGGACGAATTGCGCAAGCAACAACCGCAGCAAGCCGCGCCTGCCGGCCAAACTGCGCAATAATCCCGCTTGAGGAATATCATGTCTGCCACCATTAAAGTTGCCCTGGCCGGCGTGAACGGCCGCATGGGCAAAGTGTTGGTTGAAGCCGTAGCCGCCAATCCACACACCGTGCTTACCGGCGCGCTGGAACACGCAGGCTCCGAAGCCTTGGGCTTGGATGCCGGCCATGCTTCCGGCTTGAAAACAGGCGTAGCCATCAGCAGCGACATCGATGCCGTGCTCGCCAACTGCGACGTGCTCATCGATTTCACCCGTTCCAATGTTTCAGGTAGCCTTTTGCCCCGCTGCGCCGAGCGCGGCATCAAAATGGTTATCGGCACCACCGGTTTTGACGAAGCGGGCAAAGCCGCCATCGCCGCCACCGCCGAACGCACCGGCATCGTGTTTGCCGCCAACTTCAGCATCGGCGTAAACCTCACCTTCCACATCCTCGACACCGTAACCCGCGTGTTGAACGAAGGCTACGACATCGAAATCATCGAAGCGCACCACCGCCACAAAGTGGACGCCCCCAGCGGCACCGCGCTGTGCATGGGCGAAGTGATTGCCCACGCCCTTGGCCGCAACCTGGCCGACTGCGCCGTGTATGGCCGCGAAGGCCACACCGGCACGCGCAGCCCGCAAACCATCGGCTTTGCCACCGTGCGCGGTGGCGACATCGTAGGCGAACACACCGCCCTGTTTGCCGGCGAAGGCGAGCGCGTGGAAATCACCCACAAAGCCTCCAGCCGCATGACCTTCGCCGCCGGCGCCGTACGTGCCGCCGTGTGGCTGCAACAGCAACGCACCGGCCTATACGATATGCAAGACGTATTGGGCTTAAACAACCGTTAAACCCCATCCACACCACCCGAAAAGGAAAGCACATGACCCGCATGGTAAATTGCATCAAGCTGGGCAAAGAAGCGCCCGGCCTCAAATTCCCGCCTCTGCCCAACGATTTGGGCAAGCGCATTTTTGAAAACGTATCGCAGGAAGCATGGGATGCCTGGACGCGCCACCAAACCATGCTCATCAACGAAAACCGCCTCAGCCTGGCCGACCCGCGCGCCCGCCAATATCTGGCGCAGCAAATGGGAAACTACTTCTTCGGCGATGGCGAAGCCGACGTGGTGCAAGGCTATGTTCCGCCTGCCAAATAAACCCATAGCTGTCCGCACAGCATTGAGGCTACCTGAAAAATCCCCCAACCCATTTTCAGGTAACCTTTCCTACCGAAACCCCGGCCCGCCATGATTCCCAGCGAATTCATCGACGAGCTGCTGGTCAAAACCGATATTGTCGACATCATCGACGAGAGTGTGCCGCTGAAGAAAGGCGGCGCCAACTACATGGCCTGCTGCCCGTTCCACAAAGAAAAGACTCCGTCGTTCTCCGTCAGCCCGAGCAAACAGTTCTATCACTGTTTCGGCTGCGGTGCACACGGCACGGCCATCGGTTTCGTCATGGAATACCAAGGGCTGGGCTTCACCGAAGCCGTGCAGTATCTGGCCGACCGTGCCGGCATGGTGGTGCCGCAGCAAAAAGGCCGGCAGGAAAGCCTCGAAGCGCGCGCGCGCCGCAAACAGCGCCAGCAAACCCTGGAAGAAACCACCGCCCAAGCCGCTGCCTTCTACACCCGCGAGCTGGCTGCCAACGAAACGGCAAAAGGCTACCTGAAAAAGCGCGGCCTCTCCGATGAAGTCGCAGCCCACTACGGCCTGGGCTATGCGCCCGACAGCTGGCGGCCGCTGGCGCAAAGTTTCACCCCCTACCCTTCCGAAGCGCTGGTCAACAGCGGCATGGTGATTGAAAAAGACGGCAGCCACTACGACCGCTTCCGCCACCGCATCATGTTCCCCATCCGCAACAGCAGCGGGCAGGTTATCGGCTTCGGCGGCCGCGTGTTGGACGACTCCAAACCCAAATACCTCAACTCGCCCGACACCCCGCTGTTCGATAAAGGCAAAAACCTCTACGGCCTCTACGAAGCCCGTGCTGCCGTAAAAGAAGCCGGCCGCATCCTGGTGGTGGAAGGCTATATGGACGTGGTTGCACTGGCGCAGTTCGACATCGGCTACTGCGTGGCCGCACTGGGCACCTCCACCACCGCCGAGCACGTTAAAATCCTGATGCGCCAAACCGACAGCATCTATTTCTGCTTCGATGGCGATGCGGCCGGCCGCAAAGCCGCCTGGCGTGCATTGGAAAACGCCCTGCCCCAACTGAAAGACGGCAAATCGCTGCACTTCCTCTTTCTGCCCGAAGGCCACGACCCCGACAGCTATGTGCGCGAACACGGGCGGGAACGTTTTGAAGATATGCTGCTGCACCAAAGCAAGCCGCTTTCCGCCTATTTTTGGGACGCGCTCACCGCCAAGCTCGATTTGCGCAGCCAAGAAGGGAAGGCCGAGCTGGTGAAAACCGCCACCCCGCTGCTCACCCAGATTACCGCCCCCGCCCTCGCCTTCCTGCTCAAGCAGAAACTGAGCAACTTAGTGGGCATCGATCCGGCCAATTTGGCGCATCTGATGGGGCAGGAAGTCCCCAAACGCTACGTTGCCCAGCAACGCTACACCCTGCCACGCCAAACCTTCCGCCAGCCGCAAATGCTGAGCTTGGCGCAACAACAAATCCGCCGCCTATTGATAAATCCGCAATGGGCTACATATATCGACCTACCCGACCATCTGGAACTGGATACCGACCTTGCCTGCCTGAGCGTCATGGCCGCCCATGTGCGCCGCAGCCGCTCGCCGCTATCCAGTGCCGGATTGATGGAAGCCATGCGCAACACCCCCTATTACGGCAATATCAGCCGCATCATGCAGTCCGGTACGGACAGCGCCCACTTTGAGGGGGATGGCGAATCCGACGCACTGAATTTCCAATCAGGCATGCAAAAATTGATGAACGCCTTGAAAACCCAGCAAGTTGAAGCGTTGAAACGCAAACGCATCGAACACGGCTTGAGCGATGACGAAACCAAACTGCTGCTGGAGCTTTTGAGGCGTCCTCCTGCCAACGGCACCATTTAGGCAATGCCGATTACACCGACCTGTGAACAACGAGAGAAACATGTCCGAACAGAACAACCCCGCCACCGAAGAACAAGACGAAAGCAACCGCCCGCTCACGCCGGAGGAGCAAAGGGCACGGCTCAGACAGCTGATTCTGCAAGGTAAAGAACGCGGCTACATCACCTACGCCGAAATCAACGACGCTCTGCCCGACGATATGTCGGATGCCGAGCAGATCGACAATATCGTCAATATGATTTCCGGTCTGGGCATTCAGGTAACCGAAGAAACGCCCGACAGCGAAACCCTGCTGTTGGCCGACAATACGGCCAACATGACCGACGACGATGCCGTTGCCGAAGCCGAAGCCGCCCTCTCCAGCGCCGACTCCGAATTCGGCCGCACCACCGACCCCGTGCGCATGTATATGCGCGAAATGGGGCAGGTGGATTTGCTCACGCGCGAAGACGAAATTGTTATCGCTAAAAAAATCGAAACTGCCCTGCGTAACATGATTCAGGCCATCTCCGCCTGCCCCGGCTCGATTGCTGAAATCCTCGAACTGATTGAAAAGATTCGCAATGGTGAAATCCGGGTGGACGAAGCGGTGGAAGATATTATTGACCCGCACGAAGAGCTGCTTGATGAATTGGGCATCGGTGTGGGAAAAGCCGAAGAGGCGGCTCCCAATACCAATTTGGATGAAAACGAAGACAGCAATGCAGATGAAGAAGATACTGAAGAAGATACTGGCGCCATCTCTGCCGCCAACCTCGAAGAGCTCAAGCAAAAAGTGTTGGCACACTTTGAAAACATCCAAGCTACCTATCAGAAAATGATTGCTGCGCTGCAAAAACACCACAGCCAGCACAAAACCTATCTGAACCTGCGCAACTATATTGCTGATCAACTGCTTAATGTACGCTTTACCACCCGCCAGATTGAAACTCTGAGCAACAATCTGCGCACTCGCGTAGATAGCATCCGCCGCCTGGAACGCGAAATCCGCGACATCTGTCTCAACCGTGTACACATGGATCGCGATTACTTTATCAACAATTTCCTGTCCAATATTACCGATTTAAATTGGGTGGAAGCCGAAATCAGCAAAAACCATGTGTGGAGCGAGGCCCTGAGCCGTTTCCAATATGCCATCATCGAAAAGCAGAATATTCTCATCGAACAGGAGAAACACGCGCAGATTTCCATTGCGGAACTGAAAAAAATCAGCAAAAACATGGTGGCGAACGAGAAAGAAACCGCCGCTGCCAAGCAAGAAATGATACAGGCCAACCTGCGCCTAGTAATTTCCATCGCCAAAAAATACACCAACCGCGGCCTACAATTCCTCGATTTGATTCAGGAAGGCAATATCGGTTTAATGAAAGCGGTGGATAAATTCGAATATCGGCGCGGCTACAAATTCTCCACCTACGCTACTTGGTGGATACGCCAAGCCATTACCCGTTCGATTGCCGACCAGGCGCGTACTATCCGCATCCCGGTGCACATGATTGAAACCATCAACAAAATGAACCGCATCTCGCGCCAGTATCTGCAAGAAACCGGTGAAGACCCAGACGCTGCCGAGCTGGCCGAATTGATGGAAATGCCGGAAGACAAGATCCGAAAAATCATGAAGATTGCCAAAGAGCCTATTTCTATGGAAACCCCCATCGGCGACGACGACGACAGCCACTTAGGTGACTTTATCGAAGACGTAAACAATATTGCCCCGGCCGATGCCGCCATGTATTCCGGACTGCGTGAAGCCACCAAAGACGTTTTAGAAAGCCTCACTCCGCGTGAAGCCAAAGTTTTGCGCATGCGTTTCGGCATCGACATGAACACCGACCATACGCTGGAAGAAGTGGGCAAACAGTTTGACGTAACCCGTGAACGCATCCGCCAAATCGAAGCCAAAGCTCTGCGCAAACTGCGCCATCCCACCCGCAGCGACCGCTTGCGCAGCTTCCTAGACAGCGAGGAAAACAAGCAGTAATCCTTGCTAGGCCGGCGGCTTGTCGGTACAATGCCGCCCTTTCTAGCCGGGTCTGTAGCTCAGGGGTTAGAGCAGAGGACTCATAATCCTTTGGTCGCTGGTTCGAGACCAGCCAGACCCACCAAAAATAGCCAGCAGGCTGCATGCAGTTGCAGCCTGTTTTCTATTGCAACAGCCTAAAAGCACGGTTTCTCCACCCTGCTGTATGGCCAAATGAGACAAATCGGCGAACCAACACAGTACCCTTCCTATTTGGAACAGCTACACAAAATAATGCTGTTCAAATTCGCAAAAAACCTGTATAGTGCGCGCTTCCTAAACTGGAAGCGTGGCAGAGTGGTTTAATGCAGCGGTCTTGAAAACCGTCGTGGGTTAGGCCCACCGTGAGTTCGAATCTCACCGCTTCCGCCAAATTGAAAAACCTTTGTTGCGAAACAAAGGTTTTTTATTACCTTTTGCTCTCTTGCAAAAGGCTGCCTGAAAGTGCAGTTTCACGAAGTGAGTTTTAATTGCGTTGCAGCTGTGATTTCAGGTAGCTCCATTTTTATTTCAGGTGCCTTTTCCTTATTCCAACTACCTATCCAGCCTCTGTTGTACCATTTCGGCGGCAGGGCGGCGCTTTGGTGCGGTTGTTCGCGCAAGGTTTCTGCGAAGCTAAAATGAAAAAGGCTACCTGAAAATCTTGCATTTGGTATCTTCAGGTAGCCTTTTCGGCAGACTTACTCTTCCGGCTGTTCGCCGTCGGTCTTGTCGCGTTGCCCTTCGGTAATCTCGATATTGATGCCGACTTCCTTGCGGATTTGCGCTTCAATTTCGGCGGCCACTTCCGGATTTTCCTTCAGCCACACACGCACGTTGTCTTTGCCTTGGCCGATTTTATCGCCGTTGTAGCTATACCACGCGCCGGATTTTTTGATGATGCCGACTTTATCGCCCCAGTCGATCAGCTCGCCTTCGCGGCTTACGCCTTCGCCGTAGAGGATGTCGAACTCGGCTTGACGGAATGGCGGCGCTACTTTGTTTTTAATCACTTTCACGCGGGTTTCGTTGCCCAGGATGTCGTCGCCTTTTTTAATCTGGCCGATGCGGCGGATATCGAGGCGCACGGAGGCGTAGAACTTGAGCGCATTGCCGCCGGTGGTAGTTTCCGGGCTGCCGAACATCACGCCGATCTTCATGCGGATTTGGTTGATGAACACCACCAAAGTGTTGGTTTTCTTAATGTGGCCGGTGAGCTTGCGCAAGGCCTGGCTCATCAGGCGGGCTTGCAGGCCCACGTGGCTGTCGCCCATTTCGCCTTCGATTTCTGCTTTCGGCACCAGCGCGGCCACGGAGTCGATCACCACCATGTCCACACCGCCGGAACGCACCAGCATATCGCAGATTTCCAGCGCCTGCTCGCCCGTGTCCGGCTGCGACACCATCAACTCTTCCACCTTCACGCCCAGCTTGCGCGCGTAAATAGGGTCGAACGCGTTTTCCGCATCGATAAAGGCACACACGCCGCCGTTTTTCTGACATTGTGCGATAGTTTCCAAACACAGCGTGGTTTTACCAGAAGATTCCGGGCCGAAGATTTCCACAATACGCCCGCGCGGCAAACCGCCCACGCCCAGCGCCAAATCCACGCCCAAAGAGCCGGTGGAAATCACTTCCAAGTTTTTATCCTGATGGCTGCCGTCCATCTTCATGATGGCGCCTTTGCCGAAATTCTTTTCAATCTGCGCCAGCGCGGCGGCTAGAGCTTTTTTCTTATCGTCTTCAGGAGTAGACGCTTTATCTGCCTTGTTTTTTGCTTCTGCCATAATCAATCCCTGTTTCTGAAGTGTGAATAAATCTAGTGGATTATCGCACAAAGCACAGCCCCTGTGTTTGCCGGAAAGCGGTTGAAACTTGAGCGCCCCGCCTGATGCTGGCAATATAGCACCATTTGATCCACACATTGCAGACACCCAACATGACCCAATCCGATGCCCAACACGAACAACACCCGCGCAGTATCAAATCCTTCGTTTTGCGCCAAGGCCACATGACTCCCGCCCAACAGCGCGCCATCGATGAAAACTGGCCGCGCTTCGGCTTGGATTTTCAACACGCGCCTATTGATTTAAACGCCGCCTTCGGCCGAGAAGCCCCGAAAATCCTCGAAATCGGCTTCGGCATGGGCACCGCCACCGCCGAAATCGCCCAAAGGCTACCTGAAAAAGATTTTCTCGCCATCGATGTGCACGGCCCCGGCGTGGGAAATTTGTGCAAACTCATGGCCGAGCAGGATATTGCCAATATCCGCGTGATGCGCCACGATGCCGTGGAAGTGGTGGAAACCATGCTGCCCGATGCCTGCTTGAGCGGCATCCACATCTTCTTCCCTGACCCTTGGCACAAAAAACGCCACCACAAACGCCGCCTGATTCAAGCCCCCTTCGTGGCCAAACTGCTGCCCAAACTCAAAAGCGGCGGCTATATCCACCTCGCCACCGACTGGGAAGAGTACGCTGTGCAGATGCTGGAGGTGTTGGGCAGCTTACCTGAGCTGCAAAACACCGCCGAAGCCTACGCCCTCACTCCCGCCTACCGCCCCGAAACCAAATTTGAAGCACGCGGCAAACGGCTCGGGCATGGTGTGTGGGATTTGGTGTTTGAAAAACGCTGATGAGTGGGTTTCAGGTAGCCGTTGGTTTACCATAGCTAAAACCCTTACTCTCTTCATGCCGCGTTGGCTTGGCTTGCCGTATTACTCATACTGCCTGCGGTTCGCCGCCTGGTATAAAAAAATAATTGTTTCAGCTATAATCTTGCGCCCACACACTAGCATTTGCATACCCAACTCAAAAAAAGCTACCTGAAAACGAATGAAGTAAGTTTCAGGTAATTTCTTGACCATACCCTCAAATCTTCCCCAACCATGCCCTTCACCCTTGCCCACCCCGTTGCCATGCTGCCCTTTGCCCGCCGCCGCGTTCACTTCCTGGCCATGGTTATCGGCAGCCTCGCACTGGATTTTGTGTATTTCCTGCACGGCTGCGCAGTGCCGGGCGGGCATGGTTTGGCCAATCTGCTGTGGCCAAACCTGCCGCTGTGTTTCGCCATCTACGCGCTCTATCTCGCCTTATGGCACCACACTTTGCGCAACTTCCTGCCCAACTGCCCCAACGCGGCTTACAGGCTACCTGAAAATACCTTAGCCGCCGCACCGCAAAAACGCCGCCAAATGGCGGCTGTGCTGTTTGCCTTTATGGGCAGCGCTCTGTTCGGCATGGCCACCCATCTGTTTTTGGATACCTTCACCCACTCGACCGGCTGGTTTGTACAGCATTTTGCCCCGCTGCAGCAGCTGGTGCTCGCCCTGCCAGCTTATAAGTGGCTGCAATATGGCGGCGGTGTGCTCGGCTTGGGCGGCTGCCTGCTGTTTGCGCTCTATACCGCCCGCCGTCGGCCGCACCGCTCAGCCAAAACCGTGCAGCAGAAAAGCCTCTTCATGGGCAGGCTGCACCCTGCTGACGTTCTCCGGCTGGGCACTTTGGCAAACCGCTGTCCCCGTACCGCTGGCCCATGCCGCTACGCAAACAATCTGCCTCATCGACTGCGGCGTGCTCAGATTATTACTACTCTGCACGGCGCTTTGCTTTCAGGTATCGCTAACGCACTTCTCTTCTCTTACTGCGTTGGCTCGTCTTGCTGTACTTTTGTACTGTTTACGGCTCATGGTCTGGTAGGAGAAGATGTTGCTTCAGCTATAGCCTGAATGGAGTTGAGAGAGGCAGGATGTTTGTTTGACGCTGGAGCCTGTTCCATAAGTTTGGCTGCATGCAGGCGCTTTATAGTACAGTGCAGCCACTTTTTATCTGTTAGGTGATGATAAATATGAAAGAAGTTTCGTGGTTCCGGCTGTGGTCGTATGCTTTGCTGGCTGCTTTGGTAGTGGTGGCCGATCAGTGGAGCAAATTGTGGGTGTTGGATCATATCGTGTTCAACTGGCGCGAACCGGTTATCGAGGGGTTTTTCGATCTGACACATGTGTACAACCCCGGCGCGGCGTTTAGTTTCCTGGCCGGTGCCTCAGGCTGGCAGAAATATTTGTTTGCCGGCTTGGCGGCGGTGGTTACGCTGTATTTGGCATTGGGTATCCGTTCTGGGAAATTCGGCCGTTTGGGTGATGTGGCAGCAGCGATGATTATCGGCGGCGCCATCGGTAATGTCATCGACCGCATCAATTACGGGCATGTAATCGATTTCTTGTTGTTTTATTGGAATAATCGCTACTATCCGGCGTTTAATGTGGCCGATAGTTTTATCTGTATTGGCGCAGTATTGTTCGTAATTGACGGTTTCTGTCAGGGCAGGCGAGATCAAGCTACCTAAAGATAGCAACAGACACACACAGAGGAAAAACATGGTGAAAACCATTATGCTGGCCAATCCGCGCGGTTTTTGCGCAGGAGTGGACCGTGCCATCAGTATTGTGGAACGGGCATTGGAGCTGTTTGGTGCGCCGGTTTATGTGCGGCATGAAGTGGTGCACAATAAATTCGTGGTGGACAATTTGCGCGCCAAAGGGGCGATTTTCGTGGAGGAGTTGGAGGAAGTACCGCCCGGCGCTACACTGATCTATTCGGCGCACGGCGTATCCAAGGCGGTGCAGCAGGAGGCGGCGGAGCGTGGATTCCGTGTGTTTGATGCCACTTGTCCGCTGGTAACCAAGGTACACCGTGAAGTGGCGCGATTGGACGAGCACGGCTACCAAATCATCATGATCGGCCATGCTGGCCATTCGGAAGTGGAAGGCACGATGGGTCAACTGCCGCCTGGCAGTATGCTTTTGGTGGAAACGGCGGCGGATGTAGCCGATTTGGAAGTACACAACCCCGATAAGCTGGCGCACGTGAGCCAAACCACGCTGTCGATTGACGAAACCAAGGAAATCATCGATGCGCTGCGGGCGCGCTTTCCCAATATCCGAAGCCCGCACAAGGAAGACATCTGCTATGCTACCACCAACCGTCAAGAAGCGGTGAAGCAGCTGGCGGCGGCCAGCGATGTAGTGGTGGTGGTAGGCTCGCCCAATTCTTCCAATAGCAATCGTTTGCGCGAAGTGGCCGCGCAGCGTGGCGTGGATGCCTATATGGTGGACAATGCAGGCTACCTGAAAAAGGAATGGTTTACCAGCAAAGAGCGGGTAGGGATTACTGCTGGGGCCTCTGCACCAGAGGTGCTGGTGCGAGAGGTAGTGGATACCGTGCACAGTTGGGGTTATGAAACAGTGCAGGAAAGGGAGGGCAAGAAAGAGAGCATCGTGTTTGTGCTGCCCAAAGAACTGCGTGGGTGAGTGTGGACAGATTGGGCAGCAGGGAATACCGGAATGTTTGTGTTCTCGGGAAAACAGATACTCTGGTTTTGGCTGTATTGAGGTAAGGGCAGATTTAAGCAACCAGTATGGCAAAGGTTGCCTGAAAATGGGTTTTAGATAGCCCTTTGTTTGGCTTGTGTTGCAAAAGATTTATAGCTAAATGCATTGATTTCTTTATACGGCGTAGACCTACTTTACCGCACTCTTGTACTGTCTGTGGCTTGCTGCTTTGTATGAAAAATGTACTTTAGCCATATACTACGAATCATGCAGGCAAAAAGCAGGCTACCTGAAAAATCAAGCAGCCTAAAAGAACAGCTAGAGAGTAACTTTACTGGGTGCAGATGCTTTCGATAGCCTGCGGGATATCGCCGGCACAAGCCCAAATCAATTGACCCTGCGACTGCATTGGCAGCAGGAGAACCGCACGTTCGGCAGTGCTGCCGGCAGGAATAGCAGTAATCGCGCCTTGACTAAGAGTGATACTCTGCCAGAACTCCTCCTGACCAACAGGAACGTCGATTGCTTCATTGATTTCATTCAAGCGGGTACCTTTGGCTAAGCGGGTTTCCACCCATACTTTCGCCATATTCAGTGCTTCAACGGCTTTCGGATCGGTGATGGTGGGGGCAGCAGGCACTTGCGGGGCGGTTGCGCCCATACCGCTTTCATTGGCCGGTTCGGCCAAGCCGACAATGGATTTTGCCTGCTCGATGATTTCCGGGTTTATATAGGCATATACGCCGCCACCCACCAGAATCAGAGCCAACAGAAGGCTGACTGAACGCAATGCGCCGCCGCCATTCCTGCCGCTGCGTTTGCTGCGGGATTTGTTGTTACGGGATAATTTTCTCACTGCTGTAGCCATTTATTTGGTGTCCTAATAATTGTTGGATAGTTTAGATGGGTAGAAAAAGAAATTTCGATAGTGGATAAGCATAAAGCGTGCCAAAGTTTGATGTTGGATTAAGTTTGGCGTGATGAATTTTCATTTTGATTATTATTTGTTGTTATATATAGAAATTTATTTATAGAGAATATGCGGATTAGTGATGGGGAAGAGGCTACCTGAAAACGCAGCGCAGTGAAGTTTCTGCGAAGCTAAAATTTCAGGTAGCCTAACGGCAAACGGCAGGCAAGAAAAAGCACCCTCAGGCGAGGGTGCTTTTGCATGGCGTTGGGATAATTACATCATACCCATTCCGCCCATGCCTCCCATTCCGCCCATGTCCGGAGCGGCGGGCTTGTCTTCCGGAATGTCGGCTACCATGCATTCGGTGGTCAGCATCAGGCCAGCGATGGAAGCGGCGTTTTGCAGCGCAAAGCGGGTAACTTTGGCCGGATCGATTACACCCATTTCCAGCATGTCGCCATAGCTATCGTTACCGGCGTTGTAGCCGAAGTTACCGCTGCCTTCCAGCACTTTGTTCACCACCACGCTCGGCTCGCCGCCGGCGTTGGCTACGATTTGGCGCAGCGGAGACTCAACCGCACGCAATACGATTTGCACGCCGGCTTCTTGGTCGGCATTGGCAGTTTCCACTTTACTCAGGGCAGAGCGGGCACGCAGCAGGGCTACGCCGCCGCCGGCCACTACGCCTTCTTCCACAGCGGCACGAGTGGCGTGCAGCGCGTCGTCTACGCGGTCTTTTTTCTCTTTCATTTCTACTTCGGTGGCCGCGCCCACTTTGATTACGGCCACGCCGCCGGCTAGTTTAGCCACGCGCTCTTGCAGTTTTTCCTTGTCGTACTCGCTGGTAGCGGTGTCAATCTGGGTGCGGATTTCGACCACACGGGCTTCTACGGCGGATTTGTCGCCCAAACCATCGATGATGGTGGTGTTTTCTTTGCCCACTTCGATGCGTTTGGCCTGGCCCAAATCTTCCAGCGTGGCTTTTTCCAAAGACAAGCCCACTTCTTCGGCGATCACAGTGCCGCCGGTGAGGATGGCGATGTCTTGTAACATGGCTTTGCGGCGGTCGCCGAAACCAGGGGCTTTCACGGCCACGGTTTTCAGGATGCCGCGGATGTTGTTCACCACCAGCGTGGCCAAGGCTTCGCCTTCCACGTCTTCAGCGATAATCAACAGCGGGCGGCTGGTTTTGGCCACTTGCTCCAATACGGGCAGCAGGTCGCGGATGTTGCTGATTTTCTTGTCGAACAGCAATACAAACGGGCTGTCCAGCTCGGCCAGTTGTTTTTCCGGGTTATTGACGAAATAGGGGGAGAGGTAGCCACGGTCGAACTGCATACCTTTTACCACTTCCACTTCGTTTTCCAGCGATTTGCCGTCTTCCACGGTGATCACGCCTTCTTTGCCCACTTCGTTCATGGCTTGGGCAATGATGTTGCCGATGGATTCGTCGGAGTTAGCGGAAATAGAGGCCACTTGGGCGATTTCCTTAGATTTCTCCGGCACGGGCTTGGCAATGTTTTGCAATTCTTTTACCAAAGCGGAAACGGCTTTGTCGATACCGCGTTTCAGGTCGGTCGGGTTCATGCCGGCGGTAACGTATTTCATGCCTTCGGCCACGATGGCTTGTGCCAACACGGTGGCGGTGGTGGTGCCGTCGCCGGCCACATCGTTGGTTTTGGAGGCGACTTCTTTCACCATCTGTGCGCCCATGTTTTCAAACTTGTCTTTCAGTTCGATTTCCTTGGCCACGGTAACGCCATCTTTGGTGATGTGCGGGCCGCCGAAAGTGCGGTCCAACACCACATTACGGCCTTTCGGGCCGAGTGTTATTTTCACGGCGTTAGACAAAATGTTTACGCCGTTTACCATCTTCTGGCGGACTTCATTGCCAAACTGTACATCTTTTGCTGCCATATGTATGACTCCTAAAATAAAAAATCAGAAATTGTTGTCTTGATGAGGTTGCTTATTCGATGATGCCAAAAATGTCTTCTTCGCGCATCACTAGCAACTCTTCGCCGTCTGCTTTCACGGTTTGACCGCTGTATTTGCCGAAAATCACGCGGTCGCCCACTTTCACATCCAGCTTACGGCGCCCGCCGTCTTTGGTGAGTTTGCCGGCGCCCACGGCCACTACTTCGCCCATATCGGGTTTTTCAGCGGCAGAGCCGGGCAAAACAATGCCGGAAGCGGTTTTTTCTTCGGCTTCCAGGCGTTTGATAACCACACGGTCGTGCAACGGACGAATTTTCATAAATCTTCTCTCCAGAATTGAATTTGATGATTTGTTGCTACCCGATTGAGGGTAAACAGAAATATGCCGGGCAGGGCACGGCACACCATTTGTGCGGGCTTGAAGATAAGGCTGGTGACGTTGAATTCAAGAGTGGGGTGGGAAAAATATTTGGCTGAAGGAGGAGAGGATGGCAGAGAGCAAACTCTGCATGTCCATACCCCCGGCCACAGCTACCCCATCCACATCGGCTTTCGCCTGCTTGATAATCTGGCCGAACACATCCGCCCACACATTAGCAGCAAAGCCGCCATCATCAGCAACCAGACCGTTGCCCCGCTCTACCTTGCTCCTATTGAAGCCGCCTGCCGACAACTCGGCATCAGTACCTGCAGCATCATCCTGCCCGACGGCGAACAATACAAAAATAACGAATCCCTCCAGCAAATCTACACTGGATTGTTGCAGCACCATGCCGGCCGCCGTACCACCATCCTCGCTCTCGGCGGCGGCGTAATCGGCGACCTTGCCGGTTTTGCTGCCGCTACCTACCAGCGCGGCATCCCCTTTATCCAAATCCAAGATATCTGCCTACTAGATACACAAATTCGGAGGTGAGCATTGAGTTCAACTGTTGAAATTACTGAGCTGTATTTCGCCGCCCTGTGCGAGCAGGCAAAGAAGGAAAAATCCACATCGCCGAAGGCTGGGCCACGGCAGCCTTATACGAACAACTTTCACAGCAATACAGCTTTACTCTATACAACAGGAACGTGTGCGCGTGGCGGTACATGCTTTTGCCGGTTGAGAGCAGCTGATTGTTGCCAACGACATCGTGGCCTTTATCCCTCCGGTAGTAGTAGGCTGAATATTTGATTTGAATGAATAAGCAATAGAAAGCCAAGCCCTGCACCAACAGCTTTTAATAAGGGGCTGTACTAGATTAGCCCTAAATTCCACACCACTTCCGCAGCGTTTTAAGCTGCCGGGATGGTGTGCCGAAGTTAAGCCAGAATTCGCATTCTTTCAAGAACAGCAGGAAAGATTTGCGGTCGATTCCGTTGTATTTGCGTAAGGCGCGTTTTGCCTGATTCCAAAAATTTTCGATGCCGTTGATGTGGTTCTGACGGTCTGCAAACGCTTTGGCATGATTGATGCGGTGATAGATAAAACCACTCACATCTAGTCTGTCGTGGCTGCTTAGGCTGTCCGTGTAAATGATGCTGTCAGGGATAATTTTTTATTTGATGACAGGCAGTAAAGTTTCATACTTGTCGTTATCTGCAACCACCATATAGACCTTATCATGCTGTTTCAGAATACCGGAGACGACCACTTTGCCTGCCGCCACGCGACCGCGCCTACCCTTACGCCGTCTGCCAAAATAACTTTCGTCCAACTCAACTGGGTTATCAAAAATCTCATTAGTAGCCAGTGCTAGATGATGGCTGATGACTTAGCGGATTTTGCGGTAGAACAGGGCTGCCGAATTTGGGATGGATATCTAAAATATCGGCAGTGGCACGGGCAGTAACTTTCAGCACAAAAAACGGATCAGTTCTTTCTGTACTTTTTCTTTAATTTGCAGTGTGTTATCTTCATGCTCTGAGGATAACATAGTTGCTAATCTAGTACGGTCCCCTTAATAAATGAGCAATGCGGTGCTTTCCTCAGCTTCGAAGACTGGATACGCCGTCAAAACGATGGGCAGCACGTGAATTATTTGGTGTACGGCGTGTATGAAGAATTGGCGTGCTGCCAAGGGCAGGCTGTGATTGAAGAGGCCAAACGCTGCTTTGGCTTGGAAGCAGCCGTGTGCGTGTACCACTACAGGTGGCTGGAAGTGGGTGGCATGGCGGTGTGGGTGGGTGTAACCACCTGCCACCACGATATGGCCTTCGCCGGCTGCCGCTACGTTATCGACATGGTGAAAGCCGAAGAGCTGATTTGGGAATAGGAATTCTAGAAGCGTCCAAGTTGTTGTCTCATGATTTGGATAACCAAACGGCGGGTGGCGAACGCCAACAGGTCAAATAGCGGGTTGCAGTCATAAACAAGCTACTTGAAATTTCATGTAGCATTTTGCCTTGTGTGGTTTTTTAGCCAATCGCATCCGCCACGCGGATTTTGGAGCGGTCGATAATTGAGGCAGGCCAGTAAAATCTGTAAAATAGCAGAATAGGGCGGCAGGTTTGGAATAATTGCCCACATCCTTTCGCCCT
Organism: Eikenella exigua; assembly: GCF_008805035.1. NCBI lineage: Bacteria > Pseudomonadati > Pseudomonadota > Betaproteobacteria > Neisseriales > Neisseriaceae > Eikenella > Eikenella exigua. The sequence goes on along the minus strand of NZ_CP038018.1, from coordinate 1,454,440 downwards.
GTGCCGTTTCAGTCTGGCCGTCGGCGCGTTTTTTGCCGAATTTAATTTAAAACCGAATGGTTGTCGTATCCCAATGGCCCTATTGTAGTGCCAACCTGGCATTGGCAGCATTCGGTTTTCAGGAAAAACACCATGCGAGGCTATCAACTCAACCCCAACCAACCCGTAGGCGGCGTTATTGCGGAGGATGCTGACCAGCAAATCGTGCAGCTCAACCTGCAAAAAGGCAATGAAGTGCCACCCTATTCGGCTGAAGCCATCATTACCATCACCGTCCTCTCTGGCGCGGTATGCCTGAAAACCGAGCAGGGGCAGATTGATTTGCAGCCGATGACCCTGGCGCGGCTTGAACCGCAGGAAACCCATGCCCTCGTGGCTTTGGAGGATAATACCTCCGTACTCGTGGTGAAACAGCTGTGCTACCATGCCCTGTTAAACCAAAAACTGCGCTTTGGCCGCTGCTGCGTTTAACCCTAATCCTTCCCCCCCCCATATCAGCAGCCTGCTGGTATGGGATTATTTTAAAACTATAGCTTTACAACACAACTCTTGGAGATGAACCATCATGATTAAAGGCATTCAAATTACCCAATCCGCCCAACACCCCGCCTTGGTGCGCTCTTTCTGGCTGTTGGACGACGAAACCCAGCAGGCACGCTGCCTGTGCAGCAAGGACGAGCATTTCGCTGCCGACCAAATCGTTGCCCTGAGCGACTTGGGCGATGTGAGCTACCAAGAAGTGGCGGTAGACAGCTACATGCGCCCGAAAGTGGAAGGCGGCCAGCACCTGAACGTGAATGTGATGAGCCGCGAAATGCTGGAAGACGCAGCCGCTAATCCCGATAAATATCCGCAGCTCACCATCCGCGTATCCGGCTATGCCGTGCGCTTCAACTCCCTCACGCCCGAGCAGCAGCGCGACGTGATTACCCGTACCTTCACGCAGCATATGTAAGCCGGAATCACAACACAGCCCCGCCGTTTCAGATGGCGGGGCTGGTTTTTTTACGGGGTATGAAATAGCTAATAGCAGGACGGCAAGATAAGTGAAAGTAGTCCCAGTTTTTGTTTAACCATTACCAAACAGTTTTCAGGTAGCTTGATTGATAAACGGAAAGGCTACCTGAAAACTCAAAATGATTTGGTTATATTGACCATATTTTTCAGGTAGCCTCATGCCGCAGAAATTTTAAGCTCCGGCTTATTTTTTCTCCTTCTCAGGCCGTATCCAGCCCGGGATAGTGGTTTGACGAGTGCGGGTGAGGGTGAGTTCACCTTCTGGGCAGTTGCGGGTGAGCGTGCTGCCGGCGCCGGTGGTGGCGCGGTGGCCGATGGTGAGCGGGGCGACCAGCATATTACCGGAGCCGATGCGCACTTCGTCACCGATAACGGTTTGGTGTTTGTGTACGCCGTCGTAGTTGCAGGTGATGGTGCCGGCGCCGATGTTGCTGCGGCTGCCGATTTGCGCGTCGCCGAGGTAGGTGAGGTGGTTGGCTTTGCTGCTGCGGCCGATGGTGCTGTTTTTCACTTCCACGAAGTTGCCGATGTGCACTTCGTCGGCCAGATCGGCTTTGGGGCGCAGGCGGGCGAAGGGGCCGATGCGGGCGCTGTTGCCGATGCGGCAGTTTTCGAGGTGCGAGAAGGGTTCGATAACCGTGTTGTCGCCGATTACCGCGTTTTTAATCACACAGTTGGCGCCGATAGATACGTTGTTGCCGAATTGGTTTTCGCCTTCCAGCACCACGTTCACATCAATCACCACATCTTGGCCGTGCTGAAGACTGCCGCGCAGGTCGAAGCGGGCCGGGTCGCGCAGGGTGAGGCCGGCTTGGAGCAGGTTGTGCGCCTGTTCGCGCTGGAAGATGCGTTCGAGTTCGGCGAGCTGGATTTTGTTGTTTACGCCGGCAGCAAGGAAGGAGGAGGCTACCTGAACGGGATGCACGGCCACGCCGTCGGCGCGGGCAAGGGCGATGACGTCGGTGAGGTAGTATTCGCCTTGGGCGTTGTTGCTGGAGAGGCTGCCTAGCCAGCGGGCAAGGTGTGCGTTGGGCAAAACGAAAATGCCGGTGTTGGTTTCGCGGATGGCTTTTTGCTCGGGTGTAGCGTCTTTTTCTTCCACAATGGCGGCCACTTGGCCGTTGGCCTCGCGGATGATGCGGCCCAGCCCGAAGGGGTTGGGCGGGATGTCGGTGAGCAGGCCGATTTCGCTGCCGGCGGCTTGCAGCAGCTCTTCTAGCGTGGCGCGGTTAATCAGCGGCACGTCGCCGTAGAGCACGAGGGTGCGGCCGGTGTTGCCAAGGTGCGGCAGGGCGGTTTGCACGGCATGGCCGGTGCCGAGCTGTTCGGTTTGCTCCACCCAGCGGATGCCTTCGCGCTGCACTTGCTCGCGCACCTGCTCTTTGCCGTGGCCGATGACTACGTTGATACTTTGCGGGCTGAGGCTTTGCGCGGTATCGATAACGCGCTCGAGCATGGTTTGGCCGCCGATGCGGTGCAGCACTTTGGGCAGGGCGGAATACATGCGCGTGCCTTTGCCGGCGGCGAGGATGACGATATGGAGGGGCTGGTGCATGAGGGAGCTTTCTGGAAACGATTTCGTTGATAATGATGGTTTTCAGGTAGCCTGCTTGGGGCTACCTGAAAAAAGAGGATTCAAACTGCCGATATTAATGGCTGCTTGGCGCTTCGGGCACGCTGTGTTGGTGTTGCTCGCGGGTAACAGGCACGGGCACGGGGCGGTATTCGTTGTAGCGTTGGTCGCGGGCGAAAGTGCCGTCTTGGTATACCACGGGCGTGCCCGGGGCATAACGCTGGCGCAGGCCGGTTTTGCCTTGTTGGTCTTGGTAGGTTTCCCAGGTGCAGGCGGAAAGGGCGATGAGGGCGAGCAGTAGAACGGCGGGGCGCATGGCTTTATCCTTTTTCTGTTGTGAGACGGGTGTTGCTTTTGCTGCCAATTATAACGCGAACAGCTGGGGCTGGCTGTTGGTTTTTGGGCTTTGATGGAGGTAGGAAGTTGGGGATGGCTGTGTGTCCGTTGTGTTTTCAGGTAGCCTTTGGTCGGCGTGGGGTGGTTTGCCAGTGTTGAGGCTACCTGAAAGATTGGCCAGTATATCGGTTTAATGGTAGAGTAGCGGGGGCAATCGTGCCGTTCAAACAATGGGAGAAAATCATGAAGCGTTTGGGTTTGATGTTGGCCGCTTGTATGGCTATGAGTGGGGCATATGCTGCTCCGGCATCGGACACAGGCTATGCCTATGGGGCAAACCATTGTTATGGTTTCCACGCGCCAGCCGGCTGGACGCAGGATAACCGGTTGCTGGCGGATAAGGGAGTACCGATGGTATTTCTGCCGCAAGATGGCAGACTGCGGGCGGCGCGGGTGATGATTTATGCGGGCAGCATCGGCCGTAAGCCGGGCGAGAACTTTTCCGCAGCTGTGCGCGGGCAGGTGAATGATGTGGTGGCGCAATATGCCCAATCGAATGAGCGCATACGGCCGGCCATGCTGCGCCGTATCCGTGCCCGCGACGGGGTGAGCGGCGAGCTGTGGCGGTTTACGGGCTACCGTAACGGCGGGCAGGAGCTGGTGGCTTATCTGCCGGGCAGCCGTTCGGTGAATTATTTTGTGGCGCAAATCCCCGCACAGGCAGATGCGTCGGCGGTGGAAACCGCTGTGCTGGCTTTGGCCGCCAGCTACCACGAGCGGCAGTCGTGCCCGCCGTGCCGTGGCGAAGGATGTGCGGCGGAGTGATGATGTAATGGGCCAAAAGGCTACCTGAAAGTTCAGGTAGCCTTTTGCTTTGTTGGCCATGGATGTTAATCGCTGCTTTTGCTGTGCGGCTTGAGCCGGTAGGCGCAGACGATGGTGAGGATGCCGACGGCGAGGGCGAAGCTCATGCTCAGGTGGATGCCGTTGAGCATGGCTTGCTGCGGACTGCTGCCGCTGGAGAGGTGTTCGCCGATGTTGGTGATGCCCACAAAGAAGGCCGCGCCAATGGCACCGGCGATGGGGTTGATGGTGGTAATAATGGCGGCGCCGTGCGGGTTGAGGTATTTGGGCAGGGCGTTGAGGCCGTGGGTTTCGCCGGTGATGCAGGCGGATACGGACACGGCCATCAGGGCAAACATGGCGGAGAGGGCGGTGGTTTGGGTGTCGATTTTCAGGTAGCCCCACAATACAGCCAGGGCGGCGGTGAGCATAATGGTGGCGGGCAGCACCACGAAGCGGCCGCCTTTTTTATCCAGCAGTTTGCCGAACAGCGGGGCGGCCAAGGCCTGGGCGATGCTGGCGGGCATGAGGATGAGGCCGGTGGCGGTGCCGGAGAGTAGCAGTACTTGCTGGGTGTAGATGGGAATCATCAGCTCGAGGCCGAGGAAGAGGAAGCCGACGCAGGCGAGGATGGCGAGGCAGAGGCTGAATTGGCGGTATTGCAGGGCACGCAGGTTTAAAAGCGGCGTGGCGATGTGGAACTGGCGGCGCACAAACCAGCCGATGAGCACCACCGAGCCGGCCAACAGCAGCACGAATTCGGCCAGGGGTAGGCTGGCGAAGTTGCTGCAGGCATATACCAAGCCGCCGAAGCCGCTGATGGAGAGCAGGGCGGAGGGGATATCGATTTTGGGGCGGGTGATGGGGCTGAGGTTGACACTGAGGTATTTGCCCACGAGGAACATGGCCACGAGCATAAACGGCGCGGTGGTGGCGAAGATCACACGCCAGTGGGTGTGGTCGATGATGATGCCGGAGAGGGTGGGGCCGAGTGCGGGGGCGGCGGTGAACATCATGGTGATCACACCCATGGCCGTGCCGCGCCGGTTGGGCGGGAAAATGTTGAGGATGCCGTTAAACAGCAGCGGCACGAAGAAGGCGGCGGATATGGCCTGCACCATGCGCCCGACCAGCAGCACGCCAAAATTGGGCGCGAGGGCGCAAATCAGCGAGCCGGCGAGGAAGGTGGCTTGGGTGATGAGCACCATTTTGCGGGTTTCAAACCATTGGATAACGCCGGCGGTAATCGGCGTGAATGCGCCCATCACCAGGAGAAAGCCGGTGGTGAGCCATTGGGCGGTGGTTTTATCGATGTGGAAATCGCGCATGATGGGCGTGAGCGCCACGTTGAGCAGAGTGTCGTTCAGGTAGCCGAAGAAGGCGCCGATAAAGAGCGTGGCCACGATGGTTTTGGCGGGAAAGCCGGGGCGGTCGGCGAAGTATTCGTGTTGGGTGTCGGCAGAATCGGTGTGTTGCATAGGGCGTTCTTTCTTGTTATTTGATTATGGCCAAGAGGCTACCTGAAATCTGATATTGGAATGCAAGAGCCAGATTTTACATGATTTTGCCAGCCAGAGCCTGCAGCTCGCACATATCGCGGGCGATATGGTCGGCACAGGGCTGCGGCCGGGCGCGGCTGCCAAACCACACCGTGCGCATGCCCAAAGCTTTGGCCGCTTGCAGATTGGCCGGGCTGTCGTCCACCAGCACGCATTGCTGAGGCGGCACGGCCAGCGCGGTGCACACCATATGGAAAGCTTGCGGCTGCGGCTTGTAGTGCAGGGCAAGGTCGTCCACGCCGAATAGGGCTTCAAAACGGCTGCCCAGCCGCATGGCTTCGATCAGGGCGCGCACATAAAACGCAGGGCCGTTGGAAAACACGGCTTTGCGGCCGGGTAGGGCGGCGAGCGCGGTATCGATGTGCGGCATCGGCTGCAAGGCGGCGATGAGTTCGGGCAGATGGTGGCTTTGGCGCAGGAATTCGGCGGGGCAAACCTGCGGATGGTGCTGCTGCAAACCGCCGAGCGTGGCGCCGTAGTGCCGCCAATAGTGTTCGCGCAAGTCGGAAGCTTCGGGCAGGCTCAGGCCCAGTTCGCGTGCCATGAATTCGCTCATGCGGCGGTTGATAAGGCGGAAAATGCCCGCATCGGCGCGATGCAGGGTGTCGTCTAGGTCGAACAGCCAAACGGGCTGGGAGGGCGGCATGAGGCTACCTGAAAAATAAAAAACCGAATTATATAGCTGCTGCAAATGAGTATTCTACTGCCTTACCCGCCTTGTCATGCCTGCCACTACGGCCTGCTGCCATGCTCAATTTGAATCGGCTAAATTTCCACCCCCGCCATTGGGGCGGTTTGCTGCTATAATCTCGCAGATTTTCACAACCAATTATCATTCAGGAGATTGCTATGGCTCTGGTATCCATGCGCCAGCTTTTAGACCATGCCGCCGAACACGGCTACGGCCTGCCCGCTTTTAATGTGAACAACTTGGAGCAGATGCGCGCCATCATGGAAGCGGCCGACCAAGTGAACGCGCCCGTTATCGTGCAGGCTTCCGCCGGCGCGCGCAAATATGCCGGCGCCCCCTTCTTGCGCCACCTGATTTTGGCGGCAGTGGAAGAGTTTCCGCACATCCCCGTGGTGATGCACCAAGACCACGGTGCCTCGCCCGATGTGTGCCAGCGCTCTATCCAACTGGGCTTCTCCTCCGTGATGATGGACGGCTCGCTCCTGGCCGACGGCAAAACCCCGTCTTCCTACGAATACAACGTGGACGTTACCCGCACTGTGGTGAACTTCTCCCATGCCTGCGGCGTGTCGGTTGAAGGCGAAATCGGCGTGTTGGGCAACTTGGAAACCGGCGAAGCGGGCGAAGAAGACGGCGTGGGCGCAGCGGGCAAATTGAGCCACGACCAAATGCTCACCAGCGTGGAAGATGCCGTGCGCTTCGTGAACGACACCGGCGTGGATGCGCTGGCGATTGCCGTGGGCACCAGCCATGGCGCCTATAAATTTACCCGTCCGCCCACAGGCGACGTGCTGCGCATCGACCGCATCAAAGAAATCCACGCCGCCCTGCCGAACACGCATATCGTGATGCACGGCTCCAGCTCAGTACCGCAGGAATGGCTGAAAGTAATCAACGAATATGGCGGCGGCATCGGCGAAACCTATGGCGTGCCGGTGGAAGAAATTGTGGAAGGCATCAAACACGGCGTGCGCAAAGTGAATATCGACACCGACCTGCGCCTGGCCAGCACGGGAGCAATCCGCAAATTCTTAGCTGAAAACCCTGCCGAATTCGACCCGCGCAAATACCTGGCCAAAACCATTGAAGCCATGAAAGGCATCTGCCTGGCCCGCTATCAGGCCTTCGGCTGCGAAGGCATGGCCAGCAAAATCAAACCGATTTCGCTGGAAAAAATGGCCACCCGTTATGCCAAAGGCGAATTGAACCAGGTGGTGGCGAAATAGCCGCTTGGTTTAAGTGAAAAAAGCAGGCTACCTGAAAACGCTTAAAACTTTCAACTTCGTTGAAGCTGCGCTTTCAGGTAGCCTTCTCTTCAGCCCACCATGAATTTCCCCGTCCCATCCGCTATTATCGATAGAGATTAACCACTCCAACCAACTTTCTGATTTATTAACCCACCCGCTTTCGTGGGCATCGTTACCCCGCAAACCATTGCATTCGAACAGCCCTTTGCCCTGCAAAACGTCGACACGCTGCTGCGTTTTGATTTGATTACCGAAACCTATGGCACGCTCAATGCCGATAAATCCAACGCCATCCTGATTTGACATGCCCTTTCCGGCATGCACCACGTGGCCTGCCGCCACCATCCGGACGACGAACACTCCGGTTGGTGAGGCAACATGGTCGGCCACAATAAACCGGTGGATACCAAGCTTTTTTGTGGTCGGGCCCAATAACCTGGGCAGCAGCGGCCCGTTGAGCATCAACCCCGCCACAGGCAAACCTTACGGCTCGGATTCTCCGATGGTTATCGTAAAAGCCCGGGTGCGCTCGCAAGCCATGCTGGCCGACCATTTCGGCATCAAGGGGCGGCAGTCTCGGCAGTATACAGACCTTGCAATGGGCAACCGACTTCCCCGAACGTGTGCGTCACGTGCCGGTGATTGCCTCTGCGCCTAAATTGTCCACCCAAAACATCGTGTTTAACGACATGGCCCGCCAGGCTATCCTCACCGATCCCGACTTCCACGAAGGCCACTACTCCAGTCGCCAAGCCGTGCCCCGGCGCGGCCTGAAGATTGCCCGCATGATGGGGCACATCACTTATCTGGCTGAAGACGGGCTGGGCAAAAAATTCGGCCGTCAGATGAGGAGCGGTAAGCTGCAATACGGCTACAGCATTGAATTTGAGGTGGAAAGCTACCTGCGCTACCAGGGCGACAAATTCGCTGACCGCTTCAATGCCAACACTTACCTGCTTATGACCAAGGCACTGGACTATTTCGACCCCGCCGCCGATTTCGACTACTGGCACAACCGTTTTCAGGTAACCTTCGGTGGGCACATATGCTCGTGAGCAAGGGTATGTTTTAGTGATTGGTACGACACGCCGAACATCCATTGGTGCATCCTGGGCTATTTCGATCACCTGTGCGCGAGAAACCGCATCCACGTACTGGAACGCGCGGTGACAGTTGGCAGCCAGCGTATTTCCTACCTGCCGAACCTGTTGGGTGGTTTGGTGTCTTATCGCGAGGGTCAAATGATATATTTGGTTTTATAATTCAGCCTGTTGCCTATATTAACGGGGAGATTGTTTAAACATACCTAATTCGCCATTTGTTTGATTTAAGTCAAATATATCGCGCCCACAGGCAATGGTATCGCCTGTGGGCAAAACGTATAATCAAGTTAAATTTTTTAGACATTTTGTAATGTCAAGGGGGAAAGCAGTATGTTGCGCAATTTTTCAGACAAATTTTTCGGCAACGACGACAAGGGTGACTTCGAGCTGCAATGCCTGATGATGATTATCGAAGACCCGGCACGCCGCCAATGGGCGGTGCGTTTGAAAATCACCAAAAAATACGATGTTAGCAACGCCCGCACCATATTGTTGGAAAAATTCGAAAAAGGGTTTGAAAAAGAACATGATGCCCAGTTGTTTGTGTTGGACGAGCTGGATGAGTTTCCGATATTCCGTGTTAAGGTGTTGGAAGGTTTCCGACAGTAATTGAGTTGTTGATTTATACAAAAGGCTACCTGAAAGCTGGATTAGGCTTTCAGGTAGCCTTTTTAGGAATGTTGAGCAAGTAGGTGAATTTTATCTTCGTGAGGGCAGGCAATACCAGGCTACCTGAAACACTGTAGCAGCTGAGCTTGCACCCATCAGCTGTACCAGTTGAGGCTACCTGAAAATGGTGCCGTCTTGGCAAAACGCATTCGGCTCCGTATAATTCGTACTTTCTACGGCGGGTCTCCCCGCATGCAGGTTTGGGACAAGGGGTCAGGTGCGGAAGCAAGCAGCCCACCCTGAATTCAGCAGTGCCGGGGCTCCGGCTCGCCACCTCATATAAAAACCGCTCCGGTGTAATACCGGAGCGGTTTTGCTATATATGGCTGAATAGCTGAAGCTATTTCAGCAAGAGCTTATTTGTAAAAACGCTCAATAGAATGAATTTTAAACGCGCTTACTTGGCATTTGTCGGCCACGAATTTTTTAAATTCGGCCTGGTTCAGATAGCGCACTTCCTCACGTGGCAGCTGCAACAAAACCTGGCGGTTTTGGTTGCTGTTGATGGCATCAGCAATGGTTACAACGTAGTTGGTGGTTTTTTTTGTCATAATTTACTCTCTTTAAAGCTGTTATTTTCTAGTGCAAACAGAATTTTTATTATCTAATAGATTGCTTTTGTGAAAATGGTAAATTATCTATTCTGATTGTGCAAGGTTCAGGAGGGTAAAGATATGCAGGGCTATGTAAATGCAGTAATGTCAGTAGGCGGCCTCAGAGGTTTACCACTTTTTTGTGGATAGTTCATCGGTCAGCTGTTGCAGAAGCTGTAAGCGGTCGGCACGGATATGGCCGGCTTCTGCAGCGGCTTTGATCGCGCAGCCAGGTTCTTGGCGGTGGCTGCAGTTGTGGAACCGGCATTGGCCGATGAAGTCGCGCATATCGGGGAAATAGTGGGGCAGGGAGGCTACCTGAAGATGGTGCAGGCCGAATTCCTGCAGGCCGGGGGAATCGATGATGTGGGCGGTTTCGTTTAGGTCGTAGAGCTGGGCGTGGGTGGTGGTGTGTTTGCCGGAATCGAGGGCGCTGGAGATTTCGTTGGTGTGGGCGATGCTTTGGCCGAGCAGGGCATTAATCAGGGTGGATTTGCCCATACCGCTTTGACCAAGCAGGATGCTGGTGTGCCCATTCAATATCGGTAGCAGGGCGGCGGCATCTTGCATGGCGCTAACGGGCAGCACGGGGTAGCCCAGGCCTTCATAAAACTCTAGTTTGCTGCGCCATTGTCCTGTTTCCGGCAAATCGGTTTTGTTCAACACAATCACTGCGCCGATATCGGCTGCTTCTGCCGCCAGCAGGGCGCGTTGTAGTAGCAGCTCGCTGGGTGTAGGCACAGCAGCCAGCACAATCAGCAGTTGGCTCACATTAGCGGCAATCAGCTTGGTTTTCCAAGCATCTTGGCGGAAGAGCAGGCTGCGGCGCGGCAGGAAATCTTCAATCACCGCTTGCTCGGCATTCAGCGGCGTGATGTATACTTGGTCGCCGCAGGCGAAGTCTACCCGCTTTTTGCGGGTGGTGGCCTCGAAGGTGTGGCCGCCGGTGGTGCGTACAATAAAGCGGCGGCCGTAGCTGGTAATGATTTGGGCGGTGTCGGTCATGGCAGTGTGCCGGGTAGGAAAGTGTCATCATAGCAAGGATTGGCATGCTGATGCCAATTTGCCTGCTGTGCCGGGCAGAATGGCTATATAATCTGGCTTTATTTATCCCAATCAATAGGGAATCGCCACACTATGACTACCACGCCGCTTCTCGATACCATCAACTACCCGCAGGATTTGCGCCGTTTGCGTGAAGACCAGTTGCCGCAGCTGGCTGCTGAATTGCGTACCTTTCTGCTCGACAGCATCAGCAAAACTGGCGGGCATTTTGCCAGTAATCTGGGCGCGGTGGAGCTGGCTGTGGCGTTGCATTATGTGTACGATACACCTAATGACCACTTAATTTGGGATGTTGGCCATCAAAGCTATCCGCACAAAGTGCTCACCGGCCGCCGCAACCGCATGCATACCATGCGCCAATACGACGGTTTGGCCGGTTTCCCAAAACGCAGTGAATCGGAATACGACGATTTCGGCGTTGGCCATTCTTCCACCTCCATCGGCGCGGCATTGGGCATGGCGGTGGCCGACAAACTTTCAGGTAGCTCCAACCGTAGCGTGGCCGTTATCGGTGATGGGGCCATGACGGCCGGTCAAGCGTTTGAAGCGCTGAATAATGCCGGCGACATGGATACTGATCTGCTGGTTATTCTCAACGACAACGAAATGTCGATTTCTCCCAATGTGGGCGCTTTCCCTAAATACCTCGCCGGCAGCCAGGCTAAAGACTGGCGCGACACGCTGCGCAGCATCAAGCACAAATCCGAAAAAGTGCTCGACAAACTGCCCGGCGCACTGCACATCGCGCAGAAAGTGGAGCAGCGGCTGAAAAGCGTGCTCGACGGCTCGCGCATCCGCCCTGATTCACTGTTCGATAACTTTGGCTTCACCTACACCGGCCCGGTGGACGGCCACGACATGCGGCAACTGGTGGCCGTGCTCAAAGATATGAAACAGCGCAAAGGCCCGCAGCTTTTGCATGTGCTCACGCAAAAAGGGCAGGGCTACAAACTGGCTGAAAACGATCCGGTCGGTTTTCATGCCGTGGGCAAATTTAATCCCGACCAAGGCCCAGTGAGTGGTGGCGCTGCCCCTTTGAGCTACACTCAGATTTTCGGCCAATGGATATGCGACCAAGCCGCTGCAGATGGTAAATTGGTCGCCATCACTCCCGCCATGCGTGAAGGCAGTGGGTTGGTGGAGTTTGAGCGACGCTTTCCCGAACGCTATTTTGACGTCGGTATTGCCGAGCAGCACGCTGTTACTTTTGCTGCCGGCCTAGCCTGTGGCGGCATCAAACCCGTGGTGGCGATTTACTCTACTTTCCTGCAACGCGCTTACGACCAACTTGTGCACGACGTGGCATTGCAAAACCTGCCAGTATTGTTTGCCATCGACCGTGCCGGTATCGTCGGCGCCGACGGCCCTACCCATGCCGGTGCCTATGATTTGAGCTTCCTGCGCTGTATTCCGAATATGGTGCTGGCTGCGCCCAGCAGCGGCGAAGAATGCCGCCTGCTGCTTTCTACCTGCTACGCGTTGGATTGCCCCACTGCCGTGCGCTACCCGCGCGGTGTCAGCGGCAGTACGGTAATTGGCAGCAGCTTGGATACCGTGCCGGTAGGCAAGGGCGTGGTGCGGCGGCAGGGCAGGGGAACTGCTGTGTTGGCTTTCGGCAGTATGGTGCAGCCCGCGTTGCAGGCAGCGGAACAGCTGGATTTAACTGTGGCCGATATGCGCTTTGTGAAACCGCTGGACGAAGAATTGATTGCCGATTTGGCTGCCACCCATCAGCAGCTAGTGTGCATTGAAGAAAACGCCGTGCAAGGCGGAGCCGGCAGCGCAGTGTTGGAGGTGCTGGCTAAACAAGGCTGCCGCTTGCCCGTGTTGCTACTGGGCATCGAAGACATCGTTACTGGCCACGGCGACCCGACTATCCTGCTGGACGACCTGGGTTTGAGTGCTGAGAAACTGACAGCACGGATTGAAACATTTGCATAATTAGTTGGCTGAGTACAGCTGAGAGCAGCTATTGTGATGGGATGAATCATAAAATGATGGTAAAAAGGCTACCTGAAAATTTCAGGTAGCCTTTAATTGCGGTTGAACAGAAAGGGTTGTAATGTATTGGTTATTGCCAAAGCACTTTACTTCCTACTATGTTGGCTTACCTTGTTGTATTCCTGTATTGTTTGTGATTAGCCATCTTGTATCAGTTTCAGTAACTCCGATAAAGCAATAACAAATAATTGTAGCAGCTATAATACACAAAACATAAATAAAAAGAACTTAACTTGGCTTCCAAAGTTAAGTTCTAAAGTCATTATTTTTTGTTATTCCAAAGCCCAAAATTAACTGAACTCTTGAAATCTTGGCACGCTGTACTTTCTATACTATGAACTCAACGGATGCATATCCTACTACCAAAAATCTTTCGTGTTCAGCCTAGCTCTCGCTTCTGGCAACAATCTTGTAAATCTGTGAAGGGTGAATTTGCTCGCCCAAATTCTTGGTAGCTTGCTTGGCTATTCTCGTTATTCCTACCCCTATCATTGCTTTTGTGCAGTATCACAATATGTCGATTCCTCCTCAAATATTGGTGGTAACAAACAACACATAGTCTCCATCTGACTGGCTGCGGTCGATACTTTTCAGCTCGTCATGTTCTTGTCGTGCATCGCTCAGGCATTGGAAGTGAACTTCGAATGGGTGGCCACCGGCAAAGGAGAAATGACCGGCATCATGTATGAGCCAGTGCGAGAGGTGCTGGCCGAAGCCTTGCCCGAATACAACAACTATACTGAAGAGCAGCGCGAGTTTTTGTGCCTGTTTGATAAACTGCCCAAGGGCAAGCGTGAAATTCTGTTCACGTTTATGTGGGAGTGGGTGAGGTGAAAAATTTGGAGCCGGTGGAGTTCTTGGAATTTCAGGTAGCCTGCAGGTTTTTGAGTTTGATCTGTTCGCAAACCTACGGGCTGGAGTTACGCGATTACTGTGATGTTTTTAGATGTTGGAATACAGTTAGAAAATCAGCGAACTGCTCAATAAAAAAGTATTTGATACTCTGTTGCTTATTAACGATGGGAAACCGGAACATAAAGCATTGATGGAATAGTGCTCAGGCTGTTGGCCCAGCTTGTTTCCTCTTCTAGGCAGAGATGGGCATGAGATGACGGACAGAAATATCCAACAGCTTCTGCTTATGTGGTCTTAATATCAGAGAATTCAAACTCATTGCCCTTCCATTTTGATCAACACCTACAGGGTAGGTAGACAAGCTGGCTGTTATGTTTGTTGGTAGGCAATTCAATTGGTATTAAAAAATGACGGATTTACACTACTGTAAATCCGTCATTTTAGATAATGGGATACTTAGTTAGAAAGAAACCCGCACTCCCGTTCGTACCGATCTGCCCGGCAACGGAGCCAAATACTTCAAGGTGGAGTTATGCGGGCGTGCTTCGGTATTACTCAGATTTCGGGCATCCAAAAACCATTCCATTTGAGCGGACTGTCCCAATTGATGGGAGTAATTCAGGTACATATCCCAAATAGTATACCCACCCAAACTGATTTCTTCGTTGATGACGCGCCCCAAATGTTTTTGTGGTAAATAGTGAGTCAAACTGCTGCTGAGCATCCAGTTTCCTTTACTCCAAACCAAACTTGCTCCGTATCGTGATGCTGGTAGTCCGGGCATATAATCACCATCATTTTTACGGCGCACATATTCATCCCATGAAGAACTATTGGAATCATTTTTACCGGTAAAAACCGGACTATTTTTTACCCAATCTACAAATACTTTTGCTTCTAAAGTACCATAACGATCTAAATGAAAATGATGGGATGCTTCTAATTCCATCCCTTCAATCCGGGTATCTCCCTGCCGCCATTCTTTATAAGGCAGCCCATCCCCCTTATCTGTGCCAGTTTGTCCCAAGTAGATATAGTCCTGGAAACGGGTTTGGTAATAATTAACCTTCAGTCGGCTATTTCTCCAACTAATTTGTTGGCTGAATTCCCATGTATTGGCCGTTTCAGGCTGCAAACGCGGATCGCCGTGCTCATTGGTTAAAATGGCGTAGTGTCGGTTACTGGCAAACAGCTCGTTTACTTCCGGTGCCCGTTGCGAACGGCTGTAGCGGATACCAGTTTCCCAACCTTCAGCAGGCTGCCATTTTAAAGCTGCCTGATAGCTGTTCAATTCAAACATTTTATTATTATGTTGTTTGATATAACCTTCATTTAAGCCGCGCCCAGGCTGGTAATTGCCCAATATGGCTTGCTGACGGGTGCGTCCATGCCGCGCACCGATATCAGTTGACCAATTTCCCCAATTAAACTTCTGCAACGCAAACACCGCATATTCGATCGTCTTTGTGTCCGGCAGATAACGATCAACCCCCTCACCGTTAGTGCGGCGTTGTGTCCAATCCCCGCCCAACACTCCCTGCCACCATTGGATAGGTCGGTAATTTATCTCCAGTCTTCCTTGGTTGCTTTGGCTATTCAGGCTGTCGGCAAATTGGTTGCCGAGCAACTCACGGTTTGCCGCATCAATATGCGCAAAAGAAAACCTGACGTTATCCAGCCAGGGTTGTTGCGAACGATACATCCCATCCAGTAGCCAACGGGCTTGGCTGCTTTCTATATTAACTGGTGACAATGCATTCTTCTTACCAGCTCGTGTGGATAAGGAGGCATAGCCCGGTACCCCGTAGCGGTTCAGATAACGGCTGACCCCCAACCCAATATATCCATCTGCACCGATATAGCTGACACCGGCCGATACAGATTGTTGGTGCATATGGCTATTGGCCATTTTGCCGTGTTCATTAGGTGTTACATCTTCAATACTTCTCAACCGTCTGCCTTTGCCTTCGGTAACAGATGGATCATATCCGGGATTTTCCACCCAATTGCCGTAAGAAGGCTTATCCCGACGGTAAACATCGGAAATATCCAATTCGTATTGGTCTAAGTAGTCTTTACCTCTGAGTAGATAATTCCGATCTACATATTTATAGAACCCTTGATTGAAGAAATACTCGTAATTCCTCGAAACTTGACACAAGAGAGTCAGCGGATAATTGGTATTGATTTCTGCCCGATTGTGGCATATCGCAGCCTTACTGTCTCCCGGTACGCGGTAGGATGAAATCTTGTTATTCATCCCGTCGATATGCCAGGCAATCTGCCCGCTTTTGCCGGTAAGGCTGAATAACTGCGTGGTCGGAGTATTGTATCCCCCGCTGATTTCCCCCTTGCCGCCAAAATTTTTCTCCGGCAGTTGTTGGGGAATCTGCCCAGTTTCCACTTGAACCGCCCCTCCAACAGCATGCCCTCCATACAACACGGCAGCAGAAGATTTTTGTACAGTTATCTTATCAGCTAGGAAAGGCTCAACCGCACTGGGCAGATTGCCGCTGATACCGGCCATATCCGATATACCCAAACCATTTTGCATCAGGTATACCCTCGATCCGGTCAAGCTGCGGATTTGCGGCAAACCGTTATTGGGGCCGAAGCTGTTGTTGTGAACACCACTGATTTTTTCTACCGTCTGCCCCAAGGATATTGCTCGAACAGATTGCAGATCTGAGTTATAAAGCACGCTCTTGCTACCGCTATCCAAACGGGCACCCGATTGCGGGGTTTTACGTCCCGTGATATGAATCTCCGATAACTCTACCGCATCTTCAGCCCAAACTGTTGTTGGGTAAGTATTAAAAACAACTAAACCTACTGACAGAAAAACAAAAAACTTCATAGCTACACCAGTTACACTATGTTATTCTATAACATAGTGTAACATGATTTAATAAAACAGCTCTACTGAGATCTTAAAATAGGTGGTGATGCAGATGCCGGGCACTATGATGCAGCTATTACTTACCCATACGCCTGCCATTTGGGCAGGTCGTTGCACTGGTTGTCGGCTACTTTTACCAGTTCTGCATATTTTTTGCACGGCGTCCGAATAGCTGCCAGCTGGCGGTAGTGGTTTCATCAATCGTGCCGGTGGTGTTGGCGGTTTTGCGGGTAGAAACTCACCGAACTATCCACTCCCAAGCACTGTGCCGAGTCCAGCATAGGCAGGAAGCGGGAAAACAGCCGGTCGGCCGGCATGTCGTCGATTTCTTCCAGCGAACCGATACTCAGGCCGTCACCGTCAATTTGGCTCATGATGCCGTAGCAGACGGCCTTACTGCCGTTGTGGAACTGGTAACGCGTGTCGGCAATCTGTCGCCGCCCGGATTTATAGCCGATCCAACCGCTCAAAATCGGACTGCGGCGGATGGCATCGATGTGATACATCAGGTTGGTTTGGCTCTGCTGTAAGCGGGGCGCCACAATCCCTTCTTCTTGGAAAGGGGTAGTAGCCAAATATTCCAGGCAGTACATTTCTTTCACTGCAGTTTTACCGGTGCGGCGGCAGGAAAAATCCACCGTATTGCGGTTATCGTCCATCTGCTGCATCTTCAACACCTGCATCGGATCGAGATCGACGTTGTGCACATGCTTGTGCCACAGAGCGTGCGGCCTGATGCCGGTAACCGGGTCGGGGCGGGCATAGCGCATGATTTCCTGCTCGGCGCTATGTTGTATTTGGATGCGCTGGGCGGCGGTCGTCATACAACCTCCTCCGGCGGAGCCAACTGCGCCAAATAGGCTGCCCATTCCTCATGGCAGTCGCGGCACACGTCCAAATATTGCAACTGCTCGTGCCCGTCCAATTTGGCGCCGCAGTCGGCACAGTATTCCGACGGCAACATCAATCCACCTTTAACCCGAAAAAACATACATAAAATACCGCGGCGAATACCAACCAACCGCAATGCGGTACCCGTTCTTTCGCCGACAGATAGGCTACATACACGATTGCCACCTTACTACCCAGAAACAGGGTGCTGATTGCAAACTCTTTCATGATTTATCCCCGTTCTGCTGCCGGTATTCAATCAACACCGGATCTTGTTGTAGCCGTTGGTTGGCGCGTTGTGCCAGTACCGATAAATTTTCCAACGCTTTGGCACTGCGCTCGGAGAATTCCAAAAGCGACTGCTGGGTGGCGGCATCCTGTTTCAGGTGGCCCAGCGCCTGCTCTTCCTGCTCGATGACTTTCGGTGTCATACCCATATCGGCCAGCGACAAACCGTTTTTGCTCAAGAAATCCTGCAGGCTGCGAATCAGCGGATGGGCGTGGACTTCGTAAATCACCTTCATCTCGCCGCTGGCCCGGTCTAGGTATTCGCCGATCACTACATTGCCTTCCTGATCCACCTTCCATGCCGGTGCGCGCAAAACCACCCCGTCCGCCACAATCGTCTGCAGTATCTGCTGGACGATGGCGGTGATGGCCGCCTGCATATCGGCATAAATCTCGGTCAAATACCGCGGGTCGCGCTGCTCGAACGCGGCGTGGTGCAGCATAAACAGCTGCGTCTGCTTTACGCAGGCCGGCTGGCTGCGGCAGTATTCGCGATCCACCGTACAGGTGCGGCAGGCCGGGTAGCCGTCCGGCTTGGCCGGGAAATAGGTGGCGGTGCGGGCATTCATGCCGTGTTTGAGCGCATTGAAGCGGGTCCTTCGTGTTTCCTCCGGCGTCGGGTGGCCTTCCAGATTCTTACGCACCGCCGCCTTGCCTTCCGGCGTCTTCGGACCGGTGGCATTCGCCCAACCCTTCATCAGATTGCGGTGCCAGGCCGCCTGGGCGCAGGCCTCCCCGCATTTCGGGCAGGCTGCCTGATAGGCAAACGGGTGCCACTCGCATTCAGGCGCATCCAACACTGTCTGCGGCGCACACTCAAAAGTGTGCTTGCAGGCGGTGCAACGGAAAACAACGGTGTCGAGGGATTGGGAAGAATGGTCGGCCATACGGGCATTAAACGACCAAAGACAAGAACAAAACAGGGGTATTTTTGGCACAGGATAGGCAGTAAAATCCACCCTACACAGGAAGGGAAATCATGAAACGAGCAATCATCTATGTGCGGGTCAGTACCACCCGCCAAGCCGACGAGGGCATTTCAATCGATGCCCAGACAGATCAATGCAAAAAGAAAGCCCAAGAGCTCGGTGCCAGCGTGCTGCAGATATTCCGCGATGAGGGCATTACCGGTACTTCGGCGGTGAAGAGGCAGGCTTTTCAACGCGCGATTCATTATTGTGCGGTAAACGATGTGGACTACTTCATCGTCTGGTCCACCTCCCGTTTCGCCCGTAATAAGCTGGATGCCGCCCGCTACAAACTGCTGCTGCGTGAAAGCGGCACCCGCCTGGTATATGCATCGATGAATATCGATAGCGACACCGACGAGGGCTGGTTCACCGATTCGATTATGGAGATTATGGATGAGCAGGTATCGCGCCAAATCAGTCGCGACACCCGCCGCGCCATGTTGAAAAATGCGGAAGAAGGCTGGTTTAACGGCGGGCGCGCACCGTTCGGCTATCAAATAACCAGCCAGGGCAAACGCCGTAAACTGGTACCGAACGATGCCGAAAAACCACTGGTGCAGGAAGCCTTCCGCCGTTTTGCGGCAGGGGAGGGCGCCATTGCCATCGTCCGCAGCTTTACCGCGCGCGGTCATACCCGGCGCGGGGCCGAATGGCAGGCCGCCAGCCTGTCGCATATGCTGAAAAACCGTGTCTACATCGGGCAGACCGTGTATAACAAACGCAGCGGCAACAAACCCAACCCGCCGGAAGAGTGGGTTATTCGGCAAACCCACGAGCCGTTGGTTTCGGAAAAAGATTTCGAAGCCGTACAAAAACGCTACCGGCCGGATTATAAGCAAACCGGCAGCCCTTCCAGCCGTTTCCTATTCACCGGTTTGCTGCGGTGCGGCCACTGCGGCAAGGCCATGAGCATTGAAACTGCTACCAGCAAAACCAAACGCCGCTACAATTACTACAACTGCAGCGGCTTCAAGAAAGGTTGCAATTGCATATCGCGCCGCATATCGGCCGAAAAGCTGGATGACTACCTGCTAAATATTGTGGTCGACAAACTGCTTACCCAAGAAGTGGTCAGCGATTTTATTGGTGAGGCTTATCGGAAATACGTCGAAAAACGTACCAATAATGCCGAGCAGCACAAACTACTGCAGCAAGAGCTCACCGAACTACGCCGCCGGCGCAATACCCTATTCGAACTGGTGGAATCAGGGCTGTCCGGTTCAGACAGCCGCTCCCTGCTTGAGCGCGTGGCCGGGGTTATGATGAACGGGAACAAACCCTGCTCATCGAACTCGACAAGCTGGCGGGCGCGCCCGATGTCGATGCAATCCCGGAGATTGATGTCGACAGCGCATTACGCACGCTGAAAACTATCCTCCTGAATACTGCAAATGAAAAAAAGCTCCGCATTTTATTGCAGAGCTTTATCGGAAAAATAGATATAAATCCCACTGAAGTGGTTATACACTACAACCCGGAACGAATTATCAATGATTCTATAGGGGTTCATAGTACGGAAAGTTGGCACGCCCAGGGGGAATCGAACCCCCGTTACCGCCGTGAAAGGGCGATGTCCTAACCGCTAGACGATGGGCGCGGATAAATTATGGCGCACCCGGAGCGATTCGAACGCCCGACCCTCTGGTTCGTAGCCAGATACTCTATCCAACTGAGCTACGGGTGCGCTGTGAAGTTCTGAATTATATTTAGGATTAATTTCCAAGTCAAGCTATTTCGCCGAAAATATTCCCTATTCATGCACAATATTGTCTAGCTGTTTCATTCATCAGTAAAAATAAATGTTATATAAACCCTTTTTATCAAATACTTTTAAACTGTACAGCTTGGTTTCCAGGTAGCTTTCCCTAGCTTGCAGACTACCTATAACTTGGCAAATCCAACCAAACTCGCTATAACCCAGCTTCATCACCATCTACCCAATTCTGCTCCTCATGACCGAAACTTCTTCCCTCTGGCTGGCCAAACAGCTTATTGCCCGGGCCTCCATCACCCCAGATGACCACGGCTGTCAAGAGATAATTGCCGAACGTTTACGCGCCATTGGTTTTTCTATTGAACACATGCCCTTTGGCCGCACACAAAACTTATGGGCGCGGCGCGGCAGCGGTACGCCGCTATTGTGCTTTGCTGGCCATACTGACGTTGTTTCGCCCGGCTCCGCTGGAGCATGGGCATCTCCGCCGTTCCGGCCCACCGAACGCAACGGCAAACTCTACGGGCGCGGCTCAGCCGACATGAAAACCAGCATCGCCTGTTTCATTACTGCCTGCGAGCGCTTTATTGCACAGCATCCACAATTTCCAGGTAGCCTCTCCCTGCTAATTACTTCAGACGAAGAGGGCGACGGCAAAGACGGCACCGTGCGCGTGGTGGAAACCCTGCGTGCACGCGGCGAGCATATCGACTACTGCATCGTCGGCGAGCCTACCGCTGAACACATCCTTGGCGATACCATCAAAAATGGTCGGCGCGGTTCACTTTCAGGTAGTCTCACCATCCACGGCAAACAAGGCCATATTGCCTATCCCCACCTTGCCGCCAACTCCATCCACCTTGCCGCTCCCGCTCTGACTGAGCTCACTGCCGAGCATTGGGACAACGGCAACGCCTACTTCCCGCCCACCGGCTTCCAAATTTCCAATATCCACGCCGGCACCGGTGCCACCAACGTCATCCCCGGGGAGCTATCCGTCCAATTCAACTTCCGATTCTCCACAGAATCTGATGCCGAAAGCCTGCAACGCCGGGTAGAGGCCATACTGGATAAACATCATCTGCGCTACAGCCTCCAATGGCAGCTCTTCGGCCAACCTTTCCTGACTGAAGCCGGCCGCCTCACCCAAGCCGCTCAAGCTGCTATTGCCGAAGAATGCAGCATCCAAGCCGTCCTCTCCACCGGCGGCGGCACCTCAGATGGCCGTTTCCTCAAAGCCATTGCCCGCGAACTTATCGAACTCGGCCCAGTAAATGCCAGCATCCACCAAATCGATGAGCACATCGATCTAGCTGCCATCCCCCGGCTTTCTGCCATTTACGAAAATATCTTGCGCCGCTTGTTACTCGATTAAACCTGTTGGGTATTTCAACCCGAATGCCACAAAGTTTCAGGTGGTCTGCTTATCTACAGGCTACCTGAAAATTCAATGCACTGAAATAAAAAATAAAATTACAAGACCAAACAAAAGGCCGTCCCTACAAACTGGACAGCCCAACAATCATCACGACAGCTTAAGTCCGCTCGAACACAGCCCCCTTTTCTTCCACCACGCTCTCCGGCGGCAGCCCGCGCAGTTCGCCCATCTTGGCCGCAATTTGCGCCTGGGCGGCGGCGCATAACTCTTGCCGCGTTTTGCCTTCCGGCGAAATCGGTTCCAGAAAATACAGCACGCCTTCGCTGCGCTTTTGCGGCAGGATGCGGCAGAACGATTCCCACAGGCTGATTTCGCCGCAATAGGCCATATCCGTGTTCGGGCTGCCGTCTTCATTTGGATAGTACACCAACACCGGCCACACCGGATATTTGCCGATGATGGCGGTATCGAATAGCCCGCTCTTAAACGGCTTGATGCCACGCCCGTCGGTGCTTGTTCCTTCGGGGAAGACAACCGCGTAATCCTTTTCCTCCAAAATCTGCAACAGCACATCCATCACCTGCTGCGATGATTGGCGGTTGCCGCGTTTAATAAAAATCGTGTCCACCCGCGCCACCAGCCAGCCGATTACCGGCCAGTCGCGCACTTCCTGCTTGGCCACAAATCGTACGGCCTGCACAGAGTTGATGAGGAAAATATCCAGCCAGGAGATGTGGTTGCCCACCATAAACTGGCCACCTTCGGCGAAAAAACGTTCTGCGCCGTGCACGGTCAGCTTGGTACCGAACACTTTCATGCACTGGCGCGACCAGCGTTGAATCCGCCATTGGCGTTTGGCCTTATTTTCACGGCCGAAAAACAAGGCTACCTGAAGGCAGCCCCACAACAAAATGGCAGCCACCCCAAATAGCCTGACAATCAGTCTGAGCCTACGCATCAGCTAACCTTGTTTTCTGATTTATTTAACAAAATGTTTGGCGTAACGCGGATGGATATTGGCCATCGGCATCATCACCAGCATATCGGCACTGCCGAAATCCTTATCCCAATGCGGTTCGCCGCAAATCCACACGCCGGCGCGCAGGTAGCCCTTCATCAGAGGCGGTGCCTCCACCTCCAAATCCTGCCGCAGTTCGTTCAGCGGCAGCGGCACTTTCGGAAACACGCGGTATTCCTCGGGCGAGTAATGGGTCTGTTTGAGCTGGTTAAACAGGCTGGCGGCATAATGCCCGCCGTCATCTACATGCACGCTACCGCAGCCGATCATGTATTCCAGCCCATGTGCTTGCATGAAACTGATCAACCCCATCCACAGCAATGAAATCGTGCCGCCGGTACGGTAGTCTTTATGTACGCAGGCGCGCCCCAGCTCCACGGTTTTGGGCAGGATGTGGCGAATGCGGGAGAGATCGAATTCCGAATCGGAATACCAGCCGCCGGCGGCTTGGGCCGCTTCTTCGGTGATCAGTCGGTAGGTGCCGATGATGCGGCCGCTGGTTTTGTCGCGCACGATCAGGTGGCGGCAGAATTCATCATAACGGTCGATATCGCGGCCGTCTTCACTGTGTATGCCGGCGCCCATCTCGCGGCCAAAGATGTCGAAACGCAGGCGTTGCGCTTCTTCCACGGCATCTGCTTCGCGGGTTACACTCACTTCAAGATTGCCGCCGTCTACCAGCAGCCATTCTTGGTTTTTTATTTGTTGCATGGGTGTTTCTCCTGAGAAACGTGCATTTCGCACAGGCCGAACTGTAAAGCCACAAGGCGCAAGTGGCAAGTAGATTGTTTGCCCGTGCGGCAGAAATGGCGGATTTTAACAAAGGTTTTACTCGACAGCGAAATAGCACGCCCTAGATTATTCAATAATATTGCTGGCCAAGTATTTGGTCTGGGTTAAAGTTTGTACCTTCAGGTAGCCCTATCAATCCATAGCTAACAGGCTACCTGAAAGCCTGCCTGAGCAATCGAAAATTTTCAGGTAGCCTCTTATGTTCGCCGTAAAAACTGTGGCGGCACTTCTTTAATCAACCACACTTTATTGGCTGTTAAATAAAATACAAAA
The DNA here is from genome assembly GCF_008805035.1 of Eikenella exigua. Classification (NCBI taxonomy): domain Bacteria; kingdom Pseudomonadati; phylum Pseudomonadota; class Betaproteobacteria; order Neisseriales; family Neisseriaceae; genus Eikenella; species Eikenella exigua. Next base: position 1,430,664 of record NZ_CP038018.1, on the reverse strand, counting down.
CCCTGCTGACGCATCAGCCCGGCCTGCACTTCCAACACCAACGGCTTGCCGTGGCGGCTACCCACCGATACAGCCGTCTCCACATCGCCCGACAAGTGCACATAATGCCGGCTGCCCGGCAGCAAGCCTTGCTGTTCAATAGCCTCGGCAAAATGTTGCGCCGTGCCGTGATACAGGATTGCCGGCGGCTCGGTTTCGGTGTAGGCAATATCCACTTGTGCCGTGGAATGCCCTTGTTCAGCACGGATTTTGCGGCCATCGGCAGACAGCGTAAACCGTTTTTTATTATTGGTGGCCACCACTTCATGCAATAGCGGCAGGCTGATGTTGCGCCCGTGCGCAGCTGCTTGGGTTAATAGTTCACCCACATCTGCCCAGCCTTCGCCATCTAGCGTCAAACCGATGGCTTCGGGATGATGGCGCAGGATATAACTGAGGAATTTGCTCACGCCGGCGTTTGATTTGTCCATTGTATTGCCTTTAAATCTGGTGTTTGGCTGTATTGATATCGCGCTGGGATTAAAAAACAAAAAATATTAAATGAGCCCTACCACATTCATCAAACCATACCGGCCTGATGCAGCACTTGTTCTTAGCAATTAAGGCTATCTGAAAATAAAATCATTAAATAAATAAACTTATTAAAACAGCATGTTAAATACAAAACCTATCCAGCACACCGTTGCAGGCACCCTACCCACAAAATGTTGTATCCAGCAGCACATCCGCCAAGTTCATCGCGATAGAACTTGAACCGAAAATGCTTTCTATGGTATAAAGCAAGTTTCGTTTCTATCTAATATTTTTTGAAGTTTGGAGAATTAACCATGGCACGAGTTTGCAAAGTAACCGGGAAGCGGCCGATGTCCGGTAACAACGTATCGCACGCCAACAACAAAACCAAGCGCCGTTTTTTGCCGAACCTGCAATCGCGCCGTTTTTGGGTTGAGAGCGAAAACCGCTGGGTGCGCTTGCGCGTTTCCAATGCGGCTTTGCGTTTGATTGACAAAGTTGGCATTGATGCCGTTCTGGCTGATCTGCGCGCACGCGGCGAAGCCTAATCACATTATTTAAGGAATTAGAGTCATGCGCGATAAAATCAAGCTGGAATCCAGCGCCGGCACCGGCCATTTCTACACCACCACAAAAAACAAGCGGACTACTCCCGGCAAATTCGAAATCAAAAAATTCGATCCGGTTGCCCGCAAGCACGTGGTTTACAAAGAAACCAAGCTGAAATAATCTTCAGCTACACTTTCTACCCAGACTGCATTTTCTGCTTGGCAGAGAATGCAGTTTTCTATATCTGCCGTACTAAGGGCGCATCCGCCGTTAAAGAGGGCAAATACGCGTAATACCAATGCCCTGCCCGGCAAAGAGCCTGTATACTGTGCGCCGCTTTTTGCAAGTCTAATGCTTGGCCAAGTTTGCGTAGTATGTGCCTTGCCGCCGTATCAAATACACCGCTGAAGCATATTTTGCAAATGAAGCGAACTGATGCTGTATGAAGTGATGTTTAGCCAGATAAAGGCTACCTGAAACCCCGCCAATCCCACGATTGCAGCCTGCTTCGGCAGACTGCGGAGCCCATTCCACTATGCTTTCCTTAGAAACTTGGATCGGCCTGCGCTATATGCGCGCCAAAAAACGCAACGGGCTGATGTCTGTTATCAGCATCATCTCGATTTTCGGCATTGCCACCGGCGTAACCGCGCTGATTGTGGTGCTTTCCGTCATGAACGGTTTTCAAAAAGAAATCCGCGGCCAGCTGCTGAAGGTTACCCCACATATGCAGATGAGCTATCTACAGGCCGACCCGGGCGATACCTGGCAGGGCCTGGCCAAAATCGCCCAAGCTAACCCGCGCGTGCTGGGTGTGGCGCCCTACGTGAGTGGGCAGGCGCTGTTGGCTAATTCCGGTGAGGTGCAGGGCGTGCAGGTAAAGGGGATCGACCCGGCTGAAGAACCAAAAGTGTCAGAATACGGCGAAAAGCTGCCCAATGAGCTGTATCAGCAGCTCAAACCTGGTCAGTTTGAAATGATTTTGGGCAAAGATATTGCTGATCGCTTAGGCGTGCAGCCTGGCGAAAAAGTAACCCTGATTTCGCCCGAAGGCAACGTTACACCGGTGGGCATGGTGCCTCGCATGAAGCAATTTACTGTGGCCTCTACTGTTTCCACCGGCATTTTTGCTGTAGATAACAGCTTGTCTATCATCCATATTGAAGACGCCAAAACCCTGTATCGCGCCGGGGATGGCGATGTCAGCATTCAGCTGCGCCTTTCGCAGCCGGAAACCGCACCCGACGTGACCGCCACCATTGTGCCCGCCGAGCAGCGCAACCGCATTGCCGCCTTCGATTGGACCTACCAAAACCGCGACTACTTCCAAGCCGTGGAGGTGGAGAAAAAAATGATGTTCGTCATCATGTTCTTCATCAGCCTTGTTGCCTCCATCAACCTGATTTCCACCCTCATCATGACCGTAACCGAAAAGCAGGCTGCCATCGCCATTTTGCGCACCCTCGGCCTGCCTCCGCGCGGTATTATGAAGATTTTCCTGGTACAGGGTACGCTTTTGGGGGTGGTCGGTACCGCTATCGGCGTAGTGCTGGGCGTAACCGTGGCGCTGAACGTGGGCGCTATCGTTTCCGCCATCGAGCAAATGGCCGGCCGCAAACTGGTTACTTCCGCCATCTATTTCATCGACTACATGCCTTCGCAAGTGAAGCTGTCCGACGTGCTGGCGATTGTTGCCATTTCCCTCGGCCTCTCCTTCGTGGCCACCCTGCTGCCCAGCTGGCGCGCATCCAAAACCCAACCCGCAGAGGCCTTGCGCTATGAATAAAGAAGCCGTTATCCAATGCCAAAACGTAGGCAAAACCTACGACGACGGCAGCCTCAAAGTGGAAGTGCTGCGTAATATCGATTTTCAGGTAGCCTCAGGCGAAGGCATCGGCATCATCGGCGCCTCCGGCAGCGGCAAATCCACCCTGCTGCACATCCTCGGCGGGCTGGATAAGCCCACCAGTGGCGAAGTGAAAATCCAAGGGCAGAGCCTAAACAGCCTCTCCCAGGTGGCCATCGGCCGGCTGCGTAATCGTCATTTGGGCTTTGTTTACCAATTCCACCACCTGCTGCCCGAGTTTTCCGCGCTGGAAAACGTGATGATGCCGCTGTTGGTGGCACGCAAAAGCCGCACCGAAGCGCAGGCCGCCGCCGCCGAAATTTTAGAAAAAGTCGGCTTGGGCAGCCGCAAAACCCACCGCCCAGGCGAACTCTCCGGCGGCGAACGCCAACGTGCCGCCATCGCCCGTGCCCTGGTAACCAAGCCCGATTGCCTGTTGGCCGACGAGCCCACCGGCAACCTCGACCGCAAAAACGCCACCCACGCGTTGGAAATGATGCTGGAGCTCAAACACGAGCTGGGCACTGCCCTTATCGTGGTTACCCACGACGAGCAGCTGGCCAAACGCTTCGACCGCGTGCTCACTATGGATGATGGCAGTTTGCGAGGTTGAACCTGTCCGCTAGTTGTCCTGACACGGCTGAAAGCCGCTCATAACCTGATGTTTGCAACATCAATTTATTGAGGAAGAATGGCATGTAAGGCAGACACATGGTTGCCTAAGTTGCGCCTGCCACATAGCAGAGGCTACCTCAAAGCGAAAACGTAAAAGCATTTGGAAATTTGGGGGCAGCCTTTGTTATGTGGCAGTCTAGTATATAGCGGAATAACTGAAACGGATGTAAGGTGGTAAGCCGCAGATAGTACGGGTAGCACAGCGAGGCAAATCAACGTAGTCCTAGTTTAAAATTGATTCACTATACACTGTGTTGGTTGGTGGGCTGGAGCCCGCCTACAAGGTTTCAGGTAGCCTTTGGGATGGCTGTTTTGTCGAAAAACAAGAGCAAACTGCCGATATAGCAGTTTGCTCTTCACATACAAGTACGCCTTAGGCTGTCGGTTTGTCGTGCAGCGTGGCGGCATAGTAGGTGTTTTCCAGCAGGATGGCGATAGTCATCGGACCTACGCCGCCGGGAACGGGAGTAATCATGGAGGCACGCTCTTTGGCGGTTTCAAAATCCACATCACCACAGAGTTTGCCGTCTGCTAGCCGGTTGATGCCCACATCCACCACCACGGCGCCAGGTTTAATCCAGCTGCCCTGAATCAGCCTGGCTTTGCCCGTGCCCACTACCACTACGTCGGCTTTAGAAACCTCATGCTCTAAGTTTACAGTAAAGCGGTGGCATACGGTAACAGTGGCACCAGCCAACAGCATTTCCAGCGCCTGCGGGCGGCCAACAATATTGGATGCGCCCACGATTACCACTTTTTTGCCGCGCAGCTCCACGCCGTAAGTTTCTAGCAGGGTCATCACTCCTTTGGGTGTGCAAGGGCGCATCAGCGGCATTTTCATGGCCAGCCGGCCGATGTTGTAGGGGTGGAGGCCATCCACGTCTTTATCCGGCTGGATGCGCTCGATAACCGACTGGCTGTTAATGTGTGCCGGCAAGGGCAGCTGCACCAAAATGCCGTCCACGGTGGGGGCGGTATTGAGTTCGTCAATCAGCTGAAGCAGTTCTTCTTCGGTAGTGGAAGCGGGCAGCTCGTAGGAATGGGAATCGAAATTAGCCTTTTCACAGGCAATTTTTTTGTTGTGCACATACACTACACTGGCAGGATCACTACCAATCAGCAAAACAGCCAAACACGGGGGGCGCAAGCCTTGTTTGCGGCGCTCGGCCACTTTGTCGGCAAGTTTCAGCAGACGTTCGTTAGCAACGGCTTTACCGTCGAGAATCTGGGCTGTCATGGATTGTTCCTTTTCTGTCGGGTTGGGTGGGGAAGTAAAATGAATTGGCTGAATGGCTGCCACGAATAGAAGTAGCAATCTATTGATAAAAAATAAAGATAATCCATGCAGCACTATGCGCGGCAGTCAGCAATTGCTAAGGTTTCAACGATTGTCGACGTGGCGATTATAGCATGTTGCTAATAACTCTTTTGGGCTGCTGGAAATCTTGCCCGTGTGAGTTTATTGTGCATACACGTACTGGTGTTGTGAATTAGATATTCTATTAATAAATTGTTATCTAACATGAAATGTTATCCATGAAAGCAAGGCGACATTTAATTTTGAATCACCTGCTTGACAAAACAAAAGCAGCGTGGGTACAATTCTCATTTCTTATCGGGGCGTAGCGCAGTCTGGTTAGCGCATCTGCTTTGGGAGCAGAGGGTCGTGAGTTCGAATCCCACCGCCCCGACCAAAGTTCTCTGAGAAATTGTGAACGACAGGATAGCGCCCGTAGCTCAACCGGATAGAGCACCCGCCTTCTAAGCGGGCGGTTACAGGTTCGATTCCTGTCGGGCGCGCCAAAAGTTTTATGGTGGCTGTAGCTCAGTTGGTAGAGCCCCGGATTGTGATTCCGGTTGTCGTGGGTTCGAGCCCCATCAGCCACCCCAAATTGAAAACCCGTATGCTGAAGCATGCGGGTTTTCTTTGTATTCCAAGCTTATTTCACCCCACTAAATCCTCTTTTTCAGGTAGCCTGTGTTGATTGTGCAAATATTGTACACACACTAAGCCACGATTATTCTGCTACCCCCAGCAAATACTTGCTTACGCTATACTTTACCGATATAATGCCACGCTTTCCACCCTTGCCCGCTGTTTCCGCATGACGGCGGGCTGTATTTAGCCATAAGGAGAGAACATGCGTCATTACGAGATTGTATTTATCGTTCATCCCGACCAGAGCGAGCAAGTACCTGCCATGGTTGAACGTTACAAAGCCCTGATTACCGAAACCGGCGGCCACATTCACCGCTTGGAAGACTGGGGTCGCCGCCAGTTGGCCTACCCCATCAACAAGCTGCACAAAGCACACTACGTGTTGATGAACATTGAGTGCACCCCGGCTGCCATCGAAGAGCTGGAAACCGGTTTCCGCTTCAACGACGCCGTATTGCGCCACCTGACCATCAAAATGGACGAAGCTGTTACCGAAGCTTCTCCCATGATGAAGGAAGAAAAATCCAAAAACCTGCTGAATGGCCAGCCTCAGAAAGAAGTTGCCACCAAAGCCTAAGTGTGAGATTTTGAACAATACTGTAAGCCTTACCGCTCGCATCAAGGATGTCGATGCCTTGCGCTACACCCCGGCCGGCATAGCCGTATTGGGATTGGTTTTAGAGCATGAATCGTGGCAAACAGAAGCAGGCGAACATTATCTCGCCCGGTTTGAACTCCAGGCGAAATTAATCGGCAAACAGGCAAAATTCTGGCAATACAAAGCAGGCAGTATGGTGGATATATCCGGATTTCTTGCGGCTTACAGCCAAAAATACCGTCGCCCCATATTGCATATACAGACAATTATTGAAAATAAAGGTTGAATTGAGATGGCTCGTCAAACATTTAAACGTAGAAAATTCTGCCGCTTTACCGCAGAAGGCATCAAACAAGTAGATTACAAATCAGTTGATTTGTTGAAAGATTTCATTTCCGAGAACGGTAAAATCATTCCTGCCCGCATTACCTGTACCAAAGCCCATTATCAGCGCCAGCTGTCTGTGGCCGTAAAACGTGCCCGTTTCCTGGCTCTGCTGCCGTACACCGACCAACACAAATAATTAACGGAGAATTTATATTATGCAAATCATTCTGTTAGAAAAAATTGGCGGCTTGGGCAATCTGGGTGATGTGGTAACCGTAAAAAATGGCTATGCCCGCAACTTCCTGATTCCTCAAGGTAAAGCCAAACGTGCTACCGAAGCTGCTCTGGCCGACTTCGAGGCTCGCCGTGCCGAACTCGAGGCTCGTCAGGCTGCAATCCTGGCTGATGCACAGGCTCGTCAGGCTAAACTGGAGGGCCAATCTATCACTATCGCCCAAAAGGCTGGCGTGGACGGACGCTTGTTCGGTTCTGTAACCAACGCCGACATTGTCGAAGCTATCCGTGCATTTGGTGTGGAAGCTGCTAAAGCCAACGTACGCCTGCCCAACGGCCCTTTCAAAGCAGTTGGTGAATACGAAGTCGAAATTGCCCTGCATGCTGATGCTGTAGCCAATATTACCGTGGTTGTTGTGCCGGCCACAGAATAAGCCCACGCTGTTATCTGCAACATCAAAAAGGCTACCCGAATATTTCAGGTAGCCTTTATTTTATTATTTTTACTGTATAAGGGATAAATACGTTTTTTAATGTGGCTAAAGCAATTATTTTCATAAAAGGCCACGCGGCATAAACAGTATGGGTAGATAGGATGGCGAAATATAGCTAAATACTTATTTCTTCATCCGATGTTGGTTCACTTTGCGGTATTCCCGTGCTGTCTGGGACTGCAGCTTTGTCTCTTTCCTGTTTGGCATGACTATAATTTATTCAGTAGAAGGGCTACCTGAAAATTTTAGCTTCGCAGAAACTGCGTTGCATTATGTTTTCAGGTAGCCTTTTCTTATATCCCGCGGTTTAGGCAGCGTTTAAATCGAAGCCGCTATGGCGGAGTAGGGCATCGATGCTGGGGGCGCGGCCGCGGAAGGCTTGGAAGGATTCGGCGGCGCTGCGCGATCCGCCCACGGCGAGGATTTCCTGCCAGAAGCGGCGGCCGCATTCGGCTACGTTGCCGCTTTCTTCAAATGCGGCATAGGCATCGGCGCTGAGCACTTCGGCCCAGGCATAGCTGTAGTAGCCGGCTGAGTAGCCGCCGGCGAAGATGTGGCCGAAGCTGTTGGCGAAGCGGTTGTAGGCGGGTGGCTGCACCACGGCCACTTCGCGGCGCACACTGTCTAACACTTGAGCCCAGCCGGAAAGACGGGGGGGATCGGTTTCGCTGTAAATCAGCATATCAAACAGTGCGAATTCCATCTGGCGCACGAGGAACATGCCGCGTTGGAAGTTTTTGGCGGCGAGCATTTTGTCGAACAATTCCTGCGGCAGTGGTGCGCCGTTGTCTTCGTGTTCAGACATGCTGCACAGTACATCGTATTCCCACACGAAGTTTTCCATAAACTGGCTGGGCAGCTCCACAGCATCCCATTCCACGCCGTTGATGCCGCTCACGCCCAGCTCGTCCACTTGGGTGAGCAGATGGTGCAGGCCGTGGCCGGTTTCGTGGAAAAGGGTGAGGATTTCATCGTGGGAGAGGCGGGCTTCTTTGCCGGCTGCGGGCGGGGTAAAGTTGCATACCAGATAGGCAGTGGGGCTTTGCAGCTGGCCGTTGGGCAGGCGGCGGCGGCCTTTATAGTCGTTCATCCATGCGCCGCCGCGTTTGCCTTCGCGGGCGTACAAATCCATATATACGCCGCCGATGTGCGCGCCGTTTTGCGAGAGTTCGAAATAGCGCACATCGGGGTGCCATACGGGCACGGTTTTTTCGGTGAAATCCACGCCGTAGAGCCGTTTGATTTGGGTGAACAGGCCGAGGAGCACTTTGCTCACGGGGAAGTATTTTTTCACTTCGGTTTCGCTAAACGAATATTTGGCCTGGCGCAGTTTTTCGGAGGCATAGACCAAATCCCAGGGCTGTGGGTTTTCGATGGAGAGGGTGTCGCGAGCGAAGGCCTGCACGGCAGCAAAGTCCTGTTCAGCGAAGGGCTTGGCGCGTTTGGCCAAGTCGCGCAGGAAGTCCAGCACTTGCGCGGGCGAATCGGCCATTTTGGTGGCCAGCGAGAACTCGGCGAAGTTGGTGTAGCCCAGCAGTTTGGCTTCCTGCAGGGTGATTTCGAGGCGGCGGGTGATGTTGGGGCTGTTGTCGAAACGGCCTTCGTTGGAAAGCTCGCTGGCGCGGGTAACGTAGGCGCGGTATACCTCTTCGCGCAGTTCGCGCCGGTCGGCGTATTGCATCACGGCGAGGTAGTGCGGCATTTGTAGGCCGATTTTGTAGCCGCTTTTGCCTTCGGCCTGTGCGGCGGCGGCAAACATTGCCATGGCGTCTTCAGGTAGCCCGGAGAGCGGCTCGGCATTGTCGAAATAGAGGGCGAAGGCATCGGTGGCATCGAGCACGTTTTGCGAGAACTTGGCGGCCAGCTGGGCGCCTTCGGTTTGCAGGGCGGCGAATTCGGCCTGTTTTTCGGGCGGCAGCTCGGCGCCGCTGAGCACGAAATCGCGCAGGTCGTGGTTGAGCTTGGTTTGCTGCGCCGGGCTTAAGGCGGCGAATTCGGGGGAGCCTTTGATGGTTTTGAAGCGTTGGTAAAGCTCGATGTCTTGGCCGATTTCGGTAAAGAACACGGTGATTTCCGGCATCAGCTCGTTATATACGGCGCGCAGCTCGGGGGTGTCGGCCACGGAGTTGAGGTGCGATACCACGCCCCAGATGCGGCCGACGCGCTCAGTGATGTCGGTGAGTTTTTCCACGGTGTTGGCCCAGGTGGCTTCGCTTTGAGCCTTAACGGCGGCAATGTCGGCCCGGGCTTCGGCGAGGGCGGATTCGAGGGCAGGGCGGATGTGGGTGGTTTGGATTTGGTCGAAACGCGGCTCTTCGCCGAGTTGGAGCAGGGGATTCACGGATTTTCCTTTTGATGATGGGGGATGATACGGGCAAATAGGGGCGGGGCGGGTTTTCACAAGGGCAGGGTTAATTGGTGTTTTCAGGTAGCCTCAGTTGCGGTGTGAATACGGATAAAAAACTGCCGACCTTTCTATGATATGTGTGGGAGGGTCGGCAGGGCAGGCTGCCTGAAAACGTAATGAGGGCAGCCGGATTATTTGCCGTTTGCTGCAGCAGGGGCAGAAGCGGCTTCTGCTGTGGTTTGGGCCGGCGTTGCTGCGGCGGCCGGGGCGGCTTCGGTGTGTTGCTTGAGGCCGCCGCCGAGGGCTTTATAAAGGTCGGCCAGGTTTTCCAGCATGGAAAGCTGGGTGGCGAGCACGGCGGCATCGGCGGAATAGCTGCTGCGTTCGGCATCGAGCACTTCCAGCGAGCTGGACACGCCGTGGCGATAGCGCAGATTAATCAGGTGCAGGCGGTCGTTGTAGGCTTTTTGGGTTTGCACGCGGGCATCGTATTGCTGTTGCAGGGTTTCGCGCGCTACTAGGGCGTTGGATACATCTTGGAAGGCGGACTGCACGGCTTTTTCATACGCGGCCACGGCCGATTGCTGGCGCAGTTTGGTCACATCCAGGCTGGCGCGCAGACTGCCCCAGTTGAAAATCGGTACTTTGATGGTGGGGGAGAATACCCAGGTGCGGTTTATGCCGTCGAATAGGCGATTCATCTCGGTGCTGCCGGTGCCGATGCTGCTGGTGATGCTGATGCTAGGGAAGAAGGCGGCACGGGCGGCTCCGATATTGGCATTGGCCTGGCGCAGGTTGTACTCGGCAGCGCGGATATCGGGGCGGTTTTGCAGCAGGTCGGAGGAGAGGCTGGCGGGCAGTTGGGTGATGCGGAATTGCTTGTTCAGCGGCAGGCCAGCGGGCAGATTATTGGGCACGGGCTGGTTGATCAGCACGGCCAGGGCGTTGTGTGCCTGCTCGCGGGCGCGCAGGGCGGCGGCGTAGTCGGCTTTGGCCGATTCAATCAGGGCTTCCATTTCACGCAGATTGACGGCGGAAATCACGCCGGCATTGTGTTGGATTTGGTTGAGCCGGTAGGTTTGCTCGCGGGTTTGCAGCACCCGCTGGGCGAGCTTCATGGATTCTTCAGCGTAGCGTTCGTTGAAATAGGCTTTGGCCACGGCAGAAACCAGCGCGAGGTGGGCGGAATCGCGGGCGGCGGCGCTGCTGAAATAGCTTTGCAGTGCGGCTTGGTTGTTGCTGCGGGCTTTGCCGAACAGGTCGAGCTCGTAGGAGGCGATACCGAGGCCGACGGTGTAGGATTCGGCGATGTAGGAGCGGCCGGTGGCGCTCAAATCTTGCGCCACGCGGGCACGTTGGCCGGTACCACTGGCGTTGATGCCGGGCAGGGAGGCGGCGCGGGTGATGGCGTATTGGGCGCGTACCGCTTCGGCATTCAGTGTGGCCATACGCAGGTCGGGGTTGTTTTGCAGCGCCAGGGTAATCAGGGATTTAAGGCGCGGGTCGGCAAAGTAGTCTTCCCAGCCGGTGTCGGCGGCACGGCTGCTTTGACCGGCGGCGGTGTCGTAGCGGAAATTGGCGGGCACGTTTACTTCGGGCTGCTGATAGCGCGGCGCGAGGGTGCAGGCGGAGAGCAGCAGGCTGAAGGCGAAGCTGCCGGCAATCGGTTTTAAAACGGTTGTTCTCATGTGCTTTGTCCTTATGGTTTTCAGGTAGCCTCCAATGTGGCAGAGGCTACCTGAAAACGTTTTACTGGTCGTTATGCAGGTCACGTTTCTCTTCTTCGCTCAGCCCTTGTTCGGCGGCAGAAACGTAGAATTCGGCCTGCTCGGGGCTGATGTTGGTGTGGGCGGCGGCCATTTCGGTTTCATGTTGTGACGGTTTAAACAGCTTGCGTACCAACACGTAGAACAGCGGTACCAGAAATACCGACAGCAGTGTGCCGACAGACATACCCCAGAATACGGCGGTACCGATGGCGCGCTGGCTGGCGGAGCTGGCGCCGGAAGCGATATATAGCGGCACCACGCCCAAGATGAAGGCGAAGGAAGTCATCAGAATCGGGCGGAAACGCAGGTGGGCGGCGGCCAAGGCTGATTCCATCGCGCTCTTACCCTGCGCTTGCAGATCTTTGGCAAATTCGATAATCAGAATCGCGTTTTTCGCACTCAAGCCGATTACGGTAATCATGCCGACCATGAAATAGATGTCGTTGAAGAACACCTCTCGGATGCCGAATACGCCGTTGAACAGGTTGCGGCCGAACACGCCCAGCACCACGCCGAGGAAGCCCAAGGGAGCAACCAGCAGCACGGCAGCGGGAATCGACCAGCTTTCATACAGGGCGGCCAGCACGAGGAAGGTGGCCAGCAATACGAAGCCGTAGAGCATGGTGCGCTGGGAAGAGCCGCTGGCTTGTTCGCGCGATTCGCCCGCCCACTCCACGCTGTAGCCGTCCATTTGCGATACGATGCGTTCTACTTCGGCTATAGCGTCGCCGCTGGCGAAACCGGGTTTGACCGCGCCGCTAATCGACATGGCGGGATAGCCGTTGAAGCGGGTGCTCTGCTCCACGCCGGCTTCCCATGAGGCGCTAACCACGGTGGAAAGCGGCACGGCCACGCCTTGGCCGTTAGGCACGGTAATGGCCAGAATTTGCTCGGCCTGCATACGGGCCTGGGGCACGGCTTGCACATACACTTTTTGCAGGCGGCCGTTATTGGGGAAGTCGTTTACATACGCTCCGCCAAGAGCCGTACCCAAGGTGCTGCGGATAGAAGCCATGCTGATGCCTTGTGCGGCAGCGGCGGCTCGGTCGATGGTGAGCTTGAGCTGTGGTGCGTCTTCCAAGCCGGCGGCACGGGTGTCGCCGAACATCGGGTTTTTACGCATTTCGGCAATCAATTTATTGCGTGCCGCCAGCAGGGCTTGATGGCCTTGGCTGTTGCGGTCTTGTAGGTAGAATTCCAGGCCGCCGTTACCCAGCTCGCGGATGGGCGGTGGATTCACGGCGATAGCGAAACCGTCGCGGATCAGGCCGCTGGACATGAAGGTACCAGTCAGTTTCCGAGTGATGCTGGCTGCATCTTCCCCTGCGCCTTTGCGTTCGTCCCAATTTTTCAGGATCACAAAGCCCATGGCCATGTTCTGACCGCTACCTGAAAAGCTGAAGCCGGATACGGTAAATACATCTTTCACGCCGGGTGTATTTTGAGCAATCTGCTCCACGGCCAGTAGGGTTTGGTCGGTACGCTCTTTGGTGGCGCCGGCCGGCAGCTGGATGCTGACCATCAGGTTGCCTTGGTCTTCCGACGGTAGGAAGGAGGACGGGATACGGGTGTAGAGCAGGCCGGCGGCAGCCACCAGCGCCAAGTATACAATCAGCATACGGCTGGCACGGTGTAGCAGGGCGGCCACCCAGCCTTCATAGCGCTTGTTGCCGGCGGTGAATTTGCGGTTAAACCAGCCGAAGAAGCCGGTTTTTTCCTCGTGATGCCCTTTCCCAATCGGTTTGAGCAGCGAGGCGCACAAGGCTGGCGTGAGTGACAGAGCAAGGAAGGCTGAGAAAGCAATAGAGAGCACCATAGTGATGGCAAACTGCTGGTAGATTTTGCCGGTGGCGCCGCTGAACATGGCCAGTGGTACGAACACGGAAATCAACACGGCGGTAATGCCGACCACGGCGCCGGAAATCTGCCCCATAGCTTTATGCGTGGCTTCACGCGGCGGCAGGCCTTCTTCCGACATGATGCGTTCCACGTTTTCCACCACCACAATGGCATCATCCACCACAATACCGATTACCAGCACCATGGCAAACATGGTCAGCACGTTGATCGACATGCCGAAATAATAAATGCCGGCAAAGCCGCCCAAGAGCGAAATCGGTACCACAATGGTGGGGATCAGGGTATAGCGGATGTTTTGCAGGAACACGAACATCACGATAAACACCAACACCATGGCTTCCACCAAGGTGTGCACCACTTGTTCGATGGAGATTTCTACGAAGGTGGAGGTATCGTACGGAGCGCTCCAGCTAACATCACTGGGGAAATATTGCGCCAATTTGGCCATACGTTCTTTTACCAGCGCGGCAGTGGCGGTGGCGTTGCCGCTATTGGACAACATCACGGCCATGCCGACGTTTGGCTTGCCGTTGAGGCGGGTACTGGCAGAGTAGTCTTCCGAACCTAGCTCGATTTTGGCCACATCGCGCAGATAAACGTTGGCACCATCTGTGGTGCTGCGCAGGATGATGTTGCCGAATTCTTCTGGCGTGCTGAGTTGGCCTTCGGCGGTGATGGTGGCAGTGATGGTTTGCCCCTGCACTGATGGTAGAGAGCCGAGCGAGCCAGCGGAAATTTGCACGTTTTGTGCGCTGATGGCGGCGGAAACGTCGGCAAAGGAGAGGTTGAAGTTTTGCAATTTCTGCGGGTCTACCCAGATACGCATGGCGCGTTCGGCAGCAAACAGGCGCACTGCACCCACACCTTCAACACGTTGCAATTCTGGCACGATATTGCGTTTGGCGTAATCGGCCATTTCTTCCAAATCTTGCGTTTGCGAAGAGAGCGCCACCACCATCAGGAAGTTGGATCGAGATTTGGATATGCGTACACCGTATTGCTGCACGGTGGCAGGCAGGCTGGACAAGACTTCATTCAGCTTGTTGTTTACTTCCAGCTGTGCCACGTCTTCATCGGTGTCGGGCGTGAAGGTGAGGGTAACGCTACCTGAACCGCTGGAGTCGGCAGAGGTAGACATATAATCCAAGCCTTCCACGCCATTCATATTGCGCTCGATCACTGCCAATACACTGTCTTCCATCACTTGGGCGGAAGCACCGGGGTAGGTGGCGGTTAGGTTGAATGTAGGCGCGGCAACAGACGGGTATTGCGATACTGGCAGTTTTCGGATGGCCAGCACACCCGCCAAAATAATAAAGATGGAGATAACCCATGCGAACACGGGTCGGTCAATAAAAAATTTAGCCATTTACGTACGCCCCTTTATTTGGCTTGGGAAGCAGATTGGGCGGCCGGAGCGGAGGCTGCTGTGCCGGATAGGACGGGAGCAGAAGTGCTGTTTGGCTTGATCGGGGCGGCAGCTGTGCCAGATTGTTGCGGCTGTGAGGCTTGCCATTCCTGGGTTTTCACTTTTTGCGCCCCCATCATGCCGGCAATCATGGTGCCGTCTATGGCTACTTTGTCGCCGTCTTTCAGCCCGCCGGTAATAATCCAATTGTTGCCGCTTTGGCCGGCAATGGTTACTTCCTGTTGGCGCATTGAGCCATCGGACGCTACGATTACCACGGTATTTTTGGCACCACGGGTAACGGCGCGTTGCGGAATGAGGTAGGCGCTGTTGGCTTGTGCCTGCGGCAGGCGTACGCGCACATACAGACCGGGTAGCAGGATATTGTCGTCGTTCGGCACTTCCACACGCAGGGAAACCTGGCCGGTGGTTTCGTTTACCGTCGGGTCGGTAAACAGCAGGCGGCCTTTTTGCGGGTATTCGCTGCCGTCTTCTAAAATAATGGTTACTTCCACTGCGCCGTTTACCGCACTCATCTGGCCTTCGGCAATCTGGCGGCGCAGTTTCATCACATCCAGCGCAGACTGGGTAACGTTTGCATACATCGGATTGGTTTGCTGGATGGTGGCCAGTACGGTTGCACCACCGGCAGTGAGCAATGCACCTTCGGATACGTTGGAGCGGCCGATATAGCCGGAAATCGGCGCGGTGATGCGAGCGTGGTTCACATTAACCTGCGCCGAGCGGATGGCGGCGCGGGCGGCGTTCACATTGGCCACGGCAGAACGTTGTGCGGCCACGGCAGCATCGTATTCCTGTTTGCTGATGGCATCAGCAGCTACCAAGGGCTGGTAGCGTGCCAAATCGGCATTGGCTTTAGCCTGAGCGGCTTCGGCGGCAGCTAGCTGGGCGCGTGCGCTGGCAAGGCCGGCTGAGTAGCTGGCGTCGTCCAGTTGATACAGCGCCTGGCCAGCTTGTACATAACTGCCTTCTTGGAACAGGCGGCGTTTGATGATGCCGCTCACCTGCGGGCGCACTTCGGCAGAGCGGAATGATTCCAAACGGCCGGGCAGTTCGGTGTTGATGGTGGTGTCTTCTGCCTTCACGGTAAGCACGCTTACTACTAATTCCAGCTCACTCTGCCGCTGTGGCTCGCTTTTGCCGCAAGCAGACAGCGCTAATACGGAAGTCACGACGATTGCACTCAGCCTGAAGCTCGTTTTCCCTGATATGCTGAAATATGTCATTATGATGATGGCCTTGTTAAGTTGATGTCTAATTTAATGAATTATGGCCGCTTGAAGCCCATGGGGGCGGAAGCAGCCGCTAGAGAATAAAAATAATATTTTACATACATTATTGTATGTTGTCTATGGCTATTCAAATGAAGAAATGCTAATATACTAAAAAGCAACATTATTGCGCGGGCGAGCCGATAGGAAGCTTGAAAGCCTGCTCTAAACATGACAGAATTCAATAATAAATAAACCAGTGAATATTCTGGAATAGTGATGAGAAAAACGAAAATTGAAGCGCAGAAAACACGCAACTACCTACTTAAGGCAGCATTGGATACATTCTATATAAGAGGGGTCAGCCGTTCATCTCTAAACGAAATCGCTCAAACTGCCGGCGTAACGCGTGGCGCGCTGTATTGGCATTTCAAAAATAAAGAAGATTTGTTTGAAGGTCTGTTTCAAAAAGTATTTGTCGAATTATCTAGCAAGTTGGCGTACGATATAGAAACCCAATCGCCGGATATTTGGGAAAGTTTTGAAGTAGCCACCATTAATCTGTTTCAAAAGCTGGAAACCGATGAAACCGTAAGAAAGTTTTGCAACATCATTCATTTGAAATGCGAATACACTGAGCAAAACCACTCTGTGGTGAAAATCATGCGCAGCTATCAGGATATGTGGCAGCGTCAGCTCACCGATGTGCTGACGTTAAGCCTGCAAAAGAAAAAGCTACCGGAAGATTTGAATATTAATCTGGCGGTGGTGTTTATGATGTCAGTTATCAGCGGGCTGATGAACATTTGGATGAATATGCCCGAACAATTCAGCATCGGCAAAACTGCGCCGAATATTATCCGTACCGCCATGAAGGCATTGCAGCATTCGCCGGATTTGTGCACTCAGTCTTTTAAACCTCTGCCACTGAGTATGCGGCAGCATAAGGCTTAATATTTCCGTACCGCATACAGGCTACCTGAAAAATTTCTGCTTCATTCATACAGAAGTTTTCAGGTAGCCTGAAGTTGTTTGTAGCTAAAGCTCTTATTTATTCCTGCTACGTTGGATCGCCTTCTCGTATTACTCATACTGTCTACGGCTCACCACCTGGTAGGGAAAAATAATTGCCTCAGCTATATTACCGTTTGAGCTCCTCAAAATATGCCATATGAAAACCTTGTTTTCCGAGTTAGTCCTTTCCCTGTTGCTCATCGGCGTAGCAGCGGGCATTACCGGCATTGTGCTGACATTGCTGCTGCACACGGTACAGCATTTGGCGTTTGGTTATCCGCTGAATGTAGAGAGTTGTCGTACTGCGTGATGGTGGAATAGAGCATACCGCTGCGGCGTTTGATAGTGCTGCTGCGCTATTGGCTTGCGGCATGGTGTTGTGATGGTGCGCTCGGCATTGGATGATGTGATTCAGTATCCGCTACTGGATTTTCCTTTTCCGGATGAGTGGGTTAAAACATGAGCACTGGTAGCCTGTGCGTGGAATGTTTGACTGCCGGTAGTGGATATGGGGGCGGCAGCATTTGTGGGAGCAGTGGTGTTTTGGGTGTGGCGTAGAAAATGCTGATTACCACGCTGGTGTTTATGCTGGAATTGTCGAACCAGTCGCCAGCGCTGTGGCTGCCGCTGTGTTTGGTACTGACTTTGCTGGTGTATCGGGCATTGCCGGTGAAGCAGGTGGTTTGAGGGGCAGGATGGCTGGAGAATCTACCTGAAAAACAAAAACAGTGGTATTGCTATGCCGCTTCCAATTTTTACCAGCCGCCATTAAGTAGGCATAACAAAAGGCTACCTGAAGTTTTCAGGTAGCCTTTTCTGTGCTGAATAAGCTTAGCGGATATTGGCTTGTTGATAGAGGCGGGCAATTTCCTGCTCGATCAGCAGGTTTTGCAAATCTTGTTGGATTTGCGGTTTCAGTTGGGCAAACGGCGGCACGCGCACGGGGCGTTTGGCTTCCATATAGAAGATGGCGAAAATGCCGTTGCTTTCCACCGGGGTTTCGGTGAATTTGCCCTGGCCGAGTGATTTCACGGCGTTATACACCATGGGTGCGCCTTCTTCCAAATCTTTCAGTGGGGTGAAAGTGGGGCTGATGCCGCCGTTGGCACGGCTTGGCGTGTCGATGGTGTATTGACGGGCCACATCGGTGAAGCGGCGGCCGCGTCGGAGATCGGCTACGGCTTTTTGGGCGTTATCGCGGTTGTTGAGGATGATTTCGCCAAGTTTAACTTCTTGCGTGCCGCGATAGCGGTTGGTGATTTCCTGGTAGGCCTGTTGCACTTGGGCGTCGGTTACTGGGTTGGAGCGAAGGATGTGTGCCACCAGGGCTTGGGCGGTTACGTTACCTTCAAAGGTTTCCCAGTCTTGCTGGAAGGTGGGTTTGCGGTCTTCGCCACTGGTGCGGGCATCGGTGCGGGCGCGTTCGATGATTTGTTTGAATTCGGGGCTTTCGTTTAGGCGCAGGCGGCGTGATTCTTGAATCATCAGTTCGCGGGTTACGAGGCGGCGGGCAATGTTTTCGCGCAGCTCAGGGGTGTCGACCACCTGGCCGTTGCTCTGCTCGTTAATAATCCTTACCTGTTGGTCGATTACGGTGCTGTCAATGCGGGTATTGTTTACGGTTACAACGGTTTGGGCAGCTAGCGGGGAGACAGCCAAAACGGTAGTCAGTAGTAGTGCGAGTGAAGTTTGTTTCATGTTGTTGTCCTTAAATTCAAGATAGTTATAGCCGGATTATAAAGGATTTTGCGGCGCGCATTCTCCGGTGTTTGTGCGCGGATGATCAGGGCGTGGATTTAGGCAGGGTATAAATCGTGCAATATCTGCTGGACTGTGTGTTGGTGGGCGATGTGGTTCATGTCAGTTAAAATGGGTGCTGACGATGTGTGCTCCGATAATGCCTGCCGCTTTGGTTGCCGGTGTGGCAGATGTGTAATGGCTCCCGTCAGCCAGTTCGAGCAGGCTGTGAGAAAACGGTTTCCAGGGCGCTGGAGAATGATTTGTGTGCTCATGCAGGCAGTACTTTCTTAAACGGACGGATGAGGATTTCGGCATATACGCCGGCTTCCACATAGGGGTCTTGCCCAGCCCATTCTTCAGCTTCGTCTAAAGAGGCGAAGTCGGCCACGATGAGGCTACCTGAAAAGCCGGTTTCGCCCTCGGGCAGGGGACATGGTCCAGCCAAAACCAGCCGGCCGGCTTTGGCCAGCTTTTCTAGCCTGGCCAAATGCGCGCTGCGGGCAGCTAGTCTGGCTTTGGTGGAATCGGTCACGTCGGAGGCCATCAGCATGAACAACATAATTCGGTTTCTCTTGATAAATTTGGAAATCGGGCAAAGGCGTTTGCTACAACGAAATCTGTGGATAGTTTTGGCCGGCTGCCGTCAAACTTTGCATCATCTTGTAAGCTGGCAGTTTGCAAGTGGTGCAATTTAGGTGTTTATCTTAAAGCAAATGCGGAAATTCTGCACTTAAAATATCGCAAATCTGAGGATTGGGAGGGTGCGTTGGCAACAGTGCAAACACACCAGAAAGGCGAAAGATTGAAAGACTGGATTTTTGTTAAATAATTAAAAATGTTTCATTCCTGTATAGAAAATCGGGCCAAATAGCAGAAATGGCTTGGCATAAATAGGAAATAAACGATATGATACCTAAGTTTAGAGATTTTAATCCGTTGCACAACTGCCGTGCTCAGGCTGGAATTTTGCTTATTTGGCCCTGTATTTTTCTGTTGGTTCAGACGGTTAGCAGTGCATTACTTTAGGTTGTTAAGGGGGATTTGATGTTTTGTAAGCAGTATAAAATGAAACTGATCGCGGCTTCGCTGGGTTTGGTAGCCTCTGTCGGTGCCCATGCCGCTTTGGGCGTTTTGCAGGTTCAGTCGCGTTTGGACGAGCCGTTTTCCGCCACAGTGGTGGTAACGGGCGACGAGGCACGTGCTTTGGCTTCGGCCAAGCCCACCATCAATGGTGCCAATCTGCAAGCCACGGTATCGCGCCGAAGCAGCGACCGTGCCGTTATCCATTTGCATTCCAGCACGCCAATTAAAGAGCCGGTGATGACTTTCTGGCTGGGCGTAGGTAATCAAAACCACCAATATACCGCCATTTTGGACCCCCGCGATTATCAATCTGCCCCCAGTAGCTCTCGTTCGCGCCACGAACGCCGTGCTGAAGCTGCACCGAGCCGCCGCCATCCTGCCGAAACCAGACGGCACCGCCGTGCTGCCGACCGTCGCGAAGCACCAGTGCAGATTCAGGGAGAAAGCTATCAGATTAAAGATGGCGAATTGCTGGTGGACATTGCCCAGCGCGTTAAGCCGTCCGGCATGACTTTGCGTCAAACCATCAACGCATTGGTGGCCGCCAACCCGCGCGCCTTCCGCAACGGAAACCCTGATTTGATGTATCGTGGTGCCACCCTCACCATTCCCGATGGCGAAACCCTGCGCCGTTTGGCACACAACCCACCACGCCGCGTAAGCGACCGCGCACAGGAAGAGCGCCCAGCAGTTGACACTGCTCCAGCACGCCAGCTGCCGTCGGTGGAAACTCAGTCGGCCGCACCCACTCCGCCGATTACTCCCCCTGCACCGCCTGTTGAGCCGGCTCAACCCCAGCCGCAACAACCTGCCCAGCCGCCAGTTCAGCAATTGCCTCAAGAGCAGCCTGCTGTTCCGCCCATGGCCAGCGATGTAGTCCCCGAGATGCCGGCTTCTGCCGTGCTGCCCGATATGGGTGCCAGCTTGCCTGAGCAGGCTTCCGATATGATGGTGTCCGAGCCGGTGGAAGAAATGCCGCCGCCCGTGGTTGCCCCGCCGGTGGTGGAAACCCCGCCGATGGAGGAAGAGGGCATGGACATCACTCAGATGGCACTCTACGGTGGTGGTGGATTGTTGGTGTTGGGTGGTTTGGCGTATCTCCTGATGAACCGCCGTCGCAAAATGGCCGCACCTGCCCGCGGTGACGATCATGCGGACGATGACGGCCTCTATTTTGAGAGTGTTACCGACCATTCCAGCAGCTTTTCTGCCGCTCCGGCTGCTCCTGCCGCAGTGCAGCCTGCACCAGTGAGCGAACAGGATTTGGGCTTGGACTTGAGCCACTTAGACGAACAGCAGCAGCTGGGCAGTACTCCCAGTACTGGAGACGCGGCCCGGCAGGCCGAAGCCGATGAGTGGAGTTGGCTGCAGTCCGAACAACCTGCTGCAGCACCTGCTGCCCCGGCTGCGCCCGCTGCTGCTGGATCTACCGCTTCGGATGACGATTGGCTGAACTTTGCTACCGAAGAGCCTACTGCTTTCGCTGCCCCGGCGGCTCAAGCACCTGTGCAGCCAGCGCCCGAGCCACAGGCTGAACCGGTTGCCCCTGAAGAGCTGGATTGGGTGTTGGATGAAACTCCTGCTGCCGTTGAAGTGGTAGAGCCTGCCCAGCCGGCAGCGTCGGAAATGGACAATACCATTTCCTTTGATGTATCAAGCTTGGATACTGAAGGCGTGAGTAGTGTAGCTGAAGAAGCTGCCGCTGCATCCAATGTAATGGATTTGGACTTTGACAGCACGCCGGCTGTTCCGGCTCAAGCCGCTCCGGTGGAAGTCAGCCAGCCCGCTTCGGCATATGCCGAGCCGGTTAGTGCCGGCCCGCTGCCGAAAGAGGCGCTGGAAGCCAAATTGGAACTGGCTAAAATGTATCTGGAAATCGATGATGCCAACACTGCCCGTCAGACCCTGATGGAACTGATTAACGAATCAGAAGGCAGCAGCATTCAGGCTGAGGCACAGCAATTGTTGAACGACATCGGCCAGTAATCCAGCTAGCCACAGCAACCCGGGCAGTTCCGCCCGGGTTTTTCTATACAGGGCAGGATTTGCTGGCGTTGTTTCTGTTTTCAGGTAGCCTTTTCCAATATGCAGGCTACCTGAAAGCATGGCTGCAACGAAGCTATAGTGAATTAAAATTAAAAATGCTACTGCGTTGACCCGCCTTGCCGTACTATCTGCGGCTCGCCTCCTTGTCCCATTCTTATTTTAATCCACTATAAAACCAATTAATTTGAAGAAACATGAATCCATCTCCCATCAAACGACGTGTCTTATTCGTCAGCTACGACGGCAGCCGTTTTTTCGGCTGGCAGAAGCAGGCAGACGGCATTGCCACCGTACAAAGCGCCTTGGAAGCTGCTTTGAGCGAATTGGCGCAGGAACACATCAGCGTGGTAACGGCCGGGCGTACCGATACCGGTGTGCACGCCACCGCGCAGGTGGTGCATTTCGATTCCGCCGCGCAGCGGCCGGATCAGGCTTGGGTGCGCGGTGTGAACGCGCTGTTGCCCGAGGGCGTGGCCGTGTGGCGGGTGCAGGATGTGGCGCCGGAGTTTCATGCCCGTTTTGATGCCTGCGGGCGGCGTTATCGTTATCTGTTGCAATCGGCGCCGGTGCGTTCGCCGCTGTTGGTGGGGCGTGCGGGGTGGGCGCATTATGCCTTGGATATGGATGCCATGCGCCAAGCTGCCGCGCTCTTGGTGGGCGAGCACGATTTTTCCAGCTTCCGCGCTGCCGAATGCCAGGCCAAATCGCCGGTGAAAACCCTGTATCGTGTGGCTTTGTGTGGCACGCCGGAATTGATGGCGGTGGATTTCCACGGCAATGCCTTTCTGCACCACATGGTGCGCAACTTGATGGGCGCGCTGGTGTATGTGGGCTGCGGTAAGTTGAGTGTGGACGGTTTTGCCGGGCTGCTGGCCGCGCGTAGCCGCAAGCTTGCGCCCCCCACTTTTATGCCCGACGGGCTGTATCTCACCGGCATCGACTACCCGCCGCACTTCGGCGTGGCCACGCCGCCGCCACCCGCCTGGCTGTTTCCAGATTGGTAAGGAAAATCAGATGGTTCTAACTTTAATGTTTCGCGAATATTGCAGCCTGTGCCACCATATGCGCGCTGCCCTGCAGCCGTATCAGGCGGCATATGGTTTTGAGTTGCAGGTGTTTGATGTGGATGAAGATCCGGAGCTGGAAGCGCGGTATAACGAGCTTGTGCCGGTATTGCTGCATGAAGGCGAGGAAATCTGCCATTGGCATTTGGATGAGGCCAAATTGCTGGCGGTGCTGCAAAATGCAAAGGCTACCTGAAGGGAAAACCCGGGCAACGTAGCCGCCGCCGTGCGGCAAACCGGTGCTGCTTGGCTGGATGTGTCCAGCGGGGTGGAGCAGGCGCCGGGGGTGAAGAGTAGGGAACTGATGGAGCGCTTTGTGCGGCTGGCGCGCGAGGCATGATTGATAAGCGGTGCGGGCAATGAAAAGGCTACCTGAAAAGTTTTCAGGTAGCCTTTTGCCGATACCAAATATCAATCTTGGCCGTACACGCTGTAATCGTAGCCGGTGCAGAACGTATCGCCAGTACGGGTTTGCACATCAGCATAGCTGCATTGGTTGTAGCCATGCACCGCTTCGCAGGCGCGCACTGCCCGCACGATGGCCTGCTGCCCGTTGCGGTCTTTGCCGACAAAGAAGTCAGATGGCTTGTTTGGCCCGCCGTCGGGATAGGCAAACATGGCGCAGGTGTTGGCGAAAGTGGCTACCAGATGGCAGCTTCGGCCACGACCGCAGCGGCGCATGGTTTCTTCCACCGCACGGGCTTCGCTGCGATAACCGCCGGCATACATCACCCGCCGGTTTGGGATCTCATATGCAATCGCCATCCAATACGGCGTGGCGCGGAAACGGGCGATACGTGCTTGCACCTCCGCCTCACGCTGCTCCCAGGCGCGTATTTCGGCGGCGGTGGGGCCGGAGTAGGTTGGCTGTTGCCGTACGGCATTGCGCTCGCGCTGTATCCGATCTGCTTCCGACTGCATGATGCCATTAAAGTTGTGCCATTGCTGCGAGCCAACCGGATAGGGGTTGGCATATGCCAAGCCCGCACTGCCCAATAGCACTGCCGCCAATACGCCCGCTGCCGTGTTCATCATTGATTGCTTCATCTTGCCGCTCCTGTTTGGAAAGGGGAAAAGGGTATTGCCGATGATCGGATTGTAACAAAATACAAGATATTGTAAACATCTGTCCCGCTGCTTGAAGACTACCTGAAAACCATTTTTCGGTTTTCAGGTAGCCTTTTCATGTATGGCGATTGGGGATGGCATTACCGGCTTGGTTTCTATCGTAGCCGTAAGTTGGGCATGGATGCCCGGCCTACCTTTTGTTGGGTTACGCCTGCGGCTATACCATCGTCAGCGCGCCAGGATTTTCTCGGCGGCTTCCACGCCCCAGTAAACGGCTTCTTCCATCACGGAGTAGCTGCTCAGGTCGCTGTGGGCAAAGGTGAGGCGGGAGTGGTGCTGGCGCAGTTGGAGCAGGGTTGGGTGGGCGAGGTAGCCGGGGGCGGGGGAGCTCATGCCGTGGCCGCGTATGCTGATGTCTACGGAGGCGACCTGATGCCAGAAGCTTGGGCCGTAGGCTGGGATGAGGTCTTGGGCGGCATGTTCAAGCAGCTCGGCCTCACTGGCTTTGAGCAGCCAGCGGCGGATGCTTTGCGGGCTGTCGTGGTTGAGGGCGGTGTAGGCGGTGAAGATGGTGTGTTCGGGTTTGGCGGTGCGGATGAGCTGGTTGGTGGACACAACGTAGCCGAGGCCTCGTGTGCCGTGCACTACGTTGTCCCACGCCAATTCGCTGCGCTGTGCTTCCCGGGGGAAGCCGTTGAGCACGAAATTGCTCACCAGCCAGGGGGCGTAGGCGGGCAGGTTGAGCGAGAAGCCGTAGCGCTGGGGCTGGGCGATGATGCGGGCGGCAATCATTAGGGGCATGGCGCAGATAACGTTTTGGGCGCGGATGAGGGCGGTATGGCCGCTTTGGTTGTGGCGCAGGATAACGGCAACCTCTTCATCGGTTTCGCTGATTTGTAGGGCGGAGGCGTTGATGGCGGTGGGTTGGGCAAAGGTAAGGTCGGTGGTTTCAGGTAGCCTGTCGATGTTTTGCAGGCGGATATGGCGGCGGATGGCTTCGGAGAGGTGGGCGAGGCCTTCGGGCCAGGTGAGCACGGCTTCGTGGGTGTGGCCGCGGGCGGCGAAGTAGTGCAGGCCGGCAAAGGCGGATACTTGGGCGATGCCTTGGCCGTAGTCGTCGCGGCAGCAGTAGTCGAGATACCAGAGCAGGCTGGGGGAGCGGTAGTTTTCTTTTTCGAGCCAGGCGGCGAAGGTGGTTTGGTCGAGGCGGCGCCATTCTTCGTCGGCGGAGGAGTGGGCAATGGGGATGGCGAAGATTTTGCGCCCGTCACGGCCGTGGGCGCGGCGCAGGGTTTCGATAAGGGCGTGGAAGCGGCGGCTGTCGGCATCTTCTTGCGGCAGCAGGGAATATTGCCAGCGGTTTTGGTAATACAGGCGCTCGGCGGGGGCATAAACCAAATCGGTTTCGCGATACAGGGGCTCGGGCTGATCGATGCCGTCGAGCAGGATACCGAGGTCGGATAAGAGTTGGCGCACATACACGCTTTCCTGTGAGGGCAGGGCTAAATAGTGTGCGCCGGAGGGGGCGGAGAGGCTACCTGAAACATAGGCGGCATTGTTGCCATTGCGCTCGATGCCTTCGGCGAGAAGGAAGTTGCGTTGGCCGTGTTTGGCCAGGTGCCAGGCGGCGGAGAGGGCGGCGGCGCCGCTGCCGAGGATGAGGGTGTGGCAGCGGTGTTCGGATTGGGGGGCAAGGGAAACTTGGCCGTTGCGCAGCTCGTGGCCGAAGGGCAGGCCGATGCGGTGGATGCGCACGGGCGGCAGGCGGTGGAGGTATTGATGGCCCAGGCGGGAGGCTGCGGCTGCGGCGGTGAGGGCGGCGGCGCTGCCGAGCAGTTGGCGGCGGGTGAGTTTCATGTTTCAGGTAGCCTTGAGGGGTAGGCTGGTGGCGGGCAGAAGTCTAATAGTTTATATGTTTTCAGGTAGCCTCTATGAATAAAAGGCTACCTGAAAACAAGATGTGGTGCGGCTTTATTCGGTAGGCCGATTTTGCTGTTTGCTGCGTTCGGCTTGTCGTTTTTGGCGCATTTCCTGCAGTTTGGCGTGGAAAAATTGGCTGCGGCGGCGTTTGCGTTGCCAGAAGTAGAACAACACCAGTGCGCCGATACCGATGATCACATAGAGGATGTGCTGGAACTGGTGGGCTTTCATGAGCAGCCAGTCTTTGTTCGCGGCGCCGTAGTGGCCGAGATACACCCAGGCTGGCACGGAAATCAGGGAGGCGAGGCCGTCCATAATCAGCCAGCGCCAAAACGATATTCGGCCGCTCATCCCGGCGGTGATGAAGATGGGGGTGCGCAGGCCGGGCAGGAAACGGGCCACGAATAATACCCAGCTGCCGTGTTTGTCGAACTTTTCCTGCACTTGCAGGTAGCGTTGCGGCGGCATCAGGCGTTTGACGAAGCGGGCTTTGAGGATGCGGTCGCCGTAGAAGTGGCCGAGTAGGAACATCATGCCGTCGCCGGTGAGCACGCCGATCATGCCCACCACCACCATAATATGCTCATTGCTGTGGCCGAGGCCGGAAATCACGCCGCCGGCAATCAGAGTGATGTCTTCGGGAATGGGAATGCCGAAACCGCAGGCAACCAACACCACGAATACGGCGGCATAGCCGTATTGGGTGAACAGGGCTTCTAGAATGTCCAGCATGGTTGTGGGTGTTCCTGTGAGTTGCGGTTATTTTTGACGGATGCTGTCGGCAATGCGTTCGGCACAGCGTTGCGCGAGCTTGGTGTCGCGTGCTTCCACCATCACGCGTACCACGGGCTCGGTGCCGGAGGCGCGCAATACCACGCGGCCGTGTCCGGCCAATTCGGCTTCCACGGCCTGCAGCTCGGCGGCGGAGGCGGTTTGCCAATCCTGCCCTTTGCTGATACGCACGTTAATCATGGTTTGCGGGAAGGGCAGCCAATCTACGGCGGCGGCCAAATCCTGATCCAGCGTTTGCAGCGCAGCCAGCACTTGCAGGGCGGCAATGGTACCGTCGCCGGTGTTGTGTTTATCGAGGCAGAGGATGTGGCCGCTGGCTTCGCCGCCCAGCTGCCAGCCGTGTTGGTGCAGCTGTTCCAGCACATAGCGGTCGCCCACTTTGGCGCGGCAGAATTCGATTTTAAGCTGCGCCAAGGCCAGCTCCATCGCCATGTTGGTCATCACCGTGCCGACTACGCCGCCAACCAGCGAACCGGCTTTATGGCGAGCACGGGCAATCACGTAAATCAGCGAATCGCCGTCGTACACTTTGCCTTGTTTGTCCACCATCATCAGGCGGTCGCCGTCGCCATCGAGCGCAATGCCGTAGTCGGCCTCGTTTTGCAGCACGGCGGCTTGCAGGGTTTTGGTGTAGGTAGCGCCGCATTTGTGGTTGATATTGAAACCGTTGGGCTGGTTGCCGATTTCAATTACGTCTGCACCCAGCTCGTGGAACACTTTAGGCGCCACGTGATAACCGGCGCCGTTGGCGGTGTCCACCACCAGCTTCAGCCCGCGTAAGTCCATATTGGCGGGGAAGGTGGATTTGCAAAATTCGATGTAGCGGTCGTCTGCGCCGCTCACGCGTTTGGCGCGGCCGAGGTGGTCGGAGGAAACGGTGTACATTTCCTGCTCCAGCTGCTGCTCGATTTCCTGCTCGATTTCATCGGAAAGCTTCATGCCGTCTTCGGTGAAGAATTTGATGCCGTTGTCGGCATAGTGGTTGTGGGAGGCGGAAATCATCACGCCGGCAGAGAGACGCAGCGCGCGGGTAAGATAGGCAACGCCCGGTGTGGGCAGCGGGCCGGTTTGGATAACATTCACGCCGGCAGCGGTGAAACCGGCCACCAGCGCGGTTTCCAGCATATAGCCGGAGATGCGGGTATCTTTGCCGATGAGCACGGTGGGCTTGATTTCATCGTCGTGCTGGGTCAGCACCTGGCCGGCGGCATAGGCCAGCTTCAATACGAAATCGGGCGTAATCGGAAATTTGCCCACTTCGCCGCGCACGCCATCGGTGCCGAAATATTTTTTTGCCATCGTGAAATCCTTTGTAGTAGCCGCTTGCAGGCCGAATGAGCGAATTGTAAAACAGCACTCTCTCTTATGCCAGCATTGCGGCGGTTAAATCGGGCAAACCTACGGCGGAAAAGGCATTTGAGTGGCGGCAATCAATAGGCGACAAAGCATTCGGAAATGAAGTTTAGCCATCCAAAAGGCTACCTGAAAAATTTGAGTGGTGTGGAAATTCGTGCTGCATTTTAATTTTGTTGAAGTTTTGCTTTCAGGTAGCCTTTGCCTGAATGGTGCATGTGTTACAGCGAAGCTGGCTAAGGTGGGATTATTGCCCGCTTAGAACGGCTATATATAGATTATGCCAGCGATGGTCGCTATAATCAGGCCTTTCAAACCGTTCAAGCACAGAAGGAAAAACCATGGCAGACTTCAATAAAATTCTCGACGCCGGTGATGTAGACGGCGGTATCATCAACGTAGTGGTGGAAATTCCGCAAGGCTCCAACCAGAAAATCGAATGGGATCGCAAAATCGGCGCGATGAAACTCGACCGCATAGAGCCGCAGATTTTCGCCAAACCCACCAACTACGGCTTCATCCCGCAAACCCTCGATGAAGACGGCGACGAACTCGACGCCCTGATTATTACCGATCTGCCGCTGCCTACCGGCATCTACATGGAAGCTAGAGTGATCGGCGTGATGAAATTTGTGGACGACGGCGAAGTGGACGATAAAGTAGTGGTGGTGCCTGCCGACGACCGCCACAATGGCAATGCCATCAAGACTTTGGCCGATTTGCCGCCGCAGCTGATCAAGCAAATCGAATTCCACTTCAATCACTATAAAGACCTGAAAAAACCCGGCAGCACCAAAGTTGGCCACTGGGGCGACATTGAAGAAGCCAAAGCCGTTATCCGTGAATCGCAAGCTCGTTGGAAAGCACAATAACCGAGTGCTAGTGGTTAGCTGAATAGGCTACCTGAAAAGTAGAACCCGTTGTTCTGGATAAGAGAATAGCGGGTTTTTGTTTTTTAGGCAGCCTGATTGGGCGAAGGGTGGTTGGTTATTTATCCTTATTCCAAGTCCCCGGACAAAGTGATCAATAAGTCACGGAGCTGCTGATACTCTCGAAAAGATAGGTTTTTTATTGCCGTGGTTTCTATGTTTAAGTGCGAAGGGACGGCTTTTTTTATCAGAGTTTCACCCTTTGGCAACAAATTGATTAACCAGCTTCGCCTGTCTTCTGGGTTTAAAATCCGCTGTACTAAGCCTTTTTTCTCTAGTTTATTGATTCTATTGGTTAGTCCGCCAGATGAAATCAACACTAGATCTTGTATCTGTTTTGGTGTCAATGTCTGGTTTGGCTCTCGTAACAATGCTGCTAATACATCGAATTCGCCAACTGTTAGTTTATAGTTGGCCAAGTTTTCATCTACTAATTGAGAAATAATCGAACTAATCCGAATAATCCTGCCGATGATTTCTGTACCTGAGGTATCTAGGCGGTGGTCAAATTTCTTCCAATGGTCGGTTATATAGCCAACAACATCAATCACTTCTTTTGATTCTGCTTGAGTCATTATTTACCCCAATATTCGGTTATCTAATAAGATCATATCTTAATACAAAGATTTATCCAAAATGCAAGATTGCAAGCCATCGAGGGGAGAATAGGAATTATATCAAATAAAATTTGATATATATCAAATTTTATCAAGGTTTTCTTTAAAAGTCCTTATGCTGGATTGCGGCGCATTATTATTTCATATAAAATATTTTCATGCAAAGATATTTTATATGAAGCTTTATTGGCTGTATGGCTTTAAAGTAATCTTTGCATAGGAAACATATAACTATTTCATACGCTTTAAAAAGGATTAAACTATGAAAACCGCTATCCGAAGTGCGATGCTTACATTCAAAAAAGACCCATTTTTTCATGAAATGGATGAATGCTTGGTATATGAATCTGATGCTGTAATTGTGATGGAAGGAGGGAAAATTACCCAAGTTGGCCGTGCACAAGATATTTTGCCTAGCTTGGATGGTGTGGAAGTAAAACGCTACACCGACAGCGTCATCATCCCCGGCTTTATCGATTCGCACGTCCACTACCCGCAAACCGAAATCATCGGTGCCTATGGCGAACAGCTCTTAGACTGGCTAAACAACTACACCTTCATCGCCGAGCAGGGGTTCAAAAATAAAGAACACGCCAGTGAAGTGGCAAAAGTATTTTTGAAAGAGCAGTTTAGAAATGGTGTTACTTCCTCTACTGTTTATTGTACAGTATTCCCGCAATCGGTAGATGCCATCTTTGAAGAAGCGGAAAAATACGATATGCGGATTATGGCGGGTAAGGTCTGCATGGATAGGAATGCACCGGAAGCATTATTGGATACACCGCAGCGTGCCTATGATGAATCTTCTTCCCTAATTAAAAAATGGCATAACAAGGGGCGTGCCGAATATGTGATTACCCCCCGTTTTGTGCCTACCTCTACACCAGAACAGATGGAAATGATGCAGGCGTTAGCTGCGGAAAATCCAGATATGCTCATTCAATCGCATGTTTCTGAAAATGTGAATGAGGTGGCTTGGGTGAAAGATTTATGTCCGAAAGCTAAAGACTATACAGATGCTTATGCACAATATGGATTGGTTAGGCCAAGGGCGATTTATGGTCACGGTATTCACTTAACTGATCGGGAATTAAGTGTATTTAGTGAAACTGGTGCAGCCGTTGCTCACTGCCCGACTTCTAATTTCTTCTTAGGGTCAGGTTGCCTAAACGTTAAAAAACTGCGGGATAAAAACCGTCCTGTCCACGTTGGTTTGGCAACTGACTTAGGTGCCGGTACCAGCTTCTCCATGTTGCAAACTATGAATGAAGCTTATAAAGCAGCACAAATGAACGGTACGCCATATACCTCTCTTCACAGTTTCTACTTAGCCAGCCGTGGTACAGCTGAAGCACTAGGGCTGCAAGATAAAGTTGGCACGATTGCTGTAGGCATGGAAGCGGATTTAACAGTATTAAATTTGAAATCTACGCCGATTATCGACTACCGCATGAAATATGCCAAAGATTTGGAAGAGGCATTGTTTATCCAAATGACTTTGGGTGATGACCGCGCTATTGCTGCCACATATGTTGCAGGTAAAGAAGTCTATCGTGCCAACTGATATGTTTCAGGTAGCCTAGTTAGAGGTTTCTTGAATCATTAGGCTACCTGAAAGCGATTTTTTAGTTAAATCGGATTTTTGGAGTATTGATTATGAGTAACAAAACTGAATTTCAACTCGGCGGTACAAGAGCGTGGATCGTTTGGGTTATTGCCGTATTATTTGTAGTGTGGCTGTTCAACGTGCAAACGGGATATGCCATCGTTAACGACAGCGTATCCAAAGCCCTGAATCTGAGTATTGATCAAGTAGGCTTGATTGCCGCTACCTACACTTGGACTTTCGCTATTGCGCAAATGTTCTCAGGTGCTCTGTTGGATAAGCTAGGTAGCCGGAAAATCCTCATTCCTGCCATTACGTTGGTAATTATTGGGGTGTTCCTGTTTGCTTTTGCTCAGAGCTTTGAAATGCTGCTCTTATCACAGGTGGTATTGGCTATCGGCTCCAGTGCTGGCTTTGTGGGCGCGGGCTATGTGGGCGGTGTTTGGTTCGGTATGGCTAAATTCGGCCTGATGTTCGGTTTGGTACAGCTCGTGGCCGCCTTGTCTTCCGCTTTCGGCCAAACTGGTTTCGACTTTGCCTTGGCTAATTGGGACTGGCGCACCATCATCACAGGCTTCGGTATCTTCGGTGTGCTGCTGCTGGTTGCCGCTGTGATGTTCGTGTGCAACCCTGCCCCGGTGGAAAGTCCAAAAAGCTCCGTTGGTGAATTTGTTTCCTCTGTATTGCAATCTATTGTTGAAGTGTTGAAGAAAAGCCAGATTTGGGCCATCAGCATTCAAGGTGCAATTGTGTTCGGTACCATCCTAGCTTTGGGTGTGGTATGGGGCCCGAAGTTGTTGATTGCCCACGGAATGGATCCCAGTGCCGCCAACCACGCTACTGCCTGCCTCTGGCTGGGTCTGGCTGTAGGCAGCCCGCTGATCGACCGCATCTCTAATGCCACCAAATCACGTAAATTGCCAATTACGATTGCTACCATGGTGCAGATGCTTGTGTTAGCTGGTGCGATGTACATCGATGTAACTCCCACAACCGCCATGGTTTTGTACTTTATCTTCGGTTTCTGCAATGCCGGCCATATGCTGAACTTCACTGCTGCGTCAGACAACGTACCCCCGCACAGAATCGGTACTTCATCTTCTATCGTAAACGGTTCTATGTTTATCGCAGGTGGTATTTTGATGGGCTTGCCTGGTAAGATGTTGGCTGGCACTCAGGAAACATTGGCCGACTACCAAGCCGCTCTGCAACCTACCCTGATTGCATTGGCTGTCGCCTTGATTATTGCACTGCTTTGGATTAAAGAAAGTTTCCCGAAGCAGCAATAAATAGATAAATAAAATAGATTCAGGGGGATAGAGAAACTATTCCCCTGAATTTGCAAGAAAACAGCTAATTCCCTCCCTTCCTCGTTATCTCAACCCAACGTTTAGTCTTTCCTGATGCCGCCTGTTTGAGTGGGCAGTAAAGTACCAATTATGGAATTTTTAAAGGAACTATTATGTTTGCCAGTAAAAAAGCGTGGCTTTGTTGGATTTTAGCCGTCAGCTATGTCATTTTGATTTTTGGCTTTCAGACAGGATATGCGGTTATTAACCCAAAAATATCTGAAACATTAGGCTTGAGTGCTACAGAGATGAGCCTGATCAGCGCAACATATACTTTTTTCTTTGCATTCTTTCAGATATTTTCAGGTAGCATTTTGGATAAAACAGGTGTTAAACCAGCAATCCCATTGGCTTGTCTGTTTTTAACGATGGGTTTGGTGTTGTTTGTGCTGTCTAAATCGTTATGGGGGTTTGTATTAGCACAGATTTTTGTGGCATTAGGAGGCTCATTTGGCTTTATTGGCGCTGGATTTGTGGGCAGAATTTGGTTTTCCAGTGAAAAATATGGATTAATGTTCTCATGGGTTCAGTTTGTAGCATCGGTTTCAGCTTGTTTGATCCAGTTGGTATTTATTAAAGTTTTGGAGCATCTGCCATGGGGTGATGTTGTTATTGGTTTTTCTGTATTGGGTGGAACGATGATTCTATTGATGGCGATTTTGCTTGATAATCCAAAAGAATTAAATTTTCAGCCATTGCGTATCGAAACAGCCAGAGCTGTTATTAAGGGTTGTATAGTTGATTTGCTTAAGACAATTCATCAAAAAAAAGTTTTATTTATTATGTTTATTGGAGCGGTTTCTTTTGGGTCGATGCTCAGTTTCAGTATCGTATGGGGTAGCCGATTGCTGCAATCTTATGGAATTGGCCAAAATCAGGCGCATTTGGCAGTAGCAATGAGCTGGTTGGGTTTGGCGATAGGCTCGCCGTTGTTCAGTTATATCAGTAATTTTTTAAGAAGTAATGCAAAAGCTCTTGGAATAGGGCTGATTGGACAAACGGTTACTTTGGCAATCTTGGTTTGTTTGCAAACTAATGCATGGCAGTCTACTCCCCTTCTTTTCTTGTTCGGTATTTTTACTGGAGCATCTATGTTGCCATTTGCAATTGCCGCATCATTGGTTGATGCCAATCATGTTGGCACATCAGCAGCACTGGTGAATGGTAGCCAATTTCTATTTGGTGCGATTTTGGTTTCTATGCCAGGCTACCTATTAAATCTCTCGCCGGCAGCCAGTATGAGGCAGATATTGCTTCCTGTGTTCTTTATTTTATTGGCAACGACCTCTTGCTATATTTTGCTTGGGAAGAAAGCAGCCAAATAAATTGGATGTGATGTTACAACCCCTTGTGTTGATTATTCAACATAAGGGGTTGTTCCGTTGTCGTCTTCCTGTTGACGGGGCTCTCACCATGACTTATCCGTAGTTTACATGTTCAAAGCAGCCGTGGCGCAGGAAGTGGGCGGTTTGTCGGGCGACGGTGGGGTCGGTGAGCATGGCGGAGTGGTTGATGGGTAGGACGAGGTAGTCGCGGCAGTTGGCAGGGCGGGTTTCGGAGAGGAGGACGGTGCCGTCACCTTCGCCTTGCAAACCAACGATTTGGCCGACGCCTAGGTGATGGTTGCCGGCGATGCAGCCGAGTTCGAGCTGGGGCGGCCAGGGCGGGAGATTGCCGTCTAGGCCGTTCTGGTAGGCACCGCCAATAAGGGCGGGGGCGTAGCGGTGCAGCCGGTTGGCGGTTTCGCTGCCGAGATGCGGGGTGGCGAGGGTAACGCTGCGGCCGCGTACCAGTTCGGGGTAGTCGGCGGCGAAACGGCGCAACACGAGGCCGCCGAGGCTGTGGCAGATGAAGTGCAGCGGTTCTTGGTGCTGCTGGTAGTGGCGGCGGACGGCTTCGGCGAGGCGGCGGCTGTGCTGGGGCAGGGTTTGGGCGATGCTGTAGTAGCCGAAGCAGCGGCTGTGGATATTATGGCGGCGCAGTTGCCAGGCAAGCGGAAGCATCACCCAGGCGTGCATATGGATGCCGTGCAGCAGGAGGGCGCGCAGCGGGGTTTTGGGCTGGTTCATGGTGTTAGCGGCTGCCGTCGGCAAGTAGCCATTTCTGGGCTTCGGCGGCATCGTTGAAATATTTGGGATGCTGGCGGGTGAGTAGGCTGGAAATATGGGCGGAGAGGCGTATCCAGAGGTCGTTGGTGACGATGGCGATGCGGCCGAAGTCGTTGTCGTGGTTGTTGAGGAAGCGCAGTTGCTCGGCAGCCATGTCGATGGTGTAATCGCGCAACAGGGATAGGTCGAGGAGGATGTCGGGGCGGTGCACGCGTTGGAGGCACTCGAGGATGGCGGCTTCGAGGGTTTTGAAGTCTTCAAGGGTGAATTCGTTGTAGAGGGCAACGTTGAGGCCGTAGTTTTGCTGGCGGATGGAAATCATGGCAGAACTCCTGTTGAGATGGGTTTCCCGCGAGGGGGTGGGAGTGATACCGGCACGCTGTGGGTGCTTACTGATTATAGTGAAATTGTCGGCAAACTGCTATGGCATGAGTTTGTATTGCCGCAATGAATGCGCTGTATGCGGGCGGCAAAAAGGCTACCTGAAAATCCACTTGGTTTGTTTTCAGGTAGCCTTTTATAGCAAGCCAACTTAATTTTCGCTACAGCGGTGGTTCGACTTGCCGTACTTCTGTACTGTCTTCGGCTCACCGCCTTGTATTGAAAAATTAATTTGACTTGCTGTAGATTAAGCCGATGGTTATTTGATGTCGCTGCGGCTGGACAATACTTGGTCGATGAGGCCGTATGCTTGGGCTTCTTCGGCCGACATGAAGTTGTCGCGGTCGGTGTCGCGTTCGAGTTCGTCCAGCGTACGGCCGCAATGTTCG
Source organism: Eikenella exigua (assembly GCF_008805035.1). Classification (NCBI taxonomy): domain Bacteria; kingdom Pseudomonadati; phylum Pseudomonadota; class Betaproteobacteria; order Neisseriales; family Neisseriaceae; genus Eikenella; species Eikenella exigua. Next base: position 1,395,414 of record NZ_CP038018.1, on the reverse strand, counting down.
GCCAAGAGCTGGTTGAGTTTGGCTTTCAGTTTGAGCAGCTCTTTGGCGTGGATTTCGATATCGGAAGCCTGGCCGCCCAAGCCGCCGCTGATTAGGGGCTGGTGAATCATCACGCGGCTGTTGGGTAGGGCGAAGCGTTTGCCTTTGGCACCGGCGGAAAGTAGGAACGCGCCCATGCTGGCGGCTTGGCCGAGGCACAGGGTAGACACATCGGGCTTGATGAAATTCATGGTGTCGTAGATCGACATGCCGGCAGAAACTGAGCCGCCGGGGCTGTTGATGTAGAGGAAAATATCTTTATCGGGGTTTTCGCTTTCCAAAAACAGCAGCTGTGCCACCACCAGGTTGGCAGTTTGGTCGTTTACCGGACCCACCAGGAAGATAATCCGCTCTTTGAGCAGGCGGGAGTAAATATCGAAGGCGCGCTCGCCCCGGCCGCTCTGTTCGATAACGGTGGGCACCAGATAGTTGTTTTCGATTGTGGGATTCATGGGTTTCCTCGCGTTTATAAGGGATAATTTGGGCAAAAAGCACCTCGGCGGATACGGCCTTGGTGCTTTGTTTGCAACGAGTTTCAGGTAGCCTGAATTACTGCTGGCCCATCACTTCGTCGAAGCTCAGTTTTTTCTCGTTTACCTTGGCCTGACCCAACACATAATCCACCACATTGGCTTCTACGGCCATAGAAATCGGGCCTTCCAAGCGGCTGCGGTCGGCGAAGTACCAATCCATTACTTCCTGCGGATCTTCGTAGCTTTCGGAGAAGGTTTGCACCACGGCTTTAACTTGGTCGTCGGTCGGCTGCAGATTGTGCTTGCCTACCAATTCGGCCAAAATCAAGCCCAGTGCCACGCGGCGTTCGGCTTGTTCGGTAAACAGGCTGTCGGCCAAATCTACATCTTCCGGCTTCATACCTTGGTTCACCAGGTTTTGGCGGGCGTTTGCAACCATACGGGCAGTTTCTTCGCGCACCAAGGTTTTCGGCAACTCGATGGGGGTAACGTCCAGCAGGGCTTTCATCACGTTGTCTTTGGTTTGCGCTTCCACGCGGCGGGTTACTTCGCGCTCGATGTTTTTCTTCACTTCTTCGCGCATTTTGGCCACATCGCCGTCTTGGATGCCCAAGGCTTTGGCGAATTGCTCGTCCACTTCCGGCAGCACGGCTTCGGCTACGTTGCGCAGGGTGATGGCGAATACGGCGGTTTTGCCGGCCACTTCTTTGCCGTGGTAGTCGGCAGGGAAGTTGACGCTCACGTCTTTGGTTTCGCCTTCTTTCATGCCTTGGATGCCGGATTCAAATTCGGGCAGCATCTGGCCTTGGCCGAGGATGAAGGGGTAGTTTTGTGCGGAGCCGCCTTCGAAGGGGATGCCGTCGATGGTGCCGGCAAAGTCGATGATTACGCGGTCGCCGTCTTTGGCTTCGCGTTCCACGCGGTTGAAGCGGGTGCGCTGGCGGCGCAGGATGTCGATGGTTTTTTCCACTTCCGCTTCACCCACTTCGCACACCATTTTTTCGATTTCCTGGTCGGCCAGGCTGCCCACGGTGATTTCGGGGAACACTTCGAAACGGGCGTTTACTTTGAATACTTTTTCGTCGTCTTGCGCTTCAACGGCATCAAAAGCCAGCAGGCCGGCGAGGCGGATATCTTCGGAATCCACGATTTCGCCGAATTTGTGACGCAGGCTGTCGTTTAAAACCTCATCGCGGATGCTCGCGCCATACATGGATTCAATCATGCGCAGCGGGGCTTTGCCGGGGCGGAAGCCGTCTACACGGGCACGTTTTTGAGTGGCTTGCAGGCGTTTTTGTACGGCTGCTTCGATGTCTGCCCAGGGCAGTTCCAGTTGCAGGCTGCGTTCGAGACCTTCCAGTTTTTCAATAGTTACGCTCATTCGTAATACCTTGTTTTGGTGTTAATCAAACCGATAGGCGGATGCCTGCTCGGAAAAGTTTGCACTTGGCCGGCATATTTTTCTGTACTGGCCGTAAACGAAAGGCGCAAGTGTATCATAACTTGATGGCACAGGCAGTGTTTGGCTGAGGAATTATGTGGCAAAACGGGTTTCAGGTAGCCTCTTTAAGTATGGGTATGAGGCTGGCCGCAAATGAGTGGGTGCCAAGAGGAAGGTTGCCTGAAAATGTGTGCAGCAGATTTTGCTTTATCGGGTGGCCTATTCTGTATCCCATCAACTTGCCGAACCTGCCTCACTCTCCGCGTGCAACATGGCGGCAGCGTCGTCGAATTCGCGGATGAAGTTACCTTCGCCGAGCAGGCTGACGATGCCGCTGCGTTCAAGGCTAGCGCGAACTTGTTCGTTGGCGCCGGTAACGATAACGCGGATGCCGCGTTTTTGCAGGCCGCCGATAACACGTTCTAGGGTGAGGATGCCGGTGATGTCGATATAGGGTACCCAGCGCATCCGCAGCACCACGGCGTGCGGCTGGGTGTTGATGTCGGCCAGCGTGGTTTCAAATTTTTCCATCGCACCGAAGAAGAATGGGCCGTTTACGATAAACATCAGCATGTTATCCGGCAGGGCGGCAGCATCGCAGCTGTGTTCTTCTTTGCGTACCTCCACCGCTTTGGCCATCTGGCCGATAAAGTGCAGGGAGGACAAAATCACGCCGATGTTCACTGCCACCACTAAATCCACCAAGATAGTGAGGAAAAAGGTGATGAAAAACAAAATATAGGCAGCACGCGGGGCGCGGCGTAGGATGTGCAGACAGCGCTTGGGCTCGCTCATGTTCCAGGCTACCTGAAACAGGATGGCGGCCAGCGCGGCCAAGGGAATATCGGCGGCCAGCGGCGCGGCCACGAGCAGAATCAGCGCCAGCGTGAGGGCGTGAATAATGCCGGCCAGCGGGCTGTTGCCACCCTGGCGGATGTTGGTGGCGGTGCGGGCAATGGCGCCGGTGGCGGCAAAACCGCCGAAAAATGGCGTGATGATGTTGGCCAACCCTTGGCCCACCAGTTCCTGATTGGCACTGTGGTGTGTGCCGGCCATGCCATCGGCCACCACGGCGGAGAGCAGCGATTCAATTGCGCCGAGCATGGCGATGGTGAAGGCGGGCAGCACCAGTTTGGCGGTTTCTGCCGCAGTAAAATCGGGCAGGGAAAGATGTGGCAGGGCGCGCGGAATGGCGCCATAGGCCGAGCCGACGGTGGCCACGCCTTCAAAGTGGAACAGGCTTTGCAGCACGGTGGCGCATAGCAGCACCCACATCGGCGAGGGTAGGCGGCGTAGTAGCGGCACTTTGGGCACTAACAGCAAAAGTGCAAGCGAAAACAGCCCCAGCGCGGTAGTGGCCGGGTGAAGATGAGGCAGGCTTTGCAGCAGCGACCATAATTGCTGGTGGAAGTGCTCACCACCTGCTTTGGGCAGGCCGAAAAATGCCGCCCACTGCCCCACAAAAATCACCACGCCGATGCCGGCGGTGAAACCCATAATCACCGGCATGGAAATGAAGCGGATCATGCCGCCGAAGCGGAATAATCCCATAAACAACAGCATGATGCCGGCGAGGACGGTGGCAATTTGCAGGCCGTCGAAGCCGAATTTGGCGGTGATGCCGGAGAGAATGGCGATAAACGCGCCGGTGGGGCCGGCAATCTGCACACGCGAGCCGCCAGCCACGGCCACAATCACGCTGGCCACAATGGCGGTGTAAATCCCCTGTTCGGGTTTCACGCCGGTGGCGATGGCGAAGGCCATGGAAAGCGGCAGCGCCACCACGCCTACGATAATGCCGGCCACAATATTGTTCGCCCAATGGGCGCGGTCAAGCAAACCGGCGCGGCGGGCTTCCATCCAAGCAATCATGTTTGATTCCGTGTGCTTCTGTAAAAAATTGTGAATTATACGCTTATAAGGAGGGAATGACAAAGGCCACCTGATTGCCAGGTAGCCTTTTGTTTGCCCTTATCCACCCTAAACCATAATCCCTCCAATAGACAGGCAACCAAGCGGCAAGCCGTAGGCAGCATACATATACTGCAAGGCGAAGCTCACACTATAACCCTGTCTATTGGGAGCACCCAGAAAGGCTACCTGAAACTTAGCTGCGTAGAGACTCGCGTGGTTCATTTTAACTGTGTTGAAGGCGGTACTTTCAGGTAGCCTGCCCGCCCTGCCGTAGGGCGGCGACGCGTTCGCGGGCATTAGGGTGGCTGTTGTACCAGCGGGCATACCAGCGATCGTTCACCAGGCTGGCGGCGTTGCTGCGGTAGAGCTTGAGCAGCGCGGAAATCAGGTCTTCGGCGTGGGTGTGCGCGGCGGCGAAGCGGTCGGCTTCAAATTCGTTGCGGCGCGAGGAAAAGCTGCCCAACGGGGCAAAGGGGAAGGAGAGCACGGGCAGCACCAGCATCATTAACAGCAGCGCCATAGCATGGCTGGGGTAGGCCACGCCCAAGCCGTGATACACGGCGGCAAAGTGGATGATTTGCCCGAGCGCAAACAGCACCAAGAGCGCGAGCAGGAAGCGCACGGCGATTTGCTTCACGATGTGGCGGTGTTTGAAATGGCCCAGTTCGTGCGCCAATACGGCTTCCACCTCCTGCGGCTGCATACCTTTGAGCAGGGTATCGAAAAACACGATACGTTTGTTTTGGCCGAGGCCGGTGAAATAGGCATTGGCGTGACCGCTGCGTTTGCTGCCGTCCATCACGAAAATACCGTTGCTGGCAAAGCCGGTGCGCGTGAGCAGATTAGTGATGCGCTGTTGCAAGTCTTCATCGGCCAGCGGTTCGAAGCGGTTGAACAGCGGGGCAATCCATTTGGGAAATGCCCACAGCATCAGCAGCGAGAAACCGAGCCACAACAGCCACACCCACAGCCACCACGCATTTCCGGCCGCACCCATCAGATAAATCACCGCATACAACAGCGGAATGCCGATGGTCGCGCCCAGCAGCAGGCCTTTGATTTGGTCGGCAAAGAAAGTGCTCAAGGTCATGTTGTTGAAGCCGAATGCGGCTTCCAGCCGGAAGCTGCGGTAGAGCGCGAAGGGCAGGGATAACAGGCTGCTGGCCAATGAAAAAAGCACCACCACCAACACGCCTTGGTTTAGCGGCGAGTCGGCAAGGCGATTGGCCGTCTCTGCCAGCAGGTTCAGCCCGCCGCCAAGGGTAAACATGAGCAGCAGCAAGGTTTCATACAGAATATGCCAGCGTGAAAACCGCTGTTTGGTCAGTGTATAGTCGGCGGCTTTCTGGTGTTCTTCTAGCGAAATCACGTCTTTAAAATCGCGCGGCACGCGGCCTCGGTGCAGCAGCACGGCACGGCTCTGGCGCAAAGAGAGCAGCAGTTGCAGCAGGGTGGAAAAGGCGGTGAAACCGAGAAAGAGGTAAAACACGGTGGCGGACATGAGCTGCTCCGAATAGAAAACGGGCGGCAGTATAGTGGGATTTCTGATGAAGAGCTATGGTACTCGCTTGATTTGCTGTAATGGATGCATAGTGCATGGCTGGCTGATTTATATTTGAAAAGAATGATTTGTTTGGCTGATTCGGATTCGAATGTGTGACCAAACAGCGGGAATAGAATATTTATGCAATGGAAGCAGGCAAAAAAGCGGCACATATTGAAATATGTGCCAAATCTACAAAGGAGAAATAGAGGAGAAACTTGTTAAGTGGTCTCCTTGACCACCCAACAAAATGTATTATAGGGCGGCCTAAAAAGGAAGGCAAGGCTAATACTATGATTTAACCTGCTTTTTCTAGATTGTAAGTAAGTGTGAATGTAGAATGCTAGCAGCATGAAACTAAAACAGAAATTAAATATACTGATTTATTCGAGATTCGGATTGTATATGGATTTAGGATGGATGTCGGTATTTTATGGCTGCTATATGCAAAAATAATACACTAATTTTTCAGGTAGCCTGTTTGGATAGAAAGCTACCTGAAAAATATGAGTGTGGTTTAGAAAGCATCCCAATCGTTCAGCATTACGCCCAGGCCGATGCTGTTGTGTTTGTGGTTGTAATCGAGCAGGCTTTCGCCGTAGCCGTGGAAGGCCTGCACATAGCCTTTGAGTCGGCCGGCGATGGGGAAGGTGTAGTTCAGCTGCAGGCTGCCTTTGCTGCTGGCAGGATTGTAGCGGGCGAGGGCACCGAGGGTTTGGCGGTCGTTGAAGCGGTAGTACATCTGCAAATCGCCGTAGCCCATGTAGCGGTTGATGTTGGAGTTGTCGTCATCGTCGCTTTTTTCGGGAATGCGCCACCACAGGCGCGGCACCACGGTGAGGTTGCCCCATTCCATGCCGGCCATGGCGTAGATGCGGTTCCAAGAGCGGGAAAGTGGGTCGCTTTGGCCGTTGGATTGGTGTGCGGCACCAATGCCGAGCATACGCAGGCCGCCACCGCCAGGCAGAGCGGCTTTCACGGGCTGGGTAAGGAAGATTTCGGGCTCGTAGTCGGTGTTGCGGAAGGGGGAGGACATGGAGCCTTTATATACTTGCCAGTGGGAAACTTGAGTGTAGCCGAACCAGAGGTCGGCGTTGGTGCCGAACAGGTCTTGTAATAGCTTGGTTTTGAAGGAAATCTGCATTTTTGCTTCAACGTGGTTTTGGCGCTGCTGCTCGGGAATGGCGGAAGTGTGTTCGGGGGAGGAGGGGTTGCGGTTGGGCGAGCTATTGTACCAGCCGGGCAGCAGGTAGAGCGGGCGGTGGGCACGCACGCTGAGGATGCCGGATTCGTGGTTTACGTCTAAATCGTAGGCGAGGCTGAGCGGGCTGAAGGCCTGCGGCTGGGTGGGGGCGGCAGGGGCTTCGGTGAGCACCACCTTGGGTGTGCTCTCGGCTTGGCTTTGCTCGATGCTTTGTTTGATGTCGATAGCGGCTTTGGTGTCGGCGGGAGCAGACAAGGGCTGGGTGGGCGGAAGTTGTGCACCCATGCTGTGGTCGTAGCAAGCAAGGCGGGCGGCGGGGTAGCCGATTTGGGTACAGGCCAGGGCGCTGGCAGGGGCTTGGGTTTGGGCGGCGCTGTGGGCAGAAACGAAAAGGACGGTGGCGATGAGGGGGAGGCGGGATGTTTGCATGATGGTTGGGGTGTGAAACGTCATCTTTAGGAGTAAGGCTACCTGAAAACCTGCTTCAGATTTCGCCCATGCGGTAAAACAAATCGGCCAGTGCGGCCAGGCGCAGGGTGTCGCAGCCCCAGCGTTCGGATTGGATGTGGCGCATCCACAAAATGGGGCGCATACTGCGGCGCAAGGTGCAAATTATAGCGGGATTTTGCTTTTGCAGGCAGGTTTTGTAATGTTCAGCGGCTTGATCGAGTAGGCCGCTGCGCAGGAGGATGTCGGCGGTGGATTGCAGGTAGCACAGCCAGTCACGGCTTTGGCACAGCGGCAGGCTGAGTACGGTAGCGGGGTTGTCTTCGAAGTCGATGAAGCCGATGCCGCCGGCTTCGGTCAGCACCATATTGCGGGCGAAAGCTTGGCTGAGAAATTGGTTTTGCCGGTGTACGGCTTCGATGGCATGCAGACCTTGCAGCCAGCCTTCGAGGCTGCCGACTTTGGTTTGCTTTTCGATGGCGATGAGCAGGGTTTGCTCGCCCACATGGCTCATCAATAGGGCATTCTCCTGCACGGCCAATAGTTTGGGCGCGGTGATGCCGGCTTCGGCCAGCTCGCGCAGGCGGCCGGCTTCGATGGCAATGCCGGCATGGCCGCCGGGATTGAGCACCGGGGTGAATACGCTCAAACGGCACACTTTGGCCAGGCCGTTGAGCAGGCTGTAACGCCAGGCGGCTTGACGCGGGGCGGCTTTGCGCAGCCACACGGTTTCGCCGTTGTCTAAACGGTGGCGGGCGATGGTTTCGGTTTGGGCGACAGCGAGGGTGGCCAGCTGGGCGGCGTAGTTCATGGCAGTGCGGGAAAAAGAAAGCGGCATTATATAGCGAAACAGTTTTGCCCGCCTTGCTGTGAGGCTGCTCCATTTTTAAGTAACCTGCCGCACATTCACACTACCAAGCGAGAAGGCGAAGTCAGCGATATGGTATGGATACAGGGTAAAATGGGCGCTTTGGTGACGCTGGTGCCCATCTACGCCTTGGGCAGCTTCCAAGGGCGGTTACCCTTTCCAAGCCCTCCGTGCCGATGCTTACCGTTTCTGAAGATGCCGACAACTTGTAAAAATGCTTCGAGCTCGGTGCGCACGGCTATATTTTGAAAAACACCGATACCGATTTCCTGGTAGCCGCTATCCGCCAGGCCGTGGCCGGGCAGCAAACTGTGTCGCCCGACCATTCCGCCATCCTCGATTCCCGCACCCAGAGCGAGCACGATGTGTTGCACTGCGCAGCTGGTGGTTGCGCAGCTGGTGGTTATCAGCAACAAAATGATTGTCTGGCGGATGTTTTTATCCGAAAACACGGTGAAGGCGTATATGCAGATTATCTTCCGCAAACTAAACATCGACAACTGCGTACGTGCTGCCGTGTATGCCCGAGAATTGGGCTTGGATAAGGAAGAGGAATAATGAGATTGGCGGTTTCAGGTAGCCTTTGGATGAGGCTACCTGAAAACTGAAAGACAGAAGGCTGGCGGCTGTTGCTGTTTCAAATAGCGGGATTGCCGGTGTCGGATTTCAGCATCCGGCCTACAGCGAGCTGCAATCAGTAAAGGCTACCTGAAAACGAGCTACGCAAGTTTCTGTGAAGCTAAATTTTCAGGTAGCCTTTTCAGCCTTTCTTATGTCCGCCGCACACTTTACAGGTGGGATTTGGGGGGGATGGAGAAGTGCTGCCATTGGCCGCTGAGTGCGTTGTATCAGCACAAAACGCCGTTTTCGGCAGGCAGGCCGAGCAGGATTTTCAGGGTTTTGGCAGCTTGGGTGGTGCCGATGATGCCCACTAGTGGGGAGAACACGCCGAATAGGGTGTAGGTAGTGGTGGCCGGCAATGTTGCGGTTACCTGCGGCTAGGGTTTGATAAATGTCTTGTGTGGCGGAATCCACCATATCGGCCCCCCATTTGGCTGATGCTTTTCAGATTAACGGGCTTGTCTTTGGCGAAAATCGGGCTGCTGATGAGCAGGCAGAAGATGAAGATGCTGTGTTTCATGTTTGTTTTCTGGTGTAGTGTTGCAGAAAAAAACAGCCTGATGTGGCTTACATTTCAGGCTGTTTTCGCTCGGGCGCGGGGATTAGCGATGCTGCTTTTGATAATCCTTGTTCCACGCTTGAACGGCGGTGTTGGCATCGCGCGCGGCAGAGTGCAAGGTGTTGCAGGCAGATAAAGTGTCCGGCAAAACGGTGCATAAAACGATTCTTTTCATATGGATTTTTCCTTTTAATTGATTGATATGTGTGATTGATGATTAAGCTTGTTTGGCGGCTTGCATATTTTGGATAAACCGGTCAAACAGATACCCCACATCTTGCGGGCCGGGGCTGGCTTCGGGGTGCCCTTGGAAGCAGAACACGGGTTTGTCGGTCAGCTCGATGCCTTGCAAGGTGTTGTCGAACAAGGATTTATGGGTAATCCTTGCGTTGGCAGGCAAGGTGTCAGCATCGACGGCGAAGCCGTGGTTTTGGCTGGTGATGACGACTTTGCCGCTGTCCAAGTCTTGCACGGGGTGGTTTGCGCCGTGGTGGCTGAAGTGCATTTTCAGGGTTTTTGCGCCGATGGCGAGGCTGATGAGCTGGTGTCCCAAGCAGATACCGAAGATAGGTTTGCCGCTTGCCATCAGTTTTTGCACGGCTTCGATGGCGTAGGTGCAAGGCTCGGGGTCGCCGGGGCCGTTGGACAGGAACATGCCGTCGGGGTTGAGTGACAACACGTCTTCCGCGCTGGTTTGGGCGGGGACGACGGTCAGGCGGCAGCCACGTGAGGCGAGCATACGCAGGATGTTGGTTTTCACGCCGAAATCGTAGGCGACAACGTGGAATGGTTGTTCGGCAGGGGTGACGAAACCTTTGCCCAGCGCCCATTCACCTTCGGTCCATTCGTAGGCTTCTGTGCAGGAAACTTCTTTTGCCAAGTCTTTGCCGACCATGCTGCCGAACGCGGCGATGAGTTCTTGCGCTTTTGCAACCGGTGCGTCCGCGCCGGTCAAAATCGCGCCGCCTTGCGCGCCTTTTTCACGCAGCAGCGTGGTCAGGCGGCGGGTATCGATGTCGGCGATGGCGACGGTTTTATTGCGCACCAGATAGTCGTGCAGGCTTTCGAACGCGCGGAAGTTGCTGTGCAGCAGCGGCAGGTCGCGTATAATCAAGCCGGCGGCATAAACGCTGCGGCTTTCTTCATCTTCGGCGTTGGTGCCGGTGTTGCCGATGTGGGGATAGGTGAGGGTTACGATTTGTTTGCAGTAGGACGGGTCGGTCAGGATTTCCTGATAGCCGGTCATGGAGGTGTTGAACACGACTTCGCCGGAAGCTGAACCTTTGTAACCGATTGATGTGCCTTGAAATACGCTGCCGTCAGCGAGAACGAGAAGGGCGGGAGTGGTCATGATTGGTGTCCGGACGCGGGGGATAAAGAACACGTTTCGCGGCTTTCTAAGCGGGGCAAAACGTGCTTCGGCGAAGGCGGCAGTGCCTGCCGGAAGCGTGTTATTCTAATGGACAATGGGAGGGCTGGGCAAGGTTGGGTGGGGAGTTTTCAGGTAACCTGAGCGCTTGTATGGTGGAGGAGTTATATTTGGCTGTTGCCATACCGAAGGCTACCTGAAATTTGTGGAAGGCAGACAAAACAATATAGCTTTTAGGCTACCTGAAGAAGCGGTTTCCATATTTTCGGGTAGCTTTTTCGTATCGCAGCAAAAGGTCACCTAAAACCGCACACTTTATTTCGGCAGGCGGCTGATGCGGATTTGTTCGATGCGCTGGCCGGCTTTGGCGGCCACGGTGAAGCGCCAGCCGTGGTAGTCGAGGGTGTCACCCACTTCAGGCAGGGTTTTCAGCTCTTCCATCATCAGGCCGGCCACGGTGTGGTAGTCGGCATCTTCTTCGGGCGGGGGAAGACCAAGCTGGGGGGCGAGCTCGGCGTATTCGTGACTGCCGTCCACCAGCAGGCTATCGCTGCTGTCAGTGTTGTTTTCGCCGGATTGGTCATTCGGCTCTTTACGCTCGTAGGCTTCGGGAAATTCGCCGGCAATGGCGGAGAGCAAGTCTTTGGTGGTAACCATACCCTGCACGGCGCCGAATTCATCCACCACGAGAGCGTAGTCGGCACCGCTGTGGCGGAATTGTTCGATGGCGGAAAGAGTGTTGGTGCTATTGGGCAGGATGAGCGGCTGGCACAGGGCGGCCTGGATATCGGGCTCTTTCCCGGCCAGAAGCTGGTTGAGCAGGTCTTTTTTGTTGATGTAGCCCAAAGGCTCGTCGGCACCGGCCTTGCCCACCACAAGGAGGCGGGAATACGGGGTGTTTTGCAGCTGGGCATATTGCTGCTCGCGGCTTTGGGAAATATCGAGGCGTTCGATATCGCGGCGGGGCACCATGATGCCGGGCAGGGGGCGCTCGGCCAGGGTAAGCACGCTGCGGATCATGGATTTTTCGTTTTCTTCAAAGTGGCCGGCATCGTGGTTTTCTTCGCCGGCTTTAGCCAGCATGGTTTCGCGGATGCCCATCATGCCAAGCACGTTTTCGGCGGTACGGCGGCGCCAAGAGCGGCTGCCGTAGGCGTTTCTGTCGGTGTTGCGCTGGGAGATTTGGTTGAACACTTCAATCAGCACGGAGAAGCCGATGGCGGCATACAGGTAGCCTTTGGGGATGACTACGTGGAAGGCTTCGGCAATCAGGCTGAAGCCAATCATCAAGAGGAAGCCGAGGCAGAGCATCACCACGGTGGGATGGCGGTTGACAAATTCGGTGAGCGGTTTGCTCGCCCAAATCATCATGGCCATCGCCACAATCACGGCGGCCATGGCGATTTGGATATGCTGCACCACAGCCACGGCGGTCACCACAGCATCAATGGAAAACACGGCATCGAGCACGAGAATCTGTAACACCACGCCCCAAAACGGCGCATGCTGTTTGCGATGGTCGGTGTCGGAAACGGCGTAGTGGTTGGCACCTTCCAGCCGCTCGTGCAGCTCGGTGGTGGCCTTATACAGCAGGAATAAGCCGCCCACAAACATGATGATGTCTTTGCCGGCCACGTCCAGCCGCCCCAGGGCAAACAGCGGAGTGGTGAGCTGCATGATGCGGCCCATAAAGGCGAGCATCAAAAGCCGGATGAGCACGGCCAAAGTCAGGCCGGTGATGCGGGCACGGTCGCGCTGGGCGGGGCGCACTTTGCCGGCCAAAATGGCCACGAACACCAGGTTGTCGATGCCGAGCACGACTTCGAGAATAATCAGCGTGGCGAAGCCCAGCCAGGTTACCGGGTCGGCCAGCCAGGAGAAATCCATAAGTAGAATCCTTAAAATTAAAGCGGCAATGAGCTTTTTTCAAAACCCCATCTTTGGCGCATTTCTTCGCAGTACGCCTCCCGAATGTTGGAAAATATTCAAATATTGTCTTCGTGATTTGCGATGCTACTGCTTTGAATTGAGATCAAATATGGGGTTTTGCAAGGGTTTCATAATAGGGAAAAACAAAGGCTACCTGAAAATGCCGTGGGCAGTTTTCAGGTAGCCTTTAAATACGACGCACCGCGTACAAACTTATCTACCGAGGCAGGCTCGGGCTCTGAGGAGGCGGGGGAAGCAGGGTGCATATCGGTACGGGAGTAGTAAATGAGGTGGCAAGTTTAGCAGATTGCGACAGCTTGCTGAAGCAATTATTCCTTTGGTTAAACTCAAACAGTATGGAGGCTACACTACTGGCCGTTGGCGGTAGAACAGCAGCCCCGGTAGCGCCAGCCCGAAGGCCAGTGCGCCGATAACGAAGCCTGATTTCACAAAATAATCCACCGCCTGCTCTAAAAGCTGTTCGGAAAAGCCCTTGTGATTTATCTGCACCAGCGCAATCATAGCTTTATACACATACACGCCTGGAATCATCGGAATGATGGCGGCCACAGTAAACACTTTCGGGTGCGCCCGATAGCGTTGCGACAAATACACGCCGATAAAGCCCACCAGCGAGGCCGCACACAGCGTGGCCAAGCCCTGCGACAGACCAAACTGCATCATGAGTGTGCGCGAGCCATGCCCCAGCGCACCCAAATAAGCACAGTATTTCAACGCATTGCGCGGCACGTTGAACAAAATCGCAAAGCCCACGGCGGGGATGGCGGCGAAGAACATATCGTCTAGCAAATTCAGCAGCATGGTTTAATCCCAAGCAGAAACATTCAACAGGCTCAAGGCCAACACAATGCCCAAACAGGTGCTGAACGTGAGCAGCATGGCCACTGTCCAGCGGCTCATACCCATATTCACATGGCCTTTGAGCATATCGGCCAGCGAATTAATCAGCGGCATCCCAGGCACTAGCAGCAGGACGCTGGCCGCCGTAGCGATTTCTGGGTGCTCGCCCCAACCGAACTTCAGTGCCGTGCCCGACACCATTGAAGCCACAAAAGCAGTAACCGCGAACACTACCGCCGGGTTATAGTGCCGTGCCGACAACCTTTGGCGTACCCACATACCGCAGGCCGAAGCAATAAACGTGATGAAGCAAATCAGCGGATCGCCACCCGAGAGGTGGGCAAAGCTCGCGCAGGAGAGCCCCACCATAAACACCACAAAATAGCGGTTGTATTTTTCCGGCTTCACCGCATCCAGCTGTTCACGCACTTCCTGCACGCTATATAGACCGTCTTCCGCATCCAGCACAATGTGCTGCACCGCTGTGATCACCGACATATTGATGCCTTTGTCGAAATTCTTGCGCGTGGTGGTGATGCATTGATTGCAACGGCGCGTGGTGATCACAATCGCATTGGGTGTGAGCGCACACTCCACACTGTCCATGCCCAGCGCACGGCCAAGGCGCACGGCGATTTGGTCAATAAGCGTGCTTTCCGCACCGTATTGCAACAGCAACAGTGCGGCATGGACGCACAGGCGGGTGATTTCCTGCTGCTGTTCGTAATCAGTGGAAACGGAGGGAAGGGAAGCGGGAACGGGAGTCGTCATTAAATATACCGGCTGGGAAAAACAGAAGGAAGACGCGTGCAGAAAACGGCTGGAAATGCTGTGGGTCAAAGAGCCGTTTGGTTGGATGTATGATGGGAACGAATTATACCGCAAGCCCCGTACAGCAGCCAATTGTGCAGTGTGAATGCGGGTGTTTACGGGCAAAAAGGCTACCTGAAAACGTGAACTTCAGTGAGGTTAAAATGGTTTCAGGCAGCCCTTATATGGTGTGGGTGCTGATATACGCCCGTGGCATTGCTTTTCCCCACGGGAGAAGGATACAGATGATAGGCTGCTTGAAAACGGGATATCAACATGGTAAACAACCCATCATTTTCAGATTACAATACCGCTTCAAACCCCATATCGGCATCCAGCAAGAATCATGTTTCCACGAGTTCTTTCCGTCTCCGCCGCCCGAGGGCTGCGTGCGCACCTGCGCGGCGGCGGCTTGGTGGCTTATCCCACGGAATCCAGCTACGGATTGGGCTGCCTGCCCACGCATCGCCGCGCCTTGCGCCGGCTGATGCAGCTGAAAAAACGGCCACAGCACAAGGGGTTGATTGTTATCGGCAGTAATTTGGTGCAGCTCGAGCCATTGCTGCAAAGGCTACCTGAAAACCAGCGCCGGCTGGCACAAAGCACTTGGCCGGCGGCGGTAACGTTTTTATTTGCGGTATCAGGGAGTGTACCGGCGTTGTTACGCGGGCGCGGGCGGGAAAAACTGGCGGTGCGCGTGCCGGCGCATGATGGGGCACGGCGTCTGTGCGCGCTGCTGGGCGCACCGCTGGTGTCCACTTCGTGCAACCGCAGCGGGCGGCGGGCTTTACGGCATCAGCGCGAGGTGCAGCGCTGTTTTGGGCGGGATGTGTATGTGGTAAACGGCCGCTGCGGTGGGGCGAAGCGGCCGAGCCGGATTGTGGATGCGCAGAGCGGGACGTGTTTGCGCTAGAGGCTACCTGAAAGCTGTTTTCAAGTAGCCTCTAACATACTATGCCGCGAGGTATGTGGTAGATCTGCGTTGCTGTAGGAGTGTTTGAACTCTCGTGCCGTTCAAATTTTCAGGTAGCCTGTATTATTGCATGCCCAGTTCACCTTTGCGCCTTATGCCGGCGCAGGGCACTTCCTTTTCTTTGCTTCGCCAAAGAAAAGGAAGCAAAAGAAAGGCGACTGCGGGCACAGGTTTGGCTTCGCCAAACTTCCCTCACTCCACGCAGTTTTTCGGGCGGGCTCGCAACTTGCGGCTGCGCCGCTTCGAACATGCAAGCCCTTATTCCCCGAAAAACCACGCTTCGTTCGGCTGCGCCAGCAGACGGGTGGCAACACGATAGATTAACCACTTGGCTTCTAAGCCTATGGGTGTTAAAGGCTACCTGAAACTTGCAGGAGCAGGGTTTATATCCGCCTGCTGCAATGGCTGAGCTTGCTCGAAGCAGTTTTTTAATTTGGCTGAAACGCGCCCGCTGTTAGCAAAGTTTCAGGTAGCCTTCATCTATCTTTGCCAATCCGGCGGCGGTTTGTTATAAGGTAATCTGATTAAAACGAATAAACAATGAGGTAGCTATGCGCTTGGGCGGGTTGTGCTGTTGGGTGGCGGGTGTGCTGCTGGCTTTTTTGTTGCCGGCAGCACATTTTGTTGCCGTTGCCGCTGCCTTGGCGTTGTTACTTGCTCTGATTGGCTGCTTCCGGCGCGCCCGTGGGGCGTGGTGGCTGCTGTGTGGGCTGCTTTACGGCGTGTGGCGGGTGCAGTTGGCGCTATCGCAGCAGTGGCCGGCGGAACCGGAGTTTCAACGGGTGCGGCTGGATTTTCAGGTAGCCTCGGTGGCGGAGGCATCGGCGCAGTCGGTGCGGTTTGAAGCTTGGGCGCAAACGGAAACGGGGGAGCGGTTTCGGCTGCTGGTGTCGGATCGGTATTTGCGCGAGTGGCGGCCGGGCAGCCGCTGGCGGATGACGGTTCGGGTGCGGCCTACGGTGGGCGAGCGCAATGAAAACGGCTTCGATCGCGAGGCTTGGGCGTTGAGCCAGCATATCGACGGCATGGCTTCGGCTGCGCGCGAGCGGGTGGAACTGCCGCCGGACACGGGCTGGCAATCGCGTTGGCAAAACTGGCGCTACGAGCGGCAGCAGGCTTGGCAACAGGCGGCGGAAAGCTACCCGAACGGGGCGGCGCTGATGCGGGCTTTGGGCGGCGGCGGATACGGCGGGCTGGCGGATGAGCATTGGCAGGCGTTTCGGGTGTTGGGCATCAATCATCTGATTAGCGTGTCGGGGCTGCACATCGGTATGGTGGCGCTGGCGGCAGCGTATTTGGCGCGGCTTTTGCTGCTGCGCCTGCCGCTGGCCGAGCCGCGACGCTGGTATTTGGCGGCTGGCTTGGCAGCGGCTTTGTTTTATTCGGCATTGGCCGGCTTCGGCGTGCCGATTCAGCGCAGTTTGCTGATGCTGACCGTGTTTGCCTGGCAATGGTATCGGCGCGGCAGCCCTGCGCCGTGGCGGGCTTGGTGGCAGGCTTTGGCCGTGGTGCTGCTGTTCGACCCGCTCTCGGCTTTGGGCGTGGGTTTTTGGTTTTCCTTCGGCGCGGTGGCGGCGCTGATTTGGGTGGCACAAGGGCGGCTGGAGGCCATGCCGGATGACGATGCGCCGGAAGGCGGCTGGCTGCGTACGGCCAAGCATTCCGGCAAATGGCGCACCGCGCTGCGTGCCCAATATGCGGCCACGCTGTTGGGGTTTTGGCAGGCCGGGCAGGTGTTCGGCATTGTGCCGCTGGCCGCGCCTTTGGCCAATGCGCTGCTGATTCCGTGGTTTTCTTGGGTGTTGGTGCCGCTGGCCTTGCTGGCGGTGCTGCTGCCGTTTGAAGGCTACCTGAAAATGGCGGCTGCCATCGGCGAATACACCATGGGCGCGGTGGTGTGGGCGGGCGGCATCGTGCCCACCGGCGCACTGGCGCATTTGCCGCCGCTGTTTTGGCTGGCCGTGTTGGCCGCGCTGGCGGTGTGGCTGTTGCCGCGCGGCCTGGGATTGCGGCCTTGGGCGGCGCTGGTGTTGGCGGCATCCTGCCTGTATCGCACGCCCGCACCGGAGCACGGCACGGCGGCAGTGCGGATTGTGGACGTGGGGCAGGGGCTCGCCTTGCAGGTGCGCACGCAAAACCATTGGCTGCTGTTCGACACCGGCACGGCGGGGGCGGCGCAGACGCAGCTGGTGCCCAACCTGCTGGCGCAGGGGCTGCCGCCGCCTGACGTGTTGGTACTCTCGCATCACGATGCCGACCACGACGGCGGCTTCCCCGCTGTTCAGGCAGCCTTTACGCCGCGCAAACTGTATGCCGGTCAGCCGGAAGCTTATGCCGGAGCGGTCGAATGGTGTGCCGGCGGCACGGCGTGGGAATGGGACGGCGTGCACTTCGAATTTCTCACCCCGCCGCGCCAACCGCAGGCCGACGATAACGAACAAAGTTGCGTGCTGCGCGTGTTGGCAAACGGGCAGGCTGTGTTGGCGGGCGGCGATTTGGGCATTGCAGGCGAGCGCTGGCTGGTGGGCACATACGGCGATTCGCTGCACAGCCAATTATTGGTGCTGGGGCACCACGGCAGCCGCTCTTCATCTGATTCGGCCTATCTGAATGCCGTGGCGCCTGAAGCAGCGGTGGCGGCCAACGGTTTCGCCAACCCCTACGGCCACCCCGCCGCCATTGTGCGGCACCGCCTCTCCGCCCACCACATCCGGCTCTACACCACCGCCCGCAGCGGGCAGCTGGATTTCGTGCTGGGGCAGGGCGGGGCAATACAGCCGCAGCGCTTGGGCAGGAGGTTTTGGCAGCGCAAGCCGTTTGAGGAGTGAAGGTTTCAGGTAGCCTGTTGGTGGATTGAGAGGCTACCTGAAAATCTTTCCACTACTCAACCACCCCCGTCCGCGCTTACCGCCCGTTTGCGGTACAATGTGTGTCCTTCCTGTTTTCAATCAGGCTACCTGAAAGCGCGTAGCCAAACCCCTCTCCCAAGCCCGAAATATGACCGCCCCTGTTTACATCCCCCTGCGCCAACACACCGAATTTTCCATCACCGACGGCACTTTGCGCATCAAAGAGCTGGTGAAGAAAGCCGCCGCTTTCGGCCTGCCCGCGCTGGGCATCAGCGATTTGATGAACACGTTCGGCCTGGTGAAATTCTACAAAACCTGCCGTGGCGTGGGTATCAAACCGGTGGTGGGGGCGGATGTGTGGGTGGCTAATCCGGACAATCCGGAGCAGCCCTTCCGAGCCATGCTCTTGGTGCGCAACGAAGCGGGCTACCGCCGCCTGTGCGAGCTGCTCACCCGCGCTTATGTCGGCACGGATCGCAATGTTGCCCATGCCGAGCTGGAGCCGCAATGGCTGGCCGAAGGCGGCAATGAAGGGTTGATCTGCCTGTCCGGTGCGCATTTGGGCGAAGTGGGCCGCCAGTTGATGAACGGCCATGACAACGCCGCCCGCGCCGCCGTGCAGAAATACGCGCAATGGTTTCCCGATGCTTTTTATTTGGAACTGCAAAGGCTACCTGAAAAACCGGAATGGGAAACTTCGGTTTCAGGTAGCCTCAAATTGGCGGCAGAGCTGGGTTTGCCCGTGGTGGCCACCCATCCGGCACAGTTTTTAAACCCTGACGATTTCAAGGCGCACGATGCGCGCGTGTGCATTGCCGGCGGCTGGGTGCTGGCCGATAAACGCCGCCCGCGCGAATTTGTGTCCGGCCAGTATTTTGCTTCGCCGGAAGAGGTGGCCGCCCGCTTTGCCGATTTGCCGGAGGCACTGCAAAACACGGTGGAAATCGCCAAGCGCTGCAACCTCACGCTTACGCTGGGCAAAAACTTCCTGCCGCAGTTCCCCACGCCCGACGGCATGAGCTTGGACGATTACCTCGCCCAACTGGCCAACCAAGGCCTGCGCGAACGGCTGGCCGTGCTCTATCCGGATGAGGCGGAGCGCGAACAAAAACTGCCGGAATACCAGGCGCGGCTGGATTTCGAGCTGGGCACCATCGTGCAGATGGGCTTCCCAGGCTACTTCCTGATTGTGGCCGACTTCATCAATTGGGCGAAAAATAACGGCTGCCCGGTGGGGCCGGGGCGCGGCTCGGGCGCAGGCTCGATGGTGGCGTATTCCTTAAAAATTACTGATTTAGACCCGCTGCGATATGCGCTGCTGTTTGAGCGTTTCCTCAATCCCGAGCGCGTGTCAATGCCCGATTTCGATATTGACTTTTGCCAAAACAACCGTGGCCGCGTGATTGAATATGTGCGCCAAAAATATGGCTTCGAGGCAGTGAGCCAGATTGTTACCTTTGGCACAATGTCTTCCAAAGCCGTAATCCGTGATGTGGGGCGCGTGCTGGAGCTGCCGTTCGGCGTGTGCGACCGGCTTTCCAAGCTGATTCCGATGGAAGCCAACAAGCCGCTGAGCCTGGAGAAGGCGATGGAGGCCGAGTCGGAAATCGCCAAGGTGCTGGAAGAGGAAGAGGCCGAAGAGCTAATGGAGCTGGCCAAAAAGCTGGAAGACCTCACGCGCGGGCTGGGCATGCATGCCGGCGGCGTGTTGATTGCGCCAGGCAAGATTTCCGATTTCTGCCCGGTGTATCAGGCCGATGAATCCGCCTCGCCCGTTTCCATGTATGACAAGGGCGACGTGGAAGATATTGGGCTGGTGAAGTTTGACTTCCTTGGCCTGCGCAATCTTACCATCATTAAAATGGCGCAGGAATTTATTGCGCAAACCACCGGCAAGCACATCGATGTGAACCACATCGACCTCACCGACCAGCAGGCCTATGAAGTGTTCCGCAAGGCCAACACCACGGCGGTGTTCCAGTTTGAATCCACCGGTATGAAAAAGATGCTGGCGCAGGCCAATACCACCAAGCTGGAAGAAATTATCGCCTTCGTGTCGCTCTACCGTCCCGGCCCGATGGATTTGATTCCGGACTTCATCGCCCGCATGAAGGGCGTACGCTTCGAATACATGCACCCGCTGCTCGAGCCCGTGTTGCAGCCCACCTACGGCATCATGGTGTATCAGGAGCAGGTGATGCAGGCCGCGCAGGTGATTGGCGGCTATTCGCTCGGCGGTGCGGACTTATTGCGCCGCGCCATGGGCAAGAAAAAGCCCGAAGAAATGGCGAAACACCGCGAAATTTTCGCCGAAGGCGCGGCCAAGCAGGGCATTGCCCGCGAAAAAGCCGATGAAATCTTCGACTACATGGAAAAATTCGCCGGCTACGGCTTCAACAAATCCCATGCCGCCGCCTATGCCTTGGTGGCCTACCAAACCGCCTGGCTCAAAGCTCACTATCCGGCCGAATTCATGGCCGCTACCATGTCGAGCGAGTTGGACAACACCGACCAGCTCAAGCTGTTCTATGACGATGCCCGCGATAACGGCATCCGCTTCCTGCCGCCCGATGTCAACCATTCCGGCTACCACTTCCAGCCTGATGCCCAACGCCGTATCCGCTACGCCTTGGGCGCGATTAAAGGCACCGGCGAAGCTGCGGTGGAAGCCATTGTGGCCGCACGGGAAGCAGGCGGCGCCTTTAAGAGCCTATTCGACTTCTGCGAGCGCGTGAGCCGCCAGCACATCAACCGCCGCACCATCGAAGCCTTGGTGCGGGGCGGCGCGTTCGACAGCATCGAGCCCAACCGCGCCCGCCTGCTTGCCAATATCGACCTGGCTATGAGTAACGCCGAGCAGCAGGAAGAGAATGCTAACCAAGGCGGCTTGTTCGATATGGTGGAAGATGCGATTGCTCCCTTGGAGATGATTGATGTGCCCGCCTGGGACGAAGCCGAGCTTTTGGCCGAGGAAAAACAGGCCATCGGCTTTTATTTTTCCGGCCACCCCTTCGGCCCGGCCGAAAAAGAAGTGCGCCAGTTCGCTCCCACCCGCCTTTCCCAGCTCAAACCTAATGACAACGCGCGCGTGGCCGGCTTTGCCACCGCCATCCGTAGCATGGTGGGCAAGCGCGGCAAAATCGCCTTCATCACGCTGGAAGACACCGGCGGCAAAGCCGAAGTGATGATTAGCGGCGAAACGCTCGAACAGCTCGGCCGCGACACCCTGCGCGCCGACCAAGTGTTGATTGCCGAATGCCGCATCAGCCGCGATGACTACGGCGGCGAAGATGGCCTGCGCATCATCGCCAACCGCGTTTACACCCTGCAGGAAGCCCGCAGCCACTACGCCCGCGCCCTCACCCTGCACCTCGCCCCCCACCACAACATCGCCCGCTTGGCTGAGTTGTTGCAACGAGGCGGCGAAGGCAAACGTGTTCCCCTGCGTCTGCACTACGCCAATGCCAAAGCCAGCGGCGAGCTCATTCCCGACAGCCGCTGGCAGCCCTGCCTCAACACCGAACTCTTGGAAGAACTGGTGTCGCTCTTAGGCGAGCGGCAGGTAGGGGTAAATTGGTAGGGGCTACCTGAAAAGCATTGTGCTAACAGCAGTGGATTCGGCATTGATACCTGGCATGATGAGAAGCAGGCTACCTGAGAAGTTTCTGCAGCAGGACAGGAAGGTTTTCAGGTAGCCTGCGCAGTATGTACAGGCTACCTGAAAGTCTTTATTCCGTTTGGTCGTCCAAACTACCAATGTTGGACAAAATAAACCGGGTCAAATCTTCAGCTTGCGCTTGATAGCCATTCGGCACGGAGAGGCGGCAATGGGTTTGCAGGTTGGCAGCGGCGAGGCAGCCGTGTTGTTCGTGTACCCACAGCGGCCATAGGGCGCGCATGAAGGGGGGCACTTTTTTTTCCTGCAGCAGGCGGCTGATTTTTTTGCGGCCGTGCGGCAGGGGCAGGGTGTCGCCGGGTTGCGGGGCGCGCCAGATGCCGCTGTCGGGCTGAATCAGATTTTCAGGTAGCCCGTGAGTGGTGGGTTGCCACATGGGTTGGGCAAGTAGTTCACCGGCGGTCCACTTGGCGGGAACGGGAAACAGGCAGCCGGCGTAGAGGATGGCGCGGCCGTGCGGCAGCAGCCATTGGGCTTGCCGCACGGTGGGGTTGGCGAGGGTGGCGGCGAATTGGCGCACGCTGTCGGCGCGGGGGCTGCCGAGGCGGTGGTTGCGGGCGAACAGGTGCAGCTGGTGGGTTTGCCGTAAGGGGGGAAGCTGCCGCCAAGAGGCTGCCTGAAAACGGCCGGCGGCGTCATACAGGCTGTTGTGCTCAGTTTGGCTGTAGTCTTCCAATAGTGCCAAGTCGTGTTGCAGGCGGCCGACGGTGGCGAGCAGTTGGCGGGTGAGATGTGGCACGCGTTCTTGCCATGGGGGTAGGGCTTCGCGGCGCAGCCAGTTGCGCAGTAGGGCGGTATCGGCGTTGCTGCTGTCTTCCACCCATGTCAGCTTGTGTTCTTGGGCGTAGGCGAGCAGCTCGGTTCGGGGAACGGCCAAGAGGGGGCGCCATAGGCTGATACGTTCGTTCAGCGCCCGCAGGGCAGGCATGGCGGCGAGGGCACGGAGCCCACCGCCGCGCAGGGCGGCCAGCAGCAGGGTTTCGGCTTGATCATCGGCATGGTGGGCGAGGGCAACGGCATCGGCGCGGCTTTGGGCGAAGCAGCGGTAGCGTTCGGCACGGGCAGCGGCTTCGAGCCCGAGTTTGCCGAACGCCACCTGCACGCGCTCTATGCGCAACGGCACTTGCCATCGGGCGCACAGTTCGTGGCAGAATTCCGCCCATTCGTCGGCGGGGGCATCGAGACCGTGGTGGATGTGTACCGCGCTCAATTCCAGCGACAATTCGTTGCGCAGGCTGCATAACAGGTGCAATAAGACCACGGAATCGAGCCCGCCGCTGAAACCGACTTCCACGGCAAAACGGCCGGCGTTTGGCGCCGGCCATTGTTGGGTAATGTGTTGCCGCAGTTGGTTATTTGTCGGTAAATTTTCCATAGGCCATGATGCGGTCGAAGCGTTTGGCCAGCAGCTGCTCCACCGGCTGGTGTTCCAAATCGGCCAGCTGCTGGCGGATGGTTTTGCGCACGTTGTTCATCACGGTTTCATAATCGCGGTGGGCGCCGCCCAAGGGCTCGGCGATGATTTGGTCGATTAGCTCGAGGCTCTTCAAGCGCTTGGCAGTAATGCCTAGGGCTTGTGCGGCATCGGCAGCTTTTTCGGCAGTTTTCCACAGAATGGAAGCGCAACCTTCAGGCGAAATCACAGAATAGGTGGCGTATTGCAGCATATTTACGGCATCACCCACGGCAATGGCCAGTGCGCCGCCGGAGCCGCCTTCACCGATTACGGTGCAGATAACCGGCACGCGCAGGCGGGTGAGCTCATACAGATTGCGGCCGATGGCTTCGGATTGGCCACGCTCTTCAGCACCGATGCCAGGATAGGCGCCGGGGGTGTCGATAAAGGTAAGCAC
Organism: Eikenella exigua; assembly: GCF_008805035.1. Classification (NCBI taxonomy): domain Bacteria; kingdom Pseudomonadati; phylum Pseudomonadota; class Betaproteobacteria; order Neisseriales; family Neisseriaceae; genus Eikenella; species Eikenella exigua. The sequence continues at coordinate 1,371,985 of NZ_CP038018.1, read as the reverse complement.
AGGCAGGCCGAATTTTTCCGCCATCTTCATTAGGCGCAGGGCTTTGCGGTAGCCTTCAGGGCGGGGCATGCCGAAATTACGGCGGATTTTGGCCTTGGTATCGCGGCCTTTTTGGTGACCAATAACCACCACGCTCTGGCCTTTAAATTTGGCCAGCCCACCCACGATGGCATAGTCGTCTGCATAGTGGCGGTCGCCGTGCAGCTCTTCAAAATCGGTACACAGTGCTTCGATGTAGTCGAGGGTGTAGGGGCGCTGCGGATGGCGCGAAACCTGCATAATTTGTGCGGGAGTGAGCTTGGCAAAAATGTTTTTGGTGAGCTCGTTGCTTTTCTTTTGCAGGCGTTCGATTTCTTCGGAAATATCCAATACCGAGTCGTTTTGCACGAAGCGCAGTTCTTCTATTTTCTGCACCAGTTCGGCAATGGGCTGCTCGAAATCGAGAAAAATCTGTTTCATGTGTCTGTTTCCTTGTTGCGGCTGCCACCGATTGACGGAGGCAGCCCAAACTAAGTGCGCTTGGGGTGGCTAAAGCACTTATTTCCTACTGATTGCCTCGCTGCCGCGGATAAAAAAGTGTTTTATCTATAACTGTAGCGCGGAGACTATTTCTTAGCATTACTTTGCGGTCTAAACCGCTGTAATGATACGCTAGGATGCGCAGTTTGTGCAGCCGTTGCTACTGATTTTTCGTGGGCCGGGTTGGTTTCAGGTAGTCTTTAAAATAGCTAACTGTTTTGTTGTATCGAGGCTTTTGCTAATTTTTGTTATGTTTTAAATGTGGGGTGCGTGGTTTTAGCTCCGCAGAAACTTGCCTCCTTCGGAGACCTCGTTTTAACTTCGATGAAGCTAATTTCAGGTAGCTTGTTGTTAGATGCTGCAAATAGGGCAGATACTAAAATAGTACTACAGGCTACCTGAAAACCATTGGCTGGATTTTCAGATAGCCTGATTGGGTGGAGCTATTTGCTGTCGTTACTGCCTCGGCGGGAGAATTGGATACCGAGCTGTTTGAGCTTGCGGTACAGGTGGGTGCGCTCGAGGCCGACTTTCTGCGCTACTTTGCTCATGTTATGCCCTTCCTGGGCAATATGGTATTCGAAATAGCGGCGTTCCAAGTCTTCGCGCAATTCGCGTAGGGGCAGGTCGAAGTTGAAGCCGCCCACCAATTCGGAGGGTTGGTTGAGCGTGAACTGGCTGAGCACGGCCTGCACATTTTCCAAACAGATTTCTTTGCTCTCGGCGGTGAGCACAATGCTTTTCACCACACTGCGCAGCTGCTCGAAGTTGCCCGGCCAGTCGTATTGGCGCAGGGCGTTCAGGGCAGCAGTGTTGAATTTAACGGCGGTTTTGCGGCTTTCGGAAAACTCTTGAATCAGCTGCTCCACCAAGAAAACAATGTCTTCGGGCTGGTTGCGCAATGGTGGGATGCTGACCATGATGGCCGAGAGGCTGTTGAGCAGGCGGGAGTCGAAGTCTGGGCTGGTAATCAGCTCTTGCACAGGCTGGCTGCAGGCGCAGACGATGCGCACGTTGTAGCGGTCGGCCTTACCCAAGAGGAAGAGGATGCCTTGCTGGATGCTTTTGCCGTATTGGGCGATGTCACCTAGATAGAGCACACCGTTGCCGGCTTTTTGCAGCAATTCGATGGGGCTGCTGCTGATTTGTTCGATTTTGCCGAGCTCCACCCAGGGGGCATTGCCGGTTTGGAAGTAGTGTGCCACCAACTCGAACGGTGAACCTGGCTCGCCGGAGAGTAGCACGGGGGCTTGGGTGCGGGCAGCACGTTCGAGCTGCTGGTTGAGCTGTTTAACAGCTTCGCTGGTGCCGAGTTTATCCAGCGACATGGTGGAAGAAGCCTGCATAGCGCTGTGTTTGAAGGCACGTTCTACGGCAGCCAAAAGCTTTTGTAGGGCGATGGGTTTTTCCAAGAAATCCAGCGCGCCGATTTTGGTGGCCTCCACGGCAGTATCGATGCTGGCGTGGCCGCTCATCATCACCACAGGCATGTTGAGCTGACCAGATTTGGCCCACTCTTTGAGCAGAGTAATGCCGTCGCAATCGGGCATCCAAATGTCCAGCAACACCATGGTGGGGCGGGTCTGGTTTCGAAGTTGGCGGGCTTCTTCGGCATTTTCGGCCAGAGTAACCGAATAGCCTTCGTCTTGCAGGATTTCCGACAGCAAATCGCGGATGCCCACTTCATCATCTACAATCAAAATATCACTGCTGCGCATCGTTTTCCACCAGTAGGGGTAAAGTAATTTTCACACAAGCCCCGCCTTCTGGGCGGTTGGCCAGCGATATGCGGCCTTTGTGCTCTTCAATAATTTTTTTTACCACCGGCAAGCCCAAACCGGTGCCGCCGGGTTTGTCGGTAACATAAGGATTAAAGGCGTGGAGAAGCATGTCTTCGCTGAAACTTTTGCCGTTATTGCAAATGTTTAGCAGCACTTTATCATCTTGCACCGCCGTTTGGATGAACACTTTCGGCTGTTCGTCTGCAGCAGCGGCTTCGGCGCCGTTTTTCAAAATATTGTGTAACACTTGGCGCATGGCACCGGCATCGGCTTCGACCACGGTTTCTATATTACTGAAATCCGCTTCAAATGTACAATTTGAGCTCTCATACAGCACCAAAAGCTCGGCAGCCAGAACGTTTAAATCGATACGTTCCAGTTTGAGTTTCGGTGCTTTGGCGTAGTTGCGGAATGCTTCAACCATGTCTTTCATGGCAGCTACCTGGTTGACGATGGTGTTGGTGGCGCGCTCAAGCATGGCGGCGTCTTTGTCGTCCAGCTTGCCGTCGAGCTTCCAGGCCAGGCGCTCGGCGGAAAGCTGGATGGGGGTGAGCGGGTTGCGGATTTCGTGTGCCAAGCGCTGGGCCACTTCGCCCCAGGCGGCTTCTTTCTGCGCCTGCACCAGTGTGGTTACATCGTCGAACACCAATACAGTGCCGGCGCCGTTGTCTTCGGGCAGACGGGTGGCCTTGCCCAGCAGGATACGGGATTCGTCGGGTGCGGCATAGGTGAGCTGCACGGGTTTGTCGCTGTCGATGGTGGGGAGGATGGCAAGCAGCACTTGGGCGGCCAGCGCCTCGGCCACGCCGAGCTTGTGCCATTCGTGCACGCTACTTTCCCGGCAGGCGGCCAAGTCGAGCATTAGGATTTGTCCGGCGCTGCTGTTGCAGGCTTTCAGGTAGCCTTGGTCGTCGAGCGTAACCACGCCGCTGGTCAGGCTGGAGAGCACGCATTCGAGATAGTGGCGGGCGGCTTCCTGGCGGATATGGGAAGCGTTGAGCTCGGCGGTCATGTGGTTGAATAGGGTGGTGAGGCGGCCGAGCTCGTCGTTGCGGTATATGGCCAGTTGATGCGAATAATCGCCCTGTGCCACGGAGCGTGCACCGGCAGCCAAGGAGAGAATCGGCGCGGTGAAGCGTTGGGCGAAAAATAGGGCAATTACCAGCGCGAGCAGAATGGCCAGCAGGGTGGCCATCAAGAGGGTGAACAGGAAGAAGGTTTGCAGACCTTGTTTGGCATAGCTGATTTCTGCGTAGCGGGCGCGGGCGGCTTCAATCAGGGTTACGTCGTTGGCTACTTGTTTCTGCACCGGTTGGCGGAAGAACAAAATATAGTTTTGGCCGTGTAGCTCGGGCAGGGCGAGCCAGCCTTGGGCGTAGAGTGTGTGGCCGACGTTGGCTACGCTGCGTGCGCTGCCGGTGATTTTCACTTGTTCGAGGATATCGTGTGTGAGTTCGGGTGGCGGCAGTTTGTCGGCATCGGGCTTGCGGTATTCGGCAGCGGGGTTCAAGGTTTTGCTGTCGTAGAGTGCGAGCTGGTCAAAGCCGCTATTGGCAGAAAGCTGGCTCAGAACCTGCCGCGCGTCTTGCTGCAGCGACATTTCGCCGATTAAGGCTACCTGAACAGTGGCAGCTTTGCGCACTGAGGTGTCCAGTGCCAAATCCAGTGCGGATTTGCTCAGGCTCAGACTGCGCTCCAGCGCTTCTTCGGTTTCGTTGCCAAACCAGGAGTCGATGCTGTGGGAAATAAACTGGGCCGACACGCCGAATAAGAACAGGCCGGGCAGGATGGCCACCAACATAAACATTTTGGCTAGGCGAATAGCGGTCTGCGAGCCGAACACCCGCCTGCGCCGGTCGAGCCAGAGTTTCCACAGTTGGGAGATGAGGATGGTGAGTAGGATGCCTAAGAGAGCGGCACTGAAGGTGAGAATCCACCAAAAATACTGCGCCAGCTTGCTGGCATGACCGGTGGCGAGCGCCAGCACATACAGGGCGAGCATGCCCAAAACAGCGATGAAGGTGAGCAGACGGCGCATGGTTTCCCTTTATTGCTGGCTGATGAGCAGTTTGCGCCAGCCGGAATCGAGCTGCCAGCTCTTCGAGGTTTCGCCGTTGATTTGGAAGGGGCGCGGTAAATCGCTGATGCTCAGGCTTAAGCGGATGTCGGCAGCCACGTCGGCGGGGGCGGTGTCGGCGAGTGTGCCTTTGTCGAGCACTTGCCAGTTGGCTACCGCGCCGACGGCTTTTAGCGCGGTGGGCAGGGTGCCGTATTCGGTGGAAAACGAACCGACGCTGACGCGGTAGCGGTCGGTGAGCGGGTGGTAGGCGAGTTTGTAGTTGATGGTTTGCGCCGAACCGACTAGTTGACCGAGCCGCCAGCGGTAGGCGGCCAGGGTGGGCGATTGCAAGCGGTAGCTGAGTTGGAAATTAAGCGGCACGCCTTGTTTGAGGGCTACCTGAAGCTGGCCGGGCAGCTCGGTTTGGAAGCGGCTGTTTACCGACAGGCGGCCGTCGGTGGTAAGCGTGGCGCTGGAACGGGTAACGTTGATGCCTTCTGCCCGCACGCCCACGGCTACAAAAGCCAGCAGGCAGCAGGCGAGCAGGCTAAGCAGTTTTGTGGATAAGCGCGTAATAGAAGCCATCTTGGTGCGGGTTGGGTAATAGGGTTTCGCTGCGGGTACAGGCGGCGTCGGGGTGGCGTTGCAAAAAGGCTTGCAGCTGGCTGCCGTTTTCTTCGGCAAACAGCGAGCAGGTGGACAGGAGCATCCTGCCGCCGGGTTTGAGCGTGCGCCACAGGGCATCGAGCAGATCGGTTTGCTGGGCAGCCGTGCTCTTAGCATCCTGCGGCCGGCGCAGCCATTTGATGTCTGGATGGCGGCGGGCAACGCCTGAAGCGGTGCAGGGCACGTCGGCCAATACTGCGTCGAACAAAGAGCCATCATAACACGAAGCCCATTGCCGTGCGTCGGCTGCGTGCAGCTCGGCGCTCAGGCCGAGGCGGTTGAGGTTGTCGCGTACTTGTTGCAGGCGGGCGGGGTCGATGTCGATGGCGGTAAGCTTGCAGTCTGCCCATTCGAGCAGGTGGCCGCTTTTGCCGCCGGGCGCGGCACAGGCATCGAGTACGCGTTCGCCGTTTTGCACGTTGAGCCAAGCGGCGGCCTGTTGTGCGCCCCAATCCTGCACGGATACGGCGCCTTCGGCAAACAGCGGCAAAGCGGACACGGGCACGGGCGTAGCCAGCATCACAGCGTGGCTGCTGAGGATTTCGGCCTGCATACCGTGTTCGGCCAGGATTTTCAGGTAGCCTTCCGCATCGGTGTGCCGGCGGTTGATGCGCAGGGTCATCGGCGGATGGTTATTGAAGGCTTCGGTGATTTGCAGCCAGTGTTCGGGGTAGTCTCGCTGCAGCCGTTCGAGCCACCAGTCGGGCAGGTTGTAGCGGCCTTCCGGGCTTTGCTGCGCCTGCTGCATCAGGCTGTCGCGCTCGCGTAGGAAACGGCGGAGCAGGGCGTTAGTGACCGCTTTGTATTGGCCTTTGCCGATTTTGCCGGCAGCGCGCACGGCTTCGTTTACCACGGCATGGGCGGCGTTGCGGCTGTAGGCGAGCTGGTAGAGGGCGGCCAATATCAGGCTGCGGATGTCGGCACGGGGCAGGGGTTTGTTCAGCATCAGGCCGAGCAGGGCGCGCAGGCTACCTGAAAAACGTTGGCAGCCGTAGGCAATATCTTGCAGCGCGCCGCGTTCTTGGGTGGAGAGCTGTGGGTGGTCGCGCCAGATTTCGGCCAGTACGTCGGACAGATTGCGCCCGGCTTCAACGGCAGCCACGCTGTGGGCGGCGAGGGTTTGTATGTTGGCCAGGCTCATGTGTGTTCCGCTCCGAATTGGCTGCCGGCGGCGACGGGGTGGCCGACCAGAAAGGCGGCGGCTTCCATGCGGGCGCTGCCGGCGGGCTGAAGGGTTTGAATCAACAATGAGCCACTGCCGCAGGCTACCTGAATACCGTTTTTGTCGGCTTGTAACACGCTGCCGGCCACGCCATTGGCCGAGCAGGCTTGTGCAGCCCAGATTTTCAGCGGTTTGCCGTGGTAGTCGCACCAGGCGCCGGGCACAGGGTTGAAGGCGCGGATGCGGCGTTCGATGGCTTCGGCGGGCTGCGTCCAATCGATTTGGGCATCGGCTTTGCTTAATTTGTGGGCGTAAGTGATACCGTGTTCAGGCTGGGGCTGGGCGTTGCGTTGAGAATAGTGTTGCAAATCAGCAACAATGGCGCGCGCACCGATTTCGGCCAGTTTGTCGTGCAGGGTTTGGGCGTTGTCGCCGGGGAGAATCGGGCAGGGATGGCGGCTGATAACGGCACCGGTGTCAAGCCCGGCGTCCATTTGCATGATGCAGATGCCAGTTTCGCTATCGCCTGCTTCAATAGCGCGCTGGATGGGTGCGGCACCGCGCCAGCGCGGCAACAGCGAAGCATGGATGTTGAGGCAACCGTGGTGCGGAATGTCGAGCACGGCTTGCGGCAGTAACAGACCGTAGGCGGCCACCACCATGACGTCGGCTTCCACGGCGCACAGCATTTCTTGTGCAGATTCGCTTTTCAGGCTTTCGGGTTGGGCTACCTGAAAACCGAGTTCGAGCGCGGTTTCTTTCACGGACGAAGCTTGCAGCTTCATACCGCGCCCTTTGGGGCGGTCTGGCTGGGTGAGCACCAGCGGGATGTCGAAGCCGGCCTCGGCAATAGCACGCAGGGCGGCGGCGGCGAAATCGGGGGTGCCGGCAAAAATGACTTTGCGAATCATGGTTTCAGGTAGCCTCTTGCTCGGGTTAGAGCGTGTGTTTGTCGAGTTTCTTCATTTTGGTTTTGATGCGTTCCTGCTTCAGGCGCGACAGATATTGCACGAAAACTTTGCCGTCGAGATGGTCGACTTCGTGTTGGATGCAGATGGCTTGTAGGCCGTCGGCACGAATAGTGTAGGGCTTGCCTTCGGCATCCAGCGCTTCGGCCACGATGCTTTCGGCACGGGTTACTTTGTCGTATACACCCGGCACCGAGAGGCAGCCTTCTTCATACACGGTTTCGCCGTTGCGCTCCAAAATTACAGGGTTAATCAGCACTTGCAGCTGGTCGCGGCTTTCGGACAAGTCCATCACCACCACACGCTCGTGCACGTCCACCTGTGTGGCGGCTAGGCCGATGCCCTTTGCTTCGTACATGGTGTCGGCCATGTCAGTCACCAGTTTTTTGATGCGTTCGTCCACTTGTTTTACCGGTTTGGCCACCAGGTTTAGGCGGGGGTCGGGATAGCGCAAAATATTTAGTAAAGCCATTTGATTTCTCTCTTAAGTGTGCATAGATAGATACGTTCTTATTGCAGTTGTAACGGTTTTTTCGCCTGAATACTGGCGCAAGATACCTAAAATGTTCTATGATTCCGTTAATTTCATCAACAACAACGTAAATAAAGCGTTATCAGGTTCGTTAATCCTAATAGGGAAGCTCTCTCATGAGAAAACATATTATAACCTTGCTTTGCGCCATTGGCTTGACTGTTTCTGTTCTGCCCGCCGAGGCCGCGCCCCTGCGCGTACGCCCCAACGCCCCCGCACGCTATACCGTGCGTACTGGCGACACCTTGTGGGGCATTTCCGGCAGATACCTTTACCGTCCGTGGAAATGGCCGCAGCTGTGGGGCGCCAACCGCCGCACCATCCGCAACCCTCATCTGATTTATCCAGGTCAAGTGCTGGTGTTGCACTATGTCAACGGACAGCCGCGCCTGCGTGTGGATAACGCCGGTGGTATTCCCACCGTTAAACTGCAGCCGCGTGTGCGCGAAACTTCTTCTGGCTACGGCATCTCCACCCTCAATCTGAACTACTACCGTATGTTCATGAAACACCCGCAGGTGATTGCCCGCCGCACCACCCAAGATGCACCGCGCATCATCGCCGGCCCGGAAGGCAAAACCATGTATTCTCTGGGCGACCGCATTTATGCCTACGGCGTTACCGAATCAGGTGAATACCTAGTTTACCGCCCGATTAAAGATATTCGTGATCCCGAAACAGGCAAATTTATCGGTCAGCTGGTAACCTTTAGTGGTAAACTGGCTACCTTGCCGGTAACCAGCACCGCCTTGGCCGAGCGTTCCGAGCGCGACCGCCAAGCCCTGCCTGACAACCAATACTACACCCGCCTACACCCTTTGGTGAAAGTGCCGACCGAAACCGCACAGGCATTGCAGATTCGTGAGCAAGTGGCTGAAATCCGCCAAGGCGATTACCTGCTGCGTTATAACGGCGAAGAAAACGCTTTCAATATGATGCCCCACGAGCCCGAAAACCAGGTGCGTGCCCGCATCGTGGATGTGTTGGACGGCATCAGCGAAGCTGGTCGCTTCAGCACTGTTATCCTGAACAAAGGTTCGGCTGATGGTTTGGATAAAGGTACTGTGGTGAGCCTGTACCGTCAGAGCCGCCAAGTGCGCACCGATATCAATCCGAGCCCGACTGTGAAATACGTGAGCATCCCTGCTGAAGAAATTGGTTTGGCCATGGTGTATAACGTGGGCGGACACGTTTCTTCTGCCATTGTGCTGGAATCTAGGGTAAACGTATCAGTGGGCGATTTAGCCACTGAGCCTGGCCACGATTTGGATGACATGGGTCATCAGTATCGCCATGCACCCAATGACCCGCAAGGCCCGTATGAATACGACCACCATCAATATGACTTCCGCAGCAATATCGATCCAACCCGCTAAGCATGAAACAGTGTGATTGAATAAAAGGCTACCTGAAAAGTTCAGGTAGCCTTTTTGTTGCGGGAGAGGGCAGGGTGTTGAATAAGGAATAGGGGTACAGTTGAAGCATGTTTTAAAAGACAGCGGGTAGTGTGGGTTTGAGCTCGCTGCGTACTAATCTATATTCACATTGTTGCTGATGGGTGTGTGTTAGTGGGTGTGGTTGGATTGCGATATCGATATTTTGTTTTACCTGCTGTTTCCAGGTTTCAGGTAGCCTTGAGTTAAGCATTATATCGGACACAAGTATCCAAGCTATGACTAGTTGAAATGCTGTGTCCAAAGTTTCTGCATGGTAGGGGTGATGTGGAATTCGTCGTCCGAGTCTTCGTCGAGTAGTGACAATGGTGTACGAGCGGATGGGAATTCTGCCATTGCTGCCCCATCAGGGCGGAAATGGTATGTTCGATTGCCGGATCGTGGTTGGCTTCTACAGCTAGGTAGATATTGAATGAGTCAAGGATGAGCCCCATCAGGGCGTGCTGTTCTTGGCATGAAAAACTGCCGGTTTCGTAGGCAGAGATGAATTCGGGCAGGTGTCTGGGGTTGGTGTTTCCGATTCCCTGTCTTGCATATCGGGGAGGTAGACAAGGCCGGGGAGGCTGCTGAGTTTTCCGTAGAAGTACATAGTTTAGATATGTTTTTCTATTAGAAGGCTACCTGAAAACCACTTGCGGTTATTTCAGGTAGCCTTTTGCTATTTGGACTGGCAGAATCCGCTTACCAAATCGATTTAATAGTTTAGCCGTTGCAGGCGGGCGATGCGGTCGTCGAGGGTGGGGTGGGTGCTGAACAGAGAACGCAGGGTGCTGTCGTTGATGCCCATGGCGGCCATTTGGGGCGGCAGGCTGCTGTGGCTGCCTTTGAGCCGTTGCAGGGCACAGATCATTTTGGGCGCCCCCACCAGTTTGGCAGCTCCGGCATCGGCACGATATTCGCGCTGGCGGCTGAACCACATCACGATGATGCCAGCCAGCCAGCCGAAGATCACTTGGAACACCATGCTGACTACGGTTTGGATGGTGCTGCTGCCGCCATCGTGCTGCCGGTTTTGACGCAGGGAGGAGGCAATAATGGAGGCGATGATTTGAGAGAAAAACAGTACAAAGGTGTTCACCACGCCTTGAACCAGGGTGAGCGTAACCATATCGCCGTTGCCGACGTGTGCCATTTCGTGTGCGAGCACGGCTTCCACCTCGTCACGGTTCATGATTTGCAAGAGGCCGGTGCTGACGGCAACCAGTGAGCTGTTGCGGCTGGCGCCGGTGGCGAAGGCGTTGGGCTCAGGCGACTCATAAATGGCAATTTCGGGGGTTTGCAGGTTCCATTGTTTGGCCTGGACTTCCACCACGCGCACGAGCCAATCTTCGGTTTCGTTGCGCGGCTGGCGGATAACGTGGGCGCCCACGGCCTGCTTGGCGCTGCTTTTCGACATGATGAGGGCAATCAACGAGCCGGAAAAGCCGGTGATGGCGGAGAGCAGCAGCAGGCCGGAGATATCTTGTGGATTGAGGCCGAGCAACCCGAACAGCAGGCGGGCAGCCAGGAGTACGGCCATATTGGTGAGGAGAAAGAGGATTATGCGCTTCACGGTATTGGTCTGGGCGGTTTGGTTTCAGGTAGCCTTCGGGCTTCTGCTCTTGTTTACTGCAGGCTGCTGCGGCATAGTGCCGCTGTGCCGCTTTAGCGGGAATGCTGTTTGGTGTGCTGTTTGACGCGGCAGTTTCTTGGCGAAACTTGTTTATTGGTTTTATGTGGTGAAGCTGAGGTTTTCAGGTAACCTTTTCTTGCCACCGCAATCAGACAATATATTGCCATAAGATCGCTGCTTTGGGGCTACCTGAAAAACCGGTTTCTTATAGTTAAATCAACCGGCCGTTAATCGAGTTGGGCGACAGTTTTGCCGATGCCGCGCAGTTGGGCGAGTTTTTGTTCCATGGTTTGCTGCTGGCGGCGGAATTCAGCCAGCTCGGCGGTGGTGAGTCGTTTGGCGGGTAGGGCGACGCCGGCGGGGTTTACCGGCACGCCGTTGAGGCGTACTTCGTAGTGTAGGTGCGGTCCGGTGCTGCGGCCGGTAGTGCCGATAAAGCCGATGATGTCGCCGGCGCGCACGCGCTGGCCGGGGGCAGCATTGGCGGAAAATGCGCTCATGTGCCCGTAGAGCGTTTGCATACTGTCGCTGTGGCGCAGGATCACGGTGTTGCCATAGCCGCCTTTGGGGCCGCGGAATTCCACGATGCCGTCTGAGGGGGCGTGAATCGGTGTGCCGGTGGGGGCGGCGTAGTCAATGCCGGTGTGCATGCGCAAATAGCCCAATATCGGGTGGACGCGCACGCCGAAGGGTGAGCTGATGCGGCTGCCGGGCACGGGTTGGGTTTCGAAGCCTTTTTTCAGTGGCTGGCCGTGTTCGTCGTAGTAGCGGCCGTTGTCGTCTTCGCCGAAGTAATAGGCACGGTAGAGCTTGCCTTGGTGGCTTATTTCCACGGCGAGGATATCGCCCATGGAAATCTGCTGGCCGTGAAAGTAGTTTACCTGATAAAGAATGCGCACGGTATTGCCGGCTTCGAGCTTGTAGAGATCGAGCCGGTTGCTGAACAGTTCGCGCAGGGAATCACGGACTTCGGCAGGGATTTCGGCACGCGACATGGCACCGGCGGTGGTGCCGCTGGAGCGGATGATAACGGATTTGAGCGTGGCTAGGGTGGTGGTTTTCACGTCGTCGGTTTTAGCCTGCCAGCGGTTGCCGGCATAGGCTAAATCAACCAGTTGGGTTTCGCCGTTGTCGTCGTCGTTGAAAAACTGTACCTGCACGGGGTGGCGCTGGGCATCGAGCCTGAGGCTGACGGTTTGGTCGGGGTGTAGGTGGGGCTGTTTGCCTTCTGAGGCGGCGGCTTGGGTGATGTCCTGAATTTGCTGGGCAGAAAGGTTGAAGCGTTCCAACACGTTGCGCAGGGAGTCACCTGGCTGGATGACTTCGTCACTCCAGTAGCCGGTGGCCGGGGTTTTGCCCTTGGCTCGCACGGTGGTGAGTTTTTCCACGATGCGTTTGCTCTGCATCGCGCCTTCCGGCTTAACAGAGGTAGCAGCGATGATGGCAATCAGAATGAACACGCCAAGCAGCACGGCGGCCGCAACAAGGACAATGCGGGCACGGTGGGGCAGGCGGGAGAATAGGGCGGGTAGGGACACGGTTTGGCGGGATGCTGTTGCAGCAAACAGGTCTATCGGAATTGCACTATTTTAATGGATAGGCAGGGCGGGGCGTGTGGCGTTTTGCGGTTTTTTACTTGTTATTGAACTAGGGTGCGGCTGGAAACCGACACAGGGGCGGCAGGTGGTTGGGCTTTGTTGGGAATTTTAGCTTCAAGTAGCCTTTTTCTTTAAGTAAGGCTATCTGAAAACCGTATCAACGCTCGATGTTTTAACTATTCTGTTGCTGATTGCACCGGATAAATTCGGCCATGGTCATATCAGCGGCGGTGATGGCGGGGGTCATGATTTGCTGCACGGTGCGGCCGATGGAATCGTTGGAGTAGCTATGGCTGCCATACACGAACAGCTGGAACAAGTCGGTCACGCGGATGGCTTCGGGGCTGGTTTTCAGCATCCAGCCGTTGCGTAGGTTTTGTGCAATGTAACCGCGTCGGGCGAGTTGTTCCAACAGATCGCCAAGCTCGTCGTAGCCCAGCTGGATGTGGCGTCGGAACTGTTGAGTTTTCAGGCTTTTTCCTTGGCTTTGCGCTTGGGCGAGCAGGGTGAGGATGCCTAAGGCATCGTGAAACCGCGTGCCGTGGCAGCCTTGGCGGCGGAAAGCGTCGCCCTCCCAATAGGAAAGTGAGGCGGCCAGGAGCGCGCCGCTGAGGATGACAATCCAGTTTAAGTTGAGCCACAGCAGAAACATCGGCACGGCGGCAAAGGTGCCGTACACTAACTGATAGTTGTTGAAGTTGGCCACATACACGCCGAACCCGCGCCGCAACAATTCAATAGACACCGCCGCCAGCGCGGCGCTGATCAGGGCGTGGCGGAGGGGCACATAGCGGGCGGGCACGAGCTTGTAGAGCAGGCAGAGCATGCTCCAGGTGGCGGTGAGGGCAACCGTGAATTGCAGCAACGAGGCGAGCAGCGGATAGTGCAGATAAAACAGGGTGCGCCGCCACACCACGCCCCACAGCGACATGCCCACGCCTACCAAAAGCGGCCCTAGGCTGAGTAGCGCCCAATATACCAGCACGCGGGTAACGATGCTGCGCGGGCGTTTCACCCGCCAAATTTGGTTGAATGTGCGCTCGATGGTGTGCACCAGCATCAGCGAAGTGATGATCATCATGGCGATACCGATGGCGGTAAGGCGGCTGGCGTGGTCGCGGAATTGGAAAATGTAGTCGCTCACCGCCGCCACGCCTGCCGGCATCATGATTTCCGACACCAAGCGGTGAAACTGAGCGGAAAAATCAGCAAACACGGGAAAGGCAGATACCACCACCACGACCACGGTAAACAGCGGCACCAGGGCCAGCAGTGTGGTAAATGTGAGGCTTGACGACACCTGCGGAATGTTCACTTCATAAAAACGCGTATAGAGGAAACGGGCAAACGCCAGCGTACGCGAGTGGCGCAGGGGTTCGGGCAGGGAGAATTTGGGCAGTAGGCGCATGGCGTGTTGGGACTACCTGAAAAGCTGTTTTGGTTTTTCAGGTAGCCTGTGTATTTGGTTTAAATGATGCTGGCTGAATGTTTTAAAATAATAGCGTTGCGGGCCAACCGAATCAGTCGGCCTGCCATATTGTAAAATAATGTTATTGAAAAGACAAAACCACCCTGCTAGGGCAGGGCGGGAGCGAGGCAAACCATGAACATCACCATATTGGCCGTGGGCAACAAAATGCCCGGTTGGGTGGACGAAGCTGTGAAGGAATATGCCAAACGCTTCGGCCGCGACATCAAATACACCCTGAAAGAAATCAAGCCGGAAAAGCGCGGTGCGGGCGTGAATACGGCGCAGGGCATGGCGGCGGAAGAAAAGCGCATCTTGGAAGCTATGCCGGCCGATGCGTTTTTGGTGGTTTTAGACGAGCGTGGTGTTGCGCCCACTTCGCAGGAGCTGGCAGGCTACCTGAAAAAATGGCAGCAGAACGGGCGGCATGTTTGCATGGTAATCGGCGGGGCAGACGGGCTCACCAAGCGCATCAAACAACAAGCCGGCCTGATGCTGCGCCTCTCTAGCCTCACCCTGCCGCACGGCATGGTGCGCGTGTTGCTCACCGAACAGCTGTATCGGGCGGTGTCGATTCTGCATAATCATCCGTATCATCGTGAATAATGTTTCATTTTTAATATGATTTGAATATGGCTAAAGCGCTTATTTCTTCCTACTGCATAGGCTCGCCTTGTCGTAACTACTCGTACTGTCTGTGGCTTGCAGCCTTGTATAAAAATATGTTTTAGCTATTTACATATACCTATGCCGCACATAAAAAATTGCCCCGGCAAAAGCGGGGCGCAAAAAGGAACACAAACCACTACCAAAACTGAACATCTCGTAACAGAGCGAAATGCTGAAATTTAGCAGTTCAGCACAAGATAGAACCGTCTTACTTTACTGAACGTGTATGTATTATACCGAAGAACGGCTATATCATCAAATGATAATTATTACTATTAATGTAGATATCGTGTAATAATTTGTTAATCCTACGAATCATTTTTACTGTCAGATAAGCTAATTCGAAGTATTGCCGCATTGCCGGCCAAGCAGTCTTTGCTGCAGTCTAACAAACTAGTACGTGTTGGCTTGCCTTACTGCATGTGTGTACTATCTGCGGCTCGCTGCCTTGCCTTGATTTAAAGTTAGTCCGCTATGAGTTAAGATGCTTCCCATTTGCCAACATTATTAAAGCTATACTCCGATGAAACATTTGCGCCAAATCATTCTTGATACAGAAACCACCGGTTTTTATTATGATCGCGACGATCGCCTCATCGAATTTGCCGGCCTGGAAATGATCGACCGCCGACTTACCGGCAACTATCTGCATTTATACGTCCACCCCGAGCGCGACATTCCTGAAGAAGCCGTCAAAGTGCACGGCATTACGCTGGATAAGCTCGAAGGCAAACCCAAGTTTGCCGAAATCGGGCAACAGATTGCCGATTTCATTTCCGGTGCCGAGCTGGTTATCCACAATGCTCCCTTCGATGTGGGCTTTCTCAATGCCGAATTCCGCCGCGCTGGCCTACCATCCGTACAAGAATTAACCGCTAGTGTGGTGGATACGCTGGTGATGGCGCGTACCATGTATCCTGGCCAGAAAAACTCGCTGGACGCATTGTGCACCCGCCTCGAGGTAGACCGTAGCAAACGCGTATTCCACGGTGCATTAATCGACTGCGAACTGTTGAGCGAAGTGTATCTGGGCATGACCCGCTCGCAATTCAGCTTGGCCGACCAGTTTACCGAAGAAGAAAGTGCCGAAGCCGATGCGCCTGCCGTGGTGATCGCGCCTACCGAACGCCCGGCACAACTGAAAGTGCTGGCTGCCAATGCCGAGGAAAGCGCTGCACATGAAGCCTATCTGGACGAGTTGGACAAAAAAGCCGAAGGCGGCAGCATCTGGCGGAAAACGCCATGAGCCGCTATTTCGCCCTCGTGCCCGCGGCCGGCGTGGGCAGCCGCTTCGGTGCCACCCTGCCGAAACAATATGTGCAGATAGCCGGCCGTACCGTGCTGGAGCACTCCCTGCGCCGCCTACTGGCTGAGCCGCAGATTGTTCAGGTAGCTGTAGTGTTGGTGCGGGATGATGCGTGGTTTGAACAGGAAGTGGGGCTACCTGAAGACTTGGCTGCCAAACTGCGAACGCTGTACTGCGGCGGCGAGAGCCGTGCTGAAAGTGTGTTTAACGGGCTGAATTCGCTGCTGAAACACGGCGTGATGCGGCCGGACGATAAAGTGCTGGTGCACGATGCCGCCCGCTGCTGCCTGCCTGCTGAAGCCTTGCGGCGGCTGTTGCAAGAAGCAGGGCAGCATCCGGTTGGCGGCATTTTGGCTTTGCCCGTGGCTGATACCCTCAAACGTGGCAACGGCGAAAATCACATTGCCGAAACGGTGAGCCGAAGCGGTTTGTGGCAGGCACAAACCCCGCAGCTTTTTCCCGCCGAGTTGCTGCAACGGGCGCTGGCTGCCGCCAATCTGGCGGAGATTACCGACGAGGCCTCCGCCATTGAACAGCTGGGTTTGCAACCCCTGCTGGTGCGGGGCGACAGCCGCAATTTGAAACTGACTTGGCCGGCAGACGAGAGGATTGCACGGCTGCTGTTGCAAGATGAGGCTACCTGAAAAAGCCAAGCTTCTTTTGCTCGGCTGAATATTTTTCAGGTAGCCTGAAATAACGGGCAAACTGCTATTTGGAAGCAGTTTGCCCGTTGGTTTTGGCTGGATGGTTTAAGCGGCTTCCCCAGAAGTCACTGAATACGCTTTGCCCTCATGCCCGTCTTCGTCGATGATTTGGCGCACGGCGGCGGCGAGGGCGGTGCGGGTCATGTATTGGCAGGGGATGGCGGGGAGCTGTTCGTGCAGCTGATAGGTGGTGTCGTCGCCGTCGGCGAGCCCGCAGGGGCGCAGGATGGTCCAGGCGAGGGGGCTTTGGCGCAGGGCGTTTTCGGCTTCGGTTTTGGCGGCCACGGCTTCGCCCAGGGCTTGTTTGAACATGTCACTCATCAGCGCGTATTGTTCGCCACAGCCCATGCTGGTAACGAGGATGAGGCGGGCTTGGGGGGCGTGCTGTTCGAGGGCGCGGATGATGTGTAGGTTGCCGGTGGCGTCGCTGCGGATGCCTTGTTCGTTTTTGCCGCCGATGAAGCTGACGACGGTGTCTGGCCGGAATTGTTGCACGGCGCGGGCGATGGCGTCTGCATCGAGTGCGTCGGCAACGGTGGTGGGGATGTGGTGTCGGGCGAAGAAGTCATCGGTTTCAGGTAGTCTTAATGCGGCTACAGCAGCTTGGGGGTTGGGAAGCCGTTGGATGAGTTGGCGGCCGCTGGGGCCGTTGGCGCCGAATATCATCAGCATGGGGTGCTCCTGTTTGGGGGTGAATGGGTGCAGGCTGCTTTTAGGGTTTCAGGTAGCCTTTAAGTGGTGTTTCGGGGTTCGGTTTTAAACGGGGGGTCGGTTGCGCGGTTTTGCCCTCTCCCTAACACTCTCCCACGGGAGAGGGGATTGGGGGGTTATTTTTCTGCTGCTGGTGTATTCCGAAGTTATTCGTTAAATGTGCAGGCTGCTTTTTGGGTTTCAGGTAGCCTGAAACGGGTTTGCCTGACGGTGTTTGGCATACGCTTGGGATGGGGCGGTTGCGGTGTTCGCGGCTTGCCCTTTTCCTAACCCTTTTCCGCAGGTGGGAGGATTGGGTGGCGGTTGCGTGGGGGTGGTTGTTTTGCGGTCGTCGGTGTATTCCGAAGCCATATCTGTTAAATGTGCAGGCTGCATTTTGGGTTTCAGGTAGCCTGTAACGGTTGGGTATGGCGGTGTTTGGTATACATATGTTTGGGATTGGGCGGTTGCTGTGTTGCGCGGTTTTGCCCTCTCCCTAACCCTCTCCCGCGGGAGAGGGGATTGGGTGGTTATTTTTCCGTCGCTGGTGTGCTCCGAAGCCATATTCGTTAAAAGTGCAGGCTGCTTTTGATGTTTCAGGCAGCCTGCACTTTGGTTTTTGGGGTGCAGGCTGCTTTCAGGTAACCTTTAAGCGCTGGGTGCGGATTTAGGCGAACAGGGCGCGCATGGCTTGGATTTGGTTTTGTTTGAGTTCGCCGGCTTCGTCGCGACCGACGAAGATTTTGAACATGGCGCCGCCGTTGCGGTTCACGAAGTTGAGCGACACGGTGTCTTTGCCCATGAAGGGGCGTTCGATCAGGTAGATGGCGGCGCAGTTTTCATAATAAATGTGGCCGTGGATGCCGCCTTCTTCGGCATGTTCGAAGTTGTAGAAGCCGCGGCCGACTTTACCGTTGGGGATTTTCCCGGTTACTTCGGCAATCACGTCGGGGGTGTGGGCGATGAAGGTAACGGCTTCGTCCCAGCCGGCAAGGGCTTGCATGATTTCGACAAAGCGGTTGCCTTCGGTTTTCTTGATGAGCTGTGCAGGTAGGCAGTTGATCACGTCTTCAAAGCTGCATTGGTGCTGGCCGGCAAGCATTTCGAGGATTTGGCCAGGTTTTTCGGCCAGTGAGTTGCGCAATACGGTTTGTTGTTCGCTGGAGAGTTTTTGCATAGTGCTTTCCTTTTCATCAGGTGGGAGGGACATCATCAGTTTACGGGTGAGGGTGGGCGACCAGTAGCGGCCGCTGGTGTTGAGAATGGCCTGGCCGTTCTCGTGGATGGTTAAGAGCTGGGCTTGCTGCCATTGGCGCAGTAGGGTTTGCGCTTCGGCGTTGTCGGCAAACAGGGTGGTGTCGATGCGGCCGAGTTCGATGTCGTGCTGCACTTGGCCGAGCAGGGTTTTGTGTCGGCCGTGGCGGCTCATGAAGGAGAGGGCTTTTTGGCCCGGCGGGGCTTTCAGGTAGCCTTTGAGGTCGCTCTGCACTTGGTAGCTGAAGCCGCCGAAGTTGCCGCCTGCGCCGGAACCGAAGGCGAGGCAGGGCATATTGGATTTGACGAGGGTGTTGTAGCGGTTGCGCTCGCCGCGGCCGGGATAGGCGAAATGGTTGTTGCTCACTTGCTGCCAGCCGAGCCGCGCCAGTTCGCGCACGGCGTAGGCGTAGTGTTGGGATTGCACATCAAAACCGAACAGCGGCGGGAATGCGCCTTTTTCAATCATGCGGTTGATGGGCAGGAAGGGGTAGCAGTTGAAGGCGTATGTGTCGAGGCCCGACAGGGGCAGGCCGGCGGCGCGTTCGATGTCGTGCGCCCAGATTTCGTCGGTTTGGCCGGGCAGGCCGAAAATCAGGTCGGCCACAATCACAGCATCGAGGCCGCACAGTTCTTTCAGGTAGCCATAGGCTTCTTCGCCGCTGTGTTTGCGGCCGAGGCGGCGGCGGATGGCGGTGTTGAAGGTTTGAATGCCGATGGAAATGCGGTTCACGCCGGCTTCAACGGCGGCGCGGGCTTTGTCGAGCCCGAAATGGCTCATGCGGCCTTCAAGGGTGAATTCGCAGTCGTCGGCCAGCGGCAGGTATTGGTAGCAGGCGCGGATGAGGCGAACTAGGTCGGGCGTGTCGAGCGCGGTGGGCGTGCCACCGCCGAAATACACGGCTTGGATTTTGCCGCTGCCGCTGCGCTGTTCGGCTTCAGCGGCCAGCTCATCAATCACTTTGTCCACATACGCGCCGCCATGCTCTTCTTTCCAGGCGTTACGGTAGAAACCGCAGAACACGCAGTGGTTGGCACAGAAGGGGATGTGGAGGTAGGCCAGGCCGTCTTCATTGAGCGAATGGGCGATTTGGCTTTGCCACAGTTTCTGCCATTGCGGCATCGGCACGGGCACGCCGCCCCAAATCGGCATCAACGCCTGCCTTTCGGGAAAGGCTTGCGGCGCAGCTTCTTTCGACGGCCAGCGGATGGTTTTGATGGTTTGTGGGGCAGCAGCAGACATAGACTTTATTGGCAGATAGTAAACAAAACAGGAATTGATTCTACTACATGGAATGGTGTTGCTGAAATAGCAGAATAGAAGCGTTTTCCTTTACCTTATTTTAGTGGTTTATTTTTATAATATTTCTGTATATTTAAAGCAATTATTTCTTCATGCTGCGTTGGTTCGCTTCTCCATACTCCTGTACTGTCTTCAGCTCACCGCCTTGTATGCAAAAATAATTGTTTCAGCTATAGGGAAGGCTACCTGGAAAACGAGGTGGTGGTTTCAACTAGCCTTTGGTATGCTGAGAGGAATTGTTGAAGCTTAATTTTGCTTTACTGTGGTTTACAAAAAATAGGCAGCTGGTGTAGACCGAGCTGCCCATTTTTTGCCTTGCTGCCAACTACTGTTTCTCTTCCCGCAGCTCGCGGCGCAGGATTTTGCCCACGTTGGATTTAGGCAGCTCGTCGCGGAACTGAATGTCTTTTGGCACTTTATAAGCGGTGAGCTGGGTGCGGCAGAAGGCGATGATTTCTTCGCGGGTGAGCGCCGGGTCTTTTTTCACCACGAAAAGCCGCAGGGCTTCGCCGGTTTTGTTGCTGGGCACGCCGATACAGGCGGCTTCCAGCACCATCGGGTGTTTCGCCACCACTTCTTCCACTTCGTTTGGATACACATTGAAGCCGGATACCACAATCATGTCTTTTTTGCGATCCACTAGTTTGATGAAGCCTTGTTCGTTCATTTTCACTATATCGCCGGTAGCGAGGAAGCCACGCTCGTCCAGCACAGCGGCGGTTTCTTCAGGGTGTTGCCAGTAGCTCTGCATGATTTGCGGGCCTTTAATATACAATTCACCGATTTCGCCCAGTGGCACTTCGTTTCCTTCACTGTCACGGATTTCTACCTCGGTGTTGGAGATGGGCAGGCCTACGGTGCCATTGTAGTCGCTGATGTTCAGCGGGTTGGCGCATACGCCGGGACTGGCTTCGGTGAGGCCATACACTTCCACAATCGGTTGGCCGGTGAGCGCTTTCCATTGTTCGGCCACGTTTTCTTGCACCGCCATGCCGCCGCCTAGGCACAGTTTCCAGCTGGAGAAATCCACGCTTTGGAAATCGGGGTGGTGGAGCAGGGCGTTGAACAGAGTATTTACGGCTGGCAGCACGCTCACGCGATATTTTTTGAGCTCTTTGATGAAAAATTTAATATCACGCGGGTTGGTGATGAGCAGGTTTTGCGCACCTATGCGGGTGAAGATCATCAGGTTTACCGTGAGCGCGAACACGTGGTACATCGGCAGCGCGGTTACCACCAATTCGCCCTCGACGGTGAGGTTGGATTGAATCCATTCTTCGGCTTGCAGCATATTGGCGCAGATATTGCCGTGCGAGAGGACGGCACCTTTGGATATGCCGGTGGTGCCGCCGGTGTATTGCAGAAAGGCGGTGTCTTCGAGCGTAACCGGCACGGGATGGAAGGTGTGCGCCGCGCCTTGCTTGAGTGCGTGGTTGAAGCGCACGAAGTGGGGCAGATCGTAGGGCGGCACCATTTTTTTCACATGGCGCACAATCAGATTCATCAGGCCGCCTTTGAAGAAGCCGAGCAAATCGCCCACAGAGGCGAGGATGATGTGTTTTACATCGGTTTCGGCCACCACTTCGGCCAGCGTATGGGCGAAGTTTTCCAGCACCAGAATGGTGGTGGCGCCGCTGTCTTTCAGCTGGTGTTGCAATTCGCGCGGGGTGTAGAGCGGATTCACGTTCACCACGATGCCGCCGGCCTGCAAAATGCCGAATACAGCCACGGGGTATTGCAGTAGGTTGGGCAGCATCACGGCCACGCGGCTGCCTTTTTCCAGCTTGAGTACGTTTTGCAGATAGGAGGCGAACTGCTCGGCTAGGCGCGCAGTTTGGGCATAGGTTTGCACCTTGCCGAAGTTGGTGAAGCCGGAGCGCTTGCCATAGAGGTAGGCGGTTTCGTGGAATACTTCGCAGATTGAGCTGTAGCGGCGCACGTCGATTTCGGGGCGTACACCTTCCTGATAGCTTTGCAGCCAGATTTTTTCCAATTTGGTCTCCTGATAGGGGCTACCTGAAAATTCAGCTTTGCAGAAACTTTGCTGTGTTGCGCTTTCAGGTAGCCTTTAAGGTTTGTGTTGCTGGGCTTTGTTTGATTTGAATGAATTAAACGTCTGCGTCGGCTTGGTCGATAATGCCGCCACCCAGACAAACTTCGCCATCATACAGCACGGCGGATTGGCCGGGGGTAACCGCCCATTGCGGTGTGTCGAATACCAGCTCGGCGGAATCATCGCCCAAATAGCGCAGTTGGCAGGGGGCATCGGCCATGCGGTAGCGGGTTTTGCAGGTATAGCGGCCTTCGGGTGGGCGGCTGCCGTGTGCTTCGCCAGGGTTTTCAGGCAGCGTCCAGCTTAATTGGCTCATGGTGAGGCTACCTGAAAATAACAGCGGGTGTTGGTGGCCTTGCACCACGATTAAGCGGTTGGCGGCCAAATCTTTGTCGGCCACAAACCACGGCTCGCCTGCGCCGCCGATGCCCAAGCCTTTGCGCTGGCCGAGGGTGTAGAACATCAGGCCGACGTGCTTGCCCACGACTTTGCCTTCGGGTGTCACCATATCGCCTTCGCGAGTGGGCAGGTATTTTTGCAGAAATTCGCGGAAGGGGCGTTCACCGATGAAGCAGATGCCGGTGCTGTCTTTTTTGGCGGCGGTGGGCAGGCCGGCTTCGGCGGCGATGCGGCGCACTTCGGGTTTTTCCAAGTGGCCTAGCGGGAAGAGGGCGCGCTCGAGCTGATGGGGCTGGAGGCGGTAGAGGAAGTAGCTTTGGTCTTTGTTGGCATCCAGGCCTTTGAGCAGATAATGTTTGCCGCCGCGCACTTCTTTACGGGCGTAGTGGCCGGTGGCGATGGCTTCGGCGCCTTGCTCGATGGCGTAATCCAAAAAGCATTTGAATTTGATTTCGGCGTTGCACAGCACGTCGGGGTTTGGGGTGCGGCCGGCTTGGTATTCCTGCAGGAAGTAGGCAAATACTTTGTCTTTGTATTGGGCGGCGAAATTAACGATGTCGATGTCGATGCCGATGATGTCGGCCACGGCGATGGCATCGAAGGAATCCTGCTTGATGCTGCAGTATTCGTCGTTGTCGTCGTCTTCCCAGTTTTGCATGAACACGCCGCGCACTTGGTGCCCCTGCTGCTTGAGCAGGTGGGCGGTTACGGAGGAATCGACGCCGCCGGACAGGCCGACGATGATGTTTTGCGGGGTAGGCATAATGTTTGGTTTCTAGGTGAGGCTACCTGAAAGTTTTCAGGTAGCCTTTTAATTTTAAGATTGGCCTTGCCGTTTTTTCACGCTCACTTGGCGTTTTTTGGTTTTGGCTTTGCTGCGGGCTTTTTCATCGCGTTTGGCGATGCGGTTGCTCAAGATGGTGCGGCGCAGGGGTTTGTTTTTGGTTTTTTCCGCTGTGTCTTCGTAGGGGTTGTCGGAAATATTGTATTGGATGCGCAGCGGCGTGCCTTGCAGGTTGAAGGCTTTGCGGAAGGTTTGCGTGAGGTAGCGGGTGTAGCTGTCGGCCACGTGCTGCAGCGAGTTGCCGTGAATCACGATCACAGGCGGGTTCATGCCGCCTTGGTGGGCGTAGCGCATTTTCGGGCGCACCAGGCCGGCGCGGGCGGGCTGCTGGCGTTCGATGGCCGATTGCAGCACGCGGGTGATTTTGGGCGTGGGCATTTTGATGAATGCCGCGTCGTAGGCCGATTGGATGCTGGCAAACAGGCCGTCGATGCCGCGCTCTTTCAGGGCGGAAATGAAGTGAAATTTGGCGAAATCGAGGAAGTGCAGCTTGCGTTCGATGTCTTTTTTAATCGTGTTGCGCCGCTCTTCGGAAATGCCGTCCCATTTGTTTACCGCCACCACCAGCGCCCGCCCGGCCTCCAGCGCGAAGCCGGCGATGGTCGCGTCTTGGTCGGCAATGTCTTGCTGCGCGTCCAGCACCAATACGGCCACATTGGAGGTTTCCACGGCCTGCATGGCTTTGATCACGGAGAATTTTTCCACTGCTTCTTCCACTTTGCCGCGGCGGCGCACGCCGGCGGTGTCGATGATGGTGAAGGGTTTGCCGTCGCGTTCGAAATCGATATGGATGCTGTCGCGGGTGGTGCCGGCCATATCGAAGGCAATCACGCGCTCTTCGCCCAAAATGGCGTTCACCAGCGTGGATTTGCCCACATTCGGCCGACCGATCACGGCAAACACGGGGTGTTTGACTTCGCTGTCTTCTTCTGCGGCTTCGGGGAAGTTTTCCAGCACTTCTTCCATCAGGTAGTACACACCGTCGCCGTGTGCGCCGGAGATTACATGCGGCTCACCGAGCGCCAGCTCGTAGAATTCGGCAGCCAGCACGTCGCGGCCGCCGCCTTCGCCTTTGTTTACCGCCAGATATACGGGGCGTGGCGATTGGCGCAGGTGGTCGGCAATGATTTTGTCTTGCGGCGTGAGGCCGGTGCGCGCGTCCACCAGGAAAATCACGGCATCGGCTTCATCCACGGCCTGCAGGGTTTGCTTGGCCATTTCGTGCAAAATGCCGCTATCTACCACGGGCTCGAAGCCGCCGGTATCTACCACGAGATAGGGTTTGCTGCCCACTTTGCCGTGGCCGTAGTGGCGGTCGCGCGTGAGGCCGGGCAGGTCGTGCACCAGCGCGTCTTTGGTGCGCGTGAGGCGGTTGAACAGGGTGGATTTGCCCACATTGGGGCGGCCGACTAGGGCGATGGTGGGTTTCATGATGTTGGTCTTTCTGTATCAGGCTGCCTGAGCCAGGCAGCGAGCAGGTGCGCGGAGGCACGGAAGGGTTGGTGTGGCTTCGTTGGAAGCGGGTTTTCAGGTAGCCTTTGATTTTGGAGTGCGGCTGCCAAAAGTGTGTAGGCGAGATTATAGCTGGTTATGAATGGTTTGGCTTGGGGAGATGGCTCGGATGGATGGGGAGGCGGTGGTTTTAGTTTACGGTGGGGCTAATGTTTTCAGGTAGCCTGCTTAGCAGCTGAAGGCTACCTGAAACCAGAAACCTGCCGTTCTTAAAAAACGGCAGGTTTCTATTTGGCTTACAGCAAGGTATCCGACAGCGGAATATCCTGCGGCTGCACGGGCGTAGCGGGCAGGGGCCGCTCGCGCGGCTCGGTGCGGCGGTGCGGGGCAGGGCGGGTGCTGGTGGGAATCGGGGTTTCAGTGCTGCCGGCACCGTCGGTGAGCGCTTCCACGGCGCTGCCTTCTGGCAGGATTTCATCCGGCTGCTGGGGCTCGGAGGCTTCCACGGCCTGTGGGCGGCTCAATTCGGCTGTGCCGTTTTGCCAGGCCACGGATTGCAATTTGCCTTGCACGCGGGCATTGGCGTTTTGGCAGGTGATACACACCAGGCGGCCGTTACGGCTGCGCAAAACACTGTTGATGCGGGCGGGGTTGGCGGTGAGGCCGTTGGCCTGCGACCAGGCGTCGATGCTTTGGCGCAGGGCGGTGGTGTTCAGGTTGCGCTGCTGATAGGGGTCGGCATAGGCGGCGAGCCAGAGGTGGTTGTTGGCATCGGCATTGAGGCTGGCCAGCTGGTAGATCACGGCGGCGCTGGCACCGGTGCGCACGTTGCGGGCAAATTGCAGGGCGTTGTTGCTGTGCATGCGCACGCAGCCGTGGCTGCGGATGCCGGGCACGCTGGCGGGGGCATTGGTGCCGTGGATGCCCAAGCCTAAGCGCGGCGGACCCAAGCGCACGAATACCGGACCCAGCGGGTTGCTCGGACCGGGCGGAATGCTGCTGATTTCAGGCAGGCCGGCGGCGGCACGCTCGCGGCGGATGCTGGCGGGGATCGACCAAGTGGGGTTGTAGGCTTTGGAACCGATGTGGTAGTTGCCCAGCGGGGTGCGGGTGCGGTTTTTGCCCACCGCCACGGGATAAACGTTTTTCAGTTGGCCGTTTTCATACAGGAAAAGGCGCGTCTGTGGGATGTTGATAACAACGTGCTGGCCTGCGGCCACAGGTGAGAAATCGGGCAGCGGGGTGTTGTTGGCGGCGGCAGTGCCGGCGGCGGCCAGGAGGCAAAGTAATGCGAGTTTCTTCATGGTAATCGTTGGGGAAAATAGGTTTGTGTGTTGTAAAGACAATAAATGGTGGCATGATACCCGAAACTGCCGCCGCCCGATGCGGCAGGCTACCTGAAAGCGGTAAAACGTGTTTTAATGCCACACAATTATTCCGATTGCGCCGCATATCGTATGCGCGGCCGGCTCGGTTTAATTTGTTTAAATGCAATAAAATCATAAGCTAGCAATCATTTCAGGCTACCTGAAAGCACCGGCGCCTGACAAAGCTCAACTAGCTTCCCTGCTTTTCTGTTTACCCACCTCACGGAGCAGCTATGCAACGCCACATCATCCAATCTTTGCTGGACACCGATCTCTATAAATTCACTATGCTGCAAGTGGTATTGCACCAGTTTCCACAGGCGCATGGTGTGTATGAATTTCGCTGCCGCAACCTAGACGAATGCGTGTATCCGCTGGTGGAGATCCGCAGCGAGCTGGAAGCCGAGCTCGATGCCCTGTGCACCCTGCGCTTCACTCCCGATGAGCTCAACTATCTGCGTAGTCTGCGCTTTATTAAAAGCGATTTTGTGGATTATTTGGAGCTGTTCCAGCTCAAACGCCGCTTCATCCAAGTGACCGTGGATGAGCAAAACCGGCTCTGCATCCGAGTGGAAGGGCCGATTATCCAAGCCATGTTCTTCGAGATTTTCGTGCTGGCGATTGTGAACGAGCTCTACTTCCGCCGCCTCGAAACCCCTGAAGTGTTGGCCGAAGGCGAACGCCGCCTGCAGGCCAAGGCCGATTTGCTGCGCAGCTATGCCGCCGCCCAACAGATAGGCGAGCCGCCCTTCCTTGTATCCGATTTCGGCACGCGCCGCCGCTACAACCTTGCTTGGCAGGAGCACGTGGTGCACACGCTGAACCAAGCCGCCCCCAGCTGCCTGCGCGGCACCAGCAACGTTTATCTGGCCAAAAAACTCGGCCTCATCCCCATCGGCACCATGGCGCACGAATTTATGCAAGCCTTCCAAGCTTTAGACGTGCGCCTGCGCGATTTCCAAAAAGCCGCACTGGAAAGCTGGGTGCGCGAATACCGCGGCGACCTCGGCATTGCGCTCACCGACGTGGTGGGCATGGATGCCTTCCTGCGCGATTTCGACCTTTATTTTGCCAAACTCTTCGACGGTCTGCGCCACGACAGCGGCGATCCCTATGTGTGGGGCGAAAAAGCCTACGCCCACTACCAAAAGCTCAAAATCGACAGCCGTACCAAAATGCTCACTTTCTCCGACGGCCTCGATTTGAAAAAAGCCTGGGCGCTGCACCAATACTTCAAAGACCGCTTCAAAACCAGCTTCGGCATCGGCACCAACCTGACCAACGACATGGGGCACAAGCCTTTGAACATTGTGCTCAAACTGGTGGAGTGCAACGGTCAATCCGTAGCCAAACTCTCCGACAGTCCCGGCAAAACCATGGGCGATAACAATACCTTCCTCGCCTATCTGCGCCAAGTGTTCGAAATTGCCGACATGCAATAGGGCGTGAAAAATTTTCAGGTAACCTCTTGCTGCTAGCATTTAGATGCTACCTGAAACTTTATCCATGCCCTTCGGATTTCTACTATATATGAAATGGCTGGCTACCTGGCCGTCATCTTAAAACTATGTACCGCTGCTTCGGGCTGGCCGATCTTTATGGCTGTGTGTGGCAACCAGCATCGTTTACCTTGGCTCTGGTTCGGACTCCGATATGCTGTGTACGATGGCACGGAACAGATTGGATTTTCTGTGCCTGCTGGCTATTGGTTATGATGAAATCTGCCGGGGTGATTTGCTGCTGTTGCCACCCAACCATAATAAAGACAAACTTTTTGTCAAACCCAACCTGCCTTTTGCTCTTGGGTGGGAAATACTTTCCACACCACTGTTCCTGAGCTTGGAACGGAGATTATGACGCCGGTTTTGTTGATGGGGCAGGGAAATGCAGACAATCTGTTTGTTTGTTGGGTTCATCGGGTGGCGGAATAAATGGGTAGCGGCTTGCCGCCTTATATCGGGTGATGCTAAGCCGCTCTGCCCGATATGGCTCCTGAAAATTTGTAGGGGTGGGTTTTATATCCGCCTGCAACGTTAGTACGGGCTATCTGTAAACGTAAGTTGCACCCGCAATGTTGGTTGTGTTAAAGGCTGCTTGAAAGTTTCAGGTAGCCTTTCCCATCCCAATCTTCATTGGATGCGGGCGTATGTGTCGGGAAAAGTAAATTGTTCGTGCCGCATTAGCCCCCAAATGCCGCTTCAAACCCTGCCGCTCTTGTTCGAAGCGGGTGTATTGCCAGCAGCGTTTGTATTAAAACAGCCATGGATGGCGCAACAAGGCGGCGGTTTTCCACGGTGCCGTGTCCAGTCATCAGCCAATAAACGGGGCTGCCGGGCACGGCGGTATCGGCGAACAGTATCGAGTCGTCAAACATGTTGCCAAATACCGCCCATTTTCGCGCCAGCCGTCTATTGGCAAATATTGTTTCACCTTGTTGTTCCAGCCAAACGCTCAATCGTTCCAAATATCGGGCAAACCCGCATAAGGCAGCCATTGCAGGAACAAGGTTTGCATTTCCAGCCAGTAGTCGGCACACGGATTTTCGCCCGGCCATGTGCTGTCTATAATGGTAGTAGAAATCCGCCAGCTTGCCTAAATGCAGGTGGCGCTTGTCGGCTAAGGCGGGCAGGTTTTGCGATTCTGGCGTGTAAGGCAGGCCGAAGGTTTGGGCGAAAGTGCGGATAAGGTTGGTGTTTGGCATGGGGTTTTATTCCTGTTCGGGCAGTTTTGCCTGGTGTTTATATTTTCAGGTAGCCTCGCGGGTAGGTTCTACATTCGTGGTGCGGGCTACCTGAAACTGTAGGCTGTAATCCTTAATGGTGTTTGGATTGAAGGCTACCTGAAACCCTATTCGGCTGCTCTGGGATTAAATTCGTCCAGTTTCTGCTCTACCCAAACTCGGGCGGTATTGGGGTGTCGGGCATGGTTCGGCTTCGCCGAAGTGGGAGACGGCGGGCAGGGAGTGCAGGTCGGTATCGATGTCTAGGCTTAAAAAGTAGTCATGCAGGTCAAAGCTTACGTTGAGGACGCAGCCGGGGAGGGACGATGCGGTCGTGCAGGTGGCTGAAAAGGCAGTGCTGCTAGTCAGCGCAGATTGTGCTGCACTTGACAGCGATGTCTGGTACGCCGAAGCGTTCGTTGAGTTTCCAGCAAGGCTGGCGGCCTTGGCTGATTTTGAAGTGGACGTTGCCAATTTGCCATTGGTCGCTGAGGCAAACTTGCTATTCGTCTGTGCCTTTGATGCAGAGGTTTTTGCCGAAGCTGGCTGCTGATTTGGCTGTATTCAAAGGGTTCGGGCTAGGCAATGCGGATTTCGTGGATGGTGTCGATGGTTTGGGGTATGATGGATCCCTCCACAAGGTTGGGGCGGATTATAGCGGATGGGCTTGGTTTCCTCTTTTACGGGCTATGGCTGAAGTGCATTTTCCCCTACAAGGCGGCGAGCTGCAGATAGTATAAGAGTACGGTAAGGCGAGCCGACACCATATGAAGAAATAATTGCTTTAGCTATATCTGAAAGTTTCAGGTAGCCTTTCATTTGGCAGCCTGAGCCAAGGCAATAAAAAACAGGCAAGCTTGCAGCCTGCCTGTTTGCATGGTTTGGCATAATTAATCGTTGAATATGTTGCGGCTGCCAACAAATACTTGGCTGCTGTATTTACAACTGCCAGCAGTTTGGCAGCCGGGGATGGTTACACTCAAAGTGTAGCGGCCGGTATGGGTGGCGCGAAAGCCGAACATAGGGGCGTCTTCTTCTTCAGTGTCGGCTTTGATTATGCTGCCGTCGGCTGATTTTAGGGTCAGGTCGATGTTGTTGCAGCCAAGGTCACAGGCGGCGAAGAAGGAGTAATATTTGCCGGCGGTAAGCTGTACCTGGTGGTTTTTGGTTTCACCTGATTTGGCGCTGCCTTGGAACAGGTTGGCTTGGCGGGCGCCGGGATCTTTCTCCTGAATAACTTGTTTGTAGAGCTGCTGGGCTTCTTTCTTCCTTTTGTTTGGTTATATTATGAGTAAAAGTGTACGCATTATAATGTAAACTTGAGAAATGCTCTACTTTCCTATATTTTTAAAATCACTGGTTTATGGTTATGTACTTTGTGTTTTCGGACGGGTTAGGGAAGGCAAAAGGCTACCTGAAATTTTAGCTTCGCAGAAACTCGCGAGCTCGTTTTCAGGTAGCCTTCTTTAGTGCACTCGAGTTCAGCGATTG
The DNA here is from genome assembly GCF_008805035.1 of Eikenella exigua. NCBI lineage: Bacteria > Pseudomonadati > Pseudomonadota > Betaproteobacteria > Neisseriales > Neisseriaceae > Eikenella > Eikenella exigua. Next base: position 1,341,915 of record NZ_CP038018.1, on the reverse strand, counting down.
AATACGGGTTTGGTGCCCATGAATACCTGGCTGCTGTATTCGCATTGTTCGGTGCTGCATTTAGGCATGGTAACAGTGAGGGTGTAGCTGCCGGTGCGGTTAGCACGCCAGCCGAACATGGGGAAATCATCGTCGTCGCTGTTTTCTTTAACCACGCGGCCATTGGCTGATTTTAGGGTCAGGTCGATGTCGCTGCAAGAGTAGTCGCAGTCGGCGAAGAAGCTGTAGTATTTGCCGGCAGTAAGCTGTACCTGGTGGCTCTGGTTTTGCTCTTTAGCAGCACGGCCGCTAAACAGATGGATTTGACGAGCTTGGGCGTCTTTTCTGTGCACTATATCGTGGTTGATTTTTTGTGCTTCGGGCAGCCAAGGGCCGTTTTCAAAGGCTTGGATACTGTAGGCACAGCCGGAAGAGGCTTCGCATTTGGTCATGTTGGCGGTGAGGGTGTAGGTACCGCTGGTTGAAATAGCGCTGTTGATGACGGGGTTATCGTCGTCGTCTTTATCTTCTTTGATGGTTTTGCCGTTGCTATCGGTCAGCTTGAGGTCGATGTTGGAGCATTGGCGGTCGCAGTCGGCAAAGAATACGTAGGATTTGCCGGCTTCGAGCCGGATGGTGTGGTTTTGGCTGCGGTTTTGTGCCAGATTGCCGTTGAACAGCTGGAGTTCTCGCGCATCGGCACTCCGTTGACGCACGATTTCGCGGTTGATTCTTTGTGCTTCGGGCAGCCAGTTATCCGCCTGCGCAGGTGCAGCGAAGGCGGGGGCAGCAGCCATCAGAGTGGCGATGGCGGCAAGAGTAAATTTCTGCATGGAATGCTCCTTCTGGTTAAGAAAGTAATAAAAGGGGAACAACAGACAGATTATAGCCAATGTGCGGGAATTTAACTAATCTTTTCTTATGTTAATCAGGCTACCTGAAAAACCATTTTCAGGTAGCCTGATTGGGGCTTAACGTACCGAGCGGATTGGTTCGGCTTGCAGGAGAACATGCTGCCTGCGGTCGAGCAGTTCCAGCCTGTTGCCATTGATGCGGTAGGCGGCGGTGCGGGCAAAGGCGGCAGAGAGTTGCTCTTCCTGCGCCTGAACGTTCGGCGGGCAGAGCATCAGAGTGGTGGCGAGTTCGCCGATTTGCAGATTTTGGCCCTGGTGGCTGAAGTGGCCGGATAGGGAGTTACAGCCGAACGAGGCGTTCACGCGATTGTTGGCGTTGAACTCCAACGATCCGTTGGCGGCGTGACGGCCGATGCGGGTGATGCGCCAGCCGTGGCGAGAGAGTTCTGCTGCGGGTGCGCTTGGTGCTGTGGCGGCAGGTGCAGGCCGGTCTGGCCCAGCGGGGGGCGGTGGTGCGCTGTCGGCAGGGTTGGGATGGGCGGCGCAAGCGGTGAGTAGGAAGGCGGCAAGATAAATCGGTTTCATCGTGTGGGCTCCTATCTGGTGGAAAATTATTGAATCCAATATATTTGGATTATACACCCGAGGGTGTTGCAGTGTTAATTGAAATATAGCAATTTAAAAACATTTTGTTTTGAGAAAGGCAAACAGTATGGCAAAGGCTGCCGAAAACTATAGTATAGTCGCCCCAAATAGGAACGATACGGCGTTGGTTCATTTAGCTGTGCTGCCTGTGGCTCGCTGCCTCGCTTCCTTCCTATTTGGAACAACCCGAATATTCTAACAAACACAAGGACACACCGTGTCAGTCGGACACTACGAAAATTTCCCCGTCGGCTCGCTGGTTTTACCGCGCCGCCTGCGCCGACCGGTGCACGCCATTTATGCGTTCGCCCGCACTGCCGACGATATAGCCGACGAAGGCGATTTGCCCAACGAAGAGCGCCTGCGCCAGCTTGATAATCTGCGCGCCGAGCTCGACCGCCTAGCCGCCGGGCAAACCCCGCACAGCGAATTGATGCAGCGGCTCGAGCGCGAAGCCATCCGGCCGTTCAATCTTCCGCTTGAACCTTTCTACCACTTGCTTTCCGCCTTCAGCCAAGACGTGGTGAAAACCCGCTATCAGCACTTTGGCGAGCTGGTGGATTACGCCCGCCGCAGTGCCAATCCGATCGGCCGGCTGCTGCTGCATCTCTACGGGCACACCGATCCACTCAGCTTCGCCCAAAGCGACGGCATCTGTACCGCCCTGCAACTCATCAACTTCTGGCAAGACGTGGCCGTGGATTGGCAGAAAGGCCGCGTTTATCTGCCGCAAGACGATTTAGAGAAATTCGGCGTGAGCGAAGCGCAAATCGCCGAAGGCCGCGCCGATGCCGCCTTCCAACGCCTGATGGCGCACCAATGCCAGCGCGCCCACAAAATGCTCAAAGCCGGCTCCCCGCTGGGCAAAACTTTGCATGGCCGCATCGGCTTCGAGCTGCGCCTGATTATCCTCGGCGGGCAAAGCATCCTGCGCAAGCTGGAGGAAAACTACTACAACGTCTTCACCCGCCGCCCCATGCTCGGCGCGAAAGATTGGTGGCTGATGCTGAAACGGGCTTGGCTTAAGAAGTGAGCAGTTTTATTTAGCCCAGCCAAAAGGCTACCTGAAAATTTTAGCTTCGCAGAAACTTGCGGGCTCGTTTTCAGGTAGCCTTTTTGTTGCACGGCAATATTGTTAACTTCAAGGATACTCAATCAGCGCATAGGCTGAATGGTTGTGGATGCTTTCGAAGTTTTCGCTTTCCACGCTGAAGCGGTCGATGCGTGGGTCGTTTTTCAGCGCCACGGCGATGTCGCGCACCATGTCTTCCACGAATTTGGGGTTTTCGTAGGCGTGCTCGGTAACGTATTTCTCATCGGGGCGTTTGAGCAGGCCGTAGAGCTGGCAGGAGGCTTTGTTTTCCACCAAATCGATGATTTCTTCAATGGAAACTTCCTGTTTATGGCAGGTGAGGGTAACGGTAACGTGCGAGCGCTGGTTGTGCGCGCCGTATTGCGAAATTTCCTTGGAGCAGGGGCATAGGCTGGTAACCGGAGCCAATACTTTGATTTGGTGGCTGTATTCTCTGCTGGCTGACACTTCGCCTTGCCAGGTGACGGCGTAGTCGAGAAACGAGGTGATACCGCTCACGGGGGCGGCCTTTTTGCGGAAGAAGGGGAAGCTGATATTGATGCGGCCGGCTTGGGCATCGAGCCGCTCCAGCATATCGAGCGTGAGCTGATACAGGCTGGTGAAATCGAGCACCAGGTGCTGCCGCTCTTCCATCAGCGCCACAAAGCGCGACATATGCGTGCCTTTTTGCGAGGCAGGCAGGGCAACGGTCATGCCGATGCGGGCGATAGTGTGCTGCACGCCTTCTGCGCCCTGGATTTGCAGCGGGAAGTGCAGGTCTTTGATGCCCACTTGGTTGATGGGCATATTGCGTTGGTCGGGGCTGCTTTGCACGTCGGCAATGGCATTCATCCGTGGTTTCCTTATCGGGTGTGTGTGGCGGTGGATTAAGGGGGCGAAGTATAGCCCTGCCGCTGCCGCCGGGCAATTGTTGGCGTGAGTTTATAGCTCAGATTTATGGCCACAATTTTGTGCAATCGGGTGTGTTGCCTGGTTTTGGTTTATCATACCGCCCGCACCCCCCTGTTTAAAGGACTGCCATGAACATCCTCTTCATCGCCGACCCGCTGGCCACCTTCAAAACCTACAAAGACACCACCTACGCCATGATGCGCGAAGCCGCCAAGCGCGGGCACAAATGGCACCACACCCTTGCCGGCGAACTCTCCGTGCAAAACGGCAAAGTAGTTGCCCAAGCCGCACCTTTCCAATCCATCGGCGCGAAAGATGATCATGACCACAACTGGTTTCAGGTAGCCTCAGCCGAACAACGTGCGCTTGCCGATTTTGATGCCGTGATTATGCGCACCGACCCGCCGTTCGATATGCAATATCTCTACAGCACCCAACTGCTCACCCTCGCCGAACAGCAGGGCGCAAAAGTGTTCAACAGCGGGCAGGCCATGCGCGACTTCAACGAAAAACTCGCCATTTTGAATTTCGCCCAATTCACCGCGCCCACCCTCGTTTCCACTCGAGCTGCCGACGTGCGCGCCTTTTTAGACGAACACGGCGACATCATCGTGAAACCGCTCGACGGCATGGGCGGCATGGGCATTTTCCGCCTCACCGAGTGCGACCCGAATATCGGCAGCATCCTCGAAACCCTGATGCGGCTGGATACGCGCACCATCATGGCGCAACGCTACATCCCCGAAATCGTGCACGGCGACAAACGCATCCTCGTGATTGACGGCGAAGTCGTGCCCTTTGCCCTTGCCCGCATTCCGCAGCAGGGCGAAACGCGCGGCAATCTGGCCGCAGGCGGGCGCGGCGTGGCGCAGGAATTGAGCGAGCGCGACCGCGAAATCGCCGAAACCCTCGCCCCCGAGCTGAAGCGGCGCGGCATTTTGCTGGCGGGTTTGGACGTGATTGGCGAAAATTTGACTGAAGTAAACGTCACCAGCCCCACCGGTTTCCAAGAAATCACCAAGCAAAAAGGCTTCGACGTAGCCGCTAAATTTATCGACGCAGTGGAACGGAACGCACGGTAGTTTCGCTTCATTGAAGCCCACGTTTTAGCTTTGCAGAAATTCCGCTGTGCTGCATTTTCAGGTAGCTTTTAGTTCATTCGGAGTACACAAAATGACCAAATCACACACATTATTGTTGCCCGGCCTGTTGGCTGCGCTGTGTTGGACAGTGGCGGATATGCTGCTGGTGGGCTTTGTGCAGTCGCCAGAGCAGTATCCGCTGTTTTCGCACACACTGGCCGCAGGCCTGGGCGACGATGTGGATTTGGCAGTGCTGATGCTGGCCGGATCGCCACATCGGCTGTTTTGGGGCGTGTTGCCCGCCACTTTCAGCCTGCCATTTTATTTGGCTTCGGCTTTCGGTGTGCGCCGTTTGCTGCGCGGCAGGGCGGCAGGTGCGGTGTTGTGCCTGCTCTCGGCAGGCTATGCACTCTCGCCCTTGGGGCATGCGGGCTTTTATTATATGGGCATCAGCGCGCAAACCCTGCTGCATAGCCCGCCTGAAGCCTATCTGCTGCTACTGGCGCAATTTCGGGCGTTTCATGCCATGCTGACGGTGCATTGGTTTGCCTCGGCGGGGCTGCTGGCCGCGGGCTGGCTGGTGCTGCTGGTGCAAACCGTGCGCGGGCAAACCGCCTTGCCGCGTGCCTCGGTATGGGCAAACCCCTTGCCGGTGGGCGCTGCGGTGGCGGGCGTGTGCAGCCTGTTTCCACAATCTGCCGCAGCGGCCTGCATCGGCGGGGCAACGTTCAATATCGCCCAGGCGGTGTTTTTCGCCTCCGCTTGGTATTGCCTTTATTCCAACCGCCAACATCAAAAGGAGCATCGATGAAACCCGGCAAACGCGGCCTCGCGCGCCTTATCGCCGCCGCCCAATATTCCTGCGACGGCCTCGCCGCCGCCTACCGCAACGAAGCCGCCTTCCGCCAGCTGGTGTGGCTGCACGCCGTGCTGCTGCCCTTGGCATTCTGCTTCGATTTCGATACGCCCGTGCGCATGCTGCTGGTGGGCGCATCGCTGCTCTCGCTGATTGTGGAACTGTTCAACACCGCCATCGAAGCCGTGGTAGACAGGATTTCCACAGAGCTGCACCCGCTCTCCAAAATCGCCAAAGATGCCGGCTCCGCCGCGCAGCTGGTAGCACTGCTGCTCGTTAGCGTTTTTTGGCTGATGGCCTTCAACACCCTGTAGTCCAATCTCATTTAATAGAAAGGAAAGCATATGAAACTGAAGCAAATCGTTATCCTCTCCGGCCTGCTTTTGGCCGCGGCCGCCTAGGCAGAAGTACGTGCCAGCCTCGTGGCAGAAAGCATGGTGGGTGGAGGCTACCTGAAACCACAACTACCTGATTCAAAATCATGAAAGACAACTTCCAACTCCTCGACGACACCCGGCATATGTTGCAATGGTTTGCCGACGAACCCTGTGCAGAAATCCGCAGCAGCATCGAAAGCATCTTGCACGAACAAATAGCCGACAGCCGCCTGCTCGATTTTGCCGTGACCTCTCCGCCCGATTGGCTCACCGTTGGTGCCGCTCCGAAAGCCATCCCGAAACCATAGCTGTAAACCGCACCGCCGTGGCCTTTGAGTTTTGCCTGCATGTGTCCGGTGCCGGCCACACCCATGAGCTCCAAGGCGTGTATAGCTGGGCAGCCTGGCATCTGGACGGCAGCGGCGAAGCAAACCAGCAAGTCTGGTTCGATATAGGCGGCACACTGGCCGAATTCGGCAAAGACGGCGCGCTGTTCGAGCGGCTGAACCAAGGGGCAGCGGCATGAGCCGGGCGGATAATCGGATTTGGGTGTTCCAGGGCAGCGGCAGCCGGAATGTGTCGGCCTGTTTTTCCGGTAAAGAAAACGCAGAGCGCTGGATTCGGTAACACGCCCTCAGCGGCCTGCTCACCGCCTATCCGATTGATCAGCCGGTGTATGATTGGGCAGTGCAAAGCCAAATCATCCTCCCCACCAAAGACGAGCAACAAACCGCCCAATTCATCCAAAATCTCAGCAGCGCCCATCTGGAGCACTACCACTACGAAGCGGTCAGAGAAGCCTAAAGGCTACCTGAAAACCGAATCTTCAATTCAGTGGAAACGAGCCACGCGAGTTGCGACGAAGCTCGGATAGATGCCAACCCATGAATAAAAAACCGCTACTTGCCCTATTCGGCACCATTCTTCTGCTGCTCGGCGGCGGCTATGTTTTTCTACGGCACAGCAGCAACCCACCCGGCAGCCTGCCCAACATCAGCAACAGCGCCGGCCTCAGCCCCAGGCAGCAAAGCCTATTGCAACAGCCCGCCCTGCCGCCGGGCAGCGAAATTGCCAAACTCGTTGTGCGCAAAGCCGAGCGTGAAATGGATGCCTACGACGCGCAAGGCAATCTGCTGAAAACCTATCCCATCGCACTCGGCTTTAGCCCGGTTGGCCACAAACAATTTGAAGGCGACGGCAAAACCCCTGAAGGCCGCTACACCATCAACGACCGCAATCCCTACAGCAGCCACCATAAAAATCTCGGCGTTTCCTACCCCAATGCTGCCGACCGCGCCCATGCCGCCGCACAAGGCAAAAGCCCCGGCGGTGACATCAAAATCCACGGCCTGCGCAACGGCCTAGGCCTTATCGGCGCGCAACACCTGCGCCGCGATTGGACCCACGGCTGCATTGCTGTAACCGATGGCGAAATCGACGAACTTTACGCCCACGTCAAACCGCAGGCTGAAATTGAGATTTTGCCTTAGCGGGCAGGGTAGTCCGGCATGGCAAAAGGCTACCTGAAAACGGTAAATCGTTTTCAGGTAGCCTTTTATGTGGTTCAGTTGTTTCTATTCCCGCTTCTGTGCCACTGCCCATTCATACAGCGCCTTCTTATTCGCCCCGCTGATTTCCGCAGCCAGCGCGGCGGCTTTTTTCGGCGGTAGTTCGGCGGCGAGCAGGCTCATGATGTGCCGTGCCTGATCGTTTAGTTCGTTGGCAGCGGCGGCTTCGGGCGGGTGCAGCACCAGCACCATCTCGCCGCGCGTCTGGTTGGCATCGGCACGCACGGCAGCCAGCACTTCGGCCACGCTGCCGCTGATAAAGGTTTCAAACGTTTTGCTGATTTCGCGTGCCAGCACCAAATGCCGGTTGGGCAGGATTTCGGCCATTTGGGCGAGTGCCGCCTCGATGCGGTGCGGCGTTTCAAACATCGCCACGGCATAGGGCACTTCGCGCCAACGCTCAAACCATTGCGCCCGCTCGCCCGCTTTGGGCGGCAGAAAGCCGGCAAAATAAAAATCCGACTGCGTTACCCCGGCCACGCTCAAAGCCGCCATCACTGCGCTGGCTCCGGCCACCGGCACTACCTTAAAACCGGCTGCCCGCACGCCTGCGGCCAGCCGTGCCCCGGGGTCGCACACTGCCGGCGTGCCCGCATCCGATATCTGCGCCACCACCTGCCCGGCAGCGAGCGCGGCGGTGATGGTGTCGGTCATTTGCCGCTCGTTGTGTTCACGCACGCTCACGAGTTTGGCACGGATGCCGTAGGCCGAGAGCAGCTGCTGGCTCACGCGCGTGTCTTCTGCGCACACCAAGTCTGCCCGTTGCAACACCGCCAGTGCGCGCAGCGTGATATCGGCCAGGTTGCCGATGGGCGTTGCCACCACATACAACGTTTGCGGCTCAATTTGCGAGGTCGCTTTATCCAATATTTTTTGCCACATGGTCTTCGGGTATGATTGCATTTGGAATACTGCAAACTATAGCAAATTAAATTAGCTTTCGATACAGGGCGGGACAAGGCTGTAGCGGAAGTTAAGTTGATTTGCCGTATCGCACGAAAGGAAACCGATGCGCCTCAATCATGCCGCCGGCCAAGCTGCCGAAGATACCGCCGCAGGCTACCTGAAAAAACAGGGTTGCCGCATCCTCGCGCGCAACTGGCATTGCCGCTATGGCGAAATCGATATCATTGCCGAGCAGGGCGGGGTGTATTTGTTTGTAGAAGTGCGGCAGCGGTGCAGCCAAAGCTTCGGCGGCGCGGCAGCGAGCATCACCCCGGCCAAACTGGCCAAACTCAGCCGCAGCGCTGAAAGCTGGCTCCAGCAAAATGCGCCGAATAAACCCTGCCGTATCGATGCTATATTGATTGAAGGCAACCAGCTGCCGCAGTGGGTGCAGAATATCGGCGGGTATTGAAGCGGCAGTCGGTGCTGGCGCAAGGCTACTTGAAAGAGGGTTGGATTTTTTTGCTTTGCAGAAACTTGCGTTACTGGTTTTCAGGCAGCCTTTGGCGTTTGCAGTGAGGTTGGTATTGACCACACCGGCAAGCCTAAACGGTGCTTTGCTCGCCCGAGGTGGTAAAGGCCACCTGAAAATGCGGATGTGTTTTGTGCTTGACAGCAACTGGCACTGCTTGTTTTAGCCGTGTTGCAGGCGATGTTTCAGGTAGCCTTTACCCGCTTGCCCGTTGCCAGCAATTGTTCAAACCACCATATGCCGCTACAATAGCCGACGTTTTCATTTTTTATTTTCAGGTAGACTTTATGAACCCAGCCGCCCAACGCGTATTGCAGCATTTTCAGGAAAGCATTGCCGCCAAACAGCAGTGTGCCGAACAATTGGCCGAGCCGACGGCGCGGGCGGCAGCGTTGCTATTGGATTCACTGATGGCCGACGGCAAGATTTTGGTGTGCGGCAACGGCGGTTCGGCAGCGGATGCGCAGCATTTTGCCGCTGAGCTCACCGGCCGTTTTGAAAAAGAACGTATGCCGCTGGGCGCCATCGCGCTCACCACCGATACTTCCGCGCTCACCGCCATCGGCAACGATTATGCCTTCGAGCAGATTTTTGCCCGCCAAGTGTCTGCACTCGGCCGCCCGGGCGATGTGCTGGTGGCGATTTCCACTTCTGGCAATTCCGGTAATGTACTCGCTGCCATTGACGCCGCCCGCGAGCAGGGTATGAACGTGGTGGCGCTCACCGGGCGCGACGGCGGCAAAATCGCCGGTGTGCTGGCAGAAGGCGATGTGCTGCTCAACGTGCCACATAAGCGCACGGCGCGGATTCAAGAAATCCATATCCTGCTGATTCACGCCCTGTGCGATCAAATCGATACCGCTTTGTTTGAAGAATAAACGCTTCCCCCATTTCCGCCCAAAAGGATAATAAACCATGAAAAAAAGTTTCCGCCTCCTGTTGCTGTGCCTGCTGCCGCTGCCGCTTTCCGGCTGTGTTACCGCGCTGGTGGGCGCGGGCGCATTCGGCGTGATGTCGGCCACCGACCGCCGCAGTACCGGCGCGCAGGCCGATGACCAAGTGATGGAAGTGCGCATCCAAAACACGGCGCTCACCCATCTGCGCAGCAACAACACTACGCAGGGCTTTGAGCCGAAGCTTTCCGTGGTGAGCTTCAACCGCCAGGTGCTGTTGATGGGCTTGGTGGCCAGTGAGGCCGATAAGGCATTTGTGGAGCGCGTGGCTCGCGCCCAGCCCAATGCCGAGAAGATTTACAACTATATTCAGGTAGCCACCAGCGCACGCGGCTTCGGCGAGGTAAGCAACGATTCGTGGGTTACTTCCAAAGTACGCACCACTTTGCTCGGCACCAAGGGCGTGTCGGCCAACCATGTGAAAGTGGTAACGTATAACGGCGTTACTTATGTGATGGGCATCCTCACACCCGAAGAGCAGGCGCTGGTGAGCAACACCGTGAGTACCACCGCCGGTGTGCAGCAAGTGGTTACGCTGTATGAAACCTTCGTGCCCAGCAATGTGCGCTAAACACGCTTATCTTTGAATTGTAAGGAAAGTTCATGACCGGCAAAGAAATGCCTTCTTCTCCCAAAAAGCCGCAGCGCAGCACGTTTAGCCGCATTGTGTGGATAGCGTTTATTGTGGCCTTTATCGTGGTGTTTGCGCTGGTGGCCATGGCTTGGCTTACGATACAAAAATCTGATTTCGGGCCAAGCGCCGGCGATGCTTCCGCACCGCAGCAGGGCGTGGAAATTTGGCAGCCCAGCGGCGCATCAGCCGCGGCCGGCCAAACCTACAGCCTGCCACCGGCTGCCGATATGAATGCCGCTTCCCAGGCATCCGAGCCGGCACAAGAGCGCCCCGCCGCGTCGCGCCGCGCTACACCGGCCACCCCTGCTGAGGAAGAAGTGCCGATTCAGCCGGTTGCCCCGCAGCAGGAAACCGAAATCCGACCGATTGAGGTGCCGGTGAAACCTGTGCCGCAACCCCAGCCGCGCCAGCCTGGAGGCGATGGCGGTGGCAATCCGGTGGATAGCCTGTTTTAAAACGGAGGCTACCTGTAAAGCGCAGTGTAGCGAAGTTTTAGGCAGCCTGTTTGTGGTTATGGTTGCAGCAATGTTTCATGGCCGGCTATTGCTATAGTTACACGTATTTCTTCCTACTGCGTTGGCTTGTTTTGCCGTATTGCGTTGTACTGTCTGCGGCTTACTGCTTGGTATGAGAAAATGTGCTTCAGCTATAGTTAAGAGGAGAGAGATAGTGAAAGTTTACCGCTTGCTTACCGGCACAGACGATTCCGTGTTCTGCCGCCGCGTAACCGAAGCCCTGCAACAAGGTTGGGAGCTGCACGGCAGCCCGACCTTGGCGCACACCGACAACGGCGTGCGCGTGGGGCAGGCGATTGTGAAAGAAGTGGCGCAATACGACCCGAATAAGCCGTTGAGCGAATATTGATATGTAGCAAATAGTAAAGGCTACCTGAAAACTTTTCAGGTAGCCTTTATGGTGTCTGGGCGCGCAATCAATTGCTCTGCACTTGAACCCGGCTCGGAAACTTCGCGGCCACTTGGGTGATGATGCTGTGTGTGCGGGTGCCGCGTTCAACCACCTGTTTTAGCCGCGCTTCGTCCAGCCCCTGTTTTTCCACTTCTTGCAGCACTCTGTGGTATTCGCTAAAGGCACTGGTGCATTCGGCAAGCAGGGCATCATCAGGAATCGAGTGGCAGCCGCCTCGGTCGGAATTGGCCATAAAACCAGCACTATACCGCACCGGCATCATCACAGTTTCGGGCACACTGCCGAAATCGGTGCGTTCGTTTAGGTGGGTGAGGAAGCGGTTTTCATTGTTGATGAACACATTGTAGTGTTCTACAAACTCTTTCAGCTTCACGGTTTTAACAGCATCGTAGCCGCGCCAGCCTAGAAGGACGATGGCAAGGGCGCCGCCGATGAGGATTTTCTTGGTTTTAGGGGACATGGTTTCTTCTTGGTTTGCTTGAAAAAAGTCATGATTAGATTGCTATATTGTTGGCGGGTATTTTCAGGTAGCCTCTACAGTGTGCGGGAGGCTGCCTGAAAATATAGTCGCCCTAGGGGGGAACGATACGGTCTTGGTTCGCCTTGCTGTATCGTTCTTATTGTCTGCGACTTGCCGCTTTGTTTCAATCCCTATTGGAAGCAATATATATTATGCTGGATTGCACCGATACCCATTATCCGGCCAAACCCACCAGCAGCTGCCGGATGGCGGGCCAGGCTTCGCCGGTTTCTGCGCCTTTGATGATGCGGTCGATGCGGGCACATTCTTGCAGGGCGGCGATGAGGCGCGGAGTGGCGATGCGGCGCACAGCTAGGGGGGCAAGTTGCTGTTTGCTGCCCCACAGGCGCAGGCTGTTGCGCACTTGGGCTACGGTTTGCCCTTGTTTGAGGGCGGCGGTGAGGCGGATGAGGGTGCGGATGTCGTCGGCCAGCATCCACAGCAGCATCACGGGTTCTTCGCCGTCGGCTTCTAGGCCTTCGAGCAGGCGCACCACGCGGGCGGGCTCGCCACTCATCCAGGCAGCGGCAAGCTGGAATACGTCGAAGCGCGCTACGTCGGCCACTGCAGCTTCGGTTTCGGCAATGCCCAATTCGTGGCCGGCAGGGTGGAGCAGGGCGAGTTTGTCGATTTCCTGCTTGGCGGCCAAGAGGTTGCCTTCCACGCGCTCGGCAAACAGGGCCAGCGCTTCGTTGCCGATGGATAAATGATGCTGCGCGAGGCGGCTGCGTATCCAGCCGGGCAGGGCTTGGGCATCAACGGCTTTGGCTTCGACCACGGTGCCGCTGCGGCTGAGGGCGGCAAACCATTTGGCTTGGGTTTGGGCGCGCTCGAGCTTGGGCAGGAGGATAACGGTTACGGTGTCAGGCGGGAGGTTGGCGGCCAGTTGTTCGAGAGCTTCGCCGCCGGCTTTGCCGGGCTTGCCGCCGGGCAGGTGGATTTCGAGCAGTTTGAGTTCGGCAAACAGGCCGATGCTGTTGGCGGAGGCGAGGAGGTCTTGCCAGTCGGCGGTGGTGTCGGGGGTGTGGTTTTCGCGGTTCAGGTAGCCCTGCTTTTTGGCGGCGGCGCGGATGGCATCTAAGGCTTCTATCCGCAGCAGGGCTTCTTCGCCGTGCAGCACATACAGCGCTTGCAGGGGCTGTTTGAGCTGCGGCAGCAGGCGTTCGGTGTTGATGGCGGCCATTATTCGGCTTTCAGGTAGCCCAGTCGGCGCACGAGCTGGCGGGCAGCATCCACGCGCATGTCGGCCCAGAGTTGGGCTTCTTCTTCTTGCTTACCGAGGATTTCGCTGTCGCTGTAGTCCAGTGTGCGGTATACGGTAATCATCATCGGCTCGCCCAGGGCTTTTTCGCCGCGCCAAGCTTGGGCGGATACTTTGAGCTCCAGCTGGTATTCGGTTACTGTGCCGGAGAGGTTGAGGGTTTGGATGTTTTTATTGGTTTGGATATCGGTTACTTTGACGATGGCATCGGCAAAGGCGCTGTCGAGCTTGGCATGGCGGCGCAGCAGTTCGATTTCGATGTTTTGCTGCAATTCGCGCCCTTGTACGGCCCAGGTTTGGTAGGGCAGGGGCGGGTTGAGTGCGGGGTCACTGCCGGCTAGGCGGAAGCCGCAGGCGGCCAGCAACAGCAAAAGGGGCAGCATCAGATATTTTTTCATGGTGTTTCCTTGACTTGCGTCGTAAGAGACGGCGGCTTGGGGGCGTATTCTAGCGGATTGTGGATGGGGGAGGCTACCTGAAAACGGATAGGTGTTTTCAGGTAGCTTTTCAGTATGGACTCAGGCTATACATGACATGGTTTCCCGTGCGTACAAAATCAGTAGTCAGGTCAATCAGTTCTGCCCGGTATTGGTTTCGGTACGGGCAATATTGGGCAAGAATCTCTGAGCTTATTGATATGCGCATCAGCGGGTACGGTTTGCACCCAGCGCATAAGTTTGTCCGTTGCGCCAGGCAAACCACCAATACAGGCGCATGTTCGGGTTATCGGGCTTGCTCATGCGGCAAAACGCAAATGCTTGATTGTGGATGCACACCATCGGCATAACTCGGAGTTCAGACGGCAGCAAGGCTTTCCATTCGCGCACTTTCTGCACGGAAGAAGTCTGCAAACGGCATTCGCCTGAGCCTTGGCACACCGGTGCCCATGGGCTGTTGCCGTTTTTCCCGTCCATCATCCATTGCGTGCCGCGCTGGTAATAGCGCATCTGCACCTGCGTGGGGTGCTGGTTCTTATCCAGTAGCACGTATTCGCCGGCATCCGATGCATCCAAACCAGCTGCCCATGCACTGCCGACCAACGCCAGCCATAAAACTATGATTTTGGTAATTTTCATAAAGATCTCCAAAGATAAAACCGTTGCCTATTCCTGCTTAAGCGCGGGTTGATTGGGAAAACAGTGCAGCTTGTTTTCTAGCAGGCGAAAGCAATCTGCACCTTATTATTCACACAGTGTATGTATAGTCGGGCAAACTTTCAGACAGTGTGATCAGGCTACCTGAAAGCTGATTCTCGAACTTTTCAGGTAGCCTGTGCCTTACGCCAACTTCGCTCTAACCAACTCCTGCACCTGCGCGGGATTCGCTTTGCCTTTGCTGGCCTTCATCACTTGTCCCACAATCGCATTCAAGGCTTTTTCGTTGCCGGATTTGAATTGCTCTACGGCTTTGGCATTGTTTGCCAGCACTTCGTCCACCATGGCTTCAATCGCGCCGGTATCGGTCATCTGTTGTAAGCCGTGTTTTTCAATGATTTCAGCGATGGTGGCTTCGGGCTCGGCCCACATGGCTTCAAAGGCTTTTTTCGCTAACTTGCTGCTTAAAGTGCCGTCGGCGATTTTGCCCACCAGTGCGGCGAGGCGCGGGGCGGTAATCGGGCTGTCGGCAAGCTCCATGCCTTCTTTGTTCAGCGTGGCGGCGAGTTCGCCGTTCATCCAGTTGGCAGTTAGCTTGCCTTGTCCGCTCTCTTTGGCGGCTTCTTCAAAATAGGCAGCCTGTATGCGGCTGGCGGTGAGCAGACGCGCGTCGTAGTCGGACACGCCGTAATCAGCCACGAAACGTGCCGCCATTTCTTTCGGCAGTTCGGGCATTTTTTCTTTGGCTTTTTGCAACTGGTCGTCTGAAATGATGACGGGCAGCAAATCAGGGTCGGGGAAGTAGCGGTAGTCATGTGCGTCTTCTTTCAAACGCATCACGCGGGTTTCGCCTTTTTCCGGATCGAACAGCATGGTTGCCTGCTGTACTTTGCCGCCGTCTTCCAAAATCTCGATTTGCGCTTCCACTTCGTAATTAATCGCCTGCTCTAAGAAACGGAAGGAATTGAGGTTTTTAATCTCGCGGCGCGTGCCGAATTCCGCTTGACCTTTCGGACGCACGGATACGTTGGCATCGACGCGGAACGAGCCTTCCGCCATATTGCCGTCGCAGATGTCCAGCCAGGTTACCAAGCTGTGTAAGGCTTTGGCGTAGGCAACGGCTTCGGCGGCGGAACGCATTTCGGGTTCGGATACGACTTCCAACAGCGGCGTGCCAGCACGGTTCAAGTCAATACCGGTCGCGCCGTTCAAGCCCTCGTGCACGGATTTGCCCGCATCTTCTTCCATGTGCGCGCGGGTTACGTTGATGGTTTTCACATCGTCGCCGACTACGATTTCCAATTTGCCGTGTTCGACAATCGGCAAATCCAACTGGCTGATTTGATAGCCTTTTGGCAAATCAGGATAGAAGTAGTTTTTACGGTCGAACACGTTTTTCTGATTGATTTTTGCATCCAAAGCCAAGCCCAATTTGATGGCTTTTTCAACGACTTCCCGGTTCATTATCGGCAGTACGCCCGGCAGCGCGCATTCCACCACGCTGGCGTGTGCATTGGGTTCCGCACCGAACGCAGTCGATGCGCCGCTGAAAATTTTGGATTTTGTGTTGAGTTGGACGTGGATTTCCAGTCCGATTACGGTTTCCCAGGTCATAAGGGGTCTTTCTGTTGAAGAAGGGTTAATCGGTTTGTAAGGGTTTCCGGTTGGGCAGAGGCTACCTGAAAACCTAGATTCTATCTTTCAAACGGCCTTTTGCCGCTATTTTCTACGCGGCTGGAAGCCGGGAAGCTGCCAGTGGAAGCGGTAGGCAGCCAACCGCAGAAACAGGCCGGAGGCAAACAGCAGATGCAGGGTAAAGGCGTTTATCCAGCCGAACCGCGCGAGGAAATACATCAGCCCGCCGATGAAGATGGCAACGCTGCCGTAGAGGTCAGCACGCAATACGATGGGCACGTCGTTCACCAAAATATCGCGGGCAATGCCGCCGCCCACGGCGGTTACAAAGGAGAGCACGATCACGCCGAACAGGTTTAATTGCAGGCCGATGCCGATTTGCGCACCGGTGATGCTGAAGGCGGCCAGGCCGATGGCATCGGCAATCAGGAAGGCGGCGGCAAGATGGGTGCGGCGGTAGCGCTGCACGCGCAGCAGCCAGGCGATAGCGAGGGTGGCGAATACCACAATCAGCGCGTCGGTGTGCCGGAACACCTGCGGCACATGTCCTACCAGCGCATCGCGCATCATGCCGCCGCCCACGGCGGTGAGCAAGGCGGTGATGACCACGCCGAGCACATCAAGCCGCTTGCTGTAGCCGACGAGGTAGCCGGACACGGTGAAGGCGGCAGTGCCGATGATTTGGATGAAGTCGGTGGTGGTCATGGTTTCAGGTAGCCTTGCAGGCAGTGTTAGGTGGTTAAATAGGTTTTCAGACGGCCTTAGAGGCTACCTGAAAAGTTTCATGGGTTGGGCATTCATGCTTGTTAGTAACCTTAAACTGCTTTCAGGTAGCCTTAATCTGCATTGTTGCCGTTTAACTGCTTGAACTGCCGATAACTGTCGAGCAGGCGGCTTTGGTAGAGGCCGCTGCCGGAAAGGGTAATCATCAGGTAGCTTTGGGCGCGGGTCATGGCAACGTAGAGCAGGCGCGTGTTGTCGGCTTCCTGGTTTGCGTCTTTATGCTTCAAGGTACAGATGCCCATAAGCATCACGCGCTGGAATTCGAGGCCTTTGCTGCTGTGCATAGTAAAGACGGCAACAGCGTTGTCGTGCGGATTGTAGGCCTTTTTGCTACCGCCGTAATGCAGGGAGTGGCGGATACCTTTTTGTTTCAACAGTTTGGCAACGTCGTTGCATTGTTCTTTGTTGTAGCAAATGACGGCGATGTCTTGCGGCGGAATGCGGTCTTTGAGCCATTTGTCGAGGCAGCGGGCAAGGTAGTCGAGCTCGCCCTGCCAGTCGGAGCATTCTTTGATATAGGGCGAAATGCCGTTTACGCCTGCGGCTTCGGGCTCGACCAGCGGTACGCCGTCCTCGCCGCTTTCGTGCGGCTGCATTTTGTTTTGGGCAAACAGGTAGGCGAAGCCGATGATTTCTTTGGTGTTGCGGTAGTTCAGGCGCAGGATGGTGGTGCGGCCTTGGGCTTTGATGCCGACGCTGGATAGGGTAAAGCCCAAGCCTGCGCCACTTTTTTTGTAGATGGCCTGAGCATCGTCGTAGAGCAGCAGCAAATGGCCGTTCTCGGCATCAAGCATATGCACGCTCAGGCGCAGCCAGTCGGCTTCGAAATCGTGCCCTTCATCAATCAGCACCGCGCCGTAGCGGCCGCCGGGCAGTGTGCCGTCGTGCATGGCTTGCAGCACGGTCAGCGGGGCGTGTTCGTAACCGGGCAGATGGCGGTAGCGCTCGGGCGTCTCCAACCCGTATGCCTTTTGCAGTTTGCCGCACCATTGGTGGAAGCTGCACACCTCCACTTTTTCCGCCAAGCCTTTGTCGGCCACGGCGGTACGTAATTTATCGGCTAATACGCGGTTGTAGCACAGCACCAAAACGGGTTTGTCGGACTGTTCGGCCAGGTATTGGCAGCGCATCAGCAAAATCAGGGTTTTGCCGCTGCCTGCCACGCCGTGGATGACGCGGTGGCCGCCGCCGATGCTGCGGGCAAGCTGTTCCTGCTGAATATCCATGATTTTGATGATGTCGGGCACGGCGATGGGCTGCGGCACAGAGTCGGCAGGCTGGGGAGTGGACTGCTTTTCCGTTTTGTCGTCGGCATGGTCGGCCGTAAACAGTTCTTGCTGTTGTGGAATGCGAATACGGATTTCGGGGAATAGGCAATAACGGATACGGTCTATTTGTGCAGTATCCAGCGAACAGGGAAATGAATGGGTAAACATCTTTTCCAAGCGGCTATAAACGCGCTCGGAAGATTTTTCTTGTAAACTTTCTTTATACCAAGTCTGTTTGATAGGGAATAGTTGCTTGAATACGGCATTGCCGGCTGCTTCATCTAATTTTTTGATTTCAGCATGTGCTAGATGGGTAAACACTACTCCGTGTGCATAGGGAAATATTAGAGCTCCTTGATATGCTCCGCTTTTTTGTAGCAGATATTTATCTTGTTTCAGTAGGTTGGCAGTGTATTGTATATAACCTCGTGCCTGTTCTAATGGGTGTTTTTGCATAATGCTTTGCCCATCTACCATCAGTTCACATTTTTGCGGATTAAAATAGTTGAGCGATTTTAACTTCCAATCTTTCACTTCCAAACACAGTAATCCCAGCTTCGGCAACAGAATCAGAAAGTCTGCATGCAAACGTTTGTCTCCAACCGGAATATTGCACCAAACAATACTATCTTCTGGCAAATGCTGATTCAAAAATTTTGCTACACTACGCTCACCTACCGTATCCATCCGTTGTATAGCTTCATTTAGGCTGGGAACAAACTGAGCCATGTTTCTTAATCTCCAAGAACTTTATTCTTATTTTCAGGTAGCCTCAAAACAGAGGCTACCTGAAAACTTTCACGCCGGCGCTTTCGTATGCCAATCACTCGCCAGCTGTACTTGATGCGCTGCGCCAAGGATTTTGGCTTCGGAGAAGTGGTTGCCGATAAATTGTACGCCGATGGGCAGTCCGCTGCTGCTGAAACCTGCGGGCAGGGTTAGAGCGGGCAAGCCAGCTAAATTCACAGCGATGGTGTAGATGTCGGAAAGGTACATCTGCACGGGGTCGTGGATGTCGCTGCCGAGTTTGGGGGCGGCGGTGGGCGCAGTCGGGGCGAGGATGAAGTCACATTGCGCGAAGGCCGTCTGAAAATCGTTGGCAACGAGGCGGCGCAGTTTTTGGGCTTTCAGGTAATAGGCGTCGTAGTAGCCGTGCGACAACACATAAGTGCCAATCATGATGCGGCGTTTGACTTCGCTGCCGAAACCTTCGGCGCGGGTGTTGCTGTACATTTCTTCTAGGTCGCTGAATTGGGCGGCGCGGTGCCCGTAGCGCACGCCGTCGTAGCGGGAAAGGTTGGTGCTGGCTTCAGCGGAAGCGAGGACGTAGTAAGCGGGGATGGACAGGGCGGTTTGCGGCAGGGAAACTTCAATGGTTTCCGCGCCTTGCGCTTTTAAAAGGTTGATGACGTTTTGCAAAGCAGCCTGCACATCGGCATCCGCGCCTTCGCCGAAATATTCTTTAGGCAGGCCGATTTTCATGCCTTTGAGCGGTTTGTCCAAATCGCGGGTATAGTCTTCTTTGTTGCGTTCCAAGCTGGTGGAATCGCGCTCGTCGAAGCTCGCCATCGCATTGAGCAAAATCGCGCAGTCTTCGGCAGTTTGCGCCATCGGACCGGCTTGGTCGAAACTGGACGCGTAGGCAACCATGCCGAAGCGGGAAACCGTGCCGTAGGTAGGTTTAATGCCGGTGATGCCGCAGTGTGAGGCAGGCTGGCGGATAGAGCCGCCGGTGTCCGAACCGAGTGCGACAGGAGCAAGACGTGCTGCAACAACGGCTGCGGAACCGCCGGACGAACCGCCTGGGACGTGTTCGGGATTCCACGGATTTTTGGTTGCGCCGTAGAACGAGGTTTCATTGGTCGAACCCATAGCGAATTCGTCCATGTTGGTACGGCCGAGCGTTACCATGCCTTCGTCGAGCAGATTTTGGACGACGGTGGCAGTGTAGGGGGAGACGAAGTTGTCCAGCATTTTGGAGCTGCACGCACTGCGCCAACCTGTTTGACAGAAAATGTCTTTGTAGGCGATGGGTACGCCGGTAAGTGCGGTGGCGTTGCCTTCTGCGATACGCGCATCGGCAGCACGGGCTTCGGCGAGGGTTTTGTCATGGTCGAGGGTGATGTAGCCGTTGATTGCCGGGTTCTGCGCGGTAATAGCGGCAAGATATTCGGTGGCCAGTTCGACGGCGGAGATTTGTTTGGATTGCAGCAGTTGGCTGGCTTGTTTGAGGGTGTATTGGGTCATGAGGGTCTTTCGGTTGAAAATAATTGGAATTTTAAAGGGTTAATGGAGCAGGCTGCTTTTTGAGGCCGTCTGAAAATATCAACCTATCAATTTTTGGTAAGTATCCGGTTGGTTGAGCTGCGTGGCGGAACGGTACAGCAGCGATTGTTCGTCATTTTCATCATAATCATCAATATAAAACGCAAACAGCAATATACCGTTTTCAGCACGATTGCCGAACAGGCCTTCTTGGTCGCATTGTTGCAGTGCGGCTATCAGGGCTGTTTCGTATTCGGTGCGTTTTTGCTGATAGATGTCGTCATCATCTAGATTTTCTATGCTGCGGTATGCAACTTGGTAGAGCTCGCTTTGGTTTTCCAGCCAGTTATCTGAAGCATTCTGGATTTCGGTTTTGCCTTCATAAAGTGTGCATCTGCCATCCCAAATCACCTGCAGGATGGTGCAGTTTTTGTACTCTTTCCTATACTTGGCAGCAAAGGCAGCTAAATCCTGATGGGTAATCGCGGCGTTGCCAGCGGCAAAAAAGTCGTCCACCAAATAGAAATAATACGCGGCAATTTCTTTGCCTGCCTGCTCAGCCTGCTGCTTGAGGCGGCTGAAACATTGGCGGATGTGGCTAACGGCGGCGGCGTGTAGGTGTTGTTGCTCGGATGGCATGGGGTTCTTTGGTTTTTCAGGTAGCCTTTGCTGCTTTGAGGCTACCTGAAAATATTGCGGGCAGGTTTATTTGGCTGCACTAACGTGGCCGCACACGGCTTGTACCATTTTGGCGGTGTGCTGGTCTTCGCCGCCCACGGCGTTGAGTTCATTGACAGTTTCTTCGCTCAGTTCGGCAGGCTTGGCATAGGGGTGGGTATCTTTTAAGCCGTTTAGGCTGCCGTTGGAGTTAAACAGGGCCAGTGCGCTCATCACGGATTGGTGTTTGCCGCTGCCGCAGAATACCCAGTCGGATACCAGCATATAGGGCTCAGCGCCAGTGCGTTGCGAGCGGTGGCGGGATACGACGGAATACCAGCCACCGCCGAGGGCTTGGATGGTGTCGGGATAAAGATAGGCAGTGTAGGCGCCGTCGCCGTCGCTTTGGTAGTTGTAGAGGAGCACGTCTTCGCCGAGCTTGGTTTGCGCTATGGCGGCAGCTTTAGGGTTGGCTTCACGTTCGGCCGGGCTGGCTCCGGCGTGGGCAGTGGCGGCGAGAATGCCCAAGAGGGCGGTGAGGAAGAGTTTTCTCATGATGTTTGCTCCGTGGGGGGGTGCTTCAGGTAGCTTGAGGCCTTTGCTAGAGTTGCCGAATTAAGAATGCAGTTTAGGGCATTTCACTAAGCATCTTACTTTATCCCACTGCGGCGTTAGTTTACCTTGTCGTACTAACGTTGTGCTGTCTGTGACTCGTTGCTTTGTAAAGGAAAAGAATTTGTTTGGCTGTCGCAGCATAGCGAGCGCAGACATGCCATTAGGTAGGTGAGCGATCTGGCACAACGTTCCAAATATGCTGCTGGTGGTAGTTTTGTAAAGGACTCAGCCTGAGAAAAAACTACCTGAAAGTTTATTCCTCAATTACTTGCGGCACGATATACAGGCGGTTGCGCACTTCGGGGGCAACGGCTTGGTATTCGGCGGTGTGGTCGGCTTCGGTGATTTGGTCGGCACGCAGGCGCAGGGCGAGTTCGTGCGGGTGGGTCATCGGTTCGATGCCGTCGGTGTTCACGCTCTGCATCTGCTCTACCATGGCGAAAATGCCGTTGAGTTCGTCGAGGGTGGTGGTTTTCTCAGCTTCAGTTAGGCTCAAACGCGAGAGGCGGGCGATTTTTTCAACGTCGGAAAGTGTAAGCGACATAAAAATTCCTTAAATTATGTTTAGCAAACAGCCCAATCTCAGGTATCATTACGCGTTTCTTTTGAGACTGGCTTGCAAAGTTAGAATTATAGCCTAAAAGCCTGCCTCTCGGCACGGCATAAGAATAAGGTTGCGCAAAGCAGCGCCGGTCTCTCCATAGGCTTGGTTTCTTTAAAGTATTCATCAGTATTCAAACGCTAGGATTTAAAGCAAAATGTTCCGCTTTCTCACCCGATATTTCTCTAATGATCTGGCCATCGATTTAGGTACGGCCAACACTCTGATTTACATCAAAGGCCGCGGTATCGTTTTGGACGAACCTTCGGTGGTGGCTCTCCCCAACGACATGAGCAACAATAAGAATGCCACGGTGGCGGTGGGTGCGGAAGCCAAGCGTATGCTGGGGCGTACGCCAGGCGGCATTCAGGCGGTGCGCCCGATGAAGGATGGGGTGATTGCCGACTTTAATGTTACCGAGAAAATGCTCAAGCACTTTATCCGCAAGGTGAACAACAGTCGCTTTGCTGCCGCTCCGCGCATTGTGATTTGCGTGCCCTGCGGCTCAACCCAGGTGGAACGCAAGGCGATTCACGATTCGGCGCAACAGGCTGGTGCGGCCTCTGTGAATCTGATTGAAGAGCCAATGGCAGCAGCCATCGGTGCAGGCTTGCCGATTGAAGAACCGACTGGCTCCATGGTAGTGGACATCGGTGGTGGTACGACCGAAGTTGGCATCATCTCTTTGTCTGGTGTGGTGTATTCCCATTCTGTGCGTGTGGCAGGTGATGCGTTTGATGAAGCCATTATCAATTATGTACGCCGCAATTACGGCATGCTGATTGGTGAAGCCACCGCTGAAGAAATCAAAAAAACCATTGGCACGGCCTTCCCGGGCAATGCCGTGCGCGAAATCGAAGCCAAA
The DNA here is from genome assembly GCF_008805035.1 of Eikenella exigua. Taxonomy (NCBI): domain Bacteria; kingdom Pseudomonadati; phylum Pseudomonadota; class Betaproteobacteria; order Neisseriales; family Neisseriaceae; genus Eikenella; species Eikenella exigua. The sequence goes on along the minus strand of NZ_CP038018.1, from coordinate 1,319,075 downwards.
GGACGCAATCTGGCCGAAGGTATCCCACGTGCTTTCACTATCAGTTCCAATGAGGTGCTGGAAGCCTTGGCTGAGCCGTTAAACCAAATCGTGCAGGCTGTGAAAAACGCATTGGAGCAGACTCCGCCGGAATTGGGCGCAGATATTGCTGACCGTGGCCTAGTGCTCACCGGTGGCGGTGCACTGCTCAACGGTTTGGATCGTTTGCTGGCTGAGGAAACTGGCCTGCCGGTGAGCATTGCCGAGGACCCGCTTACCTGCGTGGTGCGTGGCTCCGGCAAGGCGCTGGATTTAATCGGCAAGATGAACTCTGTGTTTGTGCCCAATCCTTGATTTATCCTGGCATCCCATGTGCTGCAAAATCGGAGCGGGATGCCACTTAGTTTGTTTTGTGTCAGACCTGCCTGCGCGGTGTCTTCGGTTTCCAGGTAACCTGCCTGTTATTCTCCCTTTATGTCGCAAGAAATCAATTTTGTCAGCCCGATTATCAGCTCTGCCGGCAAGCTGGTGTTGCTGGGGATTGCCTCAATGGCATTGATGGTACTGGACAACCGTTATGCGGCATTGCGGCAGGCTAAATCTTATGTAGCGACCGGGCTTTATCCCTTGCAGTGGGTGGCACGCCAGCCGGCAGAATGGGTGAGTGGCGGCATGGCATTTATGCGCGACAAACAGCAGCTACTCGCCGAAAACACACGCCTGAAAGAAGAAAATGCCCGTCTGAATATGCAGTTGCAGCTGCAAGCGCCGACGGCGCGCGAATTGAGTGAGCTGAAAACACTGAATCGTTTGCAGTCGCTGCTTGCGCCCAAGGCAGTGCTGGCGGAAATCGTATCTAATGGCCGTATCCCGCGAGCCGATCGTCTGTTGATTACTAAAGGCAGTAACAGCGGGATTCAGGTGGGTGATCCGGTGAGTGACGAAAAAGGCTTAATTGGCCAGGTAACCACCGTACAGCCGGCCACAGCGGAGGTGGCGCTGATTAACAACCGCCAGTCGGTGATTCCGGCGATGGTGGCTGAAACCGGCGTACGCACACTGGTGTACGGGCGCGGTGAAACGCTGGATTTGCGTTATTTTCCAGTGTCGGCCGAATTGAAAGAGGGCGATTTGCTGGTTACTTCTGGTATTGACAGTATCTACCCAGCCGGCATTCCGATTGCCAAAGTGGCACATGCTGACCGCAATTCCGGTACGCCGTATTACCGTACTGTGCTGACGCCGTCAGCCAGTCTGAGCAGCAGCAGCTATGTGCTGGTGATTCCTCAGAAGCCGCAAGTGTCTGCAAGGCTACCTGAAGCCGCTTCCGAGCCGCTAACCGAACAAGATACGCAGGAATAAGCATGTCTCCGATCTCCCCGCTTAAAGAATCCACACCCAAACGCTGGGTGGCATTCAGCTTTTTGCTGGCGTTGCTCTTCGATTTCGTCCCAGTGCCCCCGCCCTGGGTGTTTCCTTTGCCTGATTTCACATTGATAATGCTGGCTTATTGGCTGCTGCACCGGCCGCGGCTTATCGGTATCGGTGTGGCGTTCTGTCTTGGCTTGCTAGTGGATATCGGCACCAATTCACTGCTGGGGCAGCACGGCTTGGCTTATAGTGTGGCCGCATTTTTGATTGAACGCAACCGGCGGCAGGTTGTGCTCAATTCCTTCGGCTGGCAGGCTGTAGCAGTGGCGGGTGCAGTGTTGGTTAGCCAGCTGGTGGTTTTCCTGGTCAGCCTGTTTCAGCAGCAGCCGTTTCCTCTGTGGCGGTTGTGGCTGCCTTCGCTCCTCACTGGCCTGTTGTGGCCGCAGTTGAATAACATGATGCTCGCCATCGACCACTACCGCCGTTCCCGTAAATGAAGTCGCGCCGCCATTACACGCCCGCTAAAGCGCCGTCCCGTAGCCGGCAGAAGGATTATCTGCTGCGCTTGATGGTGGCATTTGCTATAATTTTAATATTCTTCAGCGTGCTGGTATGGCAGTTTGTGCGGCTTCAGGTGGCCAGGTACGATGAATTTGTGGACAAGGCCGTTGCCAACCGTATCTCCCTTATCCCTACCCCGCCGATTCGCGGTGAAATCACCGATGTGAACGGCGTGGTACTGGCTCACAATTATCCAGCCTATTCACTGGAAGTCATCCCCAACGAATTGGAGATGAAAGTTGAGGATTTGATACCGGTTTTGCGCCCGTATGTGGAAATCAGCGAGGCCGATGTGAAGCGCTTCCAGCGTTTCCGTGCCGAATCCCGCTCCTACGAACGCATCCCCCTGAAATTGAAACTGAGCACCGAAGAAGCCGCTCGGTTGGCAGCGGTGCTGTTCCGCTTCAAAGGTGTGGAAGTGAATGCACGCACTTTTCGCGAATATCCCTACGGTGGGCTCACTACTCACATCATCGGCTACATCGGCCGCATCAGCGACAAAGACCGTGACCAGTTGGAAAGCGAAGACCGCTACGAGCTTTATCGCGGCACCACCCACATCGGCAAAATGGGTTTGGAGAACTATTACGAGCAGCAGCTGCATGGCGTGCCCGGTTATCAGGAAGTGGAAAAAGATGCGCAGGGCAATATAGTGCGTACCTTGAAAACCGCACCAGCCGCGAGCGGGCAGACCCTGCGCCTGTCGCTCGACATCCGCATGCAGCAGAAAGCTAGTGAACTGTTGGGCAACCGGCGCGGCGCAGTGGTGGCTATCGATCCGCAAACAGGCGGTGTGCTGGTTTTGGTATCGAAGCCGACTTACGATGCCAACCTGTTCATTGACGGCATCGACAGCGATACATGGAAAAGCCTGAACGACGATTGGCAACGTCCGCTCATCAACCGCGTTACCCAAGGTCTGTATCCGCCCGGTTCCACTTTTAAGCCGTTTATGGGCATGGCTGCGTTGCAAAGCGGGCAGATTACGCCCAACACTGTGCTGCCTGCGCCCGGCGCGTGGAGCATTCCCGGCAGCCGCCACCAGTTCCGTGATTCGGTGCGCAGCGGGCACGGTTCAGCCAATCTGGGTAAGGCCATCCAAGTGTCATCCGACACCTTTTTCTACCGCCTAGGCTACGAAATGGGCATAGAAAAAGCTTATCCCTATTTGGAGCACTTCGGCTTTGGCCAGCAAACTGGCATTGATTTGCCTAATGAATACAAAGGAATATTGCCTAGCCCCGAGTGGAAAGCGCGCCGTTTTGCCAATTCGCGCAACGAATCTGCCCGCCAGTGGCGCGCCGCTGATATGGTTACTATCAGCATCGGGCAGGGCTATAACGCTTACACGCCGCTACAGATGGCGCACGCCACCGCCATACTGGCTAACAACGGCGTGAGGTATCGCCCGCACTTGGTACGCGAGCTCACTGACCACCAAAAGCAAACTCGCATTTTAGTCGGTACTCAGCCCAGTGCCACCCTACCGTTCAAGCCGGAATATTTCACTTTTGTGAAGCAAAGCATGGAGCGCGTGTTGCGCCCGGGCGGCACGGCTTGGCGCATGGGCGTGGGGCTGAAATACAGCATGGGAGGCAAAACCGGCACAGCGCAGGTGGTGCAGATTCGGCAGGGTGCATCGTATAACGCGGCCGCGCTGGCCGAACGCCACCGTGACCATGCCTGGTTTATTGCCTTTGCGCCGGCACAGAATCCAAAAATCGCCATCGCTGTGCTGCTAGAAAACGGTGGCTGGGGTGCGAATGCCGCGCCGGTGGCGCGCCAGTTGGCCGATTTTTACCTGATGCAACTACAGGGCGAAAACGGTAAAAACCTGCCGCTGCCCAAGCTTGCTGTACCGAGAGATGGTGCGATGAGGCAGGTAGAGTATCCGCTGATTAACGTCCAAGCGGTACGCACCCTGTCTGCCTATCGGGCGGTTTCAGGTAGCTTGCCAGCTGCCACATCCGAGGTCCGATAATATGCAGCACCCGTCTAAACACGCTATCCGCCGCTACTGGCGGAAAATTTGGGATCCGATGGACATGTGGCTGTTTTACAGCATGCTGGCCATCTATGTGATGAGCCTATTTTTGCTGTATTCGGCCGACGGCCAGAACATCGGCCAGCTGGAAAACAAAACCCTGCACACGATAGTGGGCTTTGTACTGCTGTGGTGCATTGCCCGTACTCAGCCGCAGGTGCTGAGCAACTTCGCCATCGTGCTGTATGGGGTGAGCCTGCTGATGTTGGTGGGGGTGCACTTTTTCGGTGTGATTGTGAATGGTTCGCAACGATGGTTGAATTTGGGCATCATCCGTTTGCAACCCTCAGAGTTGATGAAAATTGCGCTGCCAATGACGGTGGCGTGGTATCTGCAAAAACACGAAACGGAGCTGGGCTGGCAGCATTACTTGGCTGCATTGGTGCTGATAGTTGCACCGGGCTTCTTGATTTTGAGGCAGCCTGATTTGGGTACGGCTGTGTTGATTATGGCGTCCGGGCTGTTTGTGATATTTTTTGCGGGGCTGCCGTGGAGGGTGATTGCGGTGGCCGTGGTCGGCTTTTTTGCTTCGCTGCCTCTGTTGTGGCAATACGGTATGCATGACTACCAGCGCACCCGCGTGCTGACCCTGCTCGATCCGACTAAAGACCCACTCGGCGCGGGCTACCATATTTTGCAGTCAATGACTGCTATCGGCTCCGGCGGCGTGTGGGGTAAGGGCTGGCTCAATGGCACACAGACGCATCTTGACTATATCCCGGAGTCCACCACGGATTTCATCTTCGCTGTGTATGGTGAAGAGTTCGGTCTTATTGGCAATCTCCTGCTGCTATCGGTGTATACCATCATGTTGGGGCGTGGTCTCTATATTGCTGCCAAAGCCCCTACGCTCTATAGCCGCACCTTGGCCGGTGCACTCACTATGACGCTGTTTTGTTATGTGTTTGTGAATATGGGCATGGTGAGCGGTATCCTGCCGGTAGTGGGTGTGCCGCTGCCATTGGTGAGTTACGGCGGCACGGCCACGCTTTCTATCATGATCATTGTTGCTATGTTGATGGGCATCAGTAATCAGCAGAGCAAGATGTAGGGCGGTGGAGGCTACCTGAAATTTCAGGTAGCCTTTGTTGCGGATTGTATGTTTGCTGGCAGAAGTAATGATATATGTGTTGAATCTGCAATACATTTGACATAGTGTGGTGTCTGGTAATGGCAAAGGTTGCATTGCCTGTATAGAATAGTGGCAGTTCTCCGGCCAATGCTGGGGGTATTCTACTCAGATCAGAAAACGGGTATTTTAAGCTTTATTGCGGCGAGTATTTTCAGGTAGTATTAGCCACGGAAAGAGCATAATGAAGAAAATGGTTTTGTTGGTTATAGACACCCAGCAGGCATTGCTGGATATGGGAGCTTATCGCTGGGTGGAAATGTTGGATGCCATCAGCCGAATGTTGCTTGCTGCCCGTACGCATGGGCGCGAAGTCATCTATGTGCGGCATAACGAGGCGGATTCGCCCTTTGCGCCAAACTCGCCCGGTTGGCAGATTGCTGCCGCCGTTGCGCCGCAGGCCGGTGAGAAAGTAGTGGATAAATGGTATAGCAGCGCTTTTCGCGGTACGGATTTGCTGGATTACCTGCGTGGCAACGGAGTTGAGCGCTTAGTGGTGGTTGGTATGATGACTGAATACTGTGTGGAAACTACTGTGCGGGCTGCCAGCGATTTGGGCTTTGAAGTGATTTTGCCAGAAGGTGCCAACAGCACGCTGGATAATGGCCGCTGGTCGGCTAAAGAGCTGTATGAGCATCATAATTTCGATATTATGCGTGGGCGCTTCGCAGCCATGCCGAGCGTAGATGAAGCCGTGGCGCTGTTATCTGACTGATTTGATGTTTTGAGAGAAATGATGATTACTCATATCCTGTATTTGTTCACTGGCCTGATTGCTCTAAATAATCCATTGATTGCACTTGGATATTTTGTTGATAAGACAGTGGATTTTACTTTGAAGGAGCAGCGTAAAACCGCGCGCCTGGTAGCGATTAGCGCCTTTGTCTGTATGGTGGTGGCCGGGGTAATTGGTACGCCGTTGTTGAAAGTTCTAGGCATCGGCATTCCAGCCTTCCAGATTGCTGGAGGCATTTTAGTATTTGTGATTGCCATGAACATGATGGGAGGCGAGGATAATCCGGTGAAACCTAGTTTAAATAAGGAGCATTTAAGCCTGCCGCCGGAGAAACAATTTACCTTTGCCGTGGTGCCGATGGCTACACCGATTATCGTTGGTCCGGGCGGATTTTCTATCATTATCATTTATAGCAGTCATGTGGAAACGTGGGTGGGTGCACTACAACTTCTGGCCGCCTGTTTTATGGTGGGGGTAACCTGTTATTTGATTTTGGCCTGTTCGGCCAGACTGAGCAAAATACTTGGCAGTGTTGGCATCAAGATCATCAACCGCGTGTCTGGCCTGCTGCTGGCAGCAATTGCGGTGGAGATTGTATTGGCTGGTTTGCGAGGCTTATTCCCGGCTTTGAAAATAACGGGTTAAGTTTGAGTATAAAAAGGAAGTGATGAAGGGCGGGGGCGTACCCGCCCTTTTGTTTGTATCTCAACTTTCACTTTGCCATCTTGCATCAATATTTTTTAGTGATTACATGATATGTTGTATCTATAATGATGAATATTCGCTTCTTATCAACTGATTTAGAGTACAATCCCTAGAGCTACGCTCTTCTTTTCCAACTCTTTATTTGGAGACCGTTATGCCCCAATTGTCCGACGTTCAAATTGCTCAAGCTGCCTCCATCCGGCATATTGACGAAATCGCTGCCAAGCTTGGCTTGAAACCGGAGCAGTTGGAGCATTATGGTAAATATAAAGCCAAAATCCATCCTGTGGATGCATTCAGGCTACCTGAAAAGCAAGGTAAGCTAATTTTGGTGACTGCCATCAGCCCCACGCCGGCCGGGGAAGGCAAAACTACAGTAACCATCGGCTTGGCCGACGCGCTCAATCGCATCGGTAAAAATGCTGTCATTGCCCTGCGTGAGCCTTCACTCGGCCCTGTGTTTGGTATCAAAGGCGGTGCGGCTGGTGGCGGCTATGCCCAAGTGCTGCCAATGGAAGATATTAACCTGCACTTTACTGGCGATTTTCACGCTATTGGTGCCGCAAATAACCTTTTGGCTGCTCTTATCGACAATCATATCTACTATGGTAATGCGCTCAATATCGATACAAAACGGATTCTGTGGCGGCGTGCAGTTGATATGAATGATCGCCATTTGCGTAATATTATCGGGGGATTGGGCAGAACTACCGATGGTGTGATGCGTGATGATGGTTTTGATATAACTGTTGCCTCCGAGGTGATGGCTGTATTCTGTTTAGCCCAAGATGTTGCCGACCTCAAACAGAGGTTGGGTAATATGTTGGTGGCGTATGCCAAAGACGGTAGCCCGGTGTATGCACGCGATTTGAAAGCACAAGGTGCAATGGCGGTGCTGTTAAAAGATGCGATTAAGCCAAATCTTGTTCAAACTATTGGAGGTACGCCCGCTTTTGTGCATGGCGGTCCGTTCGCTAATATTGCCCACGGTTGCAATTCAGTTATCGCCACACGCTTGGCTTGTCATCTGGCCGATTATGCTGTTACCGAAGCTGGGTTTGGTGCGGATTTGGGGGCTGAGAAATTTTGCGATATCAAATGTCGGTTGTCCGGTTTGCGGCCGGATGCTGCAGTGGTAGTAGCTACCGTGCGGGCATTGAAATATAACGGTGGCTTACCAAAAGATGAGTTGTCCGGTGAAAATCTGGCTGCACTGGAAAAAGGGTTACCCAATCTGTTGCGTCATATTGATAATCTGAAAAATGTGTTTGGCTTGCCGGTGGTGGTAGCTCTCAACCGATTCAGTGTTGATACTCAGGCCGAATTGAATTTGGTGGCTGAAGCCTGCCGACAACGTGGTGCGGAAATATCATTTACCGAAGTGTGGAGTAAAGGTGGTGCCGGTGGTGAGGATTTGGCGCGTAAAGTAGCTGCTGTTATCGAACAATCATCTGCACAATTTAGCTTCTCTTATGAAGTAGAGCAAAGTATCCCGGAAAAAATCCGCATGGTTGCCCAGAGAATTTATGGTGCAGATGATGTGGATTTCAGTGCGGAGGCGCTGGCTGATATCGCTAATTTGGAAAAATTGGGGTGGGACAAGTTGCCCGTTTGTATGGCAAAAACGCAATATTCATTCAGTGATAATGCTAAGTTGTTGGGTGCACCACAAGGTTTCCGTATCATTGTGCGTGGGCTGACGTTGTCTGCTGGAGCAGGGTTTGTTGTGGTGCTGTGCGGCAATATGATGAAAATGCCAGGTTTGCCAAAAGTGCCGGCTGCAGAGCGAATTGATGTGGATGAAGATGGAGTAGTTAGTGGATTGTTCTGAATAGTTTTATAATGAAAGAATTTAATAGCCTGGCAGTTGCTCGGCTATTTTTTGTGCAGGTATCTTTCAGGTAGCCAGTAGTCAGTTGTATTTATGCCGGGTAAATTTCATTTCACCTTAGTGATTTAGTTTTTGTTTGTGGATATTTTGTTTTCCGGTATTTGACAAAATATTTTGGTAGGCGTATAGTCCGCATCTTCGCTGTTCCTTACGGCACGGTTTTGTTGTCGGTTTTACGGTTCAGCAGCTCTTTAACAATCAGATTACCGATAAGTGTGGGTGTTTTACACCTGCACTGTTGAGAAGAAGACAAGACGATGTTTAACATTGTTCTGTCGATTTCTTTGAAGCAGACCAGAAGTATTAAGTTAGAGATTGAACATAAGAGTTTGATCCTGGCTCAGATTGAACGCTGGCGGCATGCTTTACACATGCAAGTCGAACGGCAGCGGGGTAGTGCTTGCACTACTGCCGGCGAGTGGCGAACGGGTGAGTAATATATCGGAACGTACCGAGTAATGGGGGATAACCAATCGAAAGATTGGCTAATACCGCATACGTCCTGAGGGAGAAAGCGGGGGATCGCAAGACCTCGCGTTATTCGAGCGGCCGATAACTGATTAGCTAGTTGGTGGGGTAAAGGCCTACCAAGGCGACGATCAGTAGCGGGTCTGAGAGGACGATCCGCCACACTGGGACTGAGACACGGCCCAGACTCCTACGGGAGGCAGCAGTGGGGAATTTTGGACAATGGGGGCAACCCTGATCCAGCCATGCCGCGTGTATGAAGAAGGCCTTCGGGTTGTAAAGTACTTTTGTTCGGGAAGAAAAGGAGGGTGCTAATACCACCCTTTGCTGACGGTACCGAAAGAATAAGCACCGGCTAACTACGTGCCAGCAGCCGCGGTAATACGTAGGGTGCGAGCGTTAATCGGAATTACTGGGCGTAAAGCGAGCGCAGATGGTTATTTAAGCAGGATGTGAAATCCCCGGGCTCAACCTGGGAACTGCGTTCTGAACTGGATAGCTAGAGTGTGTCAGAGGGGGGTAGAATTCCACGTGTAGCAGTGAAATGCGTAGAGATGTGGAGGAATACCGATGGCGAAGGCAGCCCCCTGGGATAACACTGACGTTCATGCTCGAAAGCGTGGGTAGCAAACAGGATTAGATACCCTGGTAGTCCACGCCCTAAACGATGTCGATTAGCTGTTGGGCAACTTGATTGCTTAGTAGCGTAGCTAACGCGTGAAATCGACCGCCTGGGGAGTACGGTCGCAAGATTAAAACTCAAAGGAATTGACGGGGACCCGCACAAGCGGTGGATGATGTGGATTAATTCGATGCAACGCGAAGAACCTTACCTGGTTTTGACATGTACGGAACCCTTTAGAGATAGAGGGGTGCCTTCGGGAGCCGTAACACAGGTGCTGCATGGCTGTCGTCAGCTCGTGTCGTGAGATGTTGGGTTAAGTCCCGCAACGAGCGCAACCCTTGTCATTAGTTGCCATCATTTAGTTGGGCACTCTAATGAGACTGCCGGTGACAAACCGGAGGAAGGTGGGGATGACGTCAAGTCCTCATGGCCCTTATGACCAGGGCTTCACACGTCATACAATGGTCGGTACAGAGGGTAGCCAAGCCGCGAGGCGGAGCCAATCCCAGAAAACCGATCGTAGTCCGGATTGCACTCTGCAACTCGAGTGCATGAAGTCGGAATCGCTAGTAATCGCAGGTCAGCATACTGCGGTGAATACGTTCCCGGGTCTTGTACACACCGCCCGTCACACCATGGGAGTGGGGGATACCAGAAGCAGGTAGGGTAACCGCAAGGAGCTCGCTTGCCACGGTATGCTTCATGACTGGGGTGAAGTCGTAACAAGGTAGCCGTAGGGGAACCTGCGGCTGGATCACCTCCTTTCTAGAGAAAAAGTAGGGGTAGAGCATCCACACCTATCGGTAATCGGATACAGATGCGAAGAGAATGTTGGGTTTGTAGCTCAGCTGGTTAGAGCACACGCTTGATAAGCGTGGGGTCGGAGGTTCAAGTCCTCCCAGACCCACCAGTAGGCGTAGAGTGGAGCAGATCCGCCCAGGTACTGGGGGCATAGCTCAGTTGGTAGAGCACCTGCTTTGCAAGCAGGGGGTCATCGGTTCGATCCCGTTTGCCTCCACCACACAATACTTTCCAAATAAAAGTATGCTAAATATGCGAGCAAGCTGTTACATGTTGCAGTTTTGAGCGGTAGTTTATTTTTATTTGCGAAGTCAAAACGCATCGATCTTTAACAAATTGGCAAGCCGAAATCAACAAACAAACGAAGTAAGGCTTATCCTAAAGATAAGTCATACAGAAATTTGGGTGATGATTGTATCGACCGAATCCTGAAACGCAAAAGGCAGGGTTCGGACACAACAAGCAGTAAGCTTTATCAGAGTGGAGGCCTTAAGCCCCAGCTGTAGTCAACGCAGCGCGGGCGAAGTCAAAGAGGCGCTTCAAATGATAGAGTCAAGTGAATAAGTGCATCAGGTGGATGCCTTGGCGATGATAGGCGACGAAGGACGTGTAAGCCTGCGAAAAGCATCGGGGAGCTGGCAATAGAGCTTTGATCCGGTGATGTCCGAATGGGGGAACCCACACAGCAATGTGTATCCTAAGCTGAATATATAAGCTTAGAGAAGCGAACCCGGAGAACTGAACCATCTAAGTACCCGGAGGAAAAGAAATCAACCGAGATTCCGCAAGTAGTGGCGAGCGAACGCGGAGCAGCCTGTATGTGATAGCCGTCGGGATAGGAGAAGGAATTGGAAACTTCCGCCATAGTGGGTGATAGCCCTGTATCCGAAATTCCGGCAGTGGTACTAAGCATATGACAAGTAGGGCGGGACACGAGAAATCCTGTCTGAAGATGGGGGGACCATCCTCCAAGGCTAAATACTCATCATCGACCGATAGTGAACCAGTACCGTGAGGGAAAGGCGAAAAGAACCCCGGGAGGGGAGTGAAATAGAACCTGAAACCTGATGCATACAAACAGTGGGAGCACTTTATTGTGTGACTGCGTACCTTTTGTATAATGGGTCAACGACTTACATTCAGTAGCGAGCTTAACCGGATAGGGGAGGCGTAGGGAAACCGAGTCTTAATAGGGCGTCATAGTTGCTGGGTGTAGACCCGAAACCGAGTGATCTATCCATGGCCAGGTTGAAGGTGCCGTAACAGGTACTGGAGGACCGAACCCACGCATGTTGCAAAATGCGGGGATGAGCTGTGGATAGGGGTGAAAGGCTAAACAAACTCGGAGATAGCTGGTTCTCCCCGAAAACTATTTAGGTAGTGCCTCATGTATCACTTCCGGGGGTAAAGCACTGTTATGGCTAGGGGGTCATTGCGACTTACCAACCCATGGCAAACTCAGAATACCGGAAAGTGCAATCATGGGAGACAGACAGCGGGTGCTAACGTCCGTTGTCGAAAGGGAAACAACCCAGACCGCCAGCTAAGGTCCCAAATGATAGATTAAGTGGTAAACGAAGTGGGAAGGCTTAGACAGCCAGGATGTTGGCTTAGAAGCAGCCATCATTTAAAGAAAGCGTAACAGCTCACTGGTCGAGTCATCCTGCGCGGAAGATGTAACGGGGCTCAAATCTATAACCGAAGCTGCGGATGCATGCTTCATTAAAACAGCTTGCCGGAGCAAAGTGACGGAAAGCGCCCATCAAAGTCGAGTATGGTAGATGGGGTTAGCTGTTTTAATGAAGCGTGCATGGTAGGGGAGCGTTCTGTAGGCCTGAGAAGGCGTTTCGTAAGGAATGCTGGAGGTATCAGAAGTGCGAATGTTGACATGAGTAGCGATAAAGCGGGTGAAAAGCCCGCTCGCCGAAAGCCCAAGGTTTCCTGCGCAACGTTCATCGGCGCAGGGTGAGTCGGCCCCTAAGGCGAGGCAGAGATGCGTAGTCGATGGGAAACGGGTTAATATTCCCGTACTTGATTTAAGTGCGATGTGGGGACGGAGAAGGTTAGGTCAGCAAACTGTTGGAATAGTTTGTTCAAGCTAGTAGGTGGAAGAATTAGGCAAATCCGGTTCTTCATAACACCGAGAAGCGATAACGAGTATCTACGGATACGAAGTGACTGATACCACGCTTCCAGGAAAAGCCACTAAGCTCCAGCTTAAATCGAACCGTACCGCAAACCGACACAGGTGGGCAGGATGAGAATTCTAAGGCGCTTGAGAGAACTCGGGAGAAGGAACTCGGCAAATTGATACCGTAACTTCGGGAGAAGGTATGCCCTCTGAGGTGAAGGATTTACTCCGTAAGCTTTGGAGGGTCGCAGAGAATCGGTGGCTGCGACTGTTTATTAAAAACACAGCACTCTGCAAACACGAAAGTGGACGTATAGGGTGTGACGCCTGCCCGGTGCTGGAAGGTTAATTGAAGATGTGAGAGCATCGGATCGAAGCCCCAGTAAACGGCGGCCGTAACTATAACGGTCCTAAGGTAGCGAAATTCCTTGTCGGGTAAGTTCCGACCCGCACGAATGGCGTAACGATGGCCACACTGTCTCCTCCCGAGACTCAGCGAAGTTGAAGTGGTTGTGAAGATGCAATCTACCCGCTGCTAGACGGAAAGACCCCGTGAACCTTTACTGTAGCTTTGCATTGGACTTTGAAGTCACTTGTGTAGGATAGGTGGGAGGCTTAGAAGCAGAGGCGCTAGTTTCTGTGGAGCCGTCCTTGAAATACCACCCTGGTGACTTTGAGGTTCTAACCCAGGTCCGTAAACCGGATCGGGGACCGTGCATGGTAGGCAGTTTGACTGGGGCGGTCTCCTCCCAAAGAGTAACGGAGGAGTTCGAAGGTTATCTAGGTCCGGTCGGAAATCGGACTGATAGTGCAATGGCAAAAGGTAGCTTAACTGCGAGACCGACAAGTCGAGCAGGTGCGAAAGCAGGACATAGTGATCCGGTGGTTCTGAATGGAAGGGCCATCGCTCAACGGATAAAAGGTACTCCGGGGATAACAGGCTGATTCCGCCCAAGAGTTCATATCGACGGCGGAGTTTGGCACCTCGATGTCGGCTCATCACATCCTGGGGCTGTAGTCGGTCCCAAGGGTATGGCTGTTCGCCATTTAAAGTGGTACGTGAGCTGGGTTTAAAACGTCGTGAGACAGTTTGGTCCCTATCTGCAGTGGGCGTTGGAAGTTTGACAGGGGCTGCTCCTAGTACGAGAGGACCGGAGTGGACGAACCTCTGGTGTACCGGTTGTCACGCCAGTGGCATCGCCGGGTAGCTAAGTTCGGGAAGGATAAGCGCTGAAAGCATCTAAGCGCGAAACCTGCCTGGAGATGAGACTTCCCTTGCGGTATAACCGCGCTGAAGAGTCGTTCTAGACCAGGACGTTGATAGGTGGGGTGTGGAAGCGCGGCAACGCGTGCAGCTAACCCATACTAATTGCTCGTGAGGCTTGGCTCTATCATTTGAAGTGCTTTGCGGTGTGGAGACACCGGGAAGGGCACTCATAGAGAATAAAGCTTACTGGAATCGATACACATTACCCGATTGTTTGGTTAGTATAGCCGGACAGGACAGTTTGATTTGATTGGCCGGAGTGGACGCTACCGGCGGCTTGACGATTTGTACAGTTTAAGTTTGGCGGCCATAGCGGTTTGGTCCCACGCCTTCCCATCCCGAACAGGGCCGTGAAACGAACCAGCGCCGATGATAGTGCGGATACCCGTGCGAAAGTAGGACACTGCCAAACACCTATTTACGACACCCGCCTGATGGCGGGTGTTGTGCTTTGTGGGAGTATGATGAAAGGAATGGATGGAAATCCGGGATAGCGGTACAGTGTGAGTTGGAAAAGGAAGAACGAACCAACTTCGCATAAGGTAAAATGCAATTATTTGTTACTTATGGGTAAAGATGCTTGTGTGATAAGTAATGTCAGGCTATCATAACGTGAATACTGTATCTTTAAGGAGCAGTATTTTGCCCGATTAATTGTATAAGGAGTTCTGTATGAAGAAGTTTCTTTTCGTCGTTTTTACCCTGTTAAGTTTTTCTTGGGCATTAGCACAAGTTAATATTAACACAGCCACCGCGCAAGAGCTTCAAACCTTGAATGGCATCGGTCCGGCTAAGGCTGCTGCAATTGTAGAATATCGCACAGCCAATGGCCCGTTCAAATCTCCCGAAGACATTAAAAATGTACGTGGTATCGGTAACGGCATTTATCAGAAGATTTCTTCAGAAATTACCATAGGCAATGGTCAGGATGCCCGTGCTCCTGCCGCCCGTCCGGCCACTCAGCAGCAACAGCAGCAACCGGCTGCTGCCAAACCAGCTACTCCTGCAGTCAAACCGTCTGCCAGCAAACCTGCCGCCGCCCGGCCAGCTACCAACAAATCTGCTACCAATCCCTGATAAGCACCAAACACTATGCACCGCCAGCCATTTTGCCGGCGGTGTTTTTATGCCCGAAAGCGGGTACAATAAATACCATTTTATTTGGAGAAGAATATGCCCAAACACCATAAACTCATCATCCTCGGTTCTGGCCCTGCTGGTTACACCGCCGCCGTTTACGCCGCCCGCGCCAATCTCAATCCCATCATCATTACCGGTTTGGAACAAGGCGGCCAACTTATGACTACCACCGAAGTGGACAACTGGCCTGCCGATGCCGACGGCGTGCAGGGCCCCGAACTGATGGCACGCTTTCTCGCCCACGCCGAACGCTTCGGCACAGAAATCGTTTTCGACCATATCCACACCGCGCAACTGCAGCAACGCCCGTTCAAACTCATTGGTGATGCGGGCGAATATACCTGCGACGCACTCATCGTCGCCACCGGCGCATCGGCCAAATACCTCGGCCTGCCGAGCGAAGAAACCTTTGCCGGACGCGGCGTGTCCGCCTGCGCCACCTGCGACGGCTTCTTCTACAAAAAACAGGACGTAGCCGTTGTCGGCGGCGGCAACACCGCCGTGGAAGAAGCACTTTACCTGGCCAACATCGCCAATACCGTAACCCTGATACACCGTCGCGACAGTTTCCGAGCCGAAAAAATCATGGTGGACAAACTGATGCGCCGCGTGGAAGAAGGCAAAATTGTCTTGAAAACCGAAGCCGTGTTGGAAGAAGTATTGGGCGACGACAACGGCGTAACCAGCGTGCGGCTGAAATTCAACGACGGCCACAGCGAAGACATCGCCGTCAAAGGCGTATTTATCGCCATCGGGCACAAACCCAATACTGACATCTTCAAGGGCCAGCTTGAAATGGATGATGCGGGCTACCTGAAAACCAAAGGTGGCAGTGGCGATAACGTCGGCGCAACCAACATCGAAGGCATCTGGGCGGCGGGCGACGTGAAAGATCACACCTACCGCCAAGCTATCACCAGCGCGGCCTCCGGCTGCCAAGCCGCACTCGATGCTGAACGCTGGCTTGACCAACACTGAGTGCCAACAGGCTACCTGAAAGTGCGAAATATCTGAAAAGTCGTTTTAGTTTCGCAGAAACTCAGCTTCGGCTGCGCCGAAACATCACTTCAGGTAGCCTCTCGCCTATAATCAAATTTCAGGTAGCCTAACCGCAAGGCAATACTCCTAGTATCACAAATCATTGCTGGCAATGAACAGGCTACCTGAAAATCAAAACGTTCCGTAAAACCATTTTTCAGGTAGCCTCCATGCCCACCGTTACGTTCTACACCCACGTTGCCGATTTGGAAACCTTCGCCTGCCGCCTGGCCAAACGCGTAGTTGAAGCCGGCTGCCGTGTGCTAGTTTGGGGCAGTAGTGCGGAACAGCTGACAACCCTCGACCGCCAACTGTGGGTATTCGAGGCCGAAAGCTTCCTGCCGCACGAAATCTGGCTGCCAGAAGAAAACCCGTGCCCGACAGAACCGCCGATACTGCTGGCCGAAGATGAAGCTCTGCCCGCAGCGGACAGCAGCCTGGTGGTGCTGAATTTATCGGCAGACTTGTGGAGCGATGCGCCGAATACGCCAGAACGTGTGCTGGAAATCGTTGGCCACAGTGAAACCCAGCTTGCCGCTGCCCGCCGTCGTTTTGCTGCCTACCGTAACGGCGGTTTCAAAATCGAACACCACAATATGCAGGGCAAAGCCTAGTTTTTTGTCCGCCGTCCGCTTTGCCGGTCTGCTATAAAAACAGCCCATTTTCGGCTAAAATGCCGCCTTTCCCGCCTTCGGTTTTGCTGCCAGATTTTTCAGGTAGCCTGCAGGTGTGTCGCCTCATTCCTATCATCATTTCACAATAAAATATGCAAAACGCAGAACAAATTACCGCCGCCGGCATTGCCGCCATCCAAAACACCGCCGACCAGCAAGCCCTCGAGCTCGTTAAAGCCCAGTATCTCGGCAAAACCGGCGAACTCAACGCCCTGCTCAAACAGCTCGGCAGCCTGCCGCCCGAAGAGAAAAAAACCGTCGGCGCGTTCATCAACGAATGTAAGCAGCGTTTCCAAGTCGCCTACGATGCCAAACGCGCCGAGTTGGCCGAAGTCAAACTGCAAGCCCAGCTT